>JBBEWH010000226.1:0-53800 GCA_037414955.1 Actinomycetes bacterium KLBMP 9797
CCGCGGCCCCACGCTCTGCCGCCGTCCCACGCTCTGCCGCCGTCCCACGCTCTGCGGCCGCTCCACGGGATATCACCGCCGATGTCCGGGCCGGCCGCGACGTCACCCTCGCCGGCGACGCCGTCGTGCGCCTGCCTGCCGGCACGACGACCTACGGGGGCACGATCAGCGGCACGGGTACCGTGACCGTCGCCGGCTCGGGCCGGCTGGTGCTCACCCGGGACAGCGACTTCACGCTGCCCCCGGTGCGGCAGCGGCAGCAGGTCGTCACCGGTTGGAGCGGCGACAGCTACGCGGTCACCAGCGTCAGCGATCCCGACCCGCCGGCGGTGATCGTCGAACGCGGCGCGACCCTGCAGTACGGCGACGGCAGCGGCGCCAGCGGCGTGCTCGGCCACTATCCCTATGAAACGCCCGGTTTGCGGCTCAACGCGCTGAACATCCGGGTCGACGGCACAGTCGACATCGCCGCGCACCGCAAGGTGAACCTCGGCATCATCAGCGGCTCCGGCTTCGTCATCCAGCGCCGCAACACCTGGGACGGCCTGGCGCTGGCGGGCAGGCACCCGTTCTCCGGTGTCATCTACAACGGCACCGGGATCGACCTCGGCTCGCCGCACTACAAGCTCGCACTCCCCAACGTCCGGAAGATCGTGAACCAGGGCTCGGCCATCGTCGGCGCGCCCACCGGCCACCGGCACGTGCTGACCCAGGACTTCTACTCCCGGTTCTACGGCAACGACATCAACTTCAACTTCCCGCTGTCGAAGCGGGCGCTGGTCGTGATGACCGGCGTCTACAGCTGGGCCGACGCGGGCCCCGATACCAACCCCACACTGAGTGACCCGTCACTCAACTTCAGGACCGTCCCGCACCGCGACAACAAGCGCGGCATCAACATCGAGGGCTCGAATGTCCAATGGGGAGACGGCACGCACAACCGGTTCTTCCTGCCGGGCAACCGGGACACCGTCTACATCAACCTCCATGAGCGGCGCGGGGTGCGCGGCCGGTTGACGTTCGACTACAACGGTCCGGTGACGCTGGGCGCGCCGATCTCGGGTGGCGAGTTCCACGACACGATGCGCGCGCCGGGCCAGGGCGACGTGGTCATCGCCGGCACCCGCGGCAACGCCGTCACGTTCGCCGCGCCGCAGAACTACGACGGCAGCACCACCATCGGCGCGGGCGCGTCGCTGCGGCTGGGCACCGGCAAGGCCGGCGGCGACAGCGGCCTGTCGCGTTCCGGCCGTTCCCAGGTCGTCAACAACGGCGCGCTGATCGTCGCCAACGCCACGACCGCCATCGCGCTGTCCCGGATCAGCGGCGCGGGCTCGTTCACCCAGGCCGGCGCGGCCACCACCACCCTCACCGGACAGACCACCTACACCGGCGCCACGACGGTGTCCGCCGGCACGCTCGCGCTGACCGGCGGCTCAATCGCCACCAGCCGCGGCGTCGCGCTCACCAGCGCCACGGCCACAATGGACCTGTCGCGCGCCGGCGCGCAGACCATCCAGAACCTCTCCGGCGTGGCCGGCGCGACGGTACGGCTGGGCGCCGCCCCACTCACCGTCCGCATCGGACAACCCATGGAGTACGCGGGCAGCGTCACCGGGGATGGCGAGGTGACCAAGACGGGGGCCGGCGTGCTCACGCTGACCGGCACCAGCGCCACCGGCGCGTGGATGGTCAAGGAGGGCGCAGTGCGGCTCGGCCGCGCGGCAGCGGTGATCCGGGCCGGCGTTCGCGTGGCGCGCGGCGCTACGTTGGCGGGTTGCGGCACGGTCGGCGGTAACCTCACCAACGCCGCGACCGTCGCGGCCGGCTGCCCGGACGCGCCCCTCGTCGTCGCGGGCGACTACGCGCAGGCGGCCGGCGGGACCCTGTCCTCGACCGGGCTACGGGTGTCCGGCGCGGTGACGCTAGCCGGCGCGTTCACGCCCCCGGCCGGCGGCGACTCGCCGGTCACGGTGGTCGACAACACCGGCGACCGCCCCGTGTCGGGCACGTTCGACGGTCTGGCGGAAGGCGCCGCGGTGCGGGTCGGCGACCACACGATGACGCTCAGCTATCGGGGCGGCGACGGCAACGACGTCGTCCTCGTCCCCCAGGGCGGCACGAGCGCCGACGGCGCGCGGGCTGGTGGTGACGGCGTGACCGGCGCCCTCGACCTGACCGCCGACTCCGGCCCGCCGCTCCTGCTCGGCGCCCTCCTCGTCGCGGCCGGCGCGACTCTCCTCACGGCGGCCCTCATCCTCATCCTCGTCCGCCGCCGCCGATCCTCATGATCAAGGCGTCCCTCAAGTCGTTATAGCTACGTGAAGGACGCCTTGATCATGGGGGTGAGGTGATCATGGGGGTGAGATGCGGTGGGCGAGGGCGGCGATGTGGGCCGGGGTGACCCGGCAGCAGCCGCCGACCAGCCGCGCACCGTCCGCGATCCAGTCCTCGACCGGCAACGCGTCTCCGAGCAGCGCGCCGGTCGGTAGCGCGCCGGTCGGTGGCGCTTCGGTCGGTGGCGCTTCGGTCGGTAGCGCGCCGGTCGATGGCGTTTCCGTCGGTGGCGCGTGGGTCCGTGGGGCGTGGGTCGGTGGGGCGTGGGTCCGTGGGGCGTGGGTCCGTGGGGCGTCGAAGGCCGCTTCGCCAGTCCAGGCGCGTGCCACCGCGTCCCAGCGCTCGCCGCTGTTCGGGTAGGCGACCACCGGCTTCCCGATCGCCGCGGCCGCGCGGACCGCGCCGGCCACGTCACCGGGCGCGCAGCAGTTGACGCCGACGGCGATCACGGCACGCGCCCCGGCGGCGAGCGCGAACGCCGTCGCCAATGGCTGGCCGGCGCGGGTGCGATCACCCTCCACTGTGTACGATAACCACGCGGGGACGCCCAACTCATCGACGATCCGCAACAGCGCCTCCGCCTCGGCGGTGTCCGGCACGGTCTCCAAGGCCAGCACGTCCGCCCCGGCTTCGGCCAACACCTCCATGCGCGGACGGTGAAAGCGGACGAGTCGGTCGACGCTGAGGCCGTAATTGCCGCGATACTCCGAGCCGTCCGCGAGCATCGCCCCGTAAGGCCCCACCGACGCCGCGACCCACAGCGGCCCGGTGACGCCCGACTCGTACGCCCGCTCCCGCGCCCGCCCGGCCAGCTCGACGCTCCGGCGTAGCAGCGCGCTGGTCCCGGCCTCGTCGATGCCGGCGCGGGCGAACCCCTCGTACGTGGCCTGGTAGCTCGCCGTGATGACGACGCGCGCCCCAGCCGTCAGGAACGCGGCGTGCGCGTCGACGATCGCCTCGGGATGATCGTGCAGGAGTCGCGCCGACCACAAGTGATCGGACAGGTCGTGGCCAGCGGCCGCGAGCTGAGTCGCGAGCCCGCCGTCGAGCGTCACCGGACCGGCCGCCAACGCCGCGGCCAGGCTGCCAGGTGCGTTCACGCACAGTAGCCTACGCCCCCTCATGATCAAGGCGTCCTTCATGTCGTTAGAGCTACGTGAGGGACGCCTTGATCATGGAGAGTGCGGGTCTCCTGGCGCGTACGCCTGCGGCGAGGGTCACAGGGCGGCGCTGTTCCATTCGCGGATCGTGGGGTGGTGCGGTGTCCAGGCTTGCCACACCGCGCGGCCCCACGCCCAGGCGAGTCGTTCGTGCTCGTCGGGGGTGCTGGCGGCGAGTATGTCGGCCACCGTGAGCAGCCCGTGTAGCGGCGGCGGCCGCAACCAGCGGAAGGTGGGGCGGTTGGCCATCATCCGTTTGTGCAGTCCGGGACCTTGGCGGGGATCGCTGCCGCCCTCGATGAACAGGCACAGAGTCATCAGGCAGAGCGCGACTGTCTGGATTTCCCGGCGTGTTTGGCCAGCGGGGTGCTGCGCGATGTAGGCGTCGACGATCAACTGGTGGACGGCTCGGTACGCCTCGCCGCTGTAGGAACGGGCGAGCAGTTCGCCGTAGCGTTCCCAGCACCCGGCCGAGGCCCCTCGCTCGGCTGGCGGCGGTCCACCCGTATCTGGTGTCCGCAACCCGCATCCCGGGCAGGTGACCCGGTCCGGTACGCCGGTAGTCACGCTGACCTGCTGAGCGCTGCCGACGCCCACCGGCGGACCGTGTCGTGGTGATCGGACCATGCGGTCCAGACCGCATCCGCCCAACGTTCCGCCGGTGCGGCGTAGTCGCCGTGGCCGATGCTGTGGTGCACGTCGGCGACGGTCACGGCGCCGGGTGAGGTTGGTGGGACGAGGTAGGGCCAGTCGGGGCGGCCGATGCGTGGCAGCACGGTTTGGCTCATGCGTCCCCTCATCGTGGTGAGCCGTGACGGTGGAAGGGTGTATTCGAGCAATAGGCACAGTGCGGTGAGATGGACCGCGACTGACTGCCGCTGGCGTCGATCGTGTTCTGCCCCGCCGGGATGCTGGGCCGCGTAGCAGTCCATGGACGACCATGCCGCTGTGGGATTGGACTTTCCGTAGGCGTGGACGCTGATCTCGCCGTATAGCCGCCAGCAGCCGGGCGAGGAGCGCATGTACGGGTGGGTGGGTCCATCGACGTCGGGTACGTGACCCGCGCAGCCGATGCAGGACACCGTACGTGCCGCATTCGGAGAACTGGTCCGCGTCGCGTCCATCGCATCCATACTCCGATCTTGGCAGTTTCCGTTGTCACGCTTCCGGCGCACTGGTAGCCGTGTTCCACACGTATGCCAGGGGTCATCGTGACCGGGATCGGGCACCGTAGGTGCGGGGGACGGTCAACCCTGCTGTCCGGTTGTCCTGCTCCATGCGCCCCCTTCCTGATCCTCGCGGCAGCCCGCGCGGTGATTCCCATCGAGCCACCGGGCCCGCGCCAGGCTGGAGGGACCACGACGCTACAACCTCCAGTAACGGCAGGTTCAACTTCAATGACTCGGTTTGGCACACCCCTTTCATGATCAGGGCGTCCCTCAAGTCGTTATAGCTACTTGAAGGACGCCCTGATCATGAAAGCATCGCGGTGGGTCGATGTAGTGGGGCAGCGGGCGGTGCTGGTCATTGCCCGACACCGACCTGCAAACGGTGTTGGCGACCGCGCACGCCGCCCAGGAGCTCGCCACCGCGATCACCGCCCACGCCATCCGTGAGGCCGACGGCCGTGGCCTGCCGAAGACCCAGCACGCCACGTCGACGGCGGCGTGGCTGCGCGGCGTGCTGCGCATCGACCTGCGCCAGGCCCGGCAGCTGATAGAGATCGCGGCCGACCTGCACCGCCGGCCGGCACTGGACAAGACCCTGTCATTGGGTGTGGTGAACGCGGGGCAGGCGAGGGCGATCGGCGACGTGCTGCGGGAGTTGCCCGACCATGTGGGCGCCGAGGTGCGGGACGCGGCCGAGGCGAAGCTGCTGGAGTTGGCGCAGACCTGGGAGCCGGCGTCGTTGCGCCGCTTCGGCGCCCGGATCCTGGCCCACGTCGCGCCCGAGTTGGCCGACCAGGCGGACGAGGAGGCGCTGCGTAGGCAGGAGAAACGCGCCGCCCACACCCGGGCGTTCACGCTGTCGAACATGGGGGATGGCCGCTACAAGATCTCCGGCTGGCTCAGCGCGGAGGCCGCCGCGATCGTCGCCAACGCCCTCGACCCGCTGTGCAAGCCGACCCGTGGTGATGACCGGACCCCGGCGCAGCGCCGCGCCGACGCCCTGGTCTCCGTGTGCGAGTCTGCGCTCGCTGGTGGGGAGTTGCCCGACAACGGGGGCGATCGGCCGCAGGTGGTGGTGAGTGTCGGCTTCGACGTGCTGCGCCAACGGTTGGGGTCGGGCAGTTGGACACCGGGGATCGGCTCACCCCCGAACAGGTTCGGAAGATGGCCTGCGACGCGCTCATCATCCCGGTCGTGCTGGGCGGCAAGGGACAGGTCCTGGACGTGGGGCATCGGCCGGCCCGCTGGGAGTAATCCACCACATCCGAGAATGGACCAAACACCACGGGCCAACCTCGGTGGACAACGGCGTCCTACTGTGCGGCGCGCACCATCGCCTGATCCACCAAGGCGACTGGGAGGTCCGCCTCGCCGCCGACGGGCTACCCGAGTTTCTGCCACCACACTATGTGGACCCCGAGCGCAGACCCCGCCGCAACATCTATCACATGCGCACATAGCGGTCTCACCGCCCCATGTAAGAGGGCGAATTCGATACCATCACCGTAGCGTTCAAGAAACCCAAAGGTGGCCGGCTCACCGTGCAGCAGCAGCTGAGGTCGACGTAGTACAACAAGCGGTCCCCTCGTAATGGGGGCGGTCATCCTCGCGAAGCCGGCTGGAGATGGCTGCGCAGGAAGGTGAGGATTTCGCGCCGCGCTGGTCGGGCGGCCGGCACCAGCCCTGGGATACTCAGGAAAGTGTGGGTGGCCCTCGGATAGCAGGTCAAGCGAGCGTCGGTGCCGTCCTCGCGGAGTCGTTCGACGTAGCGACGTCCATGGTCGGCCAGCGGGTCCAGCGCGGCCGTGACGACCAGTGTCGGTGGCAGCCCGGCGAGGCTGTCGACCTTGAGGGGCGACACGCCGCGAGCGTCGAGGCCCGGTGGGACGCTCAGCTTGCGGGCTGTGCGCAACCGGGACAGCGACAGGGTGGGATTGTCGGCGTTCTCCTCGATCGATGCGTAATCGGTCATGGTCTCGGTCCAGTCCGTGACGGGGTAGTTCAGCACCTGGGCGAGGAGCGGCGGGCCGTCCTTGGCGGCGCGCAAGGCGATGAGCGCGGCGATCGTGCCGCCGGCGCTTTCGCCCATGACCGCGACGGCGCCGGGATCGACGCCCCAACCGGTGGCGCCTTCGACGAGCCGGACGACGGTGTCGTAGCCGTCTTCGATCGGCTTTGGGAGCGGGTGCTCCGGGGCGAGACGGTACTCCACCGATACGACCACCGCGGGGCAGCGGGCCGCGAGGTGGCTGTTGAGCCAGTCGTTCTGCGCCGCGGTCCCCGCGAAGAACCCTCCACCATGAAACGACACGATCAGCGGCAACGTCCGACCGGCGTCCTTCGGGCGGTGTACGCGCAGTGTCAGGCGGCGGCCCGGAAGATCGATCGCGGCCTCCTTGACGTGCGCGCGGCGGTCGGGCAGGCCGGTGACGATCCGTGCGGCACGGGATGTTGCTGCGCGATTGGCCTTCTCACGCGCGGTGATCACCTGATCGTCGGTCAGGGCCTCCCAGTCCTGGGTGTCCCTGAGGATGCGGGTACGTAGTGGAGCCCTGCTTCTCATGTGTCCTCCGAGGCGCAAAGACGCTATGGGCCCACTGTCACAGCCGGCGCCCGCCGGTGGATTGGACGAATGTTCCCGGGCCGTCAGCCCCGGACTCCGATCGAGTGCTGCGTCACGGCCGGGCAGGCCACGCGACATCGTCGACAGCGAGGAACGGCGCGCTCGCCACCGTGGCAGGCGTCACCCCGGTGAAGGTCATGACGTCGCGATGAAGGTGGGACTGGTCGGCGTAGCCGGTGTCTACCGCCACCGCGGCGGCGGCGTGACCAGCCGCGAGGCGATGGGCCGCGTGATCGAATCGGATGAGCTGGGCGGCGCGCTTGGGGATGATGCCAAGCTGCGACCGGAACCGGGACCACAACCGTTTGCGGCTCCATCCGACCTCAGCCGCCAACCGCTCGACCCGTGTCTGTCCTCGGTCGGCCATCATCCGTCTCCAACAGAACGCGACTTCCGGATCGACCGTGCGGCCTGCGTCGTGACGCCGGGCCAACGCGACCTCCATGATCGCGAACCGTTCATTCCACGACTTGGCGGCGCGCAGCCGCTCCTGGGTCCGCACAGCGTCGCCTCCCCAGAGGTCGTCGAGGTTTAGTACCGCCCCGCTCAGCTCCGACGCCGCACCGAGGACCGCGTGCGCGACCACGGGCGACAGCCGTACCTGAAGGCAGGCGAAGCTGCCGGCCTGGCCCTGCCCTCGAGCGCGGTTGGGCGCGAGTCCGGCGACGACACGCCCTCGTTGTTCCTGCCCGTTGCCGTCATCGACGACTAGAGGCCGGTCGCCGAGGTCGAAGACCATCATGACAGTCGGATGCGGCACCACCTCAACGTCGACGAGGCTGTTGGCTCGATCGCTGAACCCCGCCATGGTGGTGCCCGCCAGCCGACTCGGCCGCGACGGGATCGCGATGTCCCAGGCAGGTACATCTACGCGGACCGGCCCGGCAGATCGCACCGCACCATCGTACGCGTCATTTCACACGGCTCCGGGTCAGTACATCCGCCGCATACCCGCCACGCCATCGTCTGATCCACCGTGGATCGGCCGGCGCGCGAAGCCAACACCGGTTCTTGGCCCATCGCCGTTTCCCCTCGGTCACCGGCATGAAGCAGATGCCGGCCAGCGCCGTCTCGTCCGGCCGATCGCGACCTCCCGGTGAAGGCGCGGTGGCATTTCTGATTTTCATCGAGTGCCCGCGCGCCGCCACCGGATATCAGGTTGCGTCGTCCCTACAGCCGGCCTCCGACGATGAGGTCCAGCTTCCCGCTATAGGCGGAAGCGTACGCCGGTGGCCTTCTCGGACAGCTCCCACAGACGGCGGCCGTTCTCGGGGTCGGTGGCCGCCCTCGACAGCGTGACGGTGGTCGGGTAACCGCGCAACTCAGCCAGGCCGTCCGGGCCGATGAACTGGCCGGCTCGCGCGCTCGGGTCGGTCGCCGCGAACAGCTGCGGCCACGCGCCCCGTTCCACGGGCTGGGCGAGCAACGGGTTGCCGATCCGGCCGAGCAGCAGCTGCCACAGGCCGGTCGCGCCGGTCTGCAGGTTGGTCACCGTGTATCCCGGGTGGGCGAGGATGCTGCGCACCGGGCTGCCGGCGGCGGTCAACCGGCGATGCAGCTCCCAGCCGAAGACCGCGTTGGCGAGTTTGGACATGCTGTAGAAGGCCATCGGCGAGTAGCCTCGCTCGCCGGTCAGGTCGTCGAAGCGTAGCCGCGCCTGGCGGTGCACGGCGGACGTCACCGTCACCACCCGTGGGTCGCGGCCCGCCGCCAGCGCGTCGAGCAGCAGCCCGGTGAGCGCGAAGTGGCCGAGGTGGTTGGCGGCGAACTGCACCTCGTGGCCCTGCGCGGTGAGCGTGCGTGGCGGCGCCATCACGCCCGCGTTGTTGACGAGTACGTCCAGCCGGTCATGGGTCGCGCGCACCCGGCCGGCGAACGCCCGGACGGAGTCGAAGTCGGCAAGATCCAGCCGCTGCACCTCGAGGTGCGCGCCGGGCCGCTCGGCGGCGATCTCCGCGGCGGCGCGCCGGCCCTTGGCGAGGTCTCGCACTGCCAGGATCACGTGCCCGCCGCGGCTGGCGAGCACCCGCGTGGTCACCAGGCCGAGCCCGCTGTTGGCCCCGGTGACGACGAACACCCGCCCGGTCAGGTCGGGGATCTGCTCGGCGCTCCAACGCTGTTCCCGCACGCACGCACTCTGCCGCATGCGCCCGCCCGTGTCGAGCGATCTCCTTTCATGTCAAGGCGTCCTTCACGTCGTCAAGTCTCGCGTCTATGCGGTCGGACGCCGCTGGTCCTTCGAGGTTGGCTGCTGGCCAAGCGCTTCGATCACCTGCGCCGCCATCGTCGCGGAGGGTGGGAGATCTTGACGTCGTAGCGTGGCTATCACGACGCTGCGGCGTCAAGATTCACGAGAGCAACGTCGCGTCCGCAGCGATATGTGGGTTTGTTTGTGCTATTGGTCGTAGCAACGTGAAGGACGCCTTGATCATGGGGGCGGGGTCTGGTAGGTGGAGTGGCGTTCGGCGATGTGGCCGGTATCGTCGACGCGGATCAGCAACAGGCCGGTCTGGCGCAGCGGCGGGCCACCGTGCGAGTGGTTGCCGTACCAGGTCGCCCGCACCGCCACCATCTGGTCCAAGGCCACGAGCTGGTCGATGGTGAAGCGCAGGTCGGGATAGGCGGCCAGCATCCCGGCCACGAAGGACCGGGTGGCGTCGGGGCCAGGCGGTGTTCCCGCCGGTGCATCGTGGTCGACGTAGTTGTCGGCGAGTAGTTCCGCGCAGACGGACAGGTCGCGCTCGACCAGCAGGCGGTGGAAGTAAGCGCGCACGACCGCTTCCGGCTCGGGCGCCGGCGACGCACCGACGCGCTGCGGCCACGCGCCCTGACGGCCGGAGCCCGCGCCTTGATGGCCGGAGCCCGCGCCTTGATGGCCGGCGCCCGCACGCTGAGGACCCAGCCTCGGTGCGAGGCGGCGGAGGCGCGCACCCTTATGGCGCGGCGGCGCTTTGGGGCAGGGGAGGTGTGCGCCCTGACGACGCAGCCTCGCTGCGAGGCGGGGCAGGTGTGCGGCCTGATGGCGGACCCACGCTTGGGCGCGGCGGAGGCGCGTGCCGAGGTGGGCGAGCCAGGTGCCGAGGTGTGCGAGCGCCAGCCGTCCCGTGCGTCTGGCGAGCCGCCGCGCCACTCGCCAGGGTGGCTCGCGGTCCACTGTGATCACCGCGGTGTGGAGCCACTTGTCCGCGAGCGTCTGCCGTTTCGCGTCCCAGAGTGGGATCAGCCAGCCCAGGTAGAAGAGGGCGTTGTCGGTGACGACGTGCGCCAGGTCGCGGCCGAACGCCCGGCCGGCGCCGATGGGCTGGCCGGTGCGTTCGCTGACCAGGCGGGTGCCCATGACCCGGCGCCCCCACGTCTGGCCGGTGCGGCCGCCGAGGCGCCATCGGTTGTGTACCAGGCCGACCGTGCCTGCGAGCAGCCCGCCGGCGACGGCGAGGACGACCTCGCCGGCGCCGCCGATCGCGTCGCCGATGCCGAGGAGAACGCCCAGCGGCACGGCCAGGACAAGGTAGTCGATGAGGAACCCGCCGGCCCGCCGCGGCCAACCGGCATAGGCCGCCCCGGCGAGCGGGCCATCGGGCACGCCGGGCACCGTAGGCACGCCGGGCACCGTAGGCACGCCGGGCACCGTAGGCACGCCGGGCACCGTAGGCACGCCGGGCACCGTAGGCACGCCGGGCACCAGAGGCACGTCGGGAAGGCCTGGCGCGTCGGGCTTGGCCGGAAGGCCGGGTGCGTCGGCCGGAAGGGTCGGCGTGGCGGGATCGGTGGGCGTGGTGGCGCGGGCGGGCGCGGCGGAAAGGCCGGGCGTGGCGGGGTCGGCGGGCGGGTCTTGCGGGTCGGGCGGGTCGGGCGGGAGCATGATGAGGGTGCTGTGGTAGCGGTAGAACGCGACCGGCACCAGGATCAGCAGGCCGCACACCAGGCCGCTGATCCAGGCGCCCGGCCGGCCAGAGCGCAGCGCCATGACCAGCACCGTGCCGGGCAGGCCGAGGAACAGCCACGTCACCGCCCACCAGGGCGGCCGCAGGAACGGGCGCCGGAGCGTCACGCGCACCATGCCGGCGAAGAGCGGCCAGCCGACAACGCCGAGGACGCCGAAGCCGAACGTGGCGTCGCCATCGGCCTCCGGCGTGGCGACCCACATCCCGCCGTAGACCGCGCCCAGATAGCCGAGGAGCGGGCCGATCTCCAGTGTCAGTTGGATGTCGTGCCACTCGACGCCCCGGCGCAGCGCGCCCAGCCGGATGAGTCCGGCGACCAGCGACGGCAGGATCAGCGCACCGCCGGCCACGCACGCGAGGGTCCACCAGCCCTGGTCGGCCGGGTCGGCCAGCAGGTCGACGACCGCCGCGGCCACGTATCCCAGGATGGCTCCGGCGAAGGTGGTCCAGACAGCGGTGCCGCAACCGAACCGGCGCGGTGACATCCCCGCAGCATAGGCACCCGGTACGACATCGAACCGGCATGACATTGAACCGGCATGACATAAAAAGCGACTAGCATCGATGCATGTCGCGCTGGAACCGGATCATGGTGGGAGTGACCGTCGCCCTCGTGGTCACCACGGGGACGCCGGCGGTCGCCAGCGACGACCGGTTCCGGCCGCCGCCCGGCACGCCGCTGCGCGTCGAGCCGCTGCCAGCCGCGCTCCGGCTCGCGGGCACGGGCGCGGCGTGGCGCATCCGGTACGCGTCGACCTCGTGGAACGGCCGGCCCACAGTGGTGAGCGGCACGGTGTCGGTACCGGTGGGGCCCCCGCCGGCGGGCGGCTGGCGGCTGGTGGGGTTCGGGCCCGGCTTCAACGGCACGCCGGACGCGTGCGCGGCGTCCGAGGCGGGCACGCCACCGTTCGCGCGGCCGTTGGGTGAGGCGCTGCTGGCTGGCGGATACGCGGTGGCGGTCACCGACTACGAAGGTATCGGCACGCCAGGAGATGCGTCCGGTGTGGACGGTCGCGCCGAGGCGTACGCGCTCATCGATGTGGTCCGGGCGGCGCGCCGGATCGCGCCGGTCACGCGGTCGTGGGCCGCGGTCGGGTACTCCATGGGTGGTCATGCCGCGCTGTGGGCCGGTGCTCGCGCGGCGGCGTACGCGCCGGGGTTGCGCCAGGTCGGCACGGTCGCGCTCGCGCCGACCACCCAGTGGGCGCTGCAGTTCGCGGCGGCGGCCGGCCCGGGCGCGCCGGTGAGCCCGTTCGTCCCCTATGTGGGACGGACCCTGCCGGTGACGAGCGGCTTCCAGCCGGATCGGTGGTTCACGCCGCGTGGCCTGGAGCTGGTCGACCTGGCCGGCCGGGTGTGCGTGGCGGAGTTGGCGGCGGCGCTCGCGGGCGTGACCAACGCGGACGTGTTCCGCGACCCGGCGGCCGCGCTGGCGGAGTTCGCGGCGCTGTTCGCGGACGACGAGGTGCCGGTGGCGCGGTACCCGCGGCCGGTCCGGCTGGCGCACGGCACGGCGGACCCGCTGCCCGCCGCACTCACCGAGATCACCGCCGGCCAGCTCGCCGGCGCGGGCAGCGACATCGAGTACGTACCGGTGGCGGGCGCCGACCACTTCACCGTGCTCGCCGCGGCGGCTCCGCGGGTCCTGGCCTGGCTGGGGCAGATGTTCGCCGCGCCGGGGCGGATGATGGAGCGGTGACGGAAGCGCGGCAAACCACCCATGAGCAGGTCCCGTTCGCGGTCAAGGGCGCGTTCAAGGCGATCCACGGCTACACGAGCCGGGTCCTCGAGGCGCACGGCGTGCACTTCGGCCAGCACTACCTGCTGATGGAGTTGTTTCGCGAGGACGGTCAGACCGTCGGCGGGCTCACCGAACGGCTGGGCGTCGAGGGGCCCACGGTGGTGAAGACCGTGCAGCGGATGGAGGCGACCGGGCTCGTGCGGCGCCAGGCCGACCCCGCTGACCGCCGCCGGGTACTGGTCTATCTCACGCCGCAGGGGCGCGCGCTGGAGGCGGTCGTGCCGGGCCTGCTGGCCGACGTCGCGCGCCAGGCCGTCGCGGGCATGTCGCCCGCCGAGGTGGCGGCCCTGCTCCGCGCCCTGAGCGCGATCCGCGCCAACCTCGCCTAGCCCAACCCTGCCGAGCCCAACCCTGCCGAGCCCAACCCTGCCTACGCCACCCCGCGCGGGCTTTCCTAGCCGGCTATGTAATATTGGTAGCCGGCTAAGGAAAAGAGGCAGGAGACATGGACCTAGGACTTCGCGGGCGCGTCGCGCTCGTCACCGGAGGATCGCGCGGCATCGGGGCGGCGATCGCCGTCGCGCTGGGCCAGGAGGGCGCTCACGTGGCGCTCACCTACCGGGACAGCGCCGAACATGCGGCCACCGTCGCCAAACGCGTCGAGCGGGCCGGCGGTCAGGCGCTGACCGTGCCGCTCGATCTCACCGACCACGCCACGATCGACGCGGCGGTCGACACCGTGCGCGCCCACTGGGGCGGCATCGACGTCGTCGTCGCCAACGCCGTCCAGTGGCCGACGGCGATGCCGGCGCGTGGCGGGCGTTTCGAGGACGTCGATTCCTCGATGTGGCAGGGCGACCTGCGCGCCAACCTCGAAGGGACGTTCGCCACCGTCCGCGCGGCGCTGCCCGCGATGCGCGGCCGGGCCGACGGGCGGATCGTGTTCATCTCCTCCGGCGTCGCGGAGGAGGGCCTGCCGGGAGCGTGGTCCTATGGTGCCGCCAAGGCCGGGCTGCACGGGTTCGCCCGCGCGCTGGCCTGGGACCTGGGCCCGGAGGGCATCCTGGTCAACGTGGTGGCCACCGGCTTCACGCTGACCGAGACGAACCGCGACCGCATGCCGCAGGAGGTGCTCGACCGCGTCGCGTCGGCGACCCTGGCGAACCGCCTGTCCGTCCCCGAGGACGTCGCCGCCCTCGTCGCTTACCTCGGCTCGACGGCGAACCGTTCGGTCACCGGCGAGGTCATCCGGGAAGGCTCGTCGACCACCCGCTCCTCGCACGGCGCCTTCGCCTAGACCTGGGCCTTCGTCTAGACCGGGCCCTTCGTCTAGACCTGGGCCTTCGCCTAGACATGGGTTTTCGCCTAGACCTGGGCACGCCTCGGGACGGCGCCTTCATAGTGACGGCGCCGTCACCAGGCGTAGATGAGTAGACCGGTCAGGATTCGAGAAGCGCCGGCCCTCCGACCGCACCTAGCGTGACGGGCATGGGCATCACCATTCACGCGAGCTTCCTCCCGCACGACGACCCGGACGCGTCCCTGGCCTTCTACCGTGACGCTCTCGGCTTCGAGGTTCGCACCGACGTCGGATACGACGGGATGCGCTGGATCACGGTCGGCCCGGCCGACCAGCCGGACACGTCGATCGTCCTGGAGCCGCCGGGCACCGACCCCGGCGTCACCGCCAGTGAGCGCCGCACCATCGCCGAAATGATGGCCAAGGGCACCTACGCCGGCGTCATCCTGGCCACCGCCGACCTCGACGGCGCGTTCGCGCGGCTGCGGGCCACCGACGCCGAGATCGTCCAGGAGCCGACCGAACAGCCGTACGGCGTTCGCGACTGCGCCGTCCGCGATCCCGCGGGCAACATGATCCGCATCCAGGAAACGCGCTGAACCTTTAAGGAGGTCGTCATGAACCGGAACCAGTGGATCCGGCAGATTCATCGCTGGCTCGCCATCACGTTCACGCTGACCGTCGTCTTCGTCACCGTCGTGCTCGCCAGCCAGGAGGAGCCCGCCGAATGGGTGGTCTACGCGCCGCTGCCGCCGCTCTTCCTGCTCCTGTTCACCGGCCTGTACCTGTTCGCGCTGCCCTATGCCACCAAGTGGCGCGGTGGGCGGCGCACCGTTCGCGCGGAGTGACCGCGCCACACTGGTTAGATCGAGTGTGGCGATGCAGGCGTACGAGCGCGGCGGCGGGCCGCCGCCGCGCTCCGCGACATCTACGGTGGGACAGATCCGAACAGATGGAGACACGATGAGCAAGGCCACGAGGACGGACCCGCGGTCGGCTGGGCCGCACGCTGCCGACAGCCACGATCTGATCCGCGTGCAAGGCGCGCGTGAGAACAATCTCAAGGATGTCAGCGTCGAGATCCCGAAGCGCCGGCTGACGGTGTTCACCGGGGTGTCCGGCTCGGGGAAGAGCTCGCTGGTGTTCAGCACGATCGCCGCGGAGTCGCAGCGGATGATCAACGAGACGTACAGCGCGTTCGTGCAGGGTTTCATGCCGACGCTGGCGCGGCCCGAGGTCGACCTGCTGGAGGGGTTGACCACGGCGATCATCGTCGATCAGGAGCGGATGGGCGCCAATCCCCGGTCCACTGTCGGCACCGTCACCGACGCCAACGCGATGCTGCGCATCCTGTTCAGCCGGCTCGGGAAGCCACACATCGGCTCGCCCCAGGCGTACTCCTTCAACGTGCCCTCGGTCCGGGGAGGCGGTGCGATCACGGTCGCGCGCGGTGAGGGCAAGGGCGAGACGATCAAGAAGACGTTCACCATCACCGGTGGCATGTGCCCGCGCTGCGAGGGCATGGGCAAGGTCTCCGACATCGACCTGTCCGCGCTGTACGACGACAGCAAGTCCCTGAACGAGGGCGCGCTCACGATCCCCGGCTACAGCATGGACGGCTGGTACGGCCGCATCTTCCGCGGCTGCGGCTTCTTCGACCCGGACAAGCCGATCCGCAAGTACACCAAGAAGGAGCTGCACGACCTGCTCCACAAGGAGCCGACCAAGATCAAGGTCGAGGGGATCAACCTGACGTACTCGGGCCTGATCCCGCAGATCCAGAAGTCGTTCCTGTCCAAGGACAAGGAGGCGATGCAGCCGCACATCCGCGCGTTCGTCGAGCGTGCGGTCACGTTCACGACCTGTCCCGACTGCGGCGGCACCCGGCTCAGCAAGGAAGCCCGATCCTCGAAGATCAACGGTAAGAACATCGCCGACGTGTGCGCGATGCAGATCAGCGACCTCGCCGACTGGATCCGCGACCTCGACGAGCCGTCCGTAGCCCCGCTGCTCGGGACGCTGCAACACCTGATGGACTCGTTCGCGGAGATCGGGCTCGGCTACCTGTCGCTGGACCGGCCCTCCGGCACCCTGTCCGGCGGCGAGGCGCAGCGGGTCAAGATGATCCGCCACCTCGGCTCGTCACTGACCGACGTCACCTACGTCTTCGACGAGCCCACCATCGGCCTGCACCCGCACGACATCCAGCGCATGAACAACCTGCTGCTGCGGTTGCGGGACAAGGGCAACACGGTGCTGGTCGTGGAACACAAGCCGGAGGCGATCGCGATCGCCGACCACGTCATCGACCTCGGCCCCGGCGCCGGCACCGCCGGCGGCACCGTCTGCTTCGAGGGCACCCTCGACGGATTGCGCGCCAGCGGCACCCTCACCGGCCGCCACCTCGATGACCGCGCCACCCTCAAACCCGCCGTCCGTACCCCCACCGGAACGCTGCCCATCCGCGGCGCCGCCACCCACAACCTGCGCGACGTCGACGTCGACATCCCGCTCGGCGTGCTCGTCGTGGTCACCGGCGTCGCCGGCTCCGGCAAGAGCTCGCTGATCCACGGCTCACTGTCCGGCCGGGACGGCATCATGGCCATCGACCAGGGCGCGATCCGCGGCTCCCGACGGAGCAATCCCGCGACGTACACGGGTCTGCTCGACCCGATCCGCAAGGCGTTCGCCAAAGCCAACGGTGTGAAACCCGCGCTGTTCAGCGCCAACTCCGAAGGCGCCTGCCCCACCTGCAACGGCGCCGGCGTCATCTACACCGACCTGGCCATGATGGCCGGCGTCGCCACCACCTGCGAGGAGTGTGAGGGCAAGCGGTTCCAGGCCGCGGTGCTGGAATACCACCTCGGCGGCCGCGACATCAGCGAGGTCCTCGCCATGTCGGTGACCGAAGCCGAAGAGTTCTTCAGCACCGGCCCGGCGCGCACCCCCGCCGCGCACACCATCCTCACCCGGCTCGCCGACGTCGGGCTCGGCTATCTCAGTCTCGGCCAACCCCTCACCACCCTGTCCGGCGGCGAACGGCAACGCCTCAAGCTCGCCACCCAGATGGGCGACAAGGGCGGCGTCTACATCCTCGACGAACCCACGACCGGCCTGCACCTCGCCGACGTCGAACAACTACTCGGGCTGCTCGACCGGCTCGTCGACGCCGGCAAGTCCGTCATCGTCATCGAACACCACCAGGCCGTCATGGCACACGCCGACTGGATCATCGACCTCGGGCCCGGCGCCGGCCACGACGGCGGCCAGATCGTCTTCGAGGGCACCCCCGCCGACCTCGTCGCCGCCCGCGCCACTCTTACCGGCGAACACCTCGCCTCCTACATCGCCCCCACCTCATGATCAGGGACGCCCTGATCATGTGAGCCACGGCGGTGGGCCCTCGAAGGCGAGGGCGTGCACGTCGAAGAGCACGGCGGCCTCCACGCCCATCGCCGGCCCGGCCTGGCGGGCGATCCAGGTGAGGAACGGCGCCGGGTCGAAGCCCTCGGCGCCCAGACCCTTCGTGTACTCCGCGTGCGCGGCCAGCGAAGCGATGCCCCGCTGGAGCGACTCGCCGGTCACGTCCACCCCGTGCGTGGTGGTCTCCGCGCCGGCGACGCAGACGTACCGGACGCCGCCCCACGGCTCCAGGCCCTCGTCGAGGAGTTCGGGGAAGATCCACCGGTTGCCGGCGTCGCGGGCGGCGTCGAGCGTGGCCAGTCCCACCGCCCGGTGGTCGGCCTGGTTCGTGAGGCCGCCGACCATGCGGACGGTGAAGGCGCCGGTGACGACCACCTCCGGCCGGTGCCGCCGGATGGACCGGGCGATGTCGCGGCGCAGTGCCAGCCCGTACTCCACGACGCCGTCGCGGTGGTCGAGGAACTCCACGACCTCGACGCCGACCTCGCGGGCGCCGGCGCGCTCCTCCGCCTCCCGCAGCGGGGCCGCCTGGTCGGGGTGCATGCCGTCGATGCCGGCCTCGCCCCGGGTGGCGAGCAGGTAGGTCACCTGCTTGCCCTGCGCGGTCCACCGGGCGACGGCGGAGGCCGTGCCGTACTCGATGTCGTCGGGATGCGCGGCCACGGCCAGGCATCGTTCCCAGTCCTCCGGCAGCGCCGGCAGCAGGTCAGCCATGATGGCTACGGTAGCCGCGATCACGCCGGCGGTCGCCAACCGCCGCCGTCCGTAGGAGCACACCCTGACGCCGTCCGGAGGAGCACCATGGACCCGAACCGGCTGCACCCGCAGGCCCGTGCGGCCCTGGGCGTCCAGCGACGCGCGCCGCTGACCCGGGACAACCTGGCCGACGTGCGGCGCAGCATGGTCGAGGCGACGCCGGCCGAGGTGGGCCCGGGACCCGAGCTGCGGGAGGTGACCGATGTGGACGCCGGTGGCGCACCGGCGCGCCTCTACCGGGACCACCCCGAGGATCGCGCGCCGGTGGTGCTCTACGCGCACGGCGGCGGCTGGGTCATGGGTGACCTCGACACCCATGACGGCTGGTGCCGGCGGCTCGCGGCCGCGTCCGGCTGGGCCGTGCTCGCGGTCGACTACCGGCGCGCGCCGGAGCACCCGTACCCGGCCGCGCTCGACGACCTGACCCGGGCACTGGCGTGGCTGCGCGGGGGCGGCGCGGCCCGGTACCGGCTCGATCCCCGCCGGATCGTCGCGGCGGGTGACTCCGCCGGCGGCCACCTGGCCGCCGTCCTGGCGCGACGCGCCCGCGACGCGGGGGCCGGCCTCGCCGGCCAGTTGCTCGTCTGCCCGGTCATCGACCCGGCCGCCGACTATCCCGACCTCGACGGGTACGGCCTGCACCGCGACGAGATGCGGTTCTTCTGGGACGCGTACGCCCCCGCGGGTGTCGACCGCGCGCACCCCGACCTCGACCCGCTGCGCGCCGACCTGGCCGGCCTGCCGCCCGCGGTGGTGCTCACGGCCGAACTGGACGTGCTGCGCGACGAGGGCGAGCGATATGCGGCGCGGCTCAGCCAGGCGGGTGTCCCGGTGGTCGCCGTCCGGTACCAGGGGATGATCCACAACTTCCCGCGCAAGCTCGCCCTCTTCGACGCGGCCGACCTCGCGATGGCCCAACTGGCAGCGGCCCTGCGCCGCTGGTAGAGCGCCGCGCCTCCCATGATCAAGGCGTCCTTCAAGTCGTTATAATGACTTGAAGGACGCCTTGATCATGGAGAGGGTGGCGTGCCGGTGGCACGATGTCAGGGTGAGCTCGGGTCGCGTGGCTTTGATCATCACCGGCGTCCTCGTCGCGGCAGCGGGACTGTGGTTCGCGTTCGCCCGCTGGGACACCGCGAACAAGGTCGCCACCGTGGGGTCGGCGCTGGGCGCCGTCGCCGCCATCGGCGTCGCGGTGTGGACCGCGCTTCGCGACGCACGCTCGCGCGGGTCCATAGTGGTATCCGATACCGGTCCGGCGACCGCGGACTCCGGCGGCGCGGCGATCACCGGGGTGTCCGGCGCGGCGGGCGCCGTGGCGGGCTCGGTCAGTGTGCGGCGGACCGGGGATGCCCGCACGCACGGTGGCGGCGACGCGGTCACCGGCGCCCAGCTGAACTGACCATGGCGAAGGAACTCACGCGCCGGATCGCCGTCCAGGACAGCGGCGCGGCGAACGCACCCGACGGGTACGCCAACTCCGGTGTCCACATCGGCGACGTCAACCTGTTGACCGGGGCGGTGGTGCGCACCCGGTACCACCAGCAGGTGCGGCGGATCGCGCCGCCCCACCTGCGTGACCGGGACGCCGAGCTGGCCCGGTTGGCGGAGTTCTGCACCTCGCCGGCGACGGCCGGGACCTACGCGTGGTGGCGCGCGCGAGCCTGGTCGGGCAAGTCGGCGCTGATGTCCTGGTTCGTGCTGCACCCGCCGGCCGGGGTGCGGATCGTCTCGTTCTTCGTCACCTCGCGGCTGGCGAGCCAGAATGACCGCGCCGCGTTCATCGACAACGTGCTGGAACAGTTGCTGGCCCTGCTCGGCGAGGCGCTGCCGCCGTTCCTGACCGACTCGACCCGCGAGGCCCACCTGCTCGCGCTGATGGCCGAGGCGGCCGAAGCCTGCCAGCTGCGGCGTGAGCACTTCGTGCTGCTGGTGGACGGGTTGGACGAGGACCGGGGCGTCCACGACGGGCCGGACTCGCACAGCATCGCGGCCCTGCTGCCCACCGACCCGCCGGCGGGGATGCGGGTCATCGTCGCGGGCCGGCCGAACCCCCCGATTCCCGCCGACGTGTCGCCCCACCATCCGCTGCGCGACGATTCGATCGTCCGCGTCCTGGCGCCGTCGCCCCACGCGGAAGCGCGGCGCGACGAGATGGCGCGCGAGCTCAAGCGCCTGGTGCACGGCACGGCCCTCGAGCAGGACCTGCTCGGGCTGGTGGCGGCGGGTGGCGGTGGGTTCTCGGCCGCGGACCTGGCGGAGCTGACGGCGTCGTCGCGCTGGCAGGTCGATGAGCACCTGCGCACCGTCACCGGGCGCAGCTTCGCGGTCCGCGACAGTCATTTCCAGCCCGGCGGCCCCGAGGTGTACCTGCTGGGTCACGAGGAGCTTCGGGTCGCCGCGGTGGAGATGCTCGGGCCGTCCCGCCTCGCGGGCTATCGCGACCGCGTGCACGCCTGGGCCCAGCGATACCGCGACGAGGGCTGGCCGGTCGGCATGCCGGAGTACCTGCTGCGCGGGTACTTCCGGCTGCTCCAGGAGAGCGGCGACGCGGACCGGATGCTGGCCGGTGCGACCGATCTCGCGCGCCACGACCGCATGCTCGACCTCTCCGGCGGCGACGTCGCCGCGCTGTCGGAGATCACCACCACCCAGGACGTCGTCGCCGCCCAGGAGCAACCCGATCTGATCGCCATGGTCCGCCTCGCGGTGCACCGCGATCACCTGCACGACCGCAACAGCCATCTGCCGACCGACCTGCCGGCGGTCTGGGTCGCCCTCGGGCAACCCCGTCGCGCGGAGGCTCTCGCCCGCTCCATCACCGACCCCGACCTCCGGATCTGGACGCTGCTTGCCGTGGCGGTCGCGCTGTCCGCGGCTGGTCACCAGGATCGCGCGATCGAGGCGCTGACCGACGCCGCCGCCGTCGCTCACTCCGACGCCGGCGGGCGGGACATCTGGTTGGCCCGGGTGGTCGACGCGATGGTCGGGATCGGTGAGCTCGGCCGTGCGGAAAGGCTCGCCCGCTCGATCGACGATCCCTCCGAGCACTGTGGTGCGTTGACGTCGGTGGTGGCGGCGCTGGTGCGGGCGGGTGATTCCGCCCGCGCGGCTGAGGTGGTCGCCCACGCCGAGGCGGTGGCGCGCACGGCCGCGGCTCCCGGTGAAACCCCCGAGGATCCGCGGCGAAACTCGGCGCTGACGTCCGTCGCCGAGGCGCTGTTCGAGGTCGGTGAGCACCGCCGGGCCGCCGCGCTGCTCACCGAGGCCGAGGCGCGCGCTCATCCGCACGACGGGTACGCGGTGTGGCGTCTCTGGGTCAAACTCGGCGAATACGACCGGGCGGAAGCCTTGGCGCGCCGAGTGCCGGAGGAAGTCTTCGCCGGACCCGACGACCGTGGCATGGTGCTGGAGCTGGCGGCGGTCGCGCGCGCGATGGCCGAATCCGGCGCGTTCGACCGGGCGGAGGGCCTGGCCCGCGGTATCACCGATCCCGAAGCCCGGAATGACGCCCAGCGGTCGATCGCGACGGCGCTCGTCGCGGCGGGCGATTTCGCCCGGGCCGAGTCGCTGGCACGCGCCCTCACCAACCGCTTCGACCAGTGCCAGGTGCTCTCCAGCCTGGCAACGGCGATGGCCGCGGCGGGTGAGCGCGACCGTGCGACGGCGGTGATCGACCACGTCGAGCGGACCATTCCCTGGATCGGTCGTCCTTACTCCCGGGGTCAGGCGCTGGCCTCAGCGGCGCGCGCGTCGTTCGCCGCGGGCGCGTGCGACCGCGCGCGCAGGCTGATCGACCAGGCGGAGGCCGACGCCATGGCCGACCGCGATCCCGCGCTCCTGACCTCCATAGCGAAGGTGTTGGTCGAGGCCGCCGAACGGCACCGGGCGACGACCGTGCTCGTCCGAGCCGAGAGCGTGGCCCGCACGTTGAGGTGGGATCACCAGGAGAAGGACAAGGTGGTGTCGGTGGCGCGGGCCCTCGCCGAGGCGGGGCAGTTCGACCGCGCCGAGGCCGTGATCCGCACCCTCGACTCCGAGTACGCGCAGCGGCAGGCGCTCGTATCCGTGGCGGCCGCCATGGCGAAGGCGGGCGAGTTCGATCGGGCGGAAGCCGTGGCGCGCGCTGTCTCCGGCCGCGAACCACTCGTCGCGGTGGCGGTCGCGATGGCCGAGGCGGGCGAGTTCGTCCGCGCCGAGGCGCTGGCCGGCACCCTCTTCGTCCTCAACGAGCGGGTCGTGGTCCTGACCTCGGTGGTCGCGGCGCTGCTCGCGGCGGGCCGGCGGGAACGCGCCACCGAACTCGCCGTTCCACTCGCCGCTGACGTGGCGCGAGTCGGCGACGCGGACACCGCACAGATGCTGCTGCGCACACTGGTGGCGGCAGCCGAGTTCGACAGCGCGGAGGCCGTCGCTCGCGAGCTTTCGTGGCTCGGGACGCAACATTGGTACACCGAGCTGGCGCGGATGACGGCGGAGTTCGGCGCGTTCGAGCGCGCCGAAGCCCAGGCCCGCACCGTCCCGGGTGCGAGCGGGCAATGCGCGGCCTTGGCGGCGGTAGCGGGAGTCATGGCCCGCGCCGGCGAGCGCGTCCGGGCCGCGGAGATGATCGGCGAAGCCGAAGCCATGGCCCGCCCTACCACCGAAAGCCACAAGCCGGACCGCGCGCTCCCGCCGGACGCCGCGCTCCCGCCGGACGCCGCGCTGGCGGCGGATGGTGCGCTGGCGGCGGATGGTGCGCTGGCGCTCGATGGCCCGCTGGTGTCAGATCGCGTGCTGGTGTCGGATGGCCCGCTGGTGTCGGATCGCGTGCTGGTCGAGGTGGCGCAGGCCCTGGCGGAGCTGGGCGAGTTCGATCGGGCGGAGGCCATTGTCGCCGGCATCACCAGCGCCTACGTGCGCGACAACGCGGTCACGTCGGTGGCTCGCGCGCTGGCCGAAGCGGGCGAATTCGACCGGGCCGAAGCCCAGGCCCGCCCGGGCACGCCGTCGAACGAGCGGGGCGCAGCGGCGGTGGCCGTCGTCGAAGGCATGGTGCGCGCCCGAGCGTTCGACCGCGCCGAGGCCTTCGCCCGCGGCATCGCCCACCCCTATGACCAGGCCCAGGCGCTGCGGGCGTTGGCGACCAGCGACGCCCCGCGCCGGGCGTCGGCGGCGGCGCGCATGCTCGCGTTGCGGCGCTGGTACGACGTGCTCGACGTCGTGGTCCCCCTGAAGCCGGGCGTACTGGACACAGTCCTTCGCGAACTGGACACCCTCCGCTAACGTCCAGCCACCGGGTGGGTTGGACGGTGGAAGACCGCGAGCCAGCGCGGGCTGCCGGGGGAGCGTGGATCGGTGGTCTCGTCGACGCGCACCGCGATGAGGCCGCCAGCGGCGAACGCGTCGATGTCCGCGCGGGCCAGCGGCCACGGCGGCCCGGCAGCGGCGTCCCCAAAGGACGGATGGGTCGGGTCCCACCGGAACGCGACGACGACCAGCGACCCACCGGGCGCGACGAGCCGGGCGATGTTGTCGATGGCGGCGCGCCGCGGCGGGTCGGGGAGCGCCTGTGCGGTGTGCACCTCGACCACCAGGTCGAACGCGCCCGCCCAGGCGGCCGGCAGGTCGAGCAGATCCGCCACGGTGTACCGGACGGTACTGCCGGGATGCCGCTGCCGGGCCAGGTCGACCGCGGTGTCGGAGACGTCGAAGGCGACGGTGTCGTAGCCGAGCCCGGCGACATACTCGGCGTCCGCGCCGAGCCCGCAGCCCACGACGACCGCCCGCCGCCGGCTCCCGGCGGCGCCGGATCCGCCGGCCGCGACCCCAGGTCGGCCGACCGCGACACCAGGTTCGCCGGCTGCGGCGCCAGGCCCGCCGGGTGTGGCGCCGGGCTCGATGGGTGTGGCGCCGGGCTCGATGGGCGCGCTGTCCAGATGAGACGCGGTCGCGGCCCAGCGTTCGAGCAGCGGGTGCGGGGCGTCGCGGTCCCACGGCATGGGTACCGTGCCGGCGGCGCCCGCCGCGTACAGGCGGTCGAACCACCCGGTCGGGTCGCCGCCGCCGATCGACCGCGCGGCCAGGCGGTCGGCTTCCGCGGCCCAGCCGCCGGACGTGTGCCGCAGGATCGCCGGGATCACCGTGGACCAGGTGGCGGGCGGCGGCATCTGGTGACCCACGCCGGGCAGGGGCAGCAGTGTGGCGTCCGGGATCGTGCGCGCGAGCGCCTCGGCGTGCCCGTACGGGAGCAGCGGGTCGACCGTGCCGTGGATGATCAGCGCCGGCGCGCGCAGGTCCGGGTAACCGCCCCGTGGCGGCGCACCGGGTTCGAGCCGGTCGTGGTTGGTCAGGCTCGCGGCCATGTCCCGGCTGCGGTCGACGACGCGTTCGGCCACCCGGCGGACGTCCGCCTCGTCGAAGTACCCGGGCCCGGACAGCCGCCGGACGAACGCCACGAGGTAGTCGACGACGGCCGCCCGGTCCGGTGCCGGAGGCGGCTGGTCGAGGAACGCCGCGAGGTCCTCGGACATCGGCGGCAGCTCCGCGTACGGCGGACCGTCCGGCAGCCCGACGGTGGTGGCGATCAGCACCAGCGAGTCGACCCGGTCCGGGTGATCGACGGCGACGTACTGGGCCAGCGCGCCGCCCATCGAGATGCCGACCAGGTGCGCGCTGCGCAGCCCGAGCGCGTCGAGCACGCCGACGGCGTCGGTGACCAGATCCGCTCCGGTGTATCCGGGCGCGCCGACCGGGTACGTGACCGACTGGCCGGTGTCGCGGTGGTCGTAGCGGATGACGAACCGGCCGGCGGCGGCCAACTGTTGGCAGAACGCGTCCGGCCACCAGTCCAGCGCGTCGCCGGAGCCGCCGATCAGCAGGATCGCCGGGTCACCCCGGTCGCCCGTGGTGTCCACATAGAGGTCCACGCCGTTGACCACCAGCACGCTGCCGCTCATGAGCCCATCATGCCCGAGCCCATGATCCCCGAGCGGCATGATCCCCGAGCGGCATGATCCCCGAGCCCATGATCAAGGCGTCCCAGTAGTCGTTAGAACGACTACAGGGACGCCCGGATCATGGGGGGGGGGGGGGGGGCCGGGGGCGCCAGCCCGGCACCCGGACCGAGCCGGCCCGCCGGCCGGTGCCCAGGTCGAGCCAGGCGATCCCGTCCGGGTGCCCCGCGTAGAGGCGGGTGCCGTCCGGGCTGGCGGTTAGGCCGCGTACCTCACCGCCGGCCGACCACGTCGCGGTGACCGTGCCGGCGGTCAGGTCCACGACGTGGATCGACGCGCCCGCCGCGAGGAAGCAACGGTCGGCGATCGTCGCCATGCCGGCGGGTCCGGCGCCGGGCGCCAACCGCACCACCGTGGAGATCGCCAGGGCTTCGGTGTCGGCGACCGCCAGCCGCCCGGACGTCACGTCGGCGACCATCAGCCGGCGCCCGTCCGCGCTCAGCGCCAGCGCGTGCCCGGCGGCGGGGCCGTGCCCGAACGGGTCCGGCAGGTCGAGGCAGTACGCCCAGCGCTCCTCCAGGTGCAGCACGTGGACGAAGGCGTGCACGCCGGACGGCCGGGCCGCGAGGATGTCCCGGGTGTGCTGGTGGTCGCCCTGGTGGGTGTAGAGCGTGTAGAGCACGCGCCCGTTCGGGTGCGACACCGCCTGCCGCCCGTCGCCGCGCATCTCCTCCTCCGCGCCCGACGGCACGGGCACCTTGGCCCGGGTGAGCAGCGGCCGCGGCGTTCCGGTGGCGAAGTCGACCAGCCGCACGCGGTACCGGTCGGGCGCGGTGGCCGGCAGCCAGTCCAGCACGAAGAGACCGGTGCCGTCGTAGGTCATCGCGTCCGGCTCGATGTTGCCGGCCAGGTCGAGGGTGTGCCGGGCGCCGTCCTGGCTGGCGATCATGATGGCGCTCCGGGTCCGGCCCGAGCCGGTCGCCGGCGGCGGACTGAGGACGACCAGGTCGCCGCGCGGCGACACGGCCCGCGCCACCCAGCGGCCGGCCAGGCGCGCCCGCGCGAGTTCCCGACCGGTCCGCACCTCCACTGTGGACAGGGCCGTGGCGCCGCCGTCGAGCGGCGTGGTCGCGTACACCCGCCGCGCGTCCGGGGCCGCGAGGGCCGCGCCGTGGCCGGTCACCTGGCCGCCGCGCAGCGTCACCAGGCCGGCATCGGTGTCGGCGACCAGCAGATCGGGTACGACGGGCGGCGCGGCCGCCGTCCGGGTGGCTGGCTCCCGGCAGGCGGCGAGTCCGGGGCAGGCGGCGAGCAGCGTGGCGCCGCCCAGCATGGTGAGAACATTCCGTCGTGCGGTCATGTCAGGTCGACACCGCCGGACCCGGTGAGGTTCCCGGAACCATCCCGGCTCGAGCGGTGTCTACTTCTCGATGGGAGGTACCGAACTGGACGAGGCCACGGCGGTCGCCCGGGCCCGCGACGGCGACCTGGGCGCGTACGAGACCCTGGTCGCCCGCCACACCGCGACCGCACACCGCACGGCGGTCCTGCTCGGCGCGGCCGACGACGCCGACGACGTCGTGCAGGAGGCGTTCGTGAAGGCGTTCCTGCGGCTGGGGCGCTATCGCGGCGAGTCCGGGTTCCGCACCTGGTTGCTGGCGATCGTCGGCAACGAGACGCGCAACCTGCACCGCTCCCGGCGGCGCCGGGACGGCCTGCTGCTGCGCGCCGCCGCACGGGAAGGGCCCGGCCCGGCGCCGGTGGATCCGTCCGAGACAGCGGAGGCGGGCGACCGGCGCCGGCGCCTGGTCGCCGCGGTCCGGCGGCTCAACGACCGGGACCGCGAGGTGGTGGTCTGCCGGTACCTGCTGGACCTCAGCGAGGCGGAGACCGCCGCCACGCTGGCGCTGTCGAAGGGCACCGTGAAGTCGCGCGCCTTCCGGGCGCTGGCCAAGCTGCGGACCATACTCGGAGATGATCTCGCGTACGCCAGCGTCGCGAAGGAGGTGACCGGTGACGAATCCGCCCGATGACCCGCTGGTCGCCGAGCTGCGCGCACTCGGCACGCGGTTGGACGTACCCGAGGCTCCGGATCTGCGGACCGCGGTCCGGGAGCGGCTCGCGGCCCCGCACCCGGTCCGAGCAAACTCAGCCCGATCAAACCCGGTCCGAGCAAACCCAGCCCGATGGAAGCGGCGCTGGCTGGCGGCCGTCACGGCCGCCGCCGTCTGCGCCGCCGTCGCCCTCTCGCCGGCGCGGTCCGCGGTGGCCGACGCGGTCGGTGGCCTCCTGAACTTCGCGGGCATCGAGGTACGCCGGGGGCCGGAACGCGGTGAGCTGCCCACGCCCAGCCCACTGCCGTCGGTACGGGACGTGCCGCTGGACGAGGCCCGCCGCCTCGCGCGGTTCCCGGTGCTGGTGCCCGACCGGCTCGGTGCGCCGGAGCGGGTGAGCGTCGCCGATCCGCTGCCCGACGGCGCCCCGCGGGTCGTGTCGCTGTTCTACCGCGGCGGGACGGTCCGGCTCGACGAGTTCGACGGCCAGCTGAAGCCGACGTTCCTGAAGGAGTCGGCCCGCGACGCGGAATGGGTGGAGTTCGAGGGCGGGCAAGGGTTGTGGTTTTCCGGGCCGCATGCCGTGACGTACCTGGACCGGACCGGCGCGGAGCGGGTGGCGACGGCCCGGCTCGCCGGACCGACCCTGATCTGGGCGGACCGTGCGACGACCGTCCGGCTGGAGGGCGTCCCGACCCGGGCCGAGGCCCTGGCGATCGCGGCCTCGTCATGAACGGGCTGTATGTGGGCTGTAGCTTCGGCTGAAGCCGAGAAGGCTAGCTTCGCGCCATGATCGGCATCGCGCGCCTCGCCCGTGCGGTCGCGGTGACCTGGCGGGCCGGGCGGGCGACCCTCCTCGTGTACGTCGCGCTCGCGCCGGTCGCGGGCACGCTGCCGGTGCTGGTCGCCTGGCTCACCAAGGTGGTGCTGGACCGGGTGGTCGACCCGTCGGCGGGCGCGCTCGCCGCCCCGGCGGCCGCGCTGGCGGCCGCGGCGGTCGGCACCGCGCTGATGCCGCACCTCGTGGAGTACCTCCGGGCGCAGCTCGGGCGGGCGGCGGCGATGGTGGCCCTGGACGAGATGTACGCCGCGACCGACCGCCTGACCGGGCTGCGCCGCTTGGAGGAGCCGGCCTTCCAGAACACGCTGCGGATGGCGGAGCAGGCCGGCCGGGACGCGCCGGCCCGCAGCGTGGACGGGCTGCTGGGGCTGGTGCAGGGCGGCGTGCAGCTGGTCGGGTTCCTCGGCGCGCTGGCCGTGCTCAGCCCGGTCATGACCGTCCTCGTGGCGGCGGGCGGCGTACCCGCGCTGGTGGCCGAGATCCGGCTGAGCCGGCGCCGGGCAACCATGCTGTGGGACATCACGCCGGGCTGGCGCCGGGAGATGTTCTACGCCGGCCTGCTGACCAGCCTGTCGGCCGCCAAGGAGGTCCGGCTGCTGCGGCTCGGCGGGCTGTTCCGCCAGCGGATGCTGGGTGAGCTGCGCGCCGCCCACGCCGCCCAGCGGGTGCACGACCGCCGGGAGGTGCGCACGCAGGGCCTGCTCGCGGTCCTCGGCGCCGTGCTGTCCGGTGGTGGGCTGGTGTGGGCGGTGACCGAGGCCCGCGCCGGCGCGCTGTCCGTCGGCGACGTGGCGGTCTTCATCGCGGCGGTGGCCGGCGTACAGGTCGGCCTCACCGCCCTCATCGGACACATCGCCGGCCTCCACCAGGCGGTCCTGCTGCTCGACCACTACGAGAAGGTCGTCACCTGCGAGTCGGACCTGCCGGCGCCCCGCGAGCCCCGCGCGCTGCCGCCGCTGCGGCGCGGGATCGAGCTGCGCGACGTGTGGTTCCGGTACGGGCCGGAGCATCCCTGGGTGCTGCGCGGGGTGGACCTCTTCATCCCGGCCGGCAGCTCGCTGGCCGTGGTGGGGCACAACGGCGCCGGCAAGAGCACGCTGGTCAAGCTGCTGTGCCGGTTCTACGACCCGACCCGGGGCACGATCCACTGGGACGGCGTCGACCTGCGCGACGTGCCGGTCGCCGACCTGCGGGCCCGGATCGGCGCGGTGTTCCAGGACTACATGACCTACGAGCTGACCGCCGCGGAGAACATCTGGCTGGGCGATGTGGGTTCCCCGCATCTGGAGTTGGACCGCGTCCAGGACGCGGCCCGCCGCGCCGGCATCCACGAGACGCTGCGCGACCTACCCCGCGGGTACGGCACGATGCTGTCCCGGACCATGCTGTCCCGCACCATCGAGATGGACGACGACGAGTCGGACGCCGGGGTGCTGCTGTCCGGCGGCCAGTGGCAGCGGGTGGCGATCGCCCGGGCCATGCTGCCGGCGCCGCGCGACCTGCTGATCCTGGACGAGCCGAGCGCCGGCCTCGACGCCGACGCGGAACGCGACATCCAGCTGCGGCTGCGCGCGTACCGGGACGGCCGGACCAGCCTGCTGATCTCGCACCGGTTGAGCACCCTGCGGGACGCCGACCTCATCGTCGCGCTGGTCGACGGCCGCGTCGCCGAGGCCGGCACCCACGCCGACCTGCTGGCGGCCGACGGCCCTTACGCCACGCTATTCAAGGCCCAGGCATCGGGCTACCGCTGACCTGACCCCCCGCCGATCTTGCACTGGTCAGGTGCCATTCCGGGCATCCGGGCATGACAACCGCAAGATCGACGGGGTTAACGGGGTTAACGGGGTTAACGGGGTTAGCGGGGTTAGTGGTCGTCGGTGAGTTCTGCGGCGTATAAGCGGAGGAGGTCGGGGCAGCGGAACTCGTCGGGGGTTACCGCCTCCAGGAGGTTGGCCTCGGTCAAGCGGTCCAACAGGGCTACCGCGCGCCGCTCCGACGTGCCGATGACCGCGGCCGCCACGGTGCCGGAGAGCACCGGCACCCGCAGCAGGGCGAGTGCCCGGAAGGCCGCGGCCGCGGCCCGGTCCTCCAGATCCGGGCTGTCGATCAGCTCGCCGTAGCTCTCCCGGAAGCTGGACCGCACCGCGAGGTCGTCGGCGCATAGCTCGTCCAGCCGGGCCCGCTCGTCGCCGAGCCGGTCGGCCAGCACCGCGAGCGACCAGTCGGCCCGGGCCGCGAGCCGCGCGCCCGCGATGCGCAGCGCCAGCGGGTGGCCGTCGCACAGGGCGACCAGCCGGGCCGCCGCTTCGGGTTCGGCCGCGACCCGCGCGTCGCCGGTGAGCAGGCCGAGCAGCCGCGCGCCCTCCGGACCGGTGAGCCGGTCCAGCCGTAGCCGCACGGCGTCGAGTGTGCACATCGGACGGCGGCCGGTGACGAGGACCGCGCAGCCCGGCCCGGCCGGCAGGAGCGGCCGGACCTGATCGGCGCTGGCGGCGCCGTCCAGCACGATCAACAGCCGCCGGGCCGCCGTCGCGGACCGGAACACCGCGGCCGCTTCGGCCAGATCGACGGGTATGCCCCCGGGCGGTACGCCGAGCGCCCGTAACAGCTGCCCGAGAGCGTGCACCGGCTCGACGCCTCGCCCCGCGCCGCCGCGCAGGTCGAGGTAGAGCTGCCCGTCCGGGTACCGGTTGGCCAGTAGGTGTGCGGCCCGCACCGCCAGGGTGGTCTTCCCGATGCCGCCGGGGCCGTGTACGACGACCACGGACCCGCCTCCCGGTTCGGCGCGTCGGGCTGGAGGTGGGTTGACGAGCCGGATGATGTCCAGCTCCGCCCGGCGGCCCACGAACGTCACCAGATCCGGCGGGAGCTGCCGCGGCGCGTCGGGGGCGCCCAGCACCGCCGGTGGCTCAACCGCATCCACTGTGGACAGCTCGGGCGCGCGGCGCAGGATGGCGCGGTGCAGCGTGGCCAGCTCGGCGCCGGGCTCGATGCCGAGCTGGTCGGCGAGGATCGCGCGGGCCTGGGCGTACGCGGCGAGGGCGGCCGGCGCGTCTCCGGACCGGTACAGCGCGAGCATGAGCTGGCAGTGCAGCCGCTCCCGGAACGGGTGCGCGGTCACGAGTAACCGCAGGTCGGCCGTCACGGCGGCGTGCTCGCCCACCGCGAGCCGCGCCGCCACGAGGTCCTCGACGACCGCCAGGTGCTGCTCCTGCAGCAGCGCGATCCGGGTGGCGAGGTCCGGACCCGGGCGCACGTCCTCGACCGGGGCGCCGCGCCACAGGTCGAGCGCCTCCCGTAGGCGGGTCGCCGCGGCGGCCACGTCACCGCGGGCCAGCGCGGACCGGCCGACGTCGGTGGCGGCCCGGAACCGGTGCAGGTCAAGCTCGTCGGGCTCGACCCGGAGCAGGTAGCCGGCGCTGCTCGCGACCAACCGATCGGCCGCGTCCACAGTGGAGAGGATCCGGCGCAGCCCGCTCGCGTATGTGCGCAGGTTCGCCACGGCCGAGCGTGGGGGGCGATCCCACAGCTCGCCGGTGAGCCGGTCCAGCGACACCCGCTCGTTCGCCGACAGCAGCAGGGTCGCGAGCATCGCCCGGGGCTTGCGCGGGCCGATCGGAAGGTTGTGCCCGGCCGTGCCGAGCCGCACCGGACCGAGGACCCGGAACTCAACAGTCACAACAGCCTCAACCAGGGATCGAGGCCCCCCGCGGACACAGTAGACCGCCGACCGGATTCGGGCAACGCCCTGTATCGACGCTGTAGCTCAACCTGTAGACGCGGCGTCTACGGTCCTGGCAACGATTGTCGATCATGATTGGAGGGACGCTGTGACCAGACACGTCGGCGCGCTGGCCGACCGGCTTCTCGCGCTGGTGCTGCCGAAGACCACCGCGTCAGCCGTCTGCCAACCGCCGTGCACCTACACCCCGATGTGCTGCCGGTACAGCACCACGCGCTTCCGGTGGCGCACCTGCAGTCACACCTGTTCGTGCTACTGGCAGGACTGGTGCTGACCAGCGGCCGGTGATCCCCGTCGCGGCCGGACGTCCATCCGGCCGCGACCCACCGCTGTCTTCTCCCATCCTCTGAGGAGTGTTGATATGCCCGCGATCGTCGCCGCCCTCGTCATGCTCACCGCGCTCGTCCTGCTCAACCTGCTGCTCACCTTCGGCGTCATCCGCAAGCTGCGCGAGCACGCGCGCGACCTGGCGCCCGTCGTCCCGCGTACGACGCTCGCCGCCGGTGCCACGGTGCCGGACTTCACCGCGACGACCGATCGCGGCGAGGCCGTGTCGACCGCCACGTTCCGGGGCGCCGGCGGGCTGGTGGCGTTCCTCGCCCCGGACTGTCCCGCCTGCGCGGAGCAGCTGCCGGCGGTGCGGTCCCGGCTCGCGGACGCGGCCGGCGGCGCGGGCGCCGTCGTCGTGGTGCTCACCCGGCTGCATCCTGATGCGGCTTCGGGCGGGGCTTCGGGTGCGGGTTCGGGCGCCGCGGAGGCCGAGGCCGCCGCGTTGGTCGAGGAGCTCGGGGTGGCCGGCGGGCCGGCGCTGATCGTGCACGAGCCGCTCGACGGGCCGGCGCAGACGGCGTTCCAGGTCGCCGCGTTCCCCGCGTTCTACCTCGTGGACGGCGACGGCCGGGTGGAGGTGGCGACGAACGCCGCCGCCCAGCTACCCGCGCGGCCCCGGCTCGACGTCGTCGGCACGGTCCGGGTGCGGTGAGATTCCCGCGCCGTGGGCACGGTCGGGCTCTCCTGGGGGTGCCGCGCTGCCGGCACGGTCGGGCTCCCTCGGGGCTGCCGCGTCGCCGGCACGGTCGGGCTCCCTCGGGGCTGCCGCGCTGCCGGCACGGTCCGGCTCCCGTGGGGTTGCCGCGCGAAGGCGGCGCAGCACGACGCCGCGCACCAGCTCCGGTGCCAGCGGGCCGAACATCCGCGAGTCCATGCTGTGCCGGGGCGCGTCGCCGAGGACGTGGACCCGCCCGTCCGGCAGCGCCGCCACCCGCTTCACCATCAGCTGGGACCGGGCGGCGGCGTCACCGTCGGTGATGACCACGCCGGGCGGCGGCAGGCAGACGACGACGGTGCCGACCCGCAGCCGCCGCCGGAACCCGCGCCGCAGCACCAGAAGCTGGTCGCCGTGCTGGTAGGTCGGGGTCATGCTGTCGCCGTGGACGCCGACGACCTGGAGCAGCGCGCGGGCGACGAGCAGGGCGGCGAGCAGTATCGCGCCGACGACCGAGGTGAGGACCAGTCCAGCCACGCCGACCACCGTAGCGAGCCACTGGGGGAGTGTCGCCCATGCCGTACCTGTTGCTCTTCGCCCGTTGCCTGATCGGCCTCACGTTCGCGCTCTCGGCGTGGAGCAAGCTGCGCGGTGGCCGCGAGTTCCGGGCGTTCGCGGCGTCGCTGCGCGACATGCGCGTGCTGCCCGCCCGGCTCGTGGGCCCGGTCGCCGGGACGGTCGCGGTGGCCGAGGCGGCGGTACCGGTACTCCTGCTGCCCCTCCCGGCGCCGGGCCTGGCCACGCTCGGGTTCCTGCTGGCCGGCGCGCTGCTGGCGGCGTTCACGGTGGCGGTCGTGGCGGTGCTGCGCCGCGGCGTGCCGGCGAGCTGCCGGTGCTTCGGCGGCCCGACGGCCGCGCCGTTCCGCCGGCACCATGTGGTGCGGAACCTCGCCCTCATCGCGGTGGCGGCCGCCGGCGTCTACGCCGCTGTCGCGGACACGCCGGCCGGCGCGGCGGTGGCGCTCGCGGTCCCGCCGGCCGCGGTCGCTGCCCTGATCGTCGCCCGCCTCGACGACCTGGTCGCCCTCTTCACCCCCACACCCCCATGATCAAGGCGTCCCTCATGTAGTCCTAACGACTTGAGGGACGCCTTGATCATGGGGGTGTGGTGCGTGGCAAGGATGTGGCAAGCGCGACGGGGGAACGTCCACGTCTACGAGTACGCGGGAAGCTCCACCTGCGGCTGGAACGATGGCCGCGGCGTGGCGTAGCGCTGCCTCGACGATTGTTCGTGACCACAATGATGGATGGGAGGATCGCTGATGCGATTGCGATGGCTGCGGCGAGGGAGCGTGTTGGCGGCCGTGGTGGCCGTCGTCGTGTTCGGGGCGGGGACGCGGGCGCACGCCGCGCCACCCCGGAATGTCGGCTGGCTCTACACCCTGAGCCGGAGCGGCGCCGTCTTCTTCGACGCCGATCTGGCGGGATACCCGTCATTCGAGAAGATCACCGTCTGCGACAACAAGACTGACGGCCGGGGGATCGAGTCGAAGATCGTCCAATGGGTCGGCGACGAACGGTACATCGAGGTCATCTCGCAGGACCCGTCCAACAACGGCGACTGCGAGGCCTTCCAGCACAACTACTTCGTGGACGGATACGACGTGTACGTCGAGGTCTGCGAGTACTGGGGTAGCCGGCGGGAGAACTGCGCCTCCGCCTTCGGCACCGCATAGCCCCTTCTCCATGATCAAGGCGTCCCTCATGTAGTCCTAACGACTTGAAGGACGCCTTGATCATGGAGAGTGGACGGGGGAGTGCGCTACGTTGATGGCGCCTGCCAGGTTGGAGACGGAGCGCGATTGCGAGTGTGGGGACGCGGACGCGATTCGCGGCGCAAGCCCGCACACGCACGCGTCCTCGTGGGCGCTGCCGGTCTGGCCACCGTGATCGTTCTCGCGTTTCTGCCGAATGCGAGCGTCACCCTCGCGGTGGCGGGCGGGGTTGTCGCGGTCTTGCAGCTGGCAACGGCCTGGCCCGCGCGACAGGGAGCGGATCCGAACCACGCCGCCCCCTTGGCCGCGGCCCGCGGGCTGCTCGCCGGGCGGGTGCTGCGCCAGTGGCGTGACGAGCGCGCCGCGCGCGGGCTCGTCGACAACCAACTGATCACTCTCGGCTTCACCATGGGGCCATTGTCGATCATGGACACTCCGTCGGCGGTGGCCGCTAGCCTCGGCATCGACGCGCCCAGCGGGCGTGTCACCGGCCTGCGGCACACCGGCGACGCCAGCACCGTGATCGAGGGCTTCCGACGGATGGCAGTGCCCCGGCTGGCGATCGTGGGCCAGCCCGGGGCGGGCAAGACCACGTTCGCGACGGAACTCGTCACGACAATGCTGTCCACACTGGAGCATGAAGAGGCGATCCCGGTACTGCTTGACGCGGCAGGGTGGGATCCTGGCACGGAGGACCTGCGCTCATGGGTGGTGCGTCGGCTGCGCGAGGAGTACCCGGCGCTGGACAGTAGCGAGCCCTACGGGCCGGCCGCCGCTCGGGAACTGGTGGCGGGCGGGCACGTGGTACCGGTGCTCGACGGGATGGACGAGATGCCGGAGCCGGCTCGCGCCCGCGTCCTCGACGCCTTGAACCAGCAGCCCGCCGATCAACCGTTCGCCGTCCTGTCTCGCACCGCGGAGTACTCGCGGGCGGTGCGTGGCTCCGGAACGACGCTACGCGGCGTACCTGTCGTGGCGCTGCAACCGGTCGCCGCGGGTGACGCCTTGGCGTTCCTGCTGCGTGGCGACGAGCGGTGGGCCGCGGTCCGCCGGCGCTTGACGGAGGAAGGGCCGGCGGGCGCACTGGCCAGCGCGTTCTGCACGCCGCTGATGATCTCGCTCGCCGCGGCGGCCTATCGCCGGCGGACCCGCGATCCGGCGGAGCTCGCCGACCGTTCGCGCTATCCGGACTCCGCCGCCCTGCAGGACCGGGTGCTCAGCAGTTACGTCGACGCCGCGTACCCGGATCAGGGCGCCGGTCCGGACGGCGCCGCGTATCGGCGGCGCTGGCTGCGCCGGCTGGCGACCCACTTGGATCGGACTGCCACGCAGGATGTGGCTTGGTGGCGGCTGAAGGACGCGGCGCGGCCGGTGCACGGTGTGGCGGCGGTGCTCGTCGCGGTGGCCGCCGGCGTGGCGTTCGGTGGTGCGGCCATGGCGTGGGGGCTTCCGGTGTTCGGCGCCGCGGCCGCCGGCGGCCTCGGCTTCGGCCTGCTGTACCTGGTCCTCGGCTCTGGTGGGGCGGCGCCGGCCCGGCTCATGGCGTGGGCACGGACCGCGCTGACCGTCGGCTTCCTCGGCGGGTTGCTCATGGGATTGCCGGTCGGTCTCGTGGCCGGGCTGGCCAGCGGCCCGCTGGGGGAGTACCTGGCGGCGTTTGTCTTCGGCGGGGGCTGGGGAGCGGCGATCGCGATCTTCGGCGACCGGGCCGGACCACTGCCGGGGGCGGTCTGGCGGTTCACCGCCCACCTCGCCGGGGGCGTGCTCGCCTGGCTGGTCGCCGCGCTGGTGATCTCCTTTCCATACGCGTCCATCGGCGGGTACATCGAGCAGTTGCCGGGCGGGCTGGTGGACGGCGCGCTGCAGGCGCTCAACGGCGGCGTTGTCGGCGGATCGGTGGCGCAACTCCGGTTCGGTGCGCCGATGGGGCTGGTGCTCGCGGTGACCGGCGGGATCGTCGCCCTGCCGGCGCACGCCGGCCGGCGGCATCCGCGCCAGGCGGGTCCGCTCGCCCTGGCGGTGTGCGCCGCAGCTGTCACGGCCGCCATCCTCTGCGGGCTCAGCTACGGCCGCGCCGGCCTCCCCGCGGGGGCCGTGCTCGGTCTCGGCTGCGGGCTCGCCTTCGCGTTCGCGACACCACGTTCCGGTACCCGTTGGGAACGTCGCCGCCTGGTGTTGGTCGCGAACCTCGCGCTGCTGCTGCGGGCGGCGCTGCTCGGCGCGGTCGCCGGTGGGCTGGTCTCCGGCCTGGCCTTTCCCGCGCTGCTCGCGGCGGAGGGGGAGAACCTCGCGCACGCGGTGGCGACCGCGCTGTCCGGCGGGCTGACCTTCGGCGTCGGCGTCGGCCTGGTCTGCGGCCTGGCGCTCGACCCGCTCGGCGGACCGTCGCGGTTCTCGACGCGGGTACGGGGACGTGGCTGGTCGCTGCTGGTGTACCTCAGCACCGGACTCGCCTTCGGGCTCCTCTCCTGGTCCGTGTTCGGCCTGGCGTTCGACGCGCTCACCCGGCGCGCGTTGGTTGGCGGGCTCGTCTTCGGTGTCGGCCTCGGGGCCACCTTGTGGTTTCGGGTGCCCTCCGAGGACGCGCCGGCGGTCGACCCGGACTCGACGCTGCGCGCGGACCGGACGGCGACGATCGTCAGCGCCGGGCTGCTGGGTGGCACGTCCGGAGTCGCCGCGTGGCTGGCGAACAGTTCGTACATCGGTCTGATGGCAGGCATGATCGTCGCGGTGACGGTGGTGGGTGTCTCCGCCTGGTCACGGTTCGAAGCGGCCCGCGCCTGGCTGGCCCTGACCGGTCAGCTGCCCTGGGCGGTCATGCGTTTCCTGCGGAACGCGCGTCGGGTCGGCCTGCTTCGCCGGGTAGGCGCGGTCTACCAGTTCCGGCACGCCCGGCTGCGGGAGCAGCTTTCCGGCTACCGTCGCGCTGACGCGGCCGACGCGGCCGGTGCGCCATCGGTGCCCAGCGCCGTGCGCCCTTCCGCCGACCAGTGGTGGCACCGGATGGCACCGGTGTGCGTGGCGGGCGCGATCGTGGTGACCGGCGTCGCGGTGTCGCCGCCCGGGCCGCTGTCTCATCGTGCCGCCGGCGACGCGGCCACGCGGGAACTGGCCGCTCTCGTCGCCGGGCCGTCCTTGCCCAGCACCGCTTTCCGCGGGTGCCCGCGCGACGGCGGCCACCCCGCGCGCTTCCGGTTGCTGAACGGGTCAGCGAGCCCGAGCGGGTGGTTCTGCCGGTTGAGCGCCATCGCGACCGGGGATCAGCGGTACGCGTACTGGACCGCACCGGCCGCCGTGCGCATGGACCTGGTGGTGGACAAGGGCCGGGACGGTGGCCTGGTCGTGCATGCCGGCCAGGACGGCGAGTTCTTTCTCGTCATGATCGGCGTCAACGGGGGTTACTACCTGGGCTGGCACACGCCGACCGGCCGCGGGCCGTCGCGTAACGGCTTCAGTCCAGCGGTACGGCGCGGAAACGGGCAGCGCAACGAACTCGTCGTGACCACCCGCGAGGACCGCATCCGGGTCTTCGTCAACGGTCAACACCTCGACACCGTGCACCTTCCGGGGCTGCCGCCCGGCGGGATCGGCCTCGTCGTGGGCGGCACCGACGGAGCCGAGGTGCGGTTCGATCAGCTCACCGTCTGGGCCCCAACCCCATGATCAAGGCGTCCCTCATGTAGTTCTGACGACTTCAGGGACGCCCTGATCATGATGGGCTGGGTACGCTGTGCGGCGTGGAAGGTTGGTACCGGGGTGACTGCCACGTGCACTCGGTGCTGTCCAACGGCGGAGAGCTGACGCCGGAGCAGTTGGCAGCCGCGGCGCGCACGGCGGGACTGGATTTCATCGCGAGCACCGAGCACAACACGGCCGACGCGCACCGGCTCTGGCGTCCGTATGCCGGCAACGGCCTGCTGGTGATCCTCGGCCAGGAGGTCGTCACCCGCACCGGGCACTGGCTGGCGCTCGGCCTCGCGGCGGGGCAGGTGGTCGACTGGCGGTACGAGGCCGGTGACGGCGCCATCGGCCGGCAGCTGGACCGGGTGCATCGGGCCGGCGGGCTGTGCGTCGCCGCTCATCCGTACGCGCCATATCCCTCCGGCGATTTCCGGTACCCGTACGACGGGTTCGACGCCGTCGAGGTCTGGAACGGGTGCTGGGCCTCGGATCTGCCGTGGAACGCCGACAACGAGGCCGCCTTGGCCGAGTGGGGACGCGGCCTCGCCGCCGACATCCATGGTGGACGGTGGCGGCCGGCGATCGGCAACAGCGACACCCATCGAGCGGACCAGATCGGGGTCCCGCACACGGTCGTGCGGGCCGACGAGCTGAGCGCGGGCGCGGTCCTCGCCGGCATCCGCGCCGGCCACAGCTGGCTCGCCGACTCGGTCGCCGTCGAGCTGTCGGTCACCGCCGCGGCCGGTGACCGCACGGCCGGGATCGGCGAGCGGTTGGCGACCGGCGGCGAGCCGGCCACAGTGCGGGTGGACGTGGGCGGCGTGCCGTCGGGCACCGTGAGCTTCCACACCGCGCGCGGCGAAGCCCATCGCGAGGCGTTGCCGGGGACCGTCACGTGGCAGACCACCGCGGCGGAGTCGGCCTTCGTCCGCGTCGAGGTGCGCCACCCGGACGGCCAGATGGCCGCCCTCACCAACCCGATAATCCTCACCCCATGATCAAGGCGTCCCTCATGCTGTTCTAACGACTACAGGGACGCCCTGATCATGGGTGGGTATGCTGCGGGATCGTGGACGCGGATGTCATTGTCGTAGGGGCCGGGCTGGCCGGGCTGGTCGCGGCGCACGAGCTCACCGCCGCTGGCCGGACCGTGGCCCTGGTCGACCAGGAGAACGCCGCCAATCTCGGCGGCCAGGCCTTCTGGTCGTTCGGTGGCCTGTTCCTGGTCGACACGCCGGAGCAGCGCCGCCTGCGGGTGCGTGACTCGTTCGAGCTGGCCTGGCACGACTGGCAGGGCAGCGCCCAATTTGACCGGCTGGATGACCAGGACGCGTGGGCGGTCCAGTGGGCCCGCGCCTACGTCGAGTTCGCGGCCGGCGAGAAGCGGTCCTGGCTGCGGGGGCACGGGATCACGTTCCTGCCGACGGTCGGCTGGGCGGAGCGCGGCGACCTGCGCGCGACCGGGCACGGCAACTCCGTGCCCCGCTTCCACATCGCCTGGGGGACCGGCACCGGCGTGGTCGAACCGTTCGTGCGGTCCGCGCGGCGCGCGGCGGAGGCGGGCCTGCTGCGCTTCTACCACCGGCACCGCGTCGACGAGCTGGTGATCGCCGGCGGCGCCGCGACCGGCGTCCGCGGCGCGGTGCTGGCCCCGGACGACGCCGCCCGCGGCGTCGCGTCGAACCGCGACGTGGTCGGGGACTTCGCGCTCACCGCCCAGGCGGTGATCGTCACCAGCGGCGGCATCGGCGCCAACCACGAGATGGTACGCCGGTACTGGCCGGAACGGCTCGGCCAGCCGCCCGCCCGGATGGTGACCGGCGTACCGGCCTATGTGGACGGACGGATGCTCGACATCGCCGCGGACGCGGGCGTGCGGCTGGTCAACCGGGACCGCATGTGGCACTACACCGAGGGCATCCAGAACTGGAACCCCATCTGGCCCGGGCACGGCATCCGCATCCTGCCCGGCCCGTCGTCGATGTGGTTCGACGCGCTGGGCCGCCGGCTGCCGGCGCCGTGCCTGCCCGGCTACGACACGCTCAGCACGCTGCGGCACCTGCGCACCACACCGGACCTCGTGGGCTACGACCACTCGTGGTTCGTGCTGACCCAGAAGATCATCGAGAAGGAGTTCGCGCTGTCCGGTTCGGAGCAGAACCCGGACATCACCAGCAAGGATCGGCGAGCCTTCGTGCGGGAACGGGTGCTCGGCAAGGGCGCGCCGGCCCCGGTCGAGGCGTTCAAGCGGCACGGCGCCGACTTCGTGGTCGCCGGCACGCTCGACGACCTGGTGGCGCGGATGAACGCGCTGACCGACAAGCCGCTGCTCGACGCCGCCACCCTGCGCGCCCAGATCGAGGCGCGCGACCTGCAGGTAGCCAACCCGTACAGCAAGGACGCGCAGGTGCAGGGCATCCGCAACGCCCGCCGGTACATCGGTGACCGGCTGGGCCGCGCGGTGCCGCCGCACCGGATCCTCGACCCGGCGGCCGGCCCGCTGATCGGGGTGAAGCTGCACGTCCTGACCCGCAAGACGCTCGGCGGCGTCCAGACCGATCTGGACTCCCGGGCGCTCGGCGCGGACGGGCAGGCGATCCCCGGGCTGTACGCGGCCGGCGAGGTCGCGGGCTTTGGCGGCGGCGGCGCGCACGGCTACAACGCGCTGGAGGGGACGTTCCTGGGCGGTTGCCTCTTCAGCGGCCGCGCCGCCGGCCGGGCCGCGGCCCGCGCGATCTAATCCCCATGATCAAGGCGTGCCGCCAGACGGTAGTAAGACGTGTGGGACGCCGGGATCATGCGGGAGATGCCTCGAGTTCTACCACGCGGGAGTACGTGAGGCCCTCGTTGCTGGCGAGCGTGAGGATCCGCACCGCCTGCGTCGATACCGGCGCGAACACGCTGCTGGCCAGGCCCGCCGTGTTGCCGCGCACCTGCGCCACCGTCACCCACTGGCCGCCGCTGTCCACCTGCACGTCCCAGTCCCGCAGGCCGTAGCGGGCCGCCGGGTAACGGGCGGAGTCCAACGTGTACAGGTCGACGCGGCCCACTGTGGACAGTGCGGGAAAGGTGACCTGGAGCCAATCCGGGAAGCGGCCGCGGGTGCCGTCGTTCCAGCCGGTCGACGACCCCCAGTGCGCGGAGTCGCGGTCGCCGTCGGTGGTGCCGCAGGCCGGGTACACCGGCAGGTGCTCCGACGAGGCCAGCACGGTGGCGAACCGGGCGAGGTTGCCGGTGGGGTTCTCGGGGGCGGGCAGCACGGTCACCGGCAGCGTGCGCCGCGCGTTCCCGGCGCGCAGCGTCAGCGCGTACTCCCCGGGCACGGTGCCGACGGCGGCGGTGACCTGCACGCGCACCTTCAGCTCGTAGCCGGCCGGCAGGTAGCTGGTGACCACCTCGCGCGACACGCGTAGCTCCGGCGGAGCGTCGACGAACGCGTCGGCGTAGACGGCGCGGGCGCCGGCGTTCCCGAAGCGGAGCTCGAAGCCGCTGCGCGGGCACGGCTGTGGCAGCACCTCCACCGTGGACACGTCGGTCGACAGCGCCAGCTCGGGGCGGGTGCGGTCGGCGGTGGCCGGGGTGCTCGACGCCAGCAGCGCGAGGCCACTGGCCAGCAGCGTCCACATCAGACGTTTTGGCAAGGCAGCCTCCTCAGGCCGGGTTCAGGCCGCGGGTGCCGGCCTCGACGACGAACGACCGGTGCGTGCTGACCGGTGCGCCCGGCTGCTCCACGTACGGCAGGATACGGTAGTCGGCGCGCAGCTCCGCACCGGTCAGCCGGCACACGAGGTAGCCCCGCCGCTCGTTGACCAGCTTGAGGTGCGGGTTGGCGGCGAGGAACTTCTCCCCGTTGGGCGAGATGTCCATGCCGTTGCCGGCGCTGCTGATCGACGTGCCGACCAGCTCGACGCCGATCGTGGGGCTCTCCACGTCCGCCTTGAGGTCGAACGCGTAGCTGCTGTGCACGTCGCCCGTGACCACCACCGGGTTCGCGGCGGCCAGTCCACTCAGGACCCGCTGCTGCTGGGCGTGGTAGCCGTCCCAGGCGTCCATGTTGAACAGCTGGCCGGCGGTGGGGTCCAGGTCCATCGGGCTCATGATGACCTGGCTGGCGACGACGTTCCAGGTGGCCCGCGACGCGCGTGCCCCGTCCAGCAGCCAGCGCTCCTGCGCGTCGCCCAGCAGCGTGCGGGCCGGGTCGCGGCGCTCCGGCGAGTCGGGATCCCAGGCGTCGCCCTGCGCCTGGTCGGAGCGGAACTGCCGGGTGTCCAAGATGCTGAAGTCGGCCAGGTCGCCGTACCCGAAACGCCGGTAGAGCCGCATGTCCGGGCCCTGCGGCTGCGGCGTGCGCAGCGGCAGGTTCTCCCAGTACGCCCGGTAGGCGTTGGCCCGGCGCACCAGGAAGTCCTCGACCGGCGCGTTGTTCTTCGACACCGGCCCGGCGTAGTTGTCCTGCACCTCGTGGTCGTCCCAGGTGACGATCCACGGGGCCACCCGGTGCGCCTCGCGCAGGTCCGGGTCGCTCTTGTAGAGCGCGTACTGCAACCGGTACCGGTCGAGCGTGTCGGTCTCGGTGCGGAACTGGTCCGGCACCGGCGTGCTCACGTTGCGCAGCCCGCCGGCCGCGGCCACGCCGTACTCGTAGATGTAGTCGCCGAGGAACAGCACGACGTCCGGGTCCTCCGCGGCGAGGTGCCGATGAGCGGTGTAGTAGCCGTCCGCCCAGTACTGGCAGGAGGCGACGGCGAACGTCAGCCCCGCCGACCGGCCCACCGGCGCGGTGCGGGTGCGCCCGGTCTCGCTCAGCCAGCGCCCGACCTTGAAGCGGTAATAGTAGTGCCGCCCCGGCCGCAGCCCGCGGACGTCGACGTGGACGCTGTGCCCGTACTCGAACCGCGCGGTCGCGACGCCGCGCCGCACGACGTGCCGGAACCGGTCGTCGGTCGCGACCTCCCAGTCGACGGCGACGTCCCGGCGGTCCATACCGGACAGTGGCTCGAACGGCTTCGGCGCCAGCCGGGTCCAGATGACGACCGCGTCCGGCAGCGGGTCGCCGGAGGCCACACCGAGCGTGAACGGGTCCGCGCGGAGCGCCGCGCCGCCGGCGCGCGCCTCGTCGCGCCCGCGGAAGTCGACCGTGAACGCCAGGGCGGTCGCGGCGCCCGCGATCGTGATGAATCGCCGCCGCGCGACGGCCGCGGCCGGACGGGGGATCTCCGACACGGCGACTCCTCGCTGTAGGTTATTGCCGACCGATCATTCCAGAGTGGTCAACTTTCTTCTAGGTGTCCGCCAGGTGGCAACGCGGTGAAAACCCCCAGTCATGATCAAGGCGTCCCTCAAGTCGCAAGAACGACTTGAGGGACGCCCTGATCATGGCGTGCTGGAAGCTAGCCGACGTGGCCCCTGCCGAAGTCGACGTAGGTCAGCAGGTCGGCCATGGTGAAGTCGCCGGCCTTGGCCGACGGCAGGAACGGCTTCCAGCCGGGCGCCACCGACAGGTACGAGGACGGGTCCTCGCGCAGGATGCCGAGGAAGACCTCGGCGACGATCCGCCCGCCCACCGGACCCAGATGTTTGCCTCCGGCCCGCTTCTCCGCCTCGCGCAGCACGTAGTACCACAACGGCGCCGGGCCTGGGGTGGGTAGGCCCAGCTCCTCGTCGGTCAGTACCGGCACGCCCATGGCGCGGGCGACGTCCTGGCCGGACGGCAGCCCGAGCCGCGCCCCCCGGGTGAGGTTGCGGACCGCCAGGTTGAGGATGCCCTCCGCCACCTCCGGCGGCATCTCCAGCAGCGGGGGCACGAGCTTGGTGTCGATCTTCCGGGACGGGGTGTCCGCGGGCCGCCCGTCGACGTCGAACAGCCGCCGCCACTCGATCTGCCAGCCGGCCGGCAGCGGCCGGAAGCCGCCCAGGTGCTCGAGCGGGTCCTCGCTGGCCGGGCGCGGGGTGAACAGCGGCTTGACGACGTTGGCGTTCAGCCGGTAACGGCCGCGGATGATGGAGTGCCCGAACCGGTACGCGGCGACGGAGAACTCGACCGGCATGAAGACCTGCTGGTCCCAGTCGAAGAAGTGCTGGCGCACCTGCTCCACCGGCTCGCCGCCGGGCAGCAGCGCTTCGCGCACGAGCACGCCGGCCAGCGTCTCGTCGCCGACGACGCGGCGCAGGAAGTCGTGCACCACGACCCACTGGTAGTGCCAGCGCACGATGCGCTGCGCCGCCGTGAACCGGTCGTCGCCCGGGCGGGAGTGGTCGGGCAGGTCGCAGACCTCGGCGAGCACCTTGTTGTGGAACAGCAGCATCGTCAGGTGCAGCTGGCTGACGATCACGTTCTCGTCGTTGCGCGGGTCGCCGATCAGCGCGGTGCCGCGGCGGTTGCGGGGCAGGTCGCGGACCCCGTCGTGCTCCTCCACCAGCAGCCGGCCGGCGCGCGGGTCCTCGTACAGGTAGGGCTGGTCGGCGGGGCCGCTGCCGTACAGGGAGTCGAGGTCGAAGCGCGGGGTCCGGAAGTTGACCAGGGCGTCCGGGTCGTTCTGGCGGCTGAGGCTGGAGACCGGGTCGAACGTGAGGTCGTGGTCGATGAACTGGCCGAGATAGGTGAAGCCGGCCGGGATGGCGGGGTTGTCACCCTCCGGGTCCGGTGGCGTCGCCTCGGCCATGGTCTCCGCGATCTTGGCGATCCGCTCGTCGGTGGGCACGAACGGCGGCACGCGCCGGAACATCCGGCCGAACCGGCCCTCCGCGAGCCGGGACGTGGGCAGGTGGCCGAGGCCGCGGACCAGGTAGCCGTGGCTGCGTTCGGGCGCTGCCGGCGGGCCGAGCGCGGCGCCGGCGCCGGCGATGTCGACCGTCACCTGCTCGGGCTGGCGCGTGGCCCGTTCGTCGGGGCGTGCGGCGGTCTCGGTCATCAGCGGGCCTCCAGGTAGGTCATATCCGGACAATTGTCACTAAGTACAGCACAACCGAATGACCCGGACGACCGGATTACTCAGACAGGATCTTCCCGTTACTATCGATCAACAACGATGTGGAGAGGGAGGTACGACATGCTCGTCAAGGCTGGTTGGCGCAGTGTCCGCCGGGCCCGCACCATCCTGTTCGCCGCCGTGCTGGCGGCGGCGCTGGTCGGTGTGGCCACGCCGGGCGCGGCCAACGCGGGGGCCACCCGCGGCGCGAGCGCCGTCGACTGTCCGACTAACGCGCTGTGCGTGTACGACGGCATCAACTACACCGGGGCGCGGCTGCCGATCGGTTCGTTCGGGGGCGGGGTCTGCGTCAGCCTCGTCGAACACGGCTGGGGCGGCCGGGTGGAGTCCGTCTTCAACGCCCACAGCAACCACGCGGCGATGTTCATGAACGACCACTGCTCGGGAGGGCCCTACGGCGTGCCCGGCGGCACCGGCATCCCGGACCTGGGTAGCTTCTCGCCACTGAGCGTCTGGGTACCCTGACCGCACCGCTCCGTGATGAGGGCGTCCCCGCGACACGCGGGGACGCCCTCATCGTGAGAGCCGCTCGATTTTCTTGACTCATTCCAGAAAAGTGTCATACTCGGACGGTGCGATCGACGTTCGAGGCTGACCTGCTCAAAAAGGCTGAGTCCCTGCTCAACAGGGCCGCGCTCCGGGTGACCCGGCCCCGGATGGCGGTGCTGACGGCGGTGCGCGCGCACCCCCACGCCGACACGGACTCGATCGTTCGCGCCGTCCGCGGAAATCTCGGTGGGGTGTCCACGCAGGCGGTCTACGACGTGTTGCGGGCACTGACCACCGCCGGCCTGCTGCGGCGCATCGAGCCCGCGGGCTCCGTGGCCCGCTACGAGGCGCGGATCGGTGACAACCATCACCACCTCGTGTGCCGGTCGTGCGGTGACATCGCCGACGTCGACTGCGCCGTCGGCGCGCCGCCCTGCCTGACCGCTTCCGACGACCACGGCTACGTCATCGACGAGGCCGAGGTCGTCTACTGGGGCACCTGCCCCGCTTGTAAGTCGTGATCGCCACGAAGTCCTGATCGCCACGAAGTCCTCATCGCCACCAAGTCCTGATCTCAAGCCATTTCCCACTGTCACCAGGAGGATCCTCTTGCCCGAGAGCCGTGCCGCCAACGAAGGACGAGAGCACATGGAGAAGCAGAGCAAGTGCCCGGTCGCGCACGCCTCCCACGGGGGGAGGTCGAACCGTGACTGGTGGCCGAACCAGCTGGACCTGGGTGTCCTGCACCAGAACCCGCCCGCCGGCGATCCCATGGACGCCGGGTTCGACTACGCCGAGGAGTTCCAGACCCTCGACCTGCGGGCCGTCAAGGCGGACATCACGACGGTGATGACCACGTCGCAGGACTGGTGGCCGGCGGACTACGGCCACTACGGGCCGCTGTTCATCCGGATGGCGTGGCACAGCGCGGGCACCTACCGGATCAGCGACGGCCGCGGCGGCGCGGGCTCCGGCGACCAGCGCTTCGCGCCGCTGAACAGCTGGCCGGACAACGCGAACCTGGACAAGGCGCGGCGGCTGCTGTGGCCGGTCAAGAAGAAGTACGGCAAGAAGATCTCGTGGGCCGACCTGATGGTCCTCGCCGGCAACGTCGCCCTCGAGTCGATGGGCTTCACGACCTTCGGGTTCGGCGGCGGCCGCGCCGACGTGTGGGAGCCCGAGCAGATCAACTGGGGCACCGAGGACACCTGGCTCGGCGACGCGCGCTACAGCGGCGACCGCGAGCTCGCCAACCCGCTGGCCGCCGTCCAGATGGGCCTGATCTACGTGAACCCGGAGGGCCCGAACGGCAACCCGGACCCGCTGGCCGCCGCCCGGGACATCCGGGAGACGTTCCGCCGCATGGCGATGAACGACGAGGAGACCGTCGCGCTGATCGCGGGCGGCCACACCTTCGGCAAGACCCACGGCGCGGGCCCGGCCGACCGGGTCGGCCCGGAGCCCGAGGCCGCACCGCTCCAGGAGATGGGCCTGGGCTGGACGAGCGCCCACGGCACCGGCAAGGGCGGCGACGCCATCACCAGCGGCCTGGAGGGCGCGTGGACGCCCACGCCGGTGACCTGGGACAACAGCTTCTTCGAGACGCTGTTCCGGTATGAGTGGGAGCTGACCACCAGCCCCGCCGGCGCGAAGCAGTGGGTCCCGACCGACCCGGCCGCGCGCAGCACCGTGCCGGACGCGCACGACCCGTCGAAGACGCACAGCCCGGTCATGCTCACCACGGACCTCGCGCTGCGGCTCGACCCGATCTACGGGCCGATCTCGCGCCGTTTCCACGAGAACCCGCAGGAGTTCGCCACCGCCTTCGCCAAGGCGTGGTTCAAGCTCACCCACCGCGACATGGGCCCGATCTGGCGATACCTCGGCCCGGAGGTCCCGGCCGAGCCGCAGCTGTGGCAGGACCGGGTGCCGCCGGTCGACCACGAGCTGGTCGGGGCGGCGGACGTCGCCGCGCTCAAGGACACGATCCTCGCCTCGGGCCTGTCCGTCGCCGAGCTGGTCGCGACCGCGTGGGCCTCGGCGTCGACGTTCCGCTACACCGACCGGCGCGGCGGCGCCAACGGCGCCCGCATCCGCCTCGCCCCGCAGAACGACTGGGCGGTCAACGACCCGGCCCAGCTGACCAAGGTCCTGCGGACCCTGGAGAGCATCCAGGAGCAGTTCAACGCCGCGCAGGCCGGCGGGACCAAGCGGATCTCGCTCGCCGACCTGATCGTGCTCGGCGGCGCGGCCGCCATCGAGCGGGCCGCGAAGAACGCCGGGTACGACGTGGTGGTGCCCTTCACCCCGGGGCGCACCGACGCGTCGCAGGAGCAGACCGACGTGGAGTCGTTCGCGGTGCTGGAGCCGACCGCTGACGGGTTCCGCAACTACCTCGGCAAGGGCCAGCGGAAGCCGACCGAGCAGCTGCTCGTCGACCGGGCCCAGCTGCTGTCGCTGAGCGCGCCCGAGATGACCGTGCTGGTGGGCGGTCTGCGGGTGCTCAACGCGAACACCGGACAGTCTCAGCACGGCGTCTTCACGCAGCAGCCGGAGGCGCTGACCAACGACTTCTTCGCGAACCTGCTCGACTTCGGCACCGCGTGGACGCCGACGTCCGAGGAGGAGGAGACGTTCGAGGGCCGGGACATCGGCACCGGCGAGCTGAAGTGGACCGCGACCCGCGCCGACCTCGTGTTCGGCTCGAACTCCATCCTGCGGGCGCTCGCCGAGGTCTACGCGAGCGACGACGCGAAGGCGAAGTTCGTGGCGGACTTCGTCGCCGCCTGGGACAAGGTCATGATGCTCGACCGGTACGACGTCGCCTGACCCTCTCTCCATGATCAAGGCGTCCCTCAAGTAGTTAGATCTACTTGAGGGACGCCTTGATCATGTGAAGGTCAGGACGGTGTAGTGGTCGAGGCGGTCGACCGTCACCGCCAGCTTTCCGCGCCGGCAGGTGGTGGGCGGCGTCTGACGGCCCGCGAAGTCGGGGGAGACCATGCCGACCCGCCGCGGGCACGAGGGCAGATCCACCTCCACGCGCACGTCGCGCTGCGGCTGGATCGCCCGGTTGTAGTTGTGGTTGACGAGGTGCAGGGTCCGTGCGCCGGTGCCGCGCCGCACGAGCAGGATCGCCTCGACGCGCGGCGCGCTGACGCGCACCGCTTCCGCCGCATAGCCGTTGCTCCGGAAGAGCGCCCGGTGCTTCTTGTAGAACCGGGTGTACGTCTGGAAGAACTCCAGCATCCCGTACTCCGCCGCGGTCGGGCTGCCGACCGTGTCCTTCAGGTGGAAGGCCGGGAAGAGCCCATTGGCGTACGCCTCGGCGCCGAAGATCCGCCAGTAGTCCTGCTTCTCGGACAGCGGCAGGTTCAGGTAGTTGGTCATCATGTCGTTCGGCCAGTCGATGAACACCACGACCGGCACGTCACCGGCGATCGCGGCGCTCTGCTCCTTCAGGTACCGGTAGTTGGCCCGCAGCGACTTGGCGCCGTTCAGGTGGCCGTCGACCACCGGCACGTAGTCGGCGCCCCGGAAGTCGGGCGTCCGCTCGTCGGGGTTCCACGGATACATCCCGACGCTGTTGAAGTCCACCTCGGGCCACAGCCCGTTGGAGGAGATCAGGATCCGGCGGTGGGCGGTGCGCCACGCGTAGGCCCGCAGCGCGTCCACCAGCTCCTTCCAGTACCGCCGCAGGTAGGTCGCCGTGAACGAGGTGTCGCTGGCGTACATCCGGTTGGCGGTGACCCGCCCCCACTCGCCGGCCATCGGGTTCGCGGCGTTGAGCGGATCGGTGTTCCAGCCACCGGCCCGCAGGTACTCCCGGTAATTGAAGTTGCGCTCCAGATCGTCCGGCGGGACGTCGGCGCGGACGACGTTGCCGGCGGTCATCCCGAAGCGGGACGCCCAGTCGGCGGCCGTGAACGTGGGGTACTTCGCCAGCAGGTACCGGTTGAAGTCGGCGAGCGTGTAGTCGTCGAACCCCTCGTTGCCGTTGAAGCCGTATTTCTGGCCACCGCTGAACCCGGCGTTGATCTCGTCGAGGTTGAGCCCGTCGACGCCGCCGTCGATCTGGAGCTTGGCCCAGCCGAGCAGGTACTGGCGGTACCCCGGGTGGAAGATGTTGCCCCGGCGCGCCGGGTCCGGGAAACCGAACTCGTCATGGGGCACCGGGTTGTTGTCGGCGTCGCGCGTCGACATGTCGTCGAAGATCTCCGGCGTCGGGAAGTCGTGCGGGAAGATGACGCTGGCCGTACCGCTGCCCATGAACGTGATGCCCTGGGCGCGATAGCGCCCGATCTGGGCGAAGTTGTAGTCGGCGGCCTCGTCGCCGTTGGTGGACCATTTCCCGATGGCCCGGATGTTGATATCCGGATCGAGCTGGTAGACCTGTGGATCCTCCTGGTGCACGTCGGACTGGCTGAACGCGAACACCGTGAAGTCGGCGGCGTGGCGCCCGCCCGGGGCGGCGGCAGCGGCCGGCGCCGGCGGGGCCGGCGCGACGAACGCCAGCGAGACCAGGCAGATCAATCCAGATCGCCGTCGTGGACCAGGCATGGTGAATTCCCCCAGGTGATGTCCGTCGTGAGTACGCGGCCCCCGGTTCAATGTAGCCATCGATATAGGGAGATGTCGATTTCGACGACGTTCCTCGCGGTCGGCGCGGCATGATCAAGGCGTCCCTCACGTCGTTAGAGCGACTTGAGGGACGCCTTGATCATGGGATGGGCCGCGGGGAGCAGGAGCCCGGGGTGCGGTTCCGGCACCGCTATGTCGCGCATCGCGGCGGCATAGCGGTGGTACGCGCGCCGCGCCTCGCCGTGCCGCCCGTCCGCCACCAGCGTCTCGACCAGCTCCCGGTGCGCCGGCTCGTCGTAGGTGTCCAGGTCCAGGAGGCGGAGAAGGTAACCGATGGCCTGTTCCGTCTCGCCGGCGTCGCGGCTCCACCGCGCCAGCGCCCGGACGGCGCGCAGGTACGCGGCGCGCGCCTCCTCGCGCAGCGGCCCGCACCACTCCGCGTACGGCTCGTCCTCGAACGGATCGCCCACATAGGAACGCACCGCGGTGGCGAGAATCAGGTGCGCCTCGGCCGCCGCGCCCTGCTCGCGCAGCCGGATCGCGTGGGCCACGTCGGCGAGGAAGTCGTACACGTCGACCCGTAGCCGCCGGCGGTCGAGCGCCACGCACGCCTGGTCGGACACGATGATCTGATCGCCGGGCGCGGCCCGGCGCGGGTTCACCACGGTGCGGACGATGGAGAGCAGGACGGAGAGGCGGTGCCCGGTGCGATCGGGCTCGTCGTCCGGCCAGAGAAGCTCGGCGAGCTCCGTCCGGGGCACCGGCCGCCCGCCCCGGGCGACCAGGACGCGGAGCAGATCGCGCGCCTTGCGTGACTGCCACGCCGCGCTGGGGATGGCGCGCCCGTCCAGGTACACCTCGAAGCGCCCCAGGACCCGGATCGCCACCGGCGCCACCGACGACACCGGCGGCAGGAAGGCGCCGGCCCGCGAGCGGCTCATCCGTTCGGCGGCGAGTGTCGCGTGGAGACGGTCCACTGTGCTCGCGTCCGGAAGCCGGCCGATGGCGAGCAGAACCCGGTCCGCGTCACCGGTCGCGCGGCCGGCGCGCCAGATCTCGTACGCCTCGACCAGCGCCTCCCGGCGGGCCGCCACGCCGGGGGCGCTGGCCGCCCGCAGCTCCAGCGTCTCGGCGAGGAGGGCGCGTTCCCAGCGGGTTCGCGCGGTCCGCGCGGCCGTATCCGCGCACGCCGTCGCGACCGCCAGGTCGCCGCGCGCCACCGCCACCCAGCCCTGGGCCAGCGACGCCTGGATCGTCATCGCCGCCGGTGCCCGCCGCACCGCCTCCGCCGCGTAGTCCGCGGCGGCGGCCGGATCGTCGTCGGCGAGGACCCGGGCGAGCCCGGCCAGCGCCGGTATCAGCGCCTGCCAGCCGCCTTCCGCCTGGGCGGTCCGCTGGGCTTCCTCGTAGCAGGCCAGCGCCTGCTGACGGGCACCGCGGACGCGGTGCACCTCGGCCAAGCCGACCAGCGCCAGCGCGACGCTCCGGGAGCCCATCCGCCGGTACCGCGCGACGAGGAACTCGTATCGATCGGCGCTCTCGTCATGCCGCCCGAGCCGGGCCAGCGCCTCGGCTTCGTTGAGCTGGGCGAGGACGAGCGCACCCGCGTTCCCGGCGGCTTCCGCCGAGCGGACCGCCTGCCGGGCGGTGTCCAGCGCGGCGGGATAGCGCGCCTGGGCCAGCAGGGTGTGCGCCTGGTTGGCCAGGACGCGGGCGGCCAGACCCGCGTCGCCCCGCTGCCGTGCACAGTGGAGCGCCTGGGCGAAGTGCTCGTCGCAGCCGGTCGGATCGCCGGCCCGGAGGCGGCAGAGGGCGGTCGCCACATGGGCGGTCGCGAGCGCCCGGGTGTCCCCGGCCGCGGTGGCGAGGGCTCTGGCCCGCGCGGCGTGCGACAGGCCGGCCGCCACGTCACCGAGCCGGAGGTACGTGCTGGCGGTCCAGGCCGATCGGAGCGCCTCGTCCGCCTCGCTCCCCCCTACGGTACTTCGGGCCAGCGCGGCCAACGCCTTGCGTGGCTCGACCAGCAGGTAATACGCCTGACCGAGCCGCCAGGCCAGTCCCGGCGTCCACGGTTCGCCCCGGGCGTCGACCTCGCCGGCCAGCGCCTCGTAGGCAACCACCGCGCCGCGCAGATCTCCACAGTGGACCAGCGCCTCGCCGAGGAGCATCCGCAGCGCCGGGCGGTGCCCGGCCGGCGGGAGCGCCCGGATCAGCTCCGCCACGGCCGCGGCCGCACCCGCGCTCAGCATGTCCGGCCCGTGCGCCACCAGCTCACCCGCGCACGCCGCGTCGTCGCCCGCGAGGTGGAAGGCCTGGGCGGCGGCCAACGGCGGCCCGTTCCGCTGGTACCAGATCGCCGCGGCACGGGCGCGGGCGCGGCACGGCGCGGAGCCGGCGCGGGCCACGGCGGCGACCACCGGGACGATCGCGGTGCGGTCCGGTCGCAGCACGCCTATCCGCGCCAAGAGGGTGAGCATCTGTTCCGCCGCCGGATGACCGAGTTGTTCGCACAGGCCGGCGTTCAGGGGCGCGAAGCCGGCCGCGTCGCGCGCGAGACGCGCCACCTCCGGCGGCAACGGGCGCAGCACCTCTTCGAGGACGTACGCCGCGAGTGGTGTCTCCGGTCCGGCGATGACGTCCGTCAGCGTCCCGCCGGGTGTGTGGGCGCGGTGTGCGGCGGCGCGGTTCAGCGACTCGCCGGCGAGGCGCACCAGCGCGGGCCAGCCCGCCGTGGCCTGGAACACCTGTGTGGACAGTGCCGGGTCGTCGACCCCGTACTCGTCGGCCAGCAGCCGCGTGGCCTGTGCCGCGGAGAGCACGAGTTCCCGAGGGCCCAGCACGGTGAGTTGACCGTTCGCGCTCCAGCGGGCCGTCGGCGCGTCCATGGGCCAGCGCGAGGTCAGCGCGAGGCCCACGCCCGCCGGCAGCGTGGTCGCGGCGGTCAGCAGCGCACCGGCGAGGTCGGCCGGCAGCGGTGGCAGGTCCTCGAGGACCAGCCAGCCGGCGCCCTGCTGTCGAGCCAACTCGCCAAGGCCGCCATCGACCAGTGCGGAAAGGTCGGCGGGCGCGAGCCAGCGGACCGCGGCGCCGGCCAGTTTGTCCCGCAGCGCGGTGGACTTGCCGTACCCCGCGGCCGCGACCACCACCATGCAGCTCATCTCCACACGAAGAGAGAGCCACGTCGTCCGCCCCACATACATCAGAGTCCATGATCAAGGCGTCCCTCAAGTCGTTATAACGACTTGAGGGACGCCTTGATCATGGACTCTGAT
>JBBEWH010000227.1:0-2361 GCA_037414955.1 Actinomycetes bacterium KLBMP 9797
CACCGCCCCCTTTATCCCGCCGACCCACACTGCTTAAAACCCCGTGGCGGCACGCCTTGATCATGGAGGCGGTGAAGCAGTTCTGAAAGCGCCGCCGCGTACCGTCCTCCTCGCGTCCGGCTCACCGACCCGAGGAGTGTGATCATGCCTGTTCCGCTGTCCCGTCGCGCCATGCTCGCGACCGGTCTCGCCGGCGCCGCCACCGCCCTGACGGCCGCGCCGTCCGCCGCGCGGGCCGGCTCGCCCGTGCCCGCCGCCGGTGATCTGTCGTTACCGTCGACCCGGCTCGCGCGTGAGGCCCTGCGCCTCGTCGCACGCACCCAGGAGCCCTATCTGCGCAACCACAGCGTGCGCAGCTTCCTGTTCGCCCGTGCGGTGGCCGAGCGGGCCGGCCAACTGCCCGACCGGGACTACGACGGCGAGCTGATGTTCCTGATCTGCGTCCTGCACGACATGGGGCTGACGCCGCTGGCCGACACCGGTCAACGGTTCGAGGTGGACGGTGCGGACTTCGCCGTGCGGTTCCTGGAGGAGCGGGGTGTGACCGGCGCCCGCGCCGACGCCGTCTGGGACGGCATCGCGCTGCACACGTCTCCCGGCTATACCGGCTCCCCGGTGTACCGGCGGCGCCGCGCCCCGGAGATCGGCATCGCCGTCGATGGGATCGGCATCGACGTGATCGGCGGTCCGGAGGCGCTGCCACCCGGCTACGCCGACCGGGTCCTCGCCGCCTACCCGCGCCTGGGCGGCGCCCGCCCGCTGACCGACGCGGTCGTCGCGCAGGCCCTGGCCGACCCGCGCAAGGCGCCGCCGATGACGTTCCCCGGTGAGGTGCTGCACCAGCGGCACCCGTCGCTGCCCTACCAGACCTGGGACATGTTCCTGGACGCCGCCGGCTGGTCCGACTAACCCCATGATCAGGGCGTCCTTCAAGTAGCTCTAACGACTTGAAGGACGCCCTGATCATGCCCGGGGCTTACGGCGCGCAGGTGGTGCAACAGGCGTCGCCGCGCCAGGCCTCGCGGCCCTCCTTGACGGCGACGGCGGCGATGACGAGGGCGGCGAGCGGGTCGGCCCACGCCCATCCGAAGAGGCTGTTGAGGGCCAAGCCGACCAGGAGCACGGCCGACAGGTACGTACACAGGAGGGTTTGTTTGGAATCCGCCACCGCGGAGCGGGAGCCGAGCTCGCGCCCGGCGCGCCGCTGGGCGTAGGACAGGAGGGGCATGACGGCCAGGGACAGCGCCGCCAGCACCAGCCCGACGGGGGAGTGGGCGGCGTCGGCGCCGCCGAGCAGCGCGCGGACGGACTCCACGGTCACGTAGGCGGCGAGCACGAAGAACGAGACGGCGATGACTCGCAGGGCGGCCTTCTCCCGCGCTTCCGGGTCGCGACCGGAGAACTGCCACGCCACCGCGGCGGCGGACGAGACCTCGATGAGAGAGTCGAGGCCGAAGCCGATCAGCGCGGTGGAGGAGGCGACGGTGCCGGCGGTGATGGCGACGGCGCCCTCGACGAGGTTGTAGGCGATCGTCGCGGCCACGAGCAGCCGCACCCGCCGGGTGAGCAGAGCCCGGCGAGCCGGGGCCGGCAGGAGGATGGTCATCAGCAGCAGCCCTCCTCGGCGCTGTCGGGACAGCCCGCGGGGTCCACGGCCAGCACGACGCCGAGCAGGTCGCCGAGAGCGTGCGCCAGCCGCGCGTCGGCCAGCTCGTAGCGGACCCGGCGGCCTTCGGGGACGGCCGCGACCAGGCCGCACCCGCGCAGGCAGGCCAGGTGGTTGGACAGGTTCTGCCGGCTGGTGCCGAGCAGGTCGGCCAGGTCAGCCGGGTAGCCGGGCCCGTCGCGCAGCGCGAGCAGGAGCCGGGCCCGGATCGGGTCGGACAGGGCGTGCCCGAAGCGGGCGAGCACCTGCCCGTGGGTCAAGGTCCGCACTCCCGCCACAGTACATCGGATGCTGTACTAACGAAAGTCAGAAGTTGAACTGGTCGATGTTGGTGGAGTCGAAGACGGTCGGCGGGCCGAGCACGACCACACCGTCCGCGCCGATCGTGTACTCACCGAGCTTGCCGGCGGTGAACTTCTCCCCCTCCTTACCCGTGATCATGCCCGAGGCGAGCGCGGCACCGGCGTACGCGGCCAGGTAGCCCAGGTCGGCCGGGTTCCACAGCGCGAAGTTCTTGACCGTGCCGTCCTTGACGAACTCGCGCATCTGGTTCGGTGTGCCCAGACCCGTCAACGCGACCTTTCCCTTGTACCGCGACCCGGACAGGTAACGCGCCGCCGCGGCCACGCCCACCGTCGTGGGCGAGATGATGCCCTTCAGATCCGGGTACGAGGACAGCAGGCCCTGCGTCTCCT
>JBBEWH010000228.1:0-55722 GCA_037414955.1 Actinomycetes bacterium KLBMP 9797
TTGACCCGGCTGGTTTTGGCTTGCGGGTCGGCGGCGAACACCAGTTTGGTCAGCCGGGCCCGCAGCTGCCCGGTCGTCAACCGCGGCGCTTCTCCGATGATTTCGTCGATCACCTGCCGCGCGGCCGGGGTGGGCAGGCAGAGGGTGAGTTCTGACATGACCCGTGCTTTCGGCGCGTCGATCTCGCCCTGGTCGAGGGCGGCGAACACGGCCGGTAGCCGCTCGACCAGGTCGTCGGCCAACCCGAGTTGGATGCTGGCGGCGGTCTTGGTCCATCTCATGGCGAACGCGACTTCTACCTGCGCCCACCGCCGTTCGGGGTCGCCGCCGATCGCCTCGTCGCCACGGCGGCCCAGCTCGTGCAGCACCGACAGCAGTTGCGCGTTGTCGTGGGCGAGTTGACGTTGCCGGGCCTGCGCGTACCGGACCAGATCCTGATCATCGAGTGTGGACACGTCCACGGCGGCGAGAACGGTCGCGAGGTGAGGGCCGGGCGGGATGAGCGCCAACTCGTCCGGCAGCCCTCCCGTCGCACCCCGTCCCATACCCCCAACCCTATCGAACACCCGTCCAAGGTCACAAGCACACAGCAGCTTAAACCCTTATGAGAAAAGCGATCTAGCCAGAAACAGTCCACTATGGATCAGCATCCGACTACCCGAGCGTGAGTAGATACCCGACCGCGACGCCCGCCACGAGCAGCGGTAGGACGATCCTCTGTAGAGGATCTCGGTGGCCGAGGTGGGCTCCGGCGGCACCGAGCATCAGCAGGATCAGTCCGATGCCGGCGGCGATGCCGATTGGCGGTGCGGCGAAGCCGATGGCCACGCCGGCGACGCCAGCCAGTTCGAGCGCGCCGATGACCCGGTACCGCGCTACGGAGAAGCCGAGATGGTGCGCCGCGGCACGCATGGCCGGGAGGGCGGCGAGCTTGGCGACGCCGAGGACGCCGAACAGGACGATCAGGATCGTGCCGAGCAGGATGTTCACCGCTGCGCCTCCGCGTACATGGATTCGATCAGGTCGGCGTGGTTGCGGGCGACGATCGCGCGCTTGACCTTGAGGCTAGGCGTGATCTCGCCGGCCTCCACACTGAGCTCGCCGGCGAGGACGCGGAACTGCTTGATGGTCTCCCACCGGTTGAGTCCGGGTTGACCTCGGCGACCGCCCGCGCGACGGCGGCGTAGCTGGTCTCGGCAGGCATCCCGCGCGTGGCGTCGGGGTCGAGGGTGACCAGCAGGCTGGCGAACTTCCGGGCGTCGGCGATCACGATCGCCGTGCTGACCAGCGGGCAGGCGGCCTTGATGGCGGATTCGATGGCGGTCGACGCGATGTTCTTGCCGCCGCGAGCAGGGTCTCGCCGTCGGGGCGGTCCGAACCTCGGTACCGGCCAGCGCCTGCCCCACCGTGCCGATGCGCACCGGGCCGAGGTGGTTGACGAAGGAGACGCGGTGGCTTGGGTCAACCCGTAGCCTTCCAGGATCGAGAGGCCGGTGGTGGCGAACCACTTGGCGATCTGCGGGGACAGCGCGGCGCTGCCGGAGAAGAGGATCTCCAGCTGGCGGCCGAGCCGGTAGCGGATCTTGGTGAAGACGAGCCGGTTGGCGATCGCGAGCTGCGCGCGCCGCCATGGCGGTACCGGCAAGCCTTGCTGGCGGCGACGGACGGCGTCGGTGCCGATGCGGAAGGCCCAGCGGAACAGCGCCGCGCGGAGGCTTCGATGCGGGTCGAGGCGGCGATGGCGACGCGCTGCCCAGGGGTGACGCCGAGCCCACGCAGGCCCGCGGCCAGCGCGGTCGCGCGGCCAGCGCGGTGGCGCGGGGCGGCGCGGTGGCGCGGGCGGCGAGTTCCCGCCAGGTGATCGAGGCCCAGCCGCCGCCGGCGGTCGGGTGGCGAACGCCTCCGCGTCGCCGAATCGTTCGCAACTGGCTAGGAACCGGGCACCCACCGCCATCTGATCCCTCGCGTAACTGATGAAGTCATCAACTTGAGGTCATGCTTGGTCAACCACCCCCGTGCGCCTTGGTCATGGAGAGGGGAGCGGGCGGGTGGCGACCTCGCGGGCGTCGTTGTAGTCGAGGCCGAACATGCGCAGCAGGTTCATGGCCAGTTCGTCCGCGGCGTGGTCGACGGCGGACGGCTCCGGCTGGAGCAGGCCGAGGTGAACGATGCCCAGCAGGGCGCCGCCGGTGCACGCGAGTGCCACGGTCGGGTCGTCGAACGACAGTCGGCCGACGTCCTTGGCGTGTTGCAGGTCGCGCAGGGCTCGCGGGGCCAGCCCGGACGGCGCGGTGAGGTAACGCGGCCCCACCCGCTCGATGATCTTCGCCAACTCGGGGTGGGTCTTCGGGAACCGCGCCGTGATCCGCACCGCTGCGGCGAAGACCTCCGCCGGATCCCGGAGGCCGGCGGTGATCTCGTCGAGCATCGCGCCGTGCTCCTCGATGACCTCGTCGACGGCGGCCTCGAAGAGTTCCTGCTTCGACGTGAAGTGGTTGTAGAAGGAGCCGAAGCCCACATCGGCGGCGTCAGTGATCTCCTGAATGCTGACCCCGGCCGGGTCGCGGGACGTCAGCATCGCCCGGGCGGCCGACACCAGGGCGGCACGGGTGCGTGCCTTGCGCCGGTCCAGGCGGTTACCAGTCGCTGCCTGAGTCATCACAGAATCGTAGACGACATCAAGGCTGATGCCGCTATCACAATCCGATCCATGATCAAGGACGCCTTGATCATGGGGGACGGGGTCATGAGGGGTATGAGGAGGGAAGGGAAGGTCGAGCGGGGAGGTCGTCGATGCTGGATGGCTCGTGCTGCTCGATGCCGTTGACGCTGTGGCGGAAGTCGCTCGACCGCGGATAGGCGCTGCGGCGCGAACGCATGATCGAGCCGAGCGGCCGGTGGGCCGCCAGCGCGTGCCATGGGTTGGAGGAGAGCACGTCGTCGGCGTAGCGGCGGCGGGTGTCGCTGTAGACCTCCTGGGCCGGCAGGTGCGGCGCGGCCACGACTTCATGCGCGGACAGCTCCTCAGGCCACCGCGCCGACGCGTCCTCGATGGGCATCCGGTCCACGTCGACACACAGCTGCGCCCGCAGGTCGTACTCGGCGCTGTTGTCGCGGAAGAAGCCGACGACGAGGTCGCGCAGGGCCGACTCGCCGCCGCGCTTCCCGACCGGGCGCCGGGTGAGCGCTCGGACGTTCCCCGACCGAGGCGCCGCCGAGATCTTGGCGACGTGGTCGCGTACCGGATCGCGGCCGTGCTTGATGACCGGGGTTCGCGCCCGCGCCGGCCGGTCGCCGCGCATCGCAAGCCACCCCCATGATCAAGCGTCCCGGTAGTCGCTAGAACGACTACCGGGACGCCTTGATCATGGAAGGGGGTGAGCTACCTCGCGGCGCAGGTGGGGGACATGCCGGTACCGGTGCCGGTGCCCTGGAAGCCGAACTCGGTCGACTGTCCGGCGGCGATGGCGCCGTTGTGACCGGCGTTGGCGAACTGCACCGTGCCGGTGGTGCCACTACCGCTGGCGTTCCAGGCGTTTGTGACGCGGGCGCCCGACGGCAGGGTCATGGTGACCGTCCAGCCGTTGACCGGCGCGGAACCGGCCGCCACCCGGACCGTGGCGACGAAGCCGCCGGTCCACTGGTTGAGCGACACGGTTGCCGTGCACCCGGTGGGCGACGTCGTCGGCGGGGTGGTCGGGGGCGTCGTGGGTGGTGTGGTGGGCGGGGTCGTCGGTGGCGTGGTCGGCGGGGTGGTCGGGCCGTCGGTGAGGGTCGGCGTCTGCCACTCCCGCCACTCCGCCAGGTTGCCCAGCTTCCGGCTGGAGATCCTCATCGCGCCCGGGGCATTGCCGGTCTTCAGCAGGAACTCCTGGATGTACTGCTGCAAGGGGGTGCGCCACTCCGGCCGCGACGCGCAGTGCGTGCCGTCCTGGACGTCGGACCAGTAGGTGATGTTGTCGCCGGCACCGAGCGCCTTGTAGACCTCCGCGCCGGCCAGGGCGGCCACGCTTCCGGACCGGGCGGCCAGCCAGTCGATGTGCGGATTCTCCATGATGAGCAGTCCGCGCGGCGCGATCATGGCCACCGTCTCGTGCGTGTCCACCGGCAGCGTGGTGGGGTTGCCGGTGAAGGAGCCGAACGCGTCGCCCAGCCACGGCTGCTCGCCGTAGGCGCTGCTCAAGGGCTGCGAGCCGCTCTCCCCGGGGATCCCGCGGAAGATGGGCGCTCCGGCGCTGCCCGACTCGATCGGCATGGTCAACGCGATGCGCTGGTCGAACGCACCGATCACGAAAGCACCCTTGCCGTACCGGGAGCAGCCGGTCACACCGGTCGCGTCCGGCCGGAGGATGTTGCCGCCCGACTGCTCGATGACGTCGATGATCCGGCTCACGCCCCACGCCCAGGCGACCAGCAGCCCGGTGCTGCTCGTCGCGCCGTAGATGGTGTAGAAGGCGCCCTGCTTGTTGTTGCGGGGCGTGCCCTCGCGTCCTACCGCCAGCGGGTCGTAGCTGATGACGGCCGCACCCGCGGCGCGGATGGTGGCGGTGTCCGCGCCGAACCCGCCGAGGACGACGACGGCCGGGAACGGACCGGTGCCGCTCGGCAGTTGGACGCTCGCCGAGAAGCTGGCGCTCCGGCCGTTGTGCGACACGTTCACCGTGATGCCGCTGTTCGAGACCGTCCCGGTGACACTCGCCGGCTTCGCGGGCTTGTCGCCGTAGACCGACCTCTCCGCCAGTTCCTTGATCTCGGCCCGCCGGCACCGCCAGTCGGACTTGGTGGTGATGCGCGTGCCATCCAGCTTCCGGAAGGGGTCGGGAAGTCGGGAGTTGGCCGGGGAGGAGCCCGGGACGGACACCGCGCAGTCGGCACCGTCGTCTTCGACCAGCGCGGCGGCCGCGACGCGGTCGGCGGCAGCCTCGGCGATGGTGGTTCTCGCTACTACCGTGACCGCTCCCGCGACCATGAGCGCCGCTATCGCCAGCACGACGACCGTCGAACGGATCTGAGGGCGGCCCGAGCCGATGATCACTAGGGCTCTCCTTCCGGGGTGGGGTGAAGGAAGCGCCGACAATGATCGATGATCACGGATGTCGGCACCGTTAAGTTTCGGCCGAGATACCGAAACATGTCAATACCGTTCTGGTGCTGTAACGCATGTATCCGCGCCAGTGGCGGGGCTCCCGTCAGGGCAACGACGGTCGCCATGTTTCGGAAAGTTTCCGGCGCCGCTTTCACTGACCGCGCCCATGATCAAGGCGTCCTTCACGTCGTTAGAACGACGTGAAGGACGCCTTGATCATGGGGCTATGGAGCCCAGGGGGCGGTGATGTTCCAGGTGGCGTCCGCCGCCCAGGCGTGCGGCGAGTTGTGCGCCGCGCCGCCCGCTCCGTCGCTGAGCCACACCTCGGCGTTGACGTGGCGCAGGTACGAGCCCCGGTAGTTGTACGACTCCAGCGACACGCCGCCGCCGGTCAGGCCGCTGCGCGCGCACCAGGTCGCGTCGGCCCGCATCAGCGCCGAGCCGTCGTCGACCGAATTCCGCACCCGCGAGTGGGCGTGCCGCAGGTACTGCCCGGGATAGTTGACCGACTCGAACGAGTAGCAGCCCGGGTCGGCGAGGCCGGTCCGGACCGTGTACGTGGCGTCGTTTCTCAGCAGCTCGGAACTGCCCGCGTCGACCACCTCGGTGTAGGCGAGGCTGTCCTGGTGGCGCAGGTACCGGTCGGTGAAGCCGGGCGTGGTGACCTGGAAGGAACGGCGGGTGTTCAGCGGCAGCGCGACCGGAGTGGTGGGCGGCAGCGCTCGCGACGCCTCGACGAGCGCCTCGTTGGCCGCTCGCACCCGCGCCTGGTCCATCTTGACGACCCGCCGGTCATACGTCAGGAAGCCGTTCAGTTCGCCCTCGAGGTCGGTGATTTCGGTGTAGACGGACGCGCTGAGTCCTTTGCCGACCATCAGGTTCTGGACGCCGTGCACCAGGCCGACGTACCGGTCGGTGAGCGCGGTCGAGGTGGGCTGCCACTCGTACGCGAAGAAGTTGCCGTTCGGGCTGTACTCGTGACCCGGGGTGCGTAGGCCCAGGCCCCCGAACTCGCCGAGCACCGCGACGCGGCCGCCGGACGGGAGCGGCGAAGCCGGTCCCAGATACATGTGCCAGTCGTCGATGTCGCCGTTGCCGGGGTCGCCCAGTGACTGGCAGCAGTTGTGGCCACTGTGGACGTTGACCAGGCGGGTGGGGTCCTGGTTCTCGACATTCTGGCCCACCCGCTGGGTGTCGGTGAGCGCCCGCTCCCCCCACCCTTCGTTGTAGACGGTGTACGCGACGAGCGCCGGAGAGCCGCGGTGCTCCTCGACGATCTCGCGCGCCTCGCTCTCGAACTGCGCCTGCTGGGTGTCGTCCGCGTTGACGTCCTGGGCCGTCATGGACGGGATGTCCTGCCACACCAGCAGACCGAGCCGGTCGGCGTGGTAGAACCACCGTTGCGGCTCCACCTTGATGTGCTTGCGCACCATGTTGAAGCCCAGGTCCTTGTGCTTTTGCAGGTCGAAGGCGAGCGCGGCGTCGGTGGGTGCGGTGTAGAGGCCGTCCGGCCAGTAGCCCTGGTCCAGCGTGCCGACCTGGAAGACGAACTCACCATTGAGCTTCGGCCGCAGCACGCCGTTGACGAGTCCGGTGGTGATTTCCCGCATGCCGAAGTAATGCGTCGTCCGGTCGACCGCGACGCCGCGGGCGTCGCGAATGGTGACGCGCAGCGTGTAGAGGAACGGGTCGTCCGGTGACCAGCGCCGGGCGTTCGGCACGGGTACGGAGAAGCCGGTGAAGCCGCCGGTCGCCGACCCGACGACGGTGCCGCCGCTGAGCGCCTCGGCGACCACGCGGTAGCCGCTGACGTTGCCGCGGCCGGCCACCCGCACCCGCAGGGTGTTGGTGGCCAGGTCCGGCCGCAGGTCGACGCCGTGGATGGCGGAGGCCGGCGTCGGTTCCAGCCAGACCGTCTGCCAGATGCCGGAGGTGGGCGTGTAGAAGATGCCGCCCGGGGTCGTGGTCTGCTTGCCGATCGGTGGCAGGCTCCCGTTCTGGCGGGTGTCGGTCGGGTCCCACACCTTGACGATCAGTTCGTTGGTGCCGCGGCGCAGCTGCGGGGTGATGTCGAAGGTGAACGCGTCGTATCCGCCGGTGTGCCCGCCGACCCGGCTGCCGTTGACCCAGACCGTGGTCTGCCAGTCGACGGCGCCGAAGTGCAACTGCACGCGCCTGCCGGACCATTGGGCCGGCACCGTGAACGTCCGCCGGTAGAACAGGTAGTGGCGGTCGTCGTCGGCCGCGCGCATGACGCCGGACAGCGCGGACTCGACCGGGAACGGGACGTTGACCCGTTCGGGGAGGGCGGTGTCGAACTGCGGTGCGTCGTCGGTCGCGGACTGGCGTAGCTGCCATTCGCCGTTGAGGTTGAGCCAGTCCGGGCGGGTCATCTGGGGGCGCGGGTACTCCGGCAGCGGCGTGCCGGCGAGCGCCTGGTCGGTCCACGGGGTGGTCAGCGGCGGTGTCTGGGCGGGTGCCGCGTGCGCGGCGGGCGGGTGCACGAGCAGGCCACCGACCAGGATCGTGGCGGCCAGCACGGCACGGCTGCGGACGGACATGGGCATCCTTCCGATCGCATCGACAAACGTCATATAGATCGCAAAGATACGTGCCGGAGAGCGCTCTCACTAGCCCTATCGATCATGGGAGGGCGGCGGAGATCGCGTCCGCGGCGGCAGTCAGGGCCGCGACGACCTCCGTCAAGCGGCCCGGTGAGTGGCGCACGCTCGGCATGGAGACCGACACGGCGGCGACCGTGTCGCCGCTGGCGTTCGTCACGCCGCGGCCGACGGCGACGACGCCGCGTTCGGACCGCTCCAGGTTGAGGGCGACGCCACTGCGCCGGACCGCACGAAGCTCGGTGCGCAGCTGGGTCAGGTCGGGGCGTTCCTCGGATCGGTCGGTGGGGGTGGGCGCGTAGAGCGCGGCCAGTTCGTCGTCGGTGAGAGCGGCCAGCAGGACGAGGCCGCCGGTCACCTGATGCGCGGGAAAGACCATGCCTTCCCGGTTGCCGACCCGGAGCGCCTGCGAGCACTCGACGGAGGCGATGAACCGTGCGGTGCGGCCGGTGCGGATGCTGACGTTCGCCGTCTCGTCGAGCACGTCGACGAGGGCCCGGAGCGGGCCGAGGGCGGCGGCCCGGATGGCCGCGACGTTCGACTGGGTCTGGGCGGCGATCTCCAGTACGGGGCCGACGCGGTAGCTGCGGTCCTCGTTCTGGACCGCGAAGTCCCGGTAGACGAGCGTGGAGAGCAGGCGGTGGGCGGTGGAGCGGGCCACGCCGAGCCGGTTCGCGGCCTCGGAGACGGTGAGCGGGCCCTCGATCTGCAGGATCACCGCGAGCTGCAGCGCGTGGTCCACGCTGGTGACGCCGTACGCCGGCGGATTCTTCATGGGCTTGGCCACGACGACACTCTCGTTTCCACGTGTTCCGCTGTACAGAATCTACTGTTCCTGAACGGGCGGGGCGGCGCACGGTGCTCGTATGACCGACTCCCCCGTTTCGTTGACGGCCGAGGACCGGCCGGATCAGCCGCCGGTGACCCCGGAGCTCGAGGACCTCTACCGGGGCTTCGAGAACGCCCTGCTGGTGCCGCTGTGGACCCGGATCGGCGACCTGATGCCGCGGCATCCCCGGTCCAAGGCGCGGCCGCACCGATGGGAGTGGAAGACGCTGCTGGACCTGGCCGCCCGCGCGGGCGACCTCGTCCCGGTCGGCCGCGGCGGCGAGCGGCGCGCGATCGCGCTGGCCAACCCCAGCCTCGGCGGCCGGCCGTACGCCACGCCGACGTTGTGGGCCGCCATCCAGTACCTGATGCCCGGCGAGGACGCGCCCGAGCACCGGCACACCCAGAACGCCTTCCGGTTCGTCGTCGAAGGGGAGGGGGTGTGGACCGTCGTGGAGCGCGACCCGGTGCCGATGCGCCGGGGTGACTTCCTGCCGCAGGCGGGCATGGCCTGGCACGCACACCACAACGCGGCCGGCGAGCCGATGGCCTGGATCGACGGCCTCGACATCCCCTTCCAGTACGACGTCGAGGGGCAGTTCTTCGACTTCGGCCGCGACGAGCTGTCCGCGCCGGAGCGCGCGACGCCCGACCGCTCCCGCGCCGAGCGGCTCTGGGGCCACCCGGGGCTGGTCCCGGTCTCCCAACTCCAGCCCCGCGCGGGTACCCCGTTGCTGCGCTACCGCTGGGAGGACACCGACGCCGCCCTGACCGACCAACTGGAGTTGGAGCGCGCGGGCCACCCCGGCACCGTCGAGCCCGGCCACGCGCTGGTGCGCTACACCAACCCCACCACCGCCGAGGACGTCCTGCCGACCATCCGCGCGCAGTTCCATCGCGTCCGCAGCGGCGCGCAGACCGCTCCGCGCCGCGAGACGGGGTCGTCGGTCTACCAGGTGTTCGACGGTGCGGGCCGGGTGACCGTGGGCGACGTCTCCTGGTCGGTCCAGCGCGGCGACCTCTTCGTCGTCCCTTCCTGGACGCCGCTGTCGATCCGGTCCGAGGCGTCCGCATCCGACTCCGACTCCGGTGCGCTCGACCTGTTCCAGTTCAGCGACGCACCCATACTCGCCAAGCTCAACCTGCTCCGCACCCACGTCGAGGAGAAGCACGCGTGAAGCTCGCCACCATCCGCCTGGCCGACCGCACCACCGCGGTACGCGTCGAGGACGACTCGCTGGTCGACCTCGGCCGGCCCGACGTGGGCGCCGTGCTCGCGTCGCCCGGCGGGCTCGCGGCCGCCGCGACCGCCGACGGCTCGCGGTACCCCGCCGCCGGCGCGGTGTTCGCCACCCTCGTGCCGCATCCCAGCAAGGTGGTCTGTGTCGGGCTGAACTACCAGAAGCACATCAAGGAGATGGGCCGCGACCTGCCCGATTACCCCACCCTCTTCAGCAAGTTCGCCGATACGCTCATCGGCGCCCACGACGCCATCCGGCGCCCGGTCGAGACCGAGGCGTTCGACTGGGAGGCCGAGCTGGCCGTGGTCATCGGCGCGCCGGTGCGGCGGGCCGACGAGGCCGCGGCGGAAGCGGCCATCGCCGGCTTCACCGTGCTCAACGACATCACCTGTCGCGACTGGCAGTTCCGCACCCGCGAGTGGTTGCAGGGCAAGAACTGGGACGCCACCACGCCGGTCGGCCCGTACCTCGTCACCGCCGACGAGGCGGGCGGACCGCGGCCCGCTCTCGACATCCGGTGCGCGGTCAACGGCCAGTCGATGCAGCAGGACAACACCGGCGACCTGCTGTTCGACCCGGTCGACCTGGTGCGCTACATCTCCACGATGGTGCGGCTGAACCCCGGCGACATCATCGCCACCGGCACCCCCGGTGGCGTCGGCCACGCCCGTCAGCCGCCCGTCTTCCTGCGGGAGGGCGATACGGTGGTCACAGAGATCTTGGGCCTGGGCCGGCTCGAGAACCAGGTGGTGGCGGAGGGAGCGCGGTGAGAGACCTCCGGACGGCGCTGTCCTGGGTCGGCGAGGGCACCGCGGCGTGCCGCAAGGCCATCGCCGGCCTCGACGAGGCGTCGTACCAGGCGCCCTCGCTGCTGCCCGGCTGGACCCGCAAGCACGTCGTCGCGCACCTCGCGGGCAACGCCGAGGCCCTCGGAAACCTCGTGCACTGGGCGCGCACCGGTGAGCCCACCCCGATGTACCACTCGCGGGAGCAGCGCGACGCGGCCATCGAGTCGGGCGCCGCGCTGCCCGGCGACCGGCTCACCGCGTGGTTCGAGGAGTCCGCGCGGGCCCTGGCCGACGCGATGGCCGCGCTGACCGACGAGCAGTGGCGGGCAGAGGTGGTCACCGCGCAGGGACGCACCGTGCCGGCGAGCGAGACCCCGTGGATGCGGGCCAGGGAGGTCATGGTGCACGCCGTCGACGTCGGCGGCGAGGTTCGGTTCGCCGACCTGCCCGAGCGGTTTCTCGCCGAACTCCGCGATGACATCCTCGCCAGGCGCGGCCCGGACAACGTGCCCACGGTGCAGGGCAGTCCGGCGGAGCTCACCGCCTACCTCGCCGGCCGTCCCTACACCGGGGTGACGACCGTCGACGGGCGCCCCGCCGAGCCCTTGGCGCCGTGGTTGTGAAACTGGTGAACATATCCGTGCGTTGTGAAGGGAGAGCTCTGGGTGTCGCGGAGCGATGAGCGGGAAGTCCTGGACCGCATCCGTCAGGGGCTCATCTACACCGAGTCGGAGGCAGCATTCCAGGCTTCGCAGCGACGGACCGATCTCATCTTCGAGTACAACCACACCCCACCCGGCGATGTCGACAAGCGGAGACGGTTGCTTGTCGCGATCCTCGGGTCGGTCGGTGAACGGACCGTGTTGCTCCCGCCGTTCCACGCCGGTTTCGGAAGCAACCTGCACATCGGCGACGACTTCTTCGGAAACGTCAATCTCACGTTCGTCGACGATGTGGACATCCGCATCGGCGACGGCGTGATGATCGCGCCCAGTGTGACGCTCACCACGACCGGTCACCCGGTGCACCCGGCGCGCCGTGTCGACTTCGCGCGCTTCTCGGAACCGATCGTGATCGAAGACAAGGTCTGGATCGGCAGCAACGCCGTCGTGCTGCCCGGCGTCCACATCGGATACGGATCGGTCATCGGTGCGGGCAGCGTCGTCAGTCGGGATATTCCACCCATGGTGATCGCGGTGGGAACGCCCTGCCGCGTACTCCGACCCGTCACCGACGACGACCTGACAACCCGATCCGCGCACGGTCTGACCGCATGACTCGTCGATCAAGGACAAAGGCACACGATTCGATCGAGCTACTTGCCGCCGGACGTATCGGTGACCAGCGGCAGCGCATCGAGATGGGCGACAATCTCCGCCGCCTCGGGCATGTCACACTCGGTGTAGATCGCATAGGCCAGCTCGTAGTGGCTTCGCGCCAGGTCAGCGTCGCCGAGGGCCCGATGGGTGTGGCCGATCCCGGCGTGGGCGCGGGCCTGTTGGTATCCGGTGCCGGTCTCGGTGGCGATGGCGAGTGCGTCGGTGTGGTGGACAAGGGCCTCGGTGAAGTGGCCGGCGAGTTGGGCGGCCTCGCCGAGGCCGTTGATCGACCCGGCTTGGTCGCCCCGCACGCCGATCCGGACGAAAAGGTCGAGAGCCTGCTGGAACTGCGCGGTGGCCCCCATCGGGTCGCCGAGGCGTAGGGAGAGCAGACCGAGCCGGTCCAGCGTGTGCGCCTCCGCGATCGGAGTGTTCAGCTCGCGGAGGATGGCGAGCGATGCCCGCAAGTGGTCCGCGGCTCGCTCGTAGTTGCCCTGCCGCAGCTCTATGGTGCCGAGGTTGGTGAGCGCTGTCGCCTCGAACGGCCGGGCGCCCAGCTCCTGGAAGTTCGCCAGCGCCCGTCGCTGGTGCTCGCCGGCTTCCGCGCAGCGCCCGATCCGCTGTTCGACGACGCTGAGGTTGTTGAGGGCCAACGCTTCGCCGAGCCGGTCGCCGGCCCGGCGGGAAACCGCGATCGCCTGACGGTGGTACTCGATCGCGTTTTCGCTGCGGCCCTGATGAAATTGCCCGTCGCCGAGGCCGATCAGCGTCAACGCCTCGCCGATCAGGTCGCCGCATCGCCGAAACCGGATCAGCGCCTCCCGGTGGCGCTCGGCAGCCTGCTCGTACTGGCTCAACCGGTTGTACGCCCCGCCGAGCTGCCGCAGCGCGTGCGCCTGGCCATTCAGGTCGTCACCCCGCTCGGCCGCGCGGTAGGCGTGGTCGTTGAGCGGGACGACGTCGGCGATGTTGGCGTCCATCAGGTAGCGGTGCACGATCCGTGCCAGCCCGACCACGTCGTCACCGCTGCCGGTGGCGGCGGCGTACGCGGCGACGGCGATCAGGCAGTGCCGCTCCGTTTCGAGCCAGGCGCGGGCGGCATCCGGGGCGGTCAGGTCCGGGACGGGTGTGCTCGACGCGGCGGTCGCGGGGCGGTGGTGGGTCTCCGCCGGATACAGGGTGTCCATGGCGGACGCCGCGGTGGCGCGGTAGTGGTCGAACAGCCGTCGCCGGGCGTCCGCGCACTCCAGGTCGGTCAGCTCGACGGCGGCGAGATCGCTCGCGTACGCGCGCAGCAGGTCGTGGATGCCGAACCGGTCGCGACCGGCCCGGTGCACCAGGTGCGCGCGCGCCAGCGACGCGAGACTGCGGCGTGCCACGTTCAGGCCGGTGCCCGCCAGCGCGGCGACCGCGTATGGGTCGAAGTCGGGCCCCGGGTGCAGGCCCAGCAGCCGGAAGGTGCCGATGACCTCCGGCGACAGGTGCTGCAACGACCACGAGAACACGTCCCGCACCGCGGCGTACGGGTCGCCTCCGGCGTCGAGCAGCTCCAGCCGGGACCGCCGGTCGGCCAGCTCCGCCCCCAGCTCGGCGAGGGTGCTTTCCGGGCGGGAGACCGCCAGCTCAGCGGCCACCCGCAACGCCAGGGGCAGCCGCGCGCACTGCTCGGCCAACACGGCCGTGGCCGCCGCGTCCACATCGGCCCGCGCGCCGATCAGCCGGCGCAGCAGGCCGACCGCCTCGGCGGGGGCGAGCAGGTCCAGGTCGAGGCGGTGCGCACCGTCCACGGCGACCAGCCCCGCCAAACTGTCCCGGCTGGTTACCAGCACCAGGCAGGACGCGGTGCCGGGCAAGAGCACGCGCACCTGCGCCACGCTCGCCGCATTGTCCAGCAGGATCAGCATCCGCCGCCCGGCCACCTCGCTGCGGTACCGGGCGGCCCGCTCCTCCAGCCCCAGCGGGATGTCCTGGCCCGTCACACCCAGCGCGGTGAGGAAGCGCGCCAGCGCGTCTTCCGGGAGCATCGGCTGATCCGGGTCGTAGCCGCGCAGGTTCACGTGCAGCTGGCCGTCCGGAAACTGGCCGGCCACCCGGTGGGCCCAGTGCACCGCCAGTGCGGTTTTACCGACGCCGGCGGTGCCACCGATGGCCGTAATCACCACCGCCTGCGGGGCCTGGTCGCCGGCAATGTCGCCCAGCAGCGTGTCAAGCCTGTGCAGGTCGGCGTCGCGTCCGGTGAAACCCGCCACGTCGGCCGGCAGCTGCGCGGGACGCGGCCGCTCCGGCCGGGCTTGCTCCTGACGCGCTGGTTCGGGTGCGGTACGCAGCGGTGCCCCGGCGGCTTTCAGCTCCGGATCGTGGCGCAGGATCCGCTGGTGCAGCTCCCGCACCGCCGGCCCGGGGTCGCTGCCCACCTCGTCGACCAGCCGTTCGCGCAGCAGCCGGTACCGCGCGAGCGCGTCGGCCTGCCGCCCGCCCGCGTACAGGGCGAGCATCAACTGCCCGGCCAGCCGCTCGTCCAGCGGATGCGCGTCCGCCGCTGCGGTCAGCTCGGGCACCAGCTGGCCGTACTCACCCTGCCGCAGCAGCACATCGTTGCGGTCCAGAACGGCCGCCAGCCGCTCCCCTCCAGCCCCGACGCGACGGCACGCAGCCAGTCACTGTCCACGTCGGCGAACGGCGCACCCCGCCACAGCGCCAACGCCGAACGCCACAGCTCCACGGCCTCGTCGTCGGTGGCCGACCTGGCCTCGCCGACGAGCGCCCGGAACCGGTGCAGGTCCACGGCCGCCGGATCCACCTCGAGCACGTAGCCGTTGGACCGCCGGACCAGCGCCGGCCGCCCCTCGCCGTCCAGTACGGTACGCAGCCGCGACAGGTACGTGTGCAACGTCTCGCGGGCCCGTGTCGGCGGCTGCTCCCCCCAAACCCGATCGACCAGTTGCTCCACGAAAATCGGGACGCCCGGCTCGACCAGCAAGGTGGCTAGCACGGCACGCTGCCGGGCCGGACCGAGCGCGACGGGCCCATCCGACCCGTACGCGACGACCGGCCCCAACACGTGGAAGCGCAACGACCGGCCTCCGTCCATCCCCAGGCTGTCCGCGGCCGCCCGCCGGGGCCCAGGCGAACCGGGCCGATGCTCCCATCCCGACCGTCCCCTGGCAACAGGTGATCCGGCTCGCACGTCGACCCGGATGCCGGGCGACGTCGCGCGATGGAGATCGGACTCAGCGGGCGCGAACCGGCTCGGACGACGGCAGCCACTCCCGTCTGATCAGCCCGTAGACCCACGAGTCAGAGACGTCGCCGTTCACGACGCAGTCTTCCCGCAACGTTCCTTCACGCACGAACCCGAGCTTCTCCAGCACGCGGGCGGATGCCACGTTGCGTGTATCGGTCTCGGCCTGGACGCGATTGAGGTCCAGCGTGTCGAATGCCCACCGCAGTAAGGCGTGCGCGGCCTCCGTCGCGTAGCCGTGGCCCCACGCTGCCTCGTCGAAACAGTAGCCCAGCGATGCGCTGCGGTAGTCCGGATTCCACCCGTTCAGGCTGCACCAGCCGATGAAGCCCCCGTCGGAGACACGATCCACGGCCAGCCGCGCCCCGGTGCCTTCCTCCGCCATCTGCCGGCAAGCCGTGATGAACCGCTCGGCGCGCCCGCGTTCGCTCCACGGCGGCGAGTCCCAGTAGCGCAGCACGTAGGCGTTGCTGTGCAGCGCGAAGAGGGCGTTCGCATCCGCGTCGTCGAAGGGACGCAGTCGAAGGCGAGCGGTGGGCAGCGTAGGAGTGGGCAGCGACATACGTGTCATGTTCCCTCCCGTGATTGGTGGCCGATCAACCAGACATCCTGTGCCGGCCACTCGCAACGGGTTTTCTCAGCGGGGCAGGCACCAACTGGTCCTCGACGGCATCGACCGGCCGGCCTGCCTGCCACTCGCTATGACGCCCAATCGCGCAGCGTGACTCGGTCGAGAATCGCCCGGACGGCGTCCGCTCGCCCACTACCCAACCCGTGACGGGTGACATTAAGCGCGCCCGCCGCGGCGCCGGTGCGGATCGCCTCGTCCAGGTTGCCGCCGCGGGCGAGCACGGCCGCGACACCGGCGGTCAACGAATCGCCGGCGCCACGATGGTCGGCGACCTGCAACCGCGGTACACACACCTCGACCACGCGGTCGGCGAACAGCGCCAACGCCGATAGTTCGGCCCGGCTGATCAGCACCGAGCCCGCACCCGCCGAGAGTAGTTCCCGACCGGCGGCAATGAGGGCCTCGGCACTGTCATCGTGCGCACGCCCGTCGTCGACCAACTCTTCATGGCTCACCTTGACGAACGCGGCACCGCCGGCCACGGCCGCGGCGAGGTGCTCGCCGGACAGGTCGGCTACCACCAGGACCTCATTGGCACCCAGATCCGCAGCCAGTCGCCGGAACACCTCCGCGTCGACCATTGACGGGTCGGCCGGCCCGCTGAGCAGGGCGACGCGGCTGCGCAAACCCTCGGCCAACGCCAGGTTGTACAGCTCGTCGATGTCGTGACGAACCATCGGCGCACCCGGGTCTTCGGCGATCTCCTTACGCGATCCATCACGCCGGTCGTGCACGTACCAGCCGCTGGAAGCCTGCCGTTGCACGGTTCGTACCGCGACTCCCTCGTCGGCCAGGAGCTTCTCCAGTACGAGACCAACCTCGCCGCCGACGCTCGCGCACAAAGTCACCTGGCAGCCGAGGGAGGTGATCATGCGCGCCTCCCACACCCCCTGTCCACCACCGTGCACATGCAGCTCCACGGCGTCAGCCTGTTGCTCGATCGTCACCGTCAACACCGGGGCCGGAGCGAACACCATCACCCGATCGGCAGTCATGCTGTGCCCCCCAAACGACCCGGAGCCATAAAAACGGTCTACCCGCAATCGCCAACCAGGCGGCGTCCACCGTGTGAACATCGGGTAGCCGGCACCAAGGGCCCATTGGATGCCACGGATTTCCGGCATCGCCCCCTATTCAGGCGCTGCCGGCGCCGTGGAGATGTCCCAGAAGGCGGCATAGCGGCCGCCGCGGTGGAGCGTGCCCCGGGAGCCGTCCAGGATGGACGCGCAGGGGCCGTGGTATGCGGATGACGCGTGCATGAGTGCGGCCAGTGGGGAGGCGTCGCTAGCGTGTGCCGGGCGCAGCCGGATGTTGGTCACCGGTCAGCCCTTGTGGTGAGGGGCCAGGTGCGGACCTGGTCGCACCAGCGGTCGAGCAGGACCGGGTCGTGGCTGATGGCGAGGACCCCGGCGCCGCTGTCGCGTTGGTAGTCCCGGACGGAGCGCACGAGCAGGGCCTGGGTGCTGGCGTCGAGCATGGTGGTCATCTCGTCGCAGATCAGGTAGCGGGGGCGCAGCGCCAGGGCGCGGGCGACGCAGACGCGTTGTAGTTGACCGTCGGAGACCTCGTGCGGATGGCGGTCGAGCAGCTCGCCGGTCAGGCCGACCAGGTCGGCGAGCCGGTCGACCGCCGCAGCGGCCTCGGTAGCGTGGCCGGTGGCCCGCAACGGTTCGGTCATGATCTGCCGTAGCCGCAGCCTCGGGTCGACCGCGAGGCGAGGCTGCTGGAACACGATGCCCACTCGGGTCCGCAGCACGCGCGGCGCGCGGTAGCGAAAGCCGGGCGTGATCTGCCCGTCCACGCTGACTGTGCCCGCGTTCGGTGTGAGCAACAGGGCCAGGACAGCGGCGAGGGTGGACTTGCCGCAGCCGCTCGGCCCGGCCAGGCCCACCGTGGTGCCGGCGGGCAGGGTGAAGTCGACACGGTCGAGGACGGTGTGCCGCTCGTACCGGACGCTGACGGTGTGCGCGGCCAATACGCTGTCCGCGTTCACTGTGCCCCTCCTGGATGGTGGCAGGCCAGCAGGTATCCGTTGTGAACAACGGGTGCGGGCAAGGTGGCGCACGCGTCGTCGGCCCGGTGGCAGCGCGGTGCGAACGCACACCCGTCGGGCAGACGGGTCAACTCGGGCGGGTACCCGGGCAGTGGGGCGAAGGCCCGGTCGGGCAGCGCGTCCAGCAGCGCCGCCGAGTACGGGTGGGCCGGGCCGGGTTCGGTGAAGAACGCCTGGGCGGGGGTGATTTCGACGATGCGGCTGGCGTACATGACCGCGACCCGGTCCGCGACCGTCTGGGCGGCGGCCAGGTCGTGGGTGATGAGCAGGATGCCGTGGCCGGCGTCGCGCAGGCGGCCAAGTTCGGTCATGGTGTGCGCCACCAGCGGCCGGTCCAGGCCAGTGGTGGGTTCGTCGGCGAGCAGCAGCCACGGGTCGCCGGCGAGGGCCAGGGCGGTGCCGACCCGTTGAGCCAGCCCGCCGGACAGCTGGTGTGGATAGCGGTCGAGGTCGGACGGTTGCAGGCCGGCGCGGGCGGCGTACCGGTCGGCGGCGGCGCGCTTGTCGCGGCCGGCGGTCCCGAGCTGGGTGACCGCTTCCTCCAAGTGGGCGCGGGCGGTGCGCACGGGGTTGAGGTGGGCGGCCGGGCTCTGTGTCACGAGTCCGGCCCGGCGGCCCCGGACACGGCGCGCGAGGACCCGTTCCGGGGCGCAGAGCAGGTCTATGTCGTCCAGCAGCGCCCGGCCGCGGACCTCGGCGTTGCCCGGCAGCAGGCCGAGCAGCGCGGACGCCAGCACGGACTTGCCGCAGCCGCTCTCCCCGACCAGCGCCACACATTCGCCCGCGCGAACGGTGAACGTCGCGTCGGTGACCGCCGAGACGATGTGCCGGCGCAGCCGGAACCGCACCGACAACCCCTCGACAGTCAGCTGGTGCGCGGTCACAGCTGGAACTCCGCGCGGCGGCGGGGGTTGAGCCGGTCGCGCCACCACAGCGACAGCACCGACACCGCCAGGGTGGGCAGGATGATGAAGACTCCGGGGACGAGGCTGGGCCACCAGACACCGGCGAACAGGGTCCGGCGCCCGTCGTTGATCATGTTGCCGAGCGAGGCCAGGTGCGGTGGCAGGCCGAGGCCGAGGAAGCTGAGCGCGGACTCGTGCCAGATGGCGTGCGGCACCATCAGCACCACCGCCAACGCCAGGTGCGGTAGGACGCCGGGTAGCAGGTGCCGGCGCAGCACCCACCACCGGCCGGCGCCGCCGGCGATCGCCGCGTCGACGAACGTGCGCCCGCGCAGCGACAGCACCTCGGAGCGGACGATCCGGGCGGTGGACAGCCAATGCGTGACACCGATCGACACCACGACGGCGCCCACCCCGGGGGAGAACAGAGCGACGATGAAGATCCCGGCCAGCAGGTGCGGCAGCGCGCCGACGCCGTCGATGAGCCGCATGAGCGCCCAGTCGACCCATCCGCCGGCCACCCCGGCGACCAGGCCGACGAGTCCACCGAGGACGGTGGCGACCAGGGCGGCGGCGACGCCGACGGCGAGGGAGACCCGCAATCCGTACAGGGATCGGACCAGCAGGTCACGGCCCAGCTCGTCGGTGCCGAGCGGGTGCGTCCACGACATGGCTTGGTCGGCGGCGGCCAGGTCGACCAGCCGTTGATCGGTCGGGGCGAAGACAGGCACCAGCAGCGCCGCTAGGCACACCACGCCGAGCAGCATGGCGGCGACCACCACGCCTCGTCCGCGCCGACGGCCGGCGACCGGGGTCGTCCGGCGAGTGCGCCGGACCGGCCGCCACGGCTGTGCCGCCGCTGTGTCAGCCATCGAGGCGCACCCTCGGGTCGGCCAGCGCGTACGCCACATCCGCGCACAGGTTTCCCACCAGGACGGTCACGGTGGCCAGCAGGGTCATCGCCGCCAGCAGCGGAAAGTCGGCACCAACCGCGGCCTGTACGGTCGCACCTGCCACGCCGGGCCAGGAGAACACGGCCTCCACCAACGTGACACCGGTGATCAGCTCGGGGGTACGGGTGCCGATCAGGGTGATGAGCGGCAGGAGCCCGGCGCGCAGCGCGTGCCGCACCACGACGGTGGATTCGTGCAGGCCGCGGGCTCGGGCGCCGGTGACGAAGTCCTCCGCCAGCACGTGGGAAACCTCCTCACGTACGTACAGCACGAACCACGGTGTCTGGGACACGCCGAGCACGGTGGCCGGCAGGATCAGGTGCCGTGCCACCGACGCGGCGGTCACCTCGGCGGCGCCGGCCTCGGCCAGCCCGCCCGCCGGGAGCAGCCTCAGGCCGAGGGCGAAGACGGCGATCGCGGCCAGGGCGAGCCAGAACGTGGGGATCGCTTCCAGCCCGTACCCAATCCAGGACACAGCGCGGTCGAGCCAGCCACCCTGCCGGTAGGCGGCCAGCACGCCCAGCGGGATGCTAATCGTGAGGGCCAGCAGCAGGCCGGTCGCGGTCAGCAGCACCGTCCACCTGAGACGGTCGGCGATGACATGGGTGACCGGCTGCCCGCCCAGGGAGCGGGAGTGGCCCAGATCGCCGGCGAGCAGGTTGGTCAGCCAGTCCCGGTACTGCACCAGCGCCGGCTCGTCCACGCCCCAGTTTTCGCGCAGCCGGGCCAGGTCTGCGGCGGAGGCGTGCGCGGCCGCGGCATCACCGACGTACTGCAACACGGGGTCGAACGGTGACGCCTTGCCGATCAGGAACATCGCCAGGCTCACGCCGAGCAGCAGCGGCACGGCGGCGGCCAGCCGCAACGCGACGACGCGGGCGATCGCGGCCATCAGCGCGGCGTCCAGTCGTCGAGGTTCCAGTACAGGCCGTTGAGGAAGTGTTCGTGCGCCTCGGTGCGCGGCGTCACCCCAGCCCAGGCGTCGCGTAGCAGGTATGTGTGGTGGATGAAGAGGAGGCCGATGTCGGGCACGTCGCCCGCGACCGTGGTTTGCACCCGCTTGTACAGGCTCACCCGTTCGGCCTCGTCGTTGCTGCTGCGCGCCTGCTCCAGTAGACCGTCGACTGTCGGGTTGCGGTAGCGGCCGGGATTGGACCAGCCCTTGCCGGCCAGGCTGGAGTGCAGCATGTCGTACAGCTCGTAGTCCGGGTCGTACGGTGTCCCGCCGCCGTAGATGACCGCGTCCTTACCCAGGCGAGGGCTGATCGCCGCCCAGTCCAGCCCGGCCAGCGTCACGTCCAAACCGACCCGGCGGGCATCGGACGCGACCGCCGTGGCCAAATCCTTGCGCAGGGTGTCCGAGGCGGTGTACATCAGCGTGAACGCCGCCCGCCGGCCGTCCTTGACCCGGATGCCATCCGAACCGAGCGTCCAGCCCGCCGCGTCGAGAATCTGCGCCGCCCGGTCCCCGTCCGCCGCCTCCGCGCGGGACAACGACGGCTCATACCACCCGGTCGCGGCCGGGGAGACGAGACCGAACCCGGGTGTGCCCTGCCCACCCTGCACGGTGTCCACGAGGGCCTTGCGGTCCACGGCGTAGTCGAGGGCGCGGCGGATCGCCACATCGGAGGTGACCGGGTTGTCCAACGGCAGGTTGACGATGCGGTAGTCGGCGCTCGGCACGTCATATCGCCGGTAGCCGGTGGTGTCGTCGAACCGGTCGGCGATCTTCGCCGGCAGGTCGGCGCCGTCCAGCTCCCCGCTGCGCAGCCGGGCCGCACGGACGTTGTCGTCTGCGATGAACGCGATCGTGACCCGCTTGACCGCCGGTGCCCCGCCCCAATAGTCGTCGTTGGCGACCAGCACCATCTTGTCCCCCGACGTCCATGATTCGAGGCGGTACGGGCCGGTGCCGACCGGTTCGCGGTTGAAATCGGCCGTGTTGATGTCCACACCGGACAGAGGCTCGGTCGGCACGATGCCCAACGTGGTCCGCTTGACGAACGGCGCGTAGGGGTACTTCAACCGGAACGCCACCGTGCGGGCGTCGGTCGCGGTCACCTCCGCGAGGGCGTCGAACGCCGACCGCAGCGTCGAGTCGGTCTTCGGGTCCAGCACCGCCCGGTAGGTGAACACCACATCCTCGGCGGTCAGCGGCGATCCGTCGTGGAACGTGATCCCGGAGCGCAGGGTGTAGGTCACCGTCAACCCGTCCACGCTGACCTGCGGCAGCCGCTCCGCCAGCGCCGGCGCCACCTGAAGCTTCTCATCGAACGCGACCAGACCGTCGAAGAGCTTGCTGCCCCCGTCGACCGCATAGCCGAGGACCGGGTTGAGGCTGTCCGGCTCGGAGGCCGCGCCCAACACGATCGCGTCCCTCGCCCGGCTGGTCTCGTCGGGGCTGCCGCACGCCACGAGGCCGCCGGTCAGTACGGCGGCGAGGACCGCCGCGAGGTACCGCCTCATGCTGCACTCCAGTCGTTGTTGCCATTCTCTGGCAACAAGGTACCGGGCGAGATCCACTGTGCCAATGGGAGGACCGCCCACGCTGGAAGAGCACGACAACCGTCGCACCGGCGACGAAGGCGATCACCCGATCGGCGGCGCTCATCGCGCACCGCCGGGGATAGAAAGCGAAACGGTCGCCTCTATCACCAACTGACGTGGTGAATCAGACGACCGTGCCCTTGTTTGGTGTGCCCCCGGCAGGATTCGAACCTGCGCCCCCGCCTCCGGAGGGCGGTGCTCTATCCCCTGAGCTACGGGGGCTCAGCGACCAACGAAGACTATCAGGCCGGCCGCGCCGATGCCGAACCGACACCACCCCCTCACCACCTCCATGATCAAGGTGTCCCTCAAGTCGCTCTAACGACTTGAGGGACGCCTTGATCATGGGTTAGCGGGTGCGGTCGCAGGTGGGGAGGGGGTGGAGGACGACGTCGTCGGGGAGGCGGCGGGGCCAGTCCATCGTGGTCCAGGAGCCGTCGACGATGACGTGCGCGGGCCGGCCCGACTGGGTCGCCAGGCGGGACAGGAACTCGCGGGGGAGCGTCGGCTCGCCGGTGACCATGAACCGTACCCAGCCGCGCGTCGACACGGCGGCGACCACCTCGGTCGTGGGGGCGACGCCGTGCAGGCGGGTGCCGCCGGCCCAGTACACGTCGGCCCGCTCGTCGTGGGCGGCGCGCAGGATCTCGGGGTACCGGTGGGCCTGCCAGCGAACGACGGCGACCGCGCAGAGCGCGCACGCGCGGTCGACAGGCTCGCGCGGGCCGAGACCCCAGGCGCGCAGGTAGCGCGCGATGCCGGGCACGCTGAGCGCCACGCCGTAGGTGCGTTCGACGAGGGTGGCGACGCTCTGTCGGGTCCACAGGCTGCCCGGCAGGTCGAACTCCTCGGGGTACCGGTCGCGCAGGGTCTCCACGAGGTGGAGTTCCTGCGCGGGGGTGAGTGCGCCGTTCCGGCGGCGGGCGGCTATCGCGCCATCGCCCGCACCTGTGTAGCGGCGGCACCAGTTGGCCGCCGACCGTCGCGTGTCTCCAAGAGCAACTCCCACGCCCGGACAACGACGCCGAACCGGACTGGTAGCGCTAGGTAAGCAGAAAACTACGGAAAGTACGTCCGCGTCCATGATCAAGGCGTCCTTCACGTCGCTAGAACGACATGAAGGACGCCTTGATCATGGTTTAGGAGGCGCCTAGTTGCTTCAGGAGGGCCTGGAACATGGCGATCTCTCGCTGCTGGCCGTCGACCATGCTCTGCGCCAGCAGGCGCACCTCGTCGTCGCCGGTCTCCTTGAGCACGCCCTGGGCCATGTGGATGCCGCCCAGGTGGTGTTTCAGCATCAACTGGAGGAAGAGGATGTCGAACGCCCGGCCGGTGACGGTGCGGAGTTGCGCGCGCTCGGCGTCGGTGGCCATGCCGGGCATCAGGCCATCCCGCATGCTGGCCTGCCCATCGGGCATCCACGCCATCCGGGGCTGGGAGCCGGTGGGGTTCAGCTGCCACTCCCGTAGCCAGGCCTGCATCCGGCCGATCTGACCCTGCTGGGTGATCGCGATGTCGCCGCCCACCGTGCGGATGGCGGGGTCGTTGCCCTTCTCGTGGGCCAGCATGGCCATCTCGACGGCCTGCGCGTGGTGGGTGGACATGTCGCGGGCGAACCCGGCCTCCGCGGAGTCGTCGCCGGGCCGGGTCAGGCCGGGCACGACGAGCAGGCCGGCGACCAGGCCCAAAGCGAGCCCGATCACCACGGCCGCCGCCAGCCACACCGTGCCGAAGCGCGGGCCGGTCGGCGGCGCCGACTCGTCGGCGGCCGGGTCGGCCGCCGACGAGGACCCGGACGGAGACTCCGCCAGTACGCTCATGAGCCCGCGGTGCCCTGCTGTTGCTGTTGCAGGTTGCGCGGCGCGTCGCCGGTGGCGGTGATGCCGCCGGAACAGCCCGCCTCCGGCTCCAGGCTGCTGTTTCGCCGCAGCGCGCTGATGAAGTCGTCGATGCGGCCGTCGTCGGCGTTGTCCAGCTTGAGCTGGTAGCCCCAGGCCTGGAGCGAGATGTTGCGGTCGAGGTCGTTGACCGGGCTCATCATCATGAACTCGTTGCCGCGCACCTTGCTGGCGAGCTTCTCGACCTGGTCGGCGGCCAGCCCGGTCTTGTAGGTGATCCAGACCGCGCCGTGCTCGAGGCTGTGCACGGCGTGCTCCTTGGCGATCGGCGCGGTGTAGACGTCACCCACGCAGTTCTGCCAGTCCTGGTTGTGGTTGCCACCGACCGGCGGGTTCATCGGGTAGTTCACCGCGCCCTGAACGTGGCTCGCCGTCAGCACCTGCTTCGCGTCGGACCGCTCGCGGAAGTTGACGATGCCGTCGATGGCGTCCGCCCGCTCCTCCCACGGCTTGGAGCCCTGGAAGGCCGCCCACGCTCCGTAGCCGATGATCGCGGCCGCCAGCACGCCGACCGCGACGAAGAGGCCGATCGGCCCCCAGTTGCGCGGCTGCTTGACCTTCACCTGCGGGACCGGCTTGCGGGGACCCTTGCCACCACCGCCCTTCCCGGCGGGAGCGCCCTTGCCGGAGCCACCGCCCTTGGCGCTGGCCTTGGCGGGGGTGGTCTTGGCAGCGGGAGGCTTGCCGGCGGAGGGCTTCTTCCCTGTGCTGACCACGGACGGGCGGCGGTTGTCGCCGGCCGGGGTGCTGATGCTCATGGTGCCTCGTCAGGTCGGTCGGTCACGGAGGGGTGGCGGTTGACCAGAGGGATCGATCGAGCAGGGTCGCCGCCGAAGCACCGAGTCTACCCCCGATAACATTGCTCGGTGACTCCCGCGAAGCTCGCCGAGGCCGTCCTCGCCGCCGCTCACGCTCTGTTCGCTGAGCGTGGGTTGGACCCGTCCACCATTCCTGGGACGACAAAGGTGGAGCGACCGCGCAATCCCGAGCACGGCGACTACGCCGCCACGCTGGCCCTCCAACTCGCGAAGAAGGTGGGCGTCCCGCCGCGCGACCTGGCCGCCGGCCTAGCCGAGCAGCTGGGCCGGACGCCCGGCGTCAAGTCGGTCGAGATCGCCGGCCCCGGGTTCCTGAACATCCGGCTCGACGCGGCCGCCGCCGGGCAACTCGCCCGCGCCGTGGTGCTGGCCGGCCGGGAGTACGGGCGCGGCGACCGGCTCGCCGGCCAGAAGATCAACCTGGAGTTCGTCTCGGCCAACCCGACCGGACCGGTGCACATCGGCGGCGTGCGGTGGGCGGCCGTGGGCGACGCGCTGGCCCGGCTGCTGCGCGCCACCGGCGCCGAGGTCGGCACGGAGTACTACTTCAACGACGCCGGCTCCCAGATCGACCGGTTCGCGCGGTCCCTGTGGGCGGCGGCGCACGGCGAGCCCACCCCGGAGAGCGGCTACGCGGGCGCCTACATCAGCGAGATCGCGGAGGCGGTGCGCAGCAAGCACCCGGACGCCGACCTGGAGACCTACCGGGTCGAGGGCGTCGCGCTGATGTTCGAGGAGATCAAGACGGCGCTGACCGATTTCGGTGTGCGCTTCGACGTGTACTTCAACGAGAAGTCCCTCCATGACCGCGGCGAGCTCGACCTCGCGCTCACCCGCCTGCGCGCGCAGGGCCACGTCTTCGAGGCGGACGGCGCGGTCTGGCTGCGCACCACCGACTTCGGCGACGACAAGGACCGGGTGATCAAGAAGTCCGACGGCGAGTGGACCTACTTCGCCGCCGACTGCGCCTACTACCTCGACAAGCGCGAGCGCGGTTTCGACCGGGTCGTGATCATGCTGGGCGCCGACCACCACGGCTACATCGGGCGGATGCGCGCGATGGTGGCCTGCTTCGGCGACGACCCGGAGCACCACCTGGAGATCCTGATCGGCCAGATGGTCAACCTGGTGCGCGACGGCGAGCCGGTGCGGATGAGCAAGCGAGCCGGCACCGTCGTGACGCTCGACGACCTGGTCGAGGCGATCGGCGTGGACGCCGCGCGGTACGCGCTGGCCCGGTACTCGATGGACTCGACGATCGACATCGACGTCGAGCTGTGGACCCGGACCACCCGGGACAACCCGGTCTACTACGTGCAGTACGTGGCGGCCCGCACCGCCAGCGTCGCGCGCAACGCCGCCGAGGTGGGGCTGACCCGGGGCGACGCCGACGCGTTCCGGCCCGAGCTGCTCGCCCACGAGAAGGAGAACGACCTGCTCAAGGCGCTAGGCGAATACCCGGGTGTGGTGGCCACGGCCGCCGAGCTGCGCGAGCCGCACCGGGTCGCCCGCTACCTGGAGGACCTGGCCGGCTCCTACCACCGGTTCTACGACAACTGTCGCATCCTGCCCCAGGGTGACGAGGAGATCAGCGATCTGCACCGGGGCCGGCTGTGGCTGAACGACGCCACGCGTACCGTGATCGCTAATGGTCTGGATCTTCTAGGCGTGTCGGCACCGGAGAGAATGTAATGCGAGCTCACGAAGCGGGGGCGCTGCACGGCGACCTCGGTAACCGCGGTCCCGGGTGGCTGCGTACCCCCGACGACGTCAACGCCCTCGTGCCGCAACTGTGGCCCACCGGCGTCGCGCGCGCCGCCGACGGCGCGCTCGCCGTCGGCGACCTCAGCGTCCGCGCGTTGGCCGAGGAGTTCGGCACGCCGGCCTACGTGTTGGACGAGGGTGACCTGCGCACCCGGTGCCGGGAGTTCCGGGCCGCGTTCCCCGAGTGTGACGTCTACTACGCGGGCAAGGCGTTCCTGTGCCGCGCGGTGGTGCGCATCATCGCCGAGGAGGGGCTGCATCTCGACGTGTGCTCCGGCGGCGAGCTGGCGGTGGCGCTCTCGGCGGGCATGCCGCCGGAGCGGATCGGCTTCCACGGCAACAACAAGTCGGTGTCCGAGCTGACCCGCGCGGTCGAGGCCGGCGTGGGGCGGATCATCGTCGACTCCTTCCAGGAGATCGACCGCCTGACGGCGCTCGCCCGTTCTCTCGACAAGCGACCCAGCGTTCTCGTCCGGGTCACGGTCGGGGTCGAGGCGCACACCCACGAGTTCATCGCCACCGCCCACGAGGACCAGAAGTTCGGCTTCTCGCTCGCCGGCGGAGCGGCCGCCGAGGCCGCGCTGAAGATCCTCGACGAGGGCGTGCTCGACCTGCGCGGCCTGCACTCGCACATCGGTTCGCAGATCTTCGACACCAGCGGCTTCGAGGTGTCGGCCCGGCGGGTGCTGGCGCTCCAGGCGCAGATCCGGGACGCGCGCGGGGTCGAGCTGCCCGAGCTGGACCTGGGCGGCGGCTTCGGCATCGCGTACACCACGCAGGACGACCCGGCGCCGCCGTCCGACCTGGCCAAGCGGCTGACCAAGATCGTGCTCGACGAGTGCGACGCGAGCCAGCTCGCGATGCCCCGACTGTCCATCGAGCCGGGCCGGGCGATCGTCGGGCCGGCCGTGTTCACCCTCTACGAGATCGGCACGGTGAAGGACGTCGACGGCCTCCGCACCTACGTCAGCGTCGACGGTGGGATGAGCGACAACATCCGCACCGCGCTCTACGACGCGTCGTACTCGGCGACCGTGGCGTCCCGCGCCTCGACCGCGGCGCCGATCCTCGCCCGGGTGGTGGGAAAACATTGCGAGTCCGGTGACGTGGTTGTTAAGGATGAATTCCTGCCCGCCGACGTTCAACCCGGAGATCTTCTCGCCGTGCCCGGCACGGGGGCCTACTGCCGCAGTATGGCCAGCAACTACAACCACGTGCCCAGGCCACCGGTGGTCGCCGTGCGTGACGGGCGGGCACGGGTGATCGTCCGGCGGGAGACCGAGGACGATCTGCTGGCATTGGATGTGGGATGAAACCTGTGCGCGTGGCGCTGTTGGGGTGCGGCAACGTCGGCACCGAGGTGGTTCGGCTGCTGCACGAGCAGGAGCGCGACCTCACGGCCCGGATCGGCGCCCCGGTCGAGCTGGCCGGCATCGCGGTCCGCCGGCTCGGCCGCGACCGCGGTGCGCTGCCGGTCGACCCGGCGCTGTTCACCACCGACGCCCTCGGGCTGATCAAGCGCGATGACGTCGACGTGGTGGTCGAGGTGGTCGGCGGCATCGAGCCGGCCCGCGGCTGGCTGGTCGAGGCGCTGCGCGCCGGCAAGAGCGTGGTGACCGCCAACAAGGCGCTCCTCGCCGAAGACGGCGGCAGCCTGCATGACGCGGCCGTCGAGGGCGGCGCCGACCTCTACTACGAGGCCGCGGTCGCCGGCGCCATCCCGCTGCTGCGCCCGCTGCGCGAGTCGCTGCACGGCGACACGATCACCCGGGTCACCGGCATCGTGAACGGCACCACCAACTACATCCTGTCGTCCATGGACGCGACCGGCGCGAGCTTCACCGAGGCGCTCGAGGAGGCCACCGCGCTGGGCTACGCGGAGGCCGACCCCACCGCCGACGTCGACGGCTTCGACGCGGCGGCCAAGGCGGCGATCCTGGCCTCGCTGGCGTTCCACAGCCGGGTCAGCGCGGCCGACGTGCACCGCGAGGGCATCACCGAGGTGACCGCCAACGACGTGGCCAGCGCCAAGGAGATGGGCTGCACGATCAAGCTGCTGTGCATCGCCGCGCTGGTCGACGGGGCCATCAGCGTCCGGGTGCACCCGGCGATGATCCCGCGCACGCACCCGCTGGCCAGCGTCGGCGACGCGTTCAACGCCGTCTTCGTCGAGGCCGCCGCGGCGGGCCAGCTGATGTTCTACGGTCGCGGCGCCGGCGGCGCCCCGACCGCCAGCGCCGTCCTCGGCGACATCGTCGCCGTCGGTCGCAACCGGTTGGCGGGGGTACGGGCCGCGAGCGAGTCGGTGTACGCGAGCCTGCCGGTCCGGCCGATGGGTGACGTGGTGACGCGCTACCACATCAGCCTCGACGTGGCCGACCGCGCGGGTGTGCTGGCCGCGGTGGCCGGCGTGTTCGCCAAGCACGACGTGTCGATCGCCACGGTCCGCCAGTCCGGGAGAGGCGACGAGGCGGTCCTGGTGATCGTGACGCACGGCGCCCGCGACGCCGCCCTGGCGGCAACGGTGGCCGAGCTGCAGACGCTGGACTTCGTCCGCGCGATCGCCAGCGTCCTCCGCGTCGAGTTCTAAACCCCGTCGATCTTGCACTTGTCAGGCACCAAATCAGGCATTCGGACCTGACAAATGCAAGATCGACCCAGGGAAGGTCAGGCGAGGTCTAGGGACTTCGCCGCGGCCAGCACGTCGTTCTTGATCGTGGTGGGGGACGGGGCCGTGGAGATCGCCCACTCCGGGTCCTTCAGGCCGTGGCCGGTCACTGTGCAGACCACGGTGTTGCCGGGCGGGATCCGGCCAGCGGCGGCCTGCTGGAGCAGACCGGCCACGCTCGCCGCGCTGCCCAGCTCGACGAACACGCCCACGTCGCGGGCCAGCAGCCGGTACGCCATCAGGATCTCGCGGTCGGTGACCGCCTCGATGAGGCCGCCGGACGCGTCGCGGGCGTCGACCGCCTTGGTCCAGCTCGCCGGGTTGCCGATGCGGATCGCGGTGGCGATAGTCGACGGCTCGCGGACCGCCTTGCCAGTGACGATCGGCGCGGCGCCGGACGCCTGGAAGCCGTACATCTTCGGCTTGCGGCTGGCGTTGCCGGCCGTGAAGTCTTCCTGGTAGCCCAGCCAGTACGCGGAGATGTTGCCGGCGTTGCCGACCGGCAGGCAGTGGATGTCGGGCGCGTCGCCGAGCGCCTCGACGATCTCGAAGGCGGCGGTCTTCTGGCCTTCGAGCCGGTCCTGGTTGACCGAGTTGACCAGCGACACCGGGTAGTCCAGGGCGAGCTTGGACGCGAGCGCGAGGCAGTCGTCGAAGTTGCCGTTGACCTGGAGCAGGCGGGCGCCGTGCACCAGCGCCTGGGCCAGCTTGCCCAGCGCGATCTTGCCCTGCGGCACGAGCACCGCGCAGGTGAGCCCGGCCCGCGCCGCGTACGCCGCCGCGGACGCGGACGTGTTGCCGGTGGACGCGCAGATGATCGCCTTGGAGCCGGCTTCGACGGCCTTGGAGACCGCGACGGTCATCCCGCGGTCCTTGAACGAGCCGGTCGGGTTCGCGCCCTCGACCTTGAGGTAGACGTCGGCACCGAGCCGGGCGGACAGCGTCGGCGCCGGCACGAGCGGCGTGTTGCCCTCATGCAGGGTGATTACCGGCGTGGCGCCGGTGACCGGCAGCCGGTCCCGGTACGCCTCGATCAAGCCCCGCCACATGGCGCTCTCCCGTCCGTCTACGACCCAAAGTTCCTTGTCAAGGATGCCGCACCGAATAACCGGTCATACGAAAGGGGTCGGGTGCGGTACACCATGTGGACAGCAGGAACAGTAATGTGAGTCGGCCCCACCAATCCCTCCTGCCACAGAAGTGAGCTCGAAGTATGTCGCTGCTCGCCAGACTCAGCCTTGCCCATCGCAGTCTGGTCGCTCTCGCCGCGGTGCTGGTCACCGCGTTCGGGGCGCTTGCCATTCCCTCCCTCAAGCAGCAGCTCTTTCCCTCGCTGGAGTTCCCGGCGGCGTTCGTCGTCGCCAGCTATCCGGGCGCGTCCGGCGAGATCGTCGAGGACCAGGTCGCGGCGCCGATCGAGGACGCCGTGCAGGGCATCAGCGGGCTCGACCAGGTCACGTCGACGTCGCGGGCGGGCCTCGCGACGGTGCGGGCCGAGTTCGCGTTCGGCACCGACGTGGACGCCGCGGTCGCGCAGCTCCAGGCCGCGGTGAGCCGGGCTCAGCTGCCCGACGCCGTCGAGCCCCAGGTCTTCGCGGGCGGCACCGATGACTTCCCGGCGATCGTGCTCGCCGCCACTGGCGGCTCGGCTGGCGACCAGCGGGTGCTCGCCGCGAAGGTCACCGGGTCGGTCGCGCCGGCGCTGAAAGGCATCGAGGGGGTACGCACGGTCGAGGTGACCGGCGGGCGGGACGAGATCGTGCAGGTCACGCCGAACCCCGCCAAGCTGGCCGCCGCCGGCGTGGATGCCCGCGCGATCGGCGCGGCGCTGGCGGCGAACGGCACCGCCGTGCCGGCCGGTGCGCTGGCCAGCGGCGACCAGAGCCGCACCGTCCAGGTGGGCGCCCCGATCGGCTCCCTCGACGACCTGCGCGCGCTGTGGGTGGCCGGGTCCCGGGGCGTCAACGTGCGCCTCGGCGACATCGCCACGATCGAGGCGCAGCTCGCCGAGCCGACGGGGTTCACGCGCACCAACGGGCGGGACAGCCTCGGCATCGCGGTGGTCGCGAAGCCGGACGGCAACGCGGTGGAGATCTCCCGGGAGATCCGGGACCGGCTGGACGAGCTGAGCGCCGCGGCCGGCGCCGACCTGACCGTGGTCTTCGACCAGGGCCCGTTCGTCGAGAAGTCGATCGACAGCCTCACCACCGAGGGCCTGCTCGGCCTGGTCATGGCCGTGCTGGTGATCCTGGTCTTCCTGATGTCGGTGCGGTCCACGCTGGTGACCGCCGTGTCGATCCCGCTCTCGGTGCTGGTCGCGTTGACCGCGCTGTGGGTCGGCGACTACTCGCTCAACCTGCTCACCCTCGGGGCGCTCACGATCGCGGTGGGCCGGGTGGTCGACGACTCGATCGTGGTGCTGGAGAACATCAAACGCCACCTCGGGTACGGGGAGGACAAGCGGCGCGCGATCCTCGACGGCGTCCGGGAGGTCGCCGGCGCGGTGACCGCGTCCACGCTGACGACGGTGGCGGTGTTCGCGCCGATCGCGTTCGTCGGCGGCCTCGTGGGGCAGTTCTTCCGGCCGTTCGCGCTCACCGTGACGGCCGCGCTGCTCGCTTCGCTGATCGTGTCGCTGACCGTGGTGCCGGTGCTGGCGTACTGGTTCCTGCGGCCCGCGACCGGTGCGGATCCGGCGGCGGTGCGGCGGGCGGCCGAGGAGCGCGAGCGCACCAGCCTGCTCCAGCTCGCCTACCAGCCGGTGCTGGACTTCGCCCTGCGCCGCCGGTGGGCCACGGTGGGCATCGGCCTGGCGGTGCTGCTCGGCACATTCGGGCTGGGCACCCGGCTGGAGACCAACTTCCTGGACGACTCGGGCCAGGACACGTTCCAGATCACCCAGGAGCTGCCGGCCGGCACCAGCCTCGGCGCCACCGACCGGGCGGCGCAGCGGGTGGAGGCGGTGCTGGCGCGCACCGACGGCGTCGGGACATATCAGGTGACGGCCGGTGGCGGCGGCGCGCCCTGGGAGGGCGCCGGGCCCACCACCGCCAGCTACCGGGTGACCGTGGCCGGCGACGCCGACCCCGGCGAGGTCCGCGATGAGGTGCGCGGCGCGCTCGCGCGCCTCGGTGACGCGGGGGAGATCACCGTCGGGGCCGGCTCCGGGAGCGCCGACCGGCTCGAGGTGGTCGTCCGGGCCGCCGACCCCGCCGTGCTGGCGGCCGCGACCGATCGGGTACGCGCCGAGCTGGCGCAGGTGTCCGGAGTGGACGATGTCGGCACCACGCTCTCCGACAACGTGCCCCGGCTCGACGTGACCGTCGACCGGACGGCGGCGGCGCGGCGCGGGCTGACCGAGAGCGCGGTCGGCGCGCTGGTGGCACAGGCGTTCCGCGGCGAGCCGGTCGGGCAGGTCACAGTGGACGGTGCGCCGCTCGACGTGGTGCTGCGGTTCGGTGCCGCACCAACCACAGTGGACGCCCTGCGGGCCCTGCCGGTGGCGGGCGGCACGCTGGACGACATCGCGGACGTCACCGAGGCGTCCGGCCCGATCGAGGTGACCCGGGTCGACGGCGACCGCAGCGCCACCGTCTACGGCACGGCCACCAGTTCCGACGTCGGCGCGGTGACGTCCGCGTTGGCCAGCCGGCTCGACGGTCTCACACTGCCGGCGGGCGCCACCTACGAGCTTGGCGGGGTCAGCGCCGACCAGCGGGCGGCGTTCGCCGACCTGGGGCTCGCGCTGCTCGCCGCGATCGCGATCGTCTTCGTGATCATGGTGGCGGCGTTCCGCAGCCTGGTGCAGCCGCTGATCCTGCTGGTGTCGATCCCGTTCGCGGCCACCGGGGCGGTCGTGCTGCTGCTGGCCACCGGCACCCCGCTGGGCGTGCCCGCGCTGATCGGCGTGCTCATGCTGGTCGGCATCGTGGTCACCAACGCGATCGTGCTGATGGATCTGGTCAACCAGTACCGGGCGCAGGGCATGAGCGTGCGCGACGCGGTGATCGAGGGCGGTCGCCGGCGGCTGCGGCCGATCCTCATGACCGCGATCGCCACCATCTGCGCGCTGCTGCCGATGGCGTTCGGCCTGACCGGGGAGGGCGGGTTCATCTCGCAGCCGCTCGCCATCGTGGTCATCGGCGGGCTGGTCAGCTCGACGCTGCTGACCCTGGTGCTGGTGCCGACTCTCTACAGCCTGGTCTCCCGCACCCCGGCGCCGGCGTCGCCCCCGGTCGCGCCGCCACCGCCGCCACCGCCGCCACCGCCGCCACCGCCGCGGGTTCCGGTGGCGGCGGCGCTCATCGAGGGCACCGACCAGTTCGAAGTCCTCCGCCTCCCCAAGCGCCAGCCCTCATGATCAAGGCGTCATGATCAAGGCGTCCTTCAAGTCGTTAGAACTACTTGAAGGACGCCTTGATCATGAGGGCGGGGCGGGTAAGGTCTTGGTACGTGTCGTCGCCGCTATCGGTCCTTACCAGTAACCGGGACTTCCGCAGGCTCTTCCTCGCCGAGCTGGTGGTCTTCGGCGCCGACTGGTTCGTCATGGTGCCGCTGCTCGTGCTGCTGCCGGAGCTAACCGGCAGCGGCGTCTGGGGCGGCCTGGCGCTCGCCGTCGACACCGGCGTGCTCGCGCTCCTGCTGCCGTTCACGGGCACGATCGCGGACCGGGTGGACCGCAAGAAGATCATGATGGTGGCGAACCTGTCGTCGCTGGCCGCCGCGCTGCTGTTGCTGGCGGTACGCGGCGCTGGTACCGCCTGGGTGGCGCTCGTCGCGGTGGCCGCGCTGGCGGTCGCCAAGGCGTTCTACTCGCCCGCCGCCCTCGCCGCCCTGCCCAACGTGGTGGACCCCGACGACCTCGCCCCGGCGAACGCGATCGCCGGCTCGGCCTGGGGCACGATGACCATCGTCGGGGCGTCACTGGGCGGGGTGCTGAGCGCCGTCTTCTCCCCGTACACCTGCTTCGTGGTGGCCGCCGTGTGCCTGGTGCTGGCCGCGGGCCTGCTGGGGCGGATCGGCCGCCCTTTCCAGGCGCCGCGCGACGACGCCGCGCCGGCGCCGCGGACCTGGCCGGCCGTCCGCGAGGCGCTCGCGTACATCCGTCACCGCCCGCGGGTGCTCGCGCTCGTCACGGTGAAGTCGGCGGTCGGTCTGGGCAACGGGGTGCTGACCGCGTTTCCGCTGCTCGCCGGCCGGTACGGCGCCGGCGCGATCGGCGCGGGCATCCTGTTCGCGGTGCGCGGCGCGGGCGCGCTCGTCGGGCCGCTGGCGCTGCGCCGGGTGCTCAGCCACCGCTCGTGGCTGCTGCCCGGCCTGGCGCTGTCCATGTCCGTGTACGGCATGGCCTACCTGGGCGTCGCGGCGGTCGGCTGGTTTCCGCTGATCGCGGTGCTGGTCTTCGTGGCGCATTTCGCGGGCGGCACCAACTGGACGCTGTCGAACTACGCGCTGCAGAACGAGGTGCCCGACCACCTGCGCGGCCGGGTGTTCGCCGCGGACATGATGCTGGCGATGGTGGCGATCTCGGTCAGCCAGCTGGTCGCCGCCGCGCTGGTCGACCGCGTCGACGAGCGGTTCGTGATCGCGGGCTGCGCGCTGGTCACGCTGGTGTACGCGATCGGCTGGCGGTTCGCCACCCGCGGCCTCTACGCCGCCACCCGCGCCGACACCCCCTCATGATCAAGGCGTCCCTCACGTAGCTACAACTGCGTGAGGGACGCCTTGATCATGAAGAGGCGTGCAACCCGCGCCGGGGGTGATGTGCACCTAATCGGTGAAGGGAGCGGGATGCGCAGCGACGATGAGCAACGGGCGCGGTTCGCCGAGTACTTCGCCGCCCGCCGCGAGGCGGTGCGCCGGACGGCGTACCTCATGTGCGGCGACTGGCACTGGGCCGACGACCTGACCCAGAACGCGTTCATCCGGGTCGCGTCGGGCTGGCACCGGATCCGTGATCCGCAGGCGGTGGACGCCTACGTGCATACCTGCCTGGTGCGGACGTTCCTGGCGGAGACCCGCCGGATGTGGCGCCGCCGGGAGCGGTCGGTCGCCGAGCCGCCGGACATGGCCGGCGTCGACGACAGCGCCGAAGCCACGACCCGGCGGTTGGTCTTCGCGCGGGCGCTGCGCGAGGTGCCGCCGCGGCAGCGGGTGACCCTGGTCTGCCGGTTCTACCAGGGCCTCGACGTGGCCGAGACGGCGGCGGCGCTGGGCTGCTCGGAGGGCACGGTCAAGAGCCAGACCGCGCGCGGGCTGGCCACGCTCCGCAGGCTGCTGGGCGACGCGGTGACGCCGCCGCCCGAACTCGTGACGGTGGAGAGGGGTGGGGCATGACCGGGCTGCGGGAGATGTTCGAGGACCTGGCTGACGGGGCGCCGCCGTCCAGCCGGCTGATCGGTGACGACCTGTACGCGGTGGGCCGGCAACGGCACCGGCGGCGGACCCGACTGGCCACCGGCGCCGCGGCGTTGGCCCTCGCTGTGCTGGCTGGCGGCACCGGTGCGGTGCTGACCAGAGGTGGCCCGGAGCCACCCGGTCCGGCGGCCGGGGGTCAGCCGCTGCCCGACGGCATCGTCCAGTCGTTCGACGCGGCCGACGCCGAGCACCTCTACGTGACCCAGTTCGCCTGCACGCCGGGTCCGACCTGCCCCAAAACGAGGGTCCGGTTGCTGGGCTCGGACGACGGCGGGCGCACCTGGACCGTGCGGGGCTCCGCCGTGGATGTCGCCGCGATGACGGTGCTCGGCCCGCGGACGCTGGTGGCACATTCGGTCGGAGACGCGGCGCCGATCGTGAGCACCGACGGCGGTCGGGTGTGGAAACCGGCGCGGCCGCAGAACGCGGTGCGCGTGGTGCCGGACGGGGCAGCGCTCATCTGCTGGCCGGCCACCGCGCAGACCGGCTGTGTCGCGCACGCGCTCGACCCGGCGGCCGGGTGGTTCGCTCCGCTGACCGAGCCGCCGGCGCTGGCCGGCGGGTACACCCTGGAGAGCGTCGCCGGACAGTTCTGGGCCACCGGCACCACGCCGGCCGGCGAGCCGGCCGTCGCGGTCAGCACGAACGCCGGCGGCAGCTGGTTGACGCGCGTCTTGGACTGCGACTGCGAGCGGCCGCACATCGCCACGACCGCCGATGGGCGCACCGGGTACGTGTTGGTCGCCAACCGGCTCCGCAAGACCTGGGTCGGGTACCGGCTCGGCGGCTCGGGAGAGCCTGAGTGGCTCAGCGGCATCGAGGCGGTCAGGTATGACGACATCCATCTCGGACAGCGCTCGTTCGTGACCGCCGACGGCACCCTCGTGGTGGCCCAGGTGGTGCGGGCCCGGGGCGACATCGACGCGTTGAGCTTCTGGGGCGGCCGGCCCGGCACTTCCCTGCGACCGATGGAGCTGGACGGCCTCCCATCCACTGTGTACTCCGTGCGGCGGGCGCCGGACGGTTGGTTCTACACGCATACGTACGGCCCGGAACGCGGCCTCTACGGTTCGCGCGACGGTCGCAAATGGACACTCATCGCTGAGTAGGAGACAGATGAAGCGCACGTTCGCCGTCCTCGCCCTCGCATTCGCGCTCGCTGGATGCGGCTCCGAGGCCGGACCCACCGTCGCGTCCGCGGCCGGCGCCTCCGGGGCGCCCGCCCCGGCCACGACCACCAACGCGGTGGCGGAGTATGTCGAGGCGCAGCGCCAGTGGGTCGCCTGTATCCGGAAGCAGGGCTTCGACCTGCCCGACCCGGACGCCGAAGGCAAGATCGACTTCAGTGGGCAGGACAACCGGCGCCTCAAGGCCGATCCGAAGTGGCTGGCCGCGAACGAGGCGTGCGCGAAGTTCCAGCGGGAGGTGCCGGAGGAGTTGGAGCGCCTGCCGGCGCTCACGGCCGAGCAGATCGCGAACTCGCGGGCCTACTCGGCGTGCCGGCGGGCCAACGGCTCCCCGGACTTCCCCGACCCAGGACCGGACGGCTACCTGCCGAGGAACCGGGATCAGGAGCAGCAGCGGGAGCTGACTGAGCAGGAGCTGCTCGTCCAGCGCCGCTCGGAAACCATCTGCGCACCGGTGCACGAGGGCCTTCCGCCTAACCCGAACGCCACCTTCGGGCCGGCGCAAGGATGAGGCCGGGCCGCGCGATCGTCGTGGGCGCCGTCGTGCTGGCCGCCGTCGCGGTGGCCGGCGCGGCCACCCTCGGCCTCCGCCTGCGGGGCGGCGACGAGCCCGCGGCCGGCCGCACCGCCCCGGCGGCGACCACGCCGGTGACCCGACAGACGCTCGTCGAGGCCGTCACGGCACAGGGTGAGCTGGGCTACGGGCCGACCACCCCGCTCGCCGCGACCGCGCCGGGCACGGTGACCTGGCTGCCCGAACCGGGTGCCACGGTAGGCCGCGGCGACATCCTGCTACGCGCCGACGAACTGCCCGTCCTGCTGCTGTACGGCGCGCTGCCGATGTACCGGCCGCTCGCCGAGACCGCGAAGGGCCGCGACGTCGAGCAGTTCGAGGACAACCTGGCGGCGCTCGGCTACGAGGGGTTCACCGTGGACGAGGAGTTCTCGGTCGCCACCACCGCTGCCGTCAAGCGGTGGCAGAAAGACCTGGAACTGCCGGAGACCGGCACCGTCGAGAAGGAACGGCTGGTCTACGCGCCGGGCGCGGTGCGGATCGCCGAGCGGCTGGTGCGGATCGGAGCGAGCGCGACCGGCGACGTGCTGTCGTACACCGGGGCCACCCGCGGCGTCACGGTGTCCACGCAGGCCGCGGAGGCCGGCTGGGCCGCCAAGGGGGTGAAGGTCACCGTGACGCTGCCGGACGGCAAGACGGTCGCGGGTGAGGTCAGCGGGGTCGTCGAGGCCGGTGCGGGGGCTGCCAGGGAGGGGGCCGCGGCCGCCGCGCCAGCGGACCGGGCGCCCACGGTGGACATCGCGGTGACCGTGAAGGATCAGAAGGCGCTCGGCAAGCTGGACCGCGGCGGGGTGTCGGTCCGGTACATCGCCAAGGAACGCAAGGACGTGCTGACCGTGCCGGTCACCGCGCTGCTCGCACTCGCCGAGGGCGGGTACGGCGTGGAGGTCGTGCTGCCGGACGGCCCGCGGGTGATCGCGGTGGAGGTCGGCCTGTTCGCGGAGGGCCGCGTCGAGGTCAGCGGCGCCGAGCTCGCCGAGGGCGTCCAGGTCGGGGTGCCCGAGTGAGCGCGGTTGTCGAGCTGGCGGGGGTGAGCAAGAGCTACCCCGGCGGCGTCACCGCCCTGCGCGACGTCGACCTGCGCATCGGGTACGGCGAACTGGTCGCCGTCGTCGGGCCGTCCGGCTCCGGCAAGTCCACGATGCTGCACCTCGTGGGCACGCTCGACCGCCCGTCGGCGGGCACCGTGCGCATCGACGGGCACGACGTCTCGGCGCTCTCCGACCGGCAGGTGTCCACGTTGCGGGCGCGCCGGATCGGTTTCGTGTTCCAGCAGTTCCACCTCGCGGGCGGGGTACCGGTGCTGGACAACGTGGCCGACGGCCTGCTCTACGCCGGCGTACCCCGACCGGAGCGGCGGCGGCGGGCGGCGGCCGCACTGACCCGGGTCGGCCTCGGCCACCGGCTGCGGCACCGCCCGCACGAGCTGTCCGGCGGCGAGCGGCAGCGGGTCGCCGTCGCCCGGGCGGTGGTCGGCGAACCGGCGCTGCTGCTGGCCGACGAGCCGACCGGCAACCTGGACTCGGCGTCCGGCGCGGCGGTGCTGGCGCTGCTGCGCGACCTGCACGCCAGCGGCACCACGGTCGTCGTCATCACCCACGACCAGCAGATCGCCGCCGCGTTGCCCCGCCAGATCAGGATGCGCGACGGGCAGCTGGTCGTCCGGTGAGCGCGAGGAGTGCGCGTCGGCCGCCCGGACCGGATCGCGACGGCGGAGCCGGCCCGCGGCCGCCCGTCACGGACGAAAGGCAGGCGGTGCGGGCGGCGCGCCTGAACCTCGCGGACATCGTGCGGCTCGGGGCGGCGGGCCTGCGGTCCCGGCCGTTGCGGGTCTTCCTCTCCGCGCTCGGCATCGCCATCGGCATCGCGGCGATGCTGTCGGTGGTCGGCATCTCCACATCGAGCCGGGCCGAACTGGACCGCACGCTCGACGAGTTGGGCACCAACCTGCTGACCGTCGCGCCCGGCGAGGACCGGTCCGGCGGCGAGGCCGTCCTGCCCGCGGAGTCGGTGGCGATGGTCCGCCGGGTCGATCCGGTCGTGGCGGTCAGCGCGACGGCCACCCTGGACGCGGCCGTCTACCGCAACGACCACGTGCCGGCCGGGCAGACGGGCAGCCTCGTGGTGCTGGCCGCCGACCCCGGGCTGCTCGGCGCCGTCGGCGGCACGGTGCGGCGGGGGGCGTGGTTGAACCCCGCGACCGCGGAGTACCCCGGTGTGGTGCTCGGCGCGACCGCCGCCCGCCGGCTCGACGTGCCCGATGTGGGCGTGCGGGTCTGGCTCGGCGGCCGGTGGTACGGCGTGGTCGGCGTGCTCGCCCCGGTGCCGCTGGCGCCCGAGCTGGACTCGGCCGCGCTGGTCGGCTGGGCGTCCGCCGAGACCTATCTGGGCTTCGACGGCCGCCCGACCACGGTCTACGTGCGCGCGCTGGAGAACCAGGTCACGGCGGTGCGGGACGTGCTGGCCCGCACCGCGAACCCGGCGGCACCCAGCGAGGTGCGGGTCTCCCGGCCCTCCGACGCGCTGGCCGCCCAGCAGGCCGCCGACAGCGCGCTGAACGGCCTGCTGCTCGGCCTCGGCGCGGTGGCCCTCGTGGTCGGCGGCGTCGGTGTCGCGAACACGATGGTCATCTCGGTGCTGGAACGGCGCGGCGAGATCGGCCTGCGCCGGGCGCTCGGCGCCACCCGCCGCCAGATCCGCGGGCAGTTCCTCGCCGAGTCGCTGCTGCTGTCCGCGCTGGGCGGGGCCGGCGGCACCGTACTGGGCAGCGTGGTCACCACCGGGTACGCGTACTCGCAGCAGTGGCCGGCCGTGCTGCCGCCAGTGGCGATCGCCGGCGGGCTCGGTGCCACGCTGGTGATCGGCGGCCTCGCCGGCCTGTACCCGGCGGTGCGCGCCAGCCGCCTCGCCCCCACCGAGGCCCTCGCCACCGCTCCCTGACCTTCCTCATGATCAAGGCGTCCCTCAAGTAGGTAGTGCTACTTGATGGGCGCCAATATAATTTGGGGGCCTAGCATGAGCTGGTGAAATCGTCCTTCGTCACCGGGTCGGTGCGCGTGCGCACGCCGGCCACCAGCGCCAACCTCGGTCCGGGCTTCGACGCGCTCGGCCTCGCGCTCGCGCTCTACGACGACGTCTCGGCGCGGGTGACCGCCGGCGGGTACCGGGTGACGGTCGCGGGCGAGGGCGCGGGCGAGCTGCCGGGCGACGAGCGGCACCTGGTGGTCCGCGCCGCGCTGGCCGCGTTCGACGAGTTGGGGGAGCGGCCGCCCGGCCTCGCCATCGACTGCGTCAACCGGATCCCCCAGGCCCGCGGGCTCGGCTCGTCGTCGGCCGCGATCGTGGCCGGCGTGCAACTCGCCCGGGCGCTGGCGGTCGAGGGCCAGCGCCGGCTCGACGACGCGGCGGCGTTGCGACTCGCCGCGCGCATCGAGGGCCACCCCGACAACGTGGCGCCCTGCCTGCTCGGCGGCTTCACGATCGCCTGGACGGCGGAGACCGGGGCCGCCGCCGTGTCGCTGGCGCCGGCGGACGTCGTACACCCGACGGTTTTCGTGCCCGCGGAGCGCGGGTTGACCGCGGTGGCCCGGGCGGCGCTGCCGGCGACCGTGCCGCACGCGGACGCCGCGCTGACCGCGGGCCGCGCCGCGCTGCTCGTCCACGCGCTCACCGCGGCGCCGGCGCTGCTGCTGCCGGCCACCGAGGACCGCCTGCACCAGGGCTACCGCGCGGCGGGCGCGCCGGCCACCGCGTCCCTGGTCACGGCCCTGCGGGCGGCGGGCGTGGCGGCGGTGGTCAGCGGCGCCGGGCCGTCGGTGCTGGCGCTGACGGCGGTACCCGACGGCTTCGACCCGGGAATAGGGTGGCGAGGTCGCGAGTTGGCGGTGGATGTCACCGGTGCCCAGGTTGAGGGGGTACACTGGGACACGCCGAGCGGGACACTGTTGCCGCAGGTCGGATGAGTTGATTACGCTCTAGGCCTAGCACAGCCGCGAAGCAAAGCGATTTCCGCGTGGCGGCGCACCCCGAAGCTTTCGGTGGTCAGCTCGTCTTACCCCTGCCTAGGCCCGCCGCTGCTGTGTTACACCTCCCGCCTGCTTTCTTGGGGGCGGGTGCAACCGAGGCCGCCCGGCCACCTCGCTAGTCGATCCGGGCAGTCGCGGCCTTATCGAGGGAAGGAAACCATTGAGCGACACCACCGACGTGACGTCGGATGTTTCCAACGTCGCTGAGCAGGCCACCGGCACCGCGCGCCGCCGGCGCGGCGGCACCGGGCTATCGGCGATGCTGTTGCCGGAGCTGCAGAGCCTCGCCGCGTCGCTCGGGATCTCCGGTACGGCCCGGATGCGTAAGGGCGAGCTGGTCACCGCGATCACCGAGCGCCAGGGCGGCGGCGCCGCGGCAGCAGTCACCGGCGGAGCACCGCGCCAGCGGGCCGAGGTCGCGGCGGCAGCCGCGCCGGCTCGGGAAGAGGTTCGCGCCGAGGTGCGCGACACCGGATCCGGAGACAGCGAGCGTCGTGGCGGCGACGCGGGGCAGTCACCCGACGGCGAGGCCCGTGGGTCGCGCCGGGCCAGCCGGCCGGCTGGCCCGCCGGCCGAGTCGCGTACCGACACGCAGAATCGCCCAGACGGCGCGGAAGCGCGCACCGAGGGCGGCGAAAAGACCGAAAAGGTCACGGCCGAGAAGGTCGTTACCGAGCGGAGCGACCGCGATCGCGAGCAGCGCAACGGGCGGGGCGACCGCGACCGGGAGCGTCAGCGTGACGGCCGCCAGCGGGATGACCGGCCGCGCGACGACCGGCCCCGGGACGACCGCCAGCGCGATGACCGGCCGCGGGACGACCGGCAGCGCGGCGCCGATGCCGACGCGGACGCCGATGACGACGGCGAGGGTGGTGGCCGCCGCAGCCGGCGCAGCCGCTTCCGGGATCGCCGGCGCGGCCGTGGCGACCGCACCGAGACCACCGGTGGCGGCGGCAACGAGCCGCAGGTGACCGACGACGACGTGCTCGTCCCGGTCGCCGGCATCATCGACGTGCTCGACAACTACGCGTTCGTGCGCACCACCGGCTACCTGTCCGGGCCGAACGACGTCTATGTGTCGATGTCGCAGGTGAAGCGCTACGGGCTGCGCCGTGGCGACGCCGTCACGGGGGCCGTGCGCGCCAACCGCGAGGGCGAGCAGCGCCGCGACAAGTACAACCCGCTGGTGCGGCTGGACACCATCAACGGGATGGAGCCCGACGAGGCGCGCCGGCGTCCCGAGTTCTACAAGCTCACCCCGCTCTACCCGCAGGACCGCCTGCGGCTGGAGACCGAGCCGCACATCCTCACCACCCGGGTCATCGACCTCATCATGCCGATCGGCAAGGGGCAGCGGGCGCTGATCGTGTCGCCGCCGAAGGCTGGTAAGACGATGGTGCTGCAGGCGATCGCCAACGCGATCACCCGCAACAACCCCGAGTGCCACCTGATGGTCGTGCTGGTCGACGAGCGGCCCGAAGAGGTCACCGACATGCAGCGCACGGTCAAGGGCGAGGTCATCGCGGCCACGTTCGACCGCCCGCCGCAGGACCACACCACCGTCGCCGAGCTGGCGATCGAGCGGGCCAAGCGCCTGGTCGAGCTGGGCCACGACGTGGTCGTGCTGCTCGACTCGGTGACCCGGCTCGGCCGGTCGTACAACCTGGCGGCGCCGGCGAGTGGCCGGATCATGTCGGGTGGTATCGATTCGACCGCGCTCTACCCGCCGAAGCGGTTCCTCGGCGCCGCCCGCAACATCGAAAACGGCGGCTCGCTGACGATCCTGGCCACCGCGCTGGTCGAGACCGGCTCGATGATGGACACGGTGATCTTCGAGGAGTTCAAGGGCACCGGTAACGCGGAGCTCAAGCTCGACCGCAAGATCGCAGACAAGCGGGTGTTCCCGGCCGTCGACCTGAACGCGTCCAGCACGCGTAAGGAAGAGATCCTGCTGGCTCCGGAAGAACTGGCCATCTCGCACAAACTGCGCAAGGTGCTCGGCTCGCTGGATTCGCAGGCCGCGCTCGACCTGCTGCTCGACCGGCTCAAGCAGACCCGCACCAACATCGAGTTCCTGATGCAGATCGCCAAGTCCACGCCTGGCGAGTAGCCCTTCCCAAGATCAAGGCGTCCTTCAAGTCGTTCTAACGACGTGAAGGACGCCTTGATCTTGTCGCGGCCGCGCCTTGCCCGCGCCCGCCCGCGGCGCCGGCGCGCGTGCCGCTCTTTCTCCTCGCCGTTCTTTCTCCTCGCCGATCATGGGCTTGGGCACGTGGTTTGATCTCTGTTCCGTGTGCGTTTGCCCTTGATCGGCGAGGGTCTCCTTGATCGGTGATGGTTTGGTGCCGGCCGGGGGCAGGCATCGTTGATGCGACATAGGCCCGTCCCGGCCGGCCATCCTGCCGCGCACATCGCGCCCGCTCAGCGGTGAGATATCCACCTTATGGCGCCGTCTTTACGTGGATATCTCACCGCCGAGCGGCGACGGCGATCTCGCCGAAACACATGATCTTGGAGCTGCCCTTCCGCGGGGGTTCGCGTCCCGGACGGCCACCGGATACCGGCCACCGGATACCGGCCACCGGATACCGGCCACCGTCGGGACCGCGCGCCGATCAAGGGCATCTCCGCCGATCAAGGGCAAACGCACGCGGATCAGAGATCAAACCACGTGCCCAAGCCCTTGATCGGCGGGGAGAGAGGGCGAGGGGAGGGGGGACGGGGAGGGGGGAGGGAGTTTTTCTCCGTGTTGCTGGTTGGGTGTTGAAAGTTATGTGCGGGGGGCGGTTTACTCGGGGGCATGAGAAGAGCGGGGCTTACTGCGGTGTTGGCGGTCACGTTGCTGGCTCCGGGGGTGGCGGTCGCCGTGCCGGTTGCGGCGGTTGCGGCGGTCGTGCGGCCTGCGGCGGTTGCGGGGGCTGACGGTGTTGCGGCTGTCGACGCGTTCGACGACATCGAGACCGCCACCCGCACCCGGCCGGTCGCGCCCGGGCTCACGCTCACCTCGTTCGACCGGTACCACGCGGCCGGCTGGCTGCGCGCCGACGCGCTCACCGCCGACCTGTCGGGCGCGCTCACCGTCGACTACGTCAACGCCGGCGCGGTGGCCCAGACGGCACCGCTCCGCGCGGCCGCGAACCGCACCCGGGCGGTCGCCGCGGTCAACGGGGACTTCTTCGACATCAACAACTCGGGGGCCGCGCAGGGCATCGGCATCCAGGGTGGACAGCTGGTGCAGTCGCCGATCCAGGGCCGCAACAATGCCGTCGGGGTCACCGCCGGCGGCGTCGGCCGGGTGGTCGAGGTGCACTTCGACGGTACGGCCACGCTGCCGGGCGGCGTGCGGGTGCCGCTCACGCAGTTCAACAACATGGTGCAGGCCGGCGGCGTGGGCGTTTTCACCCCGTTGTGGGGCTCCTACGACCGGCGCCGCGCGGTCGACGGCGCGACCGCGGTGACCGAGGTGGTGCTGACCGGTGGCACAGTCGCCGAGGTGCGCGCCGCCGCGGGTACCGGGCCGATCCCCGCCGGCACCACGATCCTGCTCGGCCGGGACGCGGGCGCCGCGGCCCTCGCAGCGCTGCGGCCCGGGGACGCGGTCGACGTCGCGTACGCGCCGAAGCCCTCGGACGGCAGCACCCTGAAGGCGGCGGCAGGTGGCCGGCAGGTGCTCGTCAAGGACGGCGTGCCGCAGGACATCGGCGACGTCCAGCCGGAACCCCGCACCGCCGTCGGCTTCTCCGCGGACGGCCGCCGGATGTACCTGGTAACGGTCGACGGCCGGCAGGCGGACAGCCGCGGCGTGACGCTGACCGAGCTGGGCCGGCTGATGGCCGAACTCGGCGCGCACAACGCGCTCAACCTCGACGGTGGCGGATCGTCCACACTGGTCGCCCGGGAGCCCGGGCAGGCCGAGGTGCAGGTGGAGAACAGCCCATCCGACGGCTCGGAACGGCCGGTGCCGAACGGCCTGGCCCTCTACGCGCCGGCGGGCTCGGGCCGGCTCGCCGGGTACTGGGTGGAGACCGCTGACGACAAGGTCTTTCCGGGCCTCACCCGCCGCGTCACGGCCGCCGGCTACGACGAGACGTACGGTCCGGCGGCCGGCGCGCCGCGATGGTCCGCCACCCACGGGTACGTGGACGATGGGCTCTTCCACGCGGTGCGGCCGGGCGTTGCCACGGTGACCGCGCGTCGCGGGCACGCCGCCGGCAGCGTCAAGGTCACCGTGCTCGGCGCGCTGGACCGGATCGACACCACTGTGGACCGGATCGGTCTGTCCGGCATGGGCGGCGCCAGCGTGCTGGGCGTCGTGGGCTTCGACGGCGACGGCAACGACGCGAGCATCGAGCCGGCTGACGTGCGGCTCAGCTACGACACATCGCTGCTGGACGTGACGCCCACCGCGGACGGGCGGTTCAGCGTCCGTGCCAAGAAGGACGTCGGTGGTGGCCTGCTCACGCTCCACGTCGGACGGTCCACGGTGGCGGTGCCGGTGACCGTGGGCCTGGAAGACGTACCGGTGGCGGGTTTTGATGACGCGGCGAGCTGGACGTTCAGCCACGCCCGCGCCGCGGGCGCGGTGGCGCCCGCCGCCGGGCACACCGGCGCGGGCCTGAAGATGTCGTACGACTTCGGCCTGTCCACCGGCATCCGGGCCGCCTACGCCAACCCGCCGGCCTGGATCGCGGTGCCCGGCCAGCCGCACGCGTTCGGCATGTGGATCCACGGCAATGGCACCGGGGAATGGCCGAGCCTGCACCTGCACGACGCGCTCGATCAGCAGCATGTCCTTCGTGGACCGCTGGTGACCTGGACCGGCTGGCGGTACGTGGAGATGGCCGTGCCGGCGGGCGTCCAGTACCCGGTGCGGATCCGTCGCTTCTACGTGGCCGAGACGAACGCGGCGGCCGCGTACCGGAGCGAGGTCGTGATCGACGACATCGTCGCGAAGGTGCCGCCGACGGTGGCGGAGCCGGTCGAGGAGTTGCGCACCGACCGGATCGTGGTCCGGGACGGCACCGTCGACGGCGCCCGCTGGAGGTTCGCGGTCATGTCGGACGCCCAGTTCGTGGCCGCCAACCCGGACAGCGACCTGGTGGCCCAGGCCCGCCGCACGCTCCGCGAGGTCAAGGCGGCGCGGCCCGACTTCCTGCTGATCAATGGCGACTTCGTGGACACCGCGTACCCGGCCGACTTCGCGCTCGCCAAGCGGATCCTGGACGAGGAACTGGGCGGCGAGCTGCCGTACTACTACGTGCCGGGCAACCACGAGATCCTGGGCGCCCCGATCGCCAACTTCGCGGCGGTGTTCGGCGCCACCTCCCGGGTGTTCGACCACAAAGGACTGCGGTTCGTCACGCTCAACTCGTCGACCGGCACGCTGCGCGGTGGCGGGTTCGATCAGGTGAAGCTGCTGCGGTCCGCGCTGGACTCGGCGGCGACCGACCGCGCGGTACGCGGGGTGGTGGTCCTGCACCACCACCCGCCGCGCGACCCCACGCCGGCCAAGGGCAGCCAGCTCGGCGACCGCAAGGAGGCGGCCCTGCTGGAGGAGTGGCTCGCCGGGTTCGAGCGGCGTAGCGGCAAGGACGCGACGTTCGTGGGCGCGCACGTCGGCACGTTCCACGCCGACCGGGTCGACGGCGTGCCGTACCTCATCAACGGCAACGCGGGGAAGAACCCGTCGACCGCGCCGCACCTGGGCGGCTTCACCGGATGGACCCTCGTCGGCGTCGGCGAGGGCGGCGGTGTCGGCGTGGGCGGCGGGCGCGACAGCGACCTCGCCGCGCAGACCCGGGCGCACGTGGACGCCCTCGCCATCGCCGCACCGGCGACCGCGCCGCGCGGCACGGCGGTGGACGTCTCCGCGACCATCACCCAGAGCGGGCGGCAGGTCCCGGTGGCCGCGCCGGTCAGCGCGGACTGGACCGGTTCGCCCGGTGTGCACATCGGATCGGCTGGTGGCGTGCGGCCGTGGCACGTCGCCTGGTTCGATCCGGAGACCGGGAAGCTGACCGCGCTGCGGTCGCGCGGCACGGTGACGCTGGCGGTGACCGTCAACGGCGCCTCCGCGCGGGCGACCATCCCCCTCTCATGATCAGGGCGTGGCGCCCCGGGGTTGTACGTCGTGTGGGGCGCCCCGGGGCTGTGGTGGGTCACGCCGCCCACAAAACCCCATGTATCTTCCGCGCCTACACAAAAGTAGTTCTAACTACTTGAGGGACGCCCTGATCATGAAGTGCTACTCGCCTGGGTCGCCGCCGTGGTAGCCCATCACCTGTTCGCCTCCTTCAGGTCGGATGTCGAGCGCGCTGTCACCGGTAAGCGCCTGTTCCTCGTTGTAGCGGGCCAGCAGCGCGGCCGCCTTGTGCAGTGCGTCTTCGGCCCTGACCAATTCGAACTCCAACTCCAGCGGATCGATCATGATCGACTCCCTGAGTTCGTGTACACGCTGAGCATGGCCCTCGTTCGGCCCGCGTACATCCGTAGTTCTACGGATTGCCGTACCGATCGTGGCCTGCGGGAATGCGTGCCCGGTCCCCGGCGTTGGGCAGCGTGGCAAGACATGGCAGACTGGTCAGTCGGCCAAGGTACCGGTTCACGCCCGCCAGTGCGGCGGGCGACCCGGCGACCAGACAGAGAGGACCGAGGCGACATGAAGCCCGACATCCACCCGCAGTACGTTGTGACCGAGGTCACCTGTTCCTGCGGCAACACGTTCACGACCCGCAGCACGGCGAAGGGCGGCTCGATCCACGTCGAGACCTGCAGCGCCTGCCACCCGTTCTACACCGGCAAGCAGCGCGTGCTCGACACCGCCGGCCGGGTCGCCAAGTTCCAGCAGAAGTACGCCAAGGCCGCGGCCAAGAAGGCCAAATAGCTACTCCGACGGCGCCCCCTCGGTCTGACCGAGGCGGGCGCCGTTCGTTGTTGTTCTGAAGAGGGGGTACGGGGATGAGTAACGAACGGCTTGCCGCGTTGCTCGACGAGTACGCCGAGCTGGAGAAGCGGCTCGCGGACCCGGCCATCCACGCCGACCAGACGACCGCGCGCCGGGTCGGCCGGCGGTTCGCCGAGTTGGCGCCCTTGCACAAGGCGGCGGGGGAGCTGGCGGAGACCCGCGCCGACCTGCAGGCCGCCCGGGAGCTGGCCGACGAGGACCCCTCCTTCGCGGTGGAGGCCGAGGCGCTGGCCGGGCGCCTGCCCGTGCTCGAGGAGCGCCTCGCCGAGCTGCTCATCCCACGCGACCCGCACGACGCCAAGGACGTGATCGTCGAGATCAAGGCCGGCGAGGGCGGCGAGGAGTCCGCCCTGTTCGCCGGGGACCTGCTGCGCATGTACATCCGGTACGCCGAGCGGCGCGGCTGGGTGACCGAGATCATCGACGCGCAGGATTCCGACCTCGGCGGCGTCAAGGACTGCTCGCTCGCGGTCAAGACCAAGGGGGTACCCGAGGGCGGCAACGGCGTCTGGTCCCGCCTGAAGTGGGAGGGCGGCGTGCACCGGGTGCAGCGGGTGCCGGTGACCGAGTCGCAGGGGCGCATCCACACCAGCGCGGCCGGCGTCCTGGTACTGCCCGAGGCGGAAGAGGTCGACGTCACGATCGACCCCAACGAGCTGCGCATCGACGTGTTCCGGTCGTCCGGTCCCGGGGGGCAGTCGGTGAACACCACCGACTCCGCGGTGCGGATCACCCACCTGCCGACCGGCATCGTGGTCTCCTGCCAGAACGAGAAGAGCCAGCTCCAGAACCGGGAGCAGGCCATGCGGATCCTGCGGGCCCGGCTGCTGGCCGCCGCCCAGGAGCAGGCCGACGCCGCCGCGTCCGACGCCCGGCGCTCCCAGGTGCGCACCGTGGACCGGTCGGAGCGGATCCGCACCTACAACTTCCCGCAGAACCGGATCACCGATCACCGGATCGGCTACACGGCGTACAACCTGGACCTGGCGCTGGCCGGCGACCTGGACGGCGTGCTCGACGCGCTCACCGAGGCCGACCGGGCGGCCCGCCTCGAGGGCGAGACCGAACTCACCCGCCGCTGACCCGGGGTTAGGAAGGGGCCCTTCCTATGCAATAAGCGATAAGAAGGGGCCCTTCCTTGCGCTAAGGGGCGACGGCGGTGCGGGGTTTGGGCTTCGAGTTCAGCATTTCCCTATCGGCCAGCTCGAATGCCGCCAGCAGCGCCTCGCGCAGGTTGGCGCCGGCCCCGCTCACCTCGGCGAAGCCGACGCTGACGCCGACCGGCGTGCCGGGCACCAGCGACTCCCAGTCCTCGCCCGAGACGGCCGCGCTGATCCGGCGCCCCACCTCGGCCGCCTCGGCCATGCCCGCGTTCGGCAGGACCACCACGAACTCGTCGCCGCCATACCGCGCGACGAAGTCGCCCCGCCGCATCACCCGGTTGATGACGCCGGCGACCCGCTGCAGCACCAGGTCGCCGGAGAGGTGGCCGTGCGCGGTGTTGACCGCCTTGAACCCGTCGAGGTCGCAGACGCCGACCGTGGCCCGCTCGCCGCGCGCCACCATGGCCGCCACGTAGTGCTCCAGGTGGCGCCGGTTCGCCAGGCCGGTGAGCGGGTCGGTGAGCGCCTCGCCCTGGTATCGCGACACCGTGCGGCGCATGTCTTCGTGGTCGAGCCGCGCGGCGATGCCCTCGACGTAGACGTCGCGGAGCCGGTCGTTGCGCTGGGCGGCCAGCCGGAACGCGTGCCGGTCGGCCCGGTGCGCGCCGGCGTGGTCGCCGGCCCGCGCGTACGCCAAGCTGCGCAGCCGCGCGTGCTCCGCCGCGCCCAGCGTCTCGGCGGACACCCGCACCGTCTCCAGCCGGGTCAGCGCCTCGATCGGCCGGCCGGCGGCCATCGCGAGGCAGACCTCGCCGAGCAGCCGCAGGTCGCGGGCCCGGGCGCCATCGCCGCCGTCGGCGAGCAGGCGGCCCGTGTCCCGGTACGTCTTCGGCGGCTCACCCAGCGCGGCGCGCCGGGCCACCGCATATGCGTACGCCGCGCGGCCGCTGGGCCGCAGCCGGGCGCCGCCACCGCTGGCCAGGAGGCGCTCCCCGTCGGCGGTGATGTCGCGCAGCACGCGCAGGCAGCCGTCGGTGTCGCCGTTGTGGTCGAGCGCCACCGCGTTGCGCAGCCGGATGCCGGGCGCCGCGAAGGTGTGCTTCGGCAGCCCCGCGGTGATGCCGATCTGGCGGGCCCGCTCGATGGCGCTCAGCGCGTATCCGTGGAAGCCGAGATAGGAGTAGGCCATCGCGAGGTCGTGCCAGCCCCAGGCGGCGTCGCCGTCGGGGCCGTCCACGGCGCTGAGCGCTCGCGCGCTGTAGACCAGGTTGGTGACGCAGCGTTCGAGGGCGCCCATGTGCTGCGCGGCGAGGGCCGCCAGCGCGTGCAGGTGGCCGTGCAGGTACGGCTCCGCGAGGTCGCGGATCGCCTCGAACGCGTCCTCGACGGCGACGGTGTACTCAGCGGTGCGGCCCAGGTTGATGAGCGCGGAGACGCGCTGGACCAGCGCGTCGGCCCGGGCGTGGTGGTCGTCGGTGGTGGCGAGAACCTTGTCCAGGAGGGCGCACGCCTCCGCGGAACGGCTGCTTTCTTGCAGCCTGCGGGCCTCCTTGAGCGTTTCGGCCTGGTCGGTGACCCGGTCGAGCCAACCCACGCAATCCCTCCAACCCCTGGAACGACAACCCTTGGATCGGCGCCCCCCGGCCCGTACTCAATGATTATCTCGTGACTGGAGGTACGGAACAGCCCGCCGAAGGGACGGAACGGACTTCGGTGTTGCACGCGGTGAGATCCGCCACGGTCGCGCTGGCCGATGCCGGCCTGCCATCCGCGCGCGTCGATGCTGAACTCTTGGCGGCCCACGTGCTCGGCGTGTCGCGCGGCCGGCTGGCGCTCGCGGACGGGCTCACCGCGCCGCAACGGGAGGCGTACCGGGATCTGGTGGACCGGCGCGCGGCGGGTGAGCCGCTCCAGCACCTCGTCGGCACGGCGCCGTTCCGCCGCCTGGAGGTGGCGGTCGGGCCGGGCGTCTTCGTGCCCCGCCCGGAGACCGAGCTGCTCGCGGGCTGGGGTCTCGAGGTGGCCGGTGCCTCGCCGACCGTCGTCGACCTGTGCAGCGGCTCAGGCGCCATCGCGCTGGCGGTGGCGCAGGAGGTGCCGGACGCCACCGTCTACGCCGTCGAACGCTCGCCGGCCGCGCTGAGCTGGCTGCGGCGCAACGCTGACGGTACCCGGGTCCGGGTCGTCGCCGGCGACGTGACCGACCCGGCGGTGCTGGCCGAGCTGGACGGCCGGGTCGACCTGGTGCTGTGCAACCCGCCGTACGTGCCGGCGGCGGTGGCCGTGCCCGCTGATGTCGCCCGCCATGACCCGGCGGAGGCCGTCTTCGCCGGCGCGGACGGCCTGTCGGTGATCCGGCCGGTCGTCGCGCGCGCCGCCGCGCTGCTGCGCGGCGGCGGCTGGTTCGGCGTCGAGCACGACGACACGCACGGCGAGGTCGTGCCGGCGCTGCTGCGCGCGGACGGCCGCTTCGCGGACGTCGCCGACCACCGCGATCTCGCCGGCCGCCCGCGCTTCGCCACCGCCCGCCGCCGCTCCCCATGATCAGGGCAGCTTGTCGGCGGCGCCCGCGTGGGGCATGGCAGACTGCTCCTCGTGATGCTCTATGACTGCCGGTCGCTGGCCGACCGCGACCGAGGCATCGCCGCAGCGATCGAGGCGGTCAAGAACGGCGAGCTGGTCGTCCTGCCCACCGACACCGTGTACGGCTTGGGTGCCGACGCCTTCACGGCGTATGCGGTGAAGGCGCTGCTGGATGCCAAGGGCCAGGGTCGGCAGTCGCCGCCACCGGTGCTGGTCGGCTCGCGCCACACGCTCGACGGTCTGGTCTTCATGCTGCCGAAAGCGGCCCGCGAGCTGGCCGACGCGTTCTGGCCGGGCGCGCTGACCATTGTGGTCGAGCACGCGCCGAGCCTCCAGTGGGACATCGGCGACACCGGGGGGACCGTCGCGGTGCGCATGCCGCTGCACCCGGTGGCGCTGGAGGTGCTCCGGGAGACCGGACCGATGGCCGTGTCCGGGGCGAACAAGATCGGCCAGCCGGGCGCGGTGACCGCGGCCGCGGCGCAAGAGCAGCTGGGGTACGCGGTGCGGGTCTACCTGGAGGCCGGCGAGTCGCCCGACCACACGCCGAGCACCATCGTCGACCTTTCCGGCGGTGTGCCGCGGGTGCTGCGCGACGGCGCGATACCGCTGGAGAAGCTGCGCGACGTGGTGCCGGACATGCTCGCGGCCGGCGAGGAGCAGTGACGTGCCGCCGTTCACCGTCCTCCACGTGTGCATGGGCAACATCTGCCGCTCGCCGATGGCCGAGCGGCTGCTCGACCTCGCGGTGCGCGACCGCCTAGCGAAGGCGGGCGCCGCACCGCGCGCCGAGGAGCTGGTGCACAGCCACAGCGCCGGCACCGGCGGGTGGCACGCCGGCGAGGAGATGAACCCGCCGGCCGCCCGCCAGGTGCGCGCCCGCGGCGGCGACACCGCCGGCTTCCTCGCCCGCAAACTGCGCTCCGACCTCATCGACGCCGCGGATCTGGTGCTGACCGCGACGGCCGACCAGCTGGAGTACGTGGTGGCGCTGCGCCCGGACGCGGCGGACCGCACCTTCGTGCTGGGCGAGTTCGGCCGGCTGCTCGGCGCGATCGATCTCACCACGCTGCCGCCCGCCGAGCCCAGCCCGGACGCGGTCTATGCCCGCGGTGCCGCCTTGGTCGAGGCGGTGAACGCCATCCGGAGCAGCACCGGTCCACTGCCGACCGACGACCTCGACGACCCGTGGGGGCGCGGCGACCAGACCTTCAGCCGGATCGCCGACGAGATCGAAGACACCCTAGGCCCCCTGGCCACCGCCCTCCTCCCCCTGCCCTGACCGCCCGCCCCGACACCCACCGATCAAGGGCTCGTCGTCGCGATCGCCCATTGATCGAGGGCTTGTCGTCGTGGTTTGGAGCGGCTCAACTCACAACGACATGTCCTCGATCGACGGGGAATCGCGACGGTAAGCCCTCAATCAACGGACGCTGCCCGCCGTGAGTTCTTCGCGCCTGCTCCGTGCGCCGCCCCGTAGGGGCCTATCCGAGCCGGGCCGCGGAAGGTGTGGCGCGGCCGCGAAGGGTGGTCGACGGGGAAGATCGACACAACTTTCTGGAAGTTGGGGTGTCGATCCGCTGGGGACACCGCAACTTCTAATCAGTTGTGTTGATCTTGGTGGTGAGTCAGTTGCCCTGGTCCGTTGCTGGTTGCTGTCGGTGATAGGTGCCCAGGTCCGGGATACGTTCGACGAACTCCGGGAGCCCTCCGCCCGTGATCAAGGCGTCCCTCACGTCGTTATAGCTACATAGGTCGGTAAGGTGTGGGCGATGAGCAAGTTCCGGTTCCTGGCGCCCGCTTCGGAGTCTGGCCTGCTCCGGCTGGGCGATGCGGAGTGGGTGGCCGAGCGGCTTCGGCAGGGCGGCCTCGCGGTCCTGCCCACCGAGACGGGCTACATGCTCGCGGCGCTCGCCACCTCGCTGCCCGCGCTGCGCGCGGCCTTCGACGTCAAGCAGCGCGACTACGCCCATCCCATGCACGTCGCCTGCTCCTCGATCGCGATGGCGTCGCGGTTCGCGAAGATCACGCCGGTGGCGCGGGCGGTCATCGGCGCGTTCACGCCGGGGCCGCTCACCGCCGTGGTCGAGCAGACGGACGCACTCCCGGACACGCTGGTCACGCTGCGCGGCACGGTCGGGATCCGGGTACCGGACAACCCGGCGACGTTGCAGGTGGTGTCCGTGCTCGACGCGCCCATCACGGCGACGAGCCTCAACCGGTCCGGTGAAGAGGGGCGGCCGTTCGAGCGCGCCATGCTCGACGACCTGGCCTGGGGCGATCTCGACGACATCCCGGTGGTGGAGGACAAGACCGCCGTCCGGTTCGACGCGCCGTCGACCCTGGTCCGCCTGACCGGCCCGGCGCCCGAGGTGCTCCGCCAGGGCCCAGTGACCCTCTCCATGATCAAGGCGTCCCTCACGTCGTTATAGCTACTTGAGGGACGCCTTGATCATGGGTGAACTCCGGGGCGGGCCGTGCCGTACTCAAGGGTTGTGAAGGTTACTCAAAAGTTGTGAAGGTGTCGTGCGCGCTCGCCGTGGTGGCCATCGCGGTGCTGGCCACGCCAGCGCCGGCCGCGGCGCACGGCGCCCTCACCAACCCGGTCAGCCGGCTCGCCGCCTGCGGCACCGAGGGTGCGGCAGCGGGGTCGGCCGCGTGCGTGGCCGCGCTGCGCGCGAGCGGCACCGACCGCTTCGCCGACTGGGACAACCTGCGGATCGCCGGCGTCGCGGGGCGGGACCGGGAGACGATCCCGGACGGCAAGCTGTGCAGCGGCGGGATCGAACGCTATCGGGGCCTCGACCTGCCGCGCGCCGACTGGCCGGTGACCCGGCTGGCGCCGGGCGCCACCTTCGCTTTCAGCTACCGCACCACTATTCCGCACCTCGGCGAGTTCCGGCTGTACGTGACGCGGGACGGCTATACCCCGACCAAGCCGCTGACCTGGGCCGCGCTCGAAGCACAGCCGTTCCTGAGCGTGACCGACCCGGCGGTGCGGGACGGGGCGTACCGGTTCACCGGTGACCTGCCGGCGGGCAAGAGCGGCCGGCACCTGATCTACACGATCTGGCAGAACGCGGGACCCGACACGTACTACTCCTGCTCGGACGTGCTCTTCGACGCGCCGCGCACGTCCCCGGCCGCTGCCGCCAAGGCGGCGACGGCGCCACCGGTATCGCCGTCCGCCGTCCCGACCTCGCCACCGGCGGCCGCAGTGCCGGCCGCGCCGCGCGCGGCGACGGTCTCGACGACCAGTGCGCTGCCGCTGGTCGGCGCCGGCGCCGCCGTGATCCTGCTCCTCGGCGCGCTATACGCCGTGCTGCTGCACCACCGGCGCACCAGACGCCCACCCGACCCGCCCGACGCTCCATGATCAAGGCGTCCCTGTGGAGACGGGGGGCTACGCCGCCCTCGTCGACCGAGGCCTTACCGTCGCGACCGCCCGTCGATCGAGGGCTTATCGTCGCGGTTTATAGATCATCTTGGGACGATAAGCCCTCGATCG
>JBBEWH010000229.1:0-55660 GCA_037414955.1 Actinomycetes bacterium KLBMP 9797
GGCGGTCTCAAGCGGTCAGTGCAACGCGAGGTACTCGTTGAGCTTCTGTGCCGGAGTATGCCAGTTCAGGGTTTGTCGTGGCCGGCGGTTGAGTTGGTCGGCCACGGCGTCCAGGTCGGCCTGGCCGATGGTGGTGAAGTCGAACCTGCCCTTGGGGAAGTAGTCGCGTAACAGGCCGTTGGTGTTCTCGTTGGTGCCGCGCTGCCACGGGCTGTGCGGGTCGCAGAAGAACACCTGGCAGTCCTGGACGAGTCCGAAAGTGGCGTAGCCGGCCAGTTCGACGCCCTGGTCCCAGGTCAAACTACGGTGCAGCCGGGCCGGGAGCCGGCCGAACAGGGCCCGGATCACCGCGATCACCTCCGGACTGGACCGGTCGGTCGGCAACGCGCCGAGCATCACGAACCGGGTCGACCGTTCGGCCAAGGTCACGATCGCCGACCGTTTATGGGCGCCGATGAGCAGGTCGCCTTCCCAGTGCCCGGGCACCGCCCGGTCGGCGACCTCGGCCGGCCGGGCCGAGATGTGCACCTGCTCGGTGATCCACGGCTTGCCCCGGATCGCGGACCGGGCCGCGAGCGCCGCCCGGGACTGCGAACGGCGCGCCTTACGCTTGACCCGCAACGCGTCGTCGACCAGCAGCCGCAGACTGCCCCGCGCCTGCAGGTAGATCGCCTGGTAGATCGTCTCGTGTGACACCCGCATCCCCGCATCACCGGGAAAGTCCGCCCGCAAACCGGCGGCCACCTGCTGCGGACTCAACCTATCGCGCAGCCCGGCCGCCACCACCGCCCGTAGCCGCGGGTCGGCGGCCATCTTGCGCGGCTTGGGCCGGCGCCGCCGCGGCCGTGCCTTCTGCTGCGCCCAGTCCGCCCGATACCCCCACCGGTACGGTGTCCCCCGGCGAGGACTTTTCACCCCTTGCCGGTAGGAGTGGTTACGGGCCAGCTCCCGCCCCACCGAACTACGGTGCACCCCGATCGTTCTGGCGATATCCGCGCACGACGCGCCCTGTCCCCACATGTTCTCGATCACCCGCCGCAGATCAGCGGTGATCACTCCCGCACGAGCCATACCACCAGCCTCCCAAGATCAGCCACCTGTTGCACTGACCCCTGGAGACCACCAGATCAAACCATGTGCCTGTGCCCTAGATCGGCGGGAAGGGCCTTGATCGGCGGGCGCGGCCGGGCCGCAGGGTGGGCGGCCGCTGAGCTGTCACGGCAATATCGCCACCGCGGAGTACGGCGTCTGTCCGCTTGGGGTGCCGAGGCGGGATCTTGCATCCGGACATGTCTGGATAAAGCCACCCTCAAGCCCGCCTCGGCACTCCAAGCGACCTCGCCGCAGTGGATCAAGGCCAATCGACGCGGAACGCGGGACGGCATCGAGCTATGACGACTACAGGGCGCCTTGATTGTGGAGAGCCATGGCGGGTTTACGGGGGTGGGTGGTCGTGGGCCACGGCCAGGCCGCGGCCCGTGCGGACGGCCGCGAGATCACCGTCCACATCGGTGCGCAGCACACGCGCCCCGCCCCGCACCAGCCGGGCGAGCACGGCGGGCGCCGGATGCCCGTACCGGTTGTCCGCGCCCACCGAGACCAACGCGACCGCCGGGTCGACCGCGTCGAGAAACTCGGGATCCTGATACGCGCTGCCGTGATGGGCGATCTTCAGCACATCGGCCCGCAGTTGCGCCGCGCCCACCTGGTCGAGGAGGGCCCGTTGCTCCTCGACCTCCGCGTCGCCGGCGAGCAGCGTATGCACGCCGCCGCCGCGCACCGAGAGCATGAGCGAGTTGTTGTTGGGATCCGAACGGGTGCCGCGCAGCGGGTAGGGCGGCCCGATCGCCCGGATCTCGACCGACCCCACGATGCGCGCCCAGCCCGCGTGCACCGGCAGGACGGGCACCCGCCGGGCCGCAGCCGATCGGAGCACCAGCTCGCGCCCGAACGCCGGCTCCGGCCACGCCGTGGTCACGACCGCGCCAAGGGTGCGGCCACGCAGGACACCCTCGACGCCGCCGACGTGGTCCAGATGGAAGTGGGTGATCAACAGCAGCGGAACCGCCCGCACACCGAGCCGGCGCAGGCACCGATCGATAGCTGGCGGGTCTGGACCGGCGTCCACCACGACCGCCGCCCCCGGCCCGACCGGCACCACCACGGCATCGCCCTGCCCGACCGCGCAGACCGCGACGGATAGGCCGGCCGGCGGCCAGCCCGCCGCCACCAGCCGCACCGGCAGCGCGCCGATCGCCACGGCGACCGCGACTACCACCGCGAGCCGGCGCACCAGCCGGCGCCGGGCAGCGATCAGAAACGCGACGGACAGCACGGCCAGCAGCAGGGCACCGCCGACCCCGTCGGGCCACGGCAGGCTGCCGGCTGGTGCGCGGGCGCCATGCCGCGCCACGAGCACCAGCCACCAGGCCGGCCAGCCGGCGAGCCACGCGGCGAACTCCGCCGCCGCTGGCCACACCGGTGAGGCGAGCGCCGCCGCGACGCCGAGCAGGGTCGCCGGGGCGATTGCCGGCACGGCCAGCAGGTTGGCCGGGATGGCCACCAGGCTGACCGTGCCGGACAGGCCGGCGACGACCGGTGCGCACGCCAGCTGCGCCGCCGCCGGGATGGCCGCGGCCTCGGCCACCCCCGCCGGCACGCCGCGTCGCCGCAACGCGTCGCGCCAGCGTGGCGCGAGCAGCAGGAGACCCCCGGTCGCGAGCACCGATAGGGCGAACCCCGCGTCGCCGGCCAGCTCTGGATCGATCACCACCAGCGCCGTCACCGCGGCACCGAGAGCGGGCAACGCCGCCCTCGGCCGACCGCTGGCGAGCGCCGCCAACCCGATCGCGCCCATGGTGGCCGCCCGCACCACACTTGGTGACGGGCGAGCCAGGATCACGAAGCCCAGCAGGGCGACCCCGCAGACACCGGCCGCCAGCCACGGGCCGGCCCGTGCCCACCGGGTCACCAGCAGCACCGCGCCGACCACGATGGCCACGTTAGAACCGCTCACCGCCACGAGATGCGTCATCCCGGTCGCCCGGAAGTCGTCAGCCACCGCCGGATCAAGCCGGCTGACGTCGCCGACGACCAAGCCCGGCAGCAGCCCACCGGGCCCGTCGGGCAGCGGCGCGCACGCGCGCTGGAGCCCGGCCCGCAGACCGCCAGCGGCGCGCTGCGGCCACGACGGCACGCCACGCAGGCGTGGCGGGCTGTTCGTCGACAGGACCCCGGCCCGCAGGTCACCGCCGCTCGCCGGCATCAGCCGCCCGCTCGCCGCCAGCCGCTGCCCCGGCAGGAGCTGGCGCCAGGCGTCGTCGCTGGCCAGCACGAGGAGCCGCGCCGACATCCGGAGCGCGCGACCCTCGGTTGGTCGCGCCGCGTGAAGATCGACGGACACCGCATACGTCGGTGGGCCGGCCCGGTGGGTGCCCACCCGACGCGGGTCGTCGCGGACCACGAGGTCGGCCTCGACCCGCGCCTGCGTGCGGACCAGGGCCGCGAGCGGACCGGCATCCCGCGTCGACACCCGGGCGCCCGCCGCGGCACCGCCGCACACCACGCCGAGCAGGAACCCGATAAGCACCCACCCGTGCGGCAGCGGCCGGCGCCGCATCGCGACCGTGCCCGCCACGGCGAGCAGCGCCGCGCCCCCGGCCAGCGCGAACGCCGTCTCCGCCGAGGTGTGCAGCGCGGTGAGGGCGGACAGCCACGCGGCGAGCGCCAGCCCGGCGAGGCGGAGATCGGGTGGCATCACACCGTCACCAGCTCTTTGAGCTGCTCGTATCGCGCGTCGCCGATGCCGTCGACTTGGCGCAGATCGCTGACGGCGCGAAACGGGCCCTGCCGCTCGCGATGGTCCAGGATGCGTTGCGCGAGGACCGGACCGACGCCCGGCAGCGCGTCGAGCTGCGCGAGCGTGGCGGTGTTGAGGTTGACCTTGCCGCCGCCCGGCGCGGTGTCGCCTCCGCTGGCCGGCGCCGCCGCCCCGTCGTCGGAGCCGGGCGGAGCCGTGACGCCGACCAGGATCAGCTCACCGTCGTTGACCTTGCGAGCGAGGTTGAGCAGCGCGAGGTCGGTGCCCGGCAAGGCGCCACCAGCCGCTTCGATCGCGTCGGCCACCCGGGCACCGGCCGGCAGCCGCACGAGCCCGGGCCGCCGGACCCGGCCAGCGACCGCGACCACGACCTCGCCGGCCGCGGCGCTGGGTGCCGAGACCGGCGAGACCGGTGAGGCCAGCGGCTCCACCACGACCGCCTCCGGGCGGGGACGCGACCGCCACGCGATGACCGCCGCCCCCAGCACGACCAGAAGGGCGATCAGCGCCAGCGCTTTCGCGCCGCGCCGCCCCGGGTCGAAGGCGCTCGCCCCGCCGAACCGGCTGGGCCGAACGACGGCGTCCTCGGGATCCGCCCCGGGCGCCTCGACCGCGCCACCGAACCGGCTAGGCCCGACGACGGCGTCGTCGAGATCCTCGACCGCGCCACCGAACCGGCTCGACCGAACGCCGACGTCCTCGAAATCCTCGACCGCGCCACCGAACCGGCTCGGCCGGACGACGGCGTCCTCGGAATCCGCCCGTGCCACTACCTGGCGATGGTGCGGCTGCGGGCGGTCGAGCATGGCGGGCACCTCGACCGGGTCCCGAGTTGGCGCAGCCGTCGCCGGGCGAGGGCGCGGACGCGGCTTCGCCTCTCCTGCGTCGCCGCGGCCGAGGTGAGGGGAGGCGGCCGCCGCGCCGTTTGCCAACGCGGTCGTCACCACGTCCGGGAGGGCAGGCACGGCGGCCGCCATGCGCGGCAGAGGCGGCACGACATCGCGGACCGGGCCAACCCCCGGCCCACGCCGCAGCCGGGTGAGGCGCTGGCGCACCGCCACCTCGTCGTCTCTCGACTCGCGCACGGCACGAACCTAGGGCCGCCCCGGCACCGCGCGCTCAACCGATCCGCGCGCCTGTGGACAACCGACCCCTCTGTGGAAAACGCCCTGATCAAGCCTCGATGTGCTACGCCATGATCAGGCGTCTTATGCCGTTAGAACGACATCTCGACTTTCGCACCTATCCCGCAACGTTTGAACCGCCGACGTGAATCTTGACGCCGGAGCGTCGTGATAGCGACGCCAGAACGTCAAGATCCCCATGTCCCGGGACATTGCGAGCACAGGTGATCAACATACGAGCGGCAGCCGGTCCAGTAGCCACCCCGACCGGATAAACGCGAAGGCCGAGGACATGAAGGACGCCTTGATCATGGGGAAGGCGAGCGGCGGTGTGTGACGACGCCCAGCAGGCCGGGGCCGACGTGCGCCGCGATGACCGCACCGACCTCGGTGACGTGCTGGTCGCGAAGCCGCTCACCGAGCCGGTCGGACAGCGCCTCGATCAGCTGCTCGGCCCGCGCGGCGGCGCCGAAGTGGTGCACCGCGACGTCCACATCGGACTCCCCGGCGGCTTCCGAGGCCAGGTCGAGCAGTCGGGCCACACCACGGCTCGCGGTGCGGACCCGGTCACGCACCACGATGGCGCCGTCCACGACGCGCAGGATGGGCTTGACCGACAGGGCGGTGCCGACCAGCGCGGACGCCGCCCCGATCCGGCCGCCGCGGCGCAGGAACTCCAGCGTGTCCACATAGAAGAGTGTGTCGGTGCGGTCGATCGCGTCGCACGCCGCTTGGCGTACCCGATCAAGGTCGCCGTCGCGGGCCGCGACCTGGGCAGCGGCGAGCGCCGGAAAGCCCAGGCCCATCCCGGTCGATCGGGCGTCGACCACCGCGACCTGGCCGGGCAGGGACGACGCGGCCAGGGTGGCGGCTTCGACGGTGCCGGACAGTTCGGCGGACAGGTGCACAGCGACGACGCCGGCCGCGCCGGCGTCGAGAAGCCGCCGGTACGCCGCCGCGAGCTGCTCGGGCGCCGGCCGGGACGTGGTGATGGTGAACCGCCGTTCGCCCAGCGCCCGGGCGATCTCGGCGGGCGTCGCGTCGATGCCTTCGCGCCCGTCGATGCCGTTGACGACGACGGTGAGGGGCACGACGGTGATGCCGAGCGCCTCGATGAGAGCGGCCGGCAGGTACGCGGTGGAATCGGTGACGACCGCGACAGGCATGACCGGCAACATAGCCGACCTAGCCGGGAAGCACCTCGGTGACCGTGAACGGCGTGCCCTGCTGGCAGGTGGACATCATGTCGGGCTCCGGGTGTCCGCGCACCGTGACGCGCGCGCCGACCGGGATTTGGTCACGGCTGACGTTGGCGGCCACCAGCAGCATGTAGGTGGTGCCGCCCGAGGTGAGCATCCGGCAGCCGTGCTCGACGCCCTCGGTGATCTGGCCGGTCAGCGTCATCTGCACCGCTGTCGCGGGCGGCGTGGTCGGCGGTTTCGGCGAAGTGGTCGGCATCGGCGACGAAGGGACGGCAGACGGTGAAGGCGACGCGGATGGTGACGCCGAGGACGGCGGCGCGGACGACGATGGTGTCGCGGAAGGGTCGCCATCGCCGCACCCGGCCAGTGCCGCGGCCATGGCGATGAGCAGGACGGCGGTGCGCGTGCGCATGGTTATGAGACGCTACCGGATCGGCTGGGGTTCCGCCGATCAAGGAACATCGCGCGGATCAAGGGCGAAAGCACCCCAACGAGAGATCAAAGTACGTGCCCCAGCCCTTGATCGACGCCAAAAGGGGGGATTACGCCAAAGGGGTGGGATTACACGGGGCTGGGGGTCGGGCGGTGGGTGGACAGGCCGGCGTTGTGGGCGCGGAGCCACCAGCCGCGGACCTGGTCATGGCCCAGGTCGGTCCAGTGGCAGTTCTGCAACGGTCCGATCGTGCGCAGCACCTCGGGTGGCCAGCCCAGCAGGAATCCGCAGCCCTGGCGCGCCGCGCCGCCATGGGTGGCCACGACGACCGTGCCGCCGGGCACCGCGTCGGCCGCTTCCTGGAGCGCCTGGCTGACCCGTTTACCCAGGTCGTCGAGGGTCTCCACGGCACAGCCGATGTCGCGGTCGCCGGCGCGCCACCGGGTGTACTCGCTGGGGTAGCGCTCCTTGACCTCGGCCATCGTCAGGCCCTGCCAGACGCCGTAGGAGCGCTCCCGCAGCCGCGGGTCGGTGCGGATCGGAAGGCCGGTGAGCGCCGCCAGCGTGGCCGCCGTGTCGACGGCGCGCCGCAGGTCGCTGGCGACGATCGCGTCGGGGCGCAGCTCCGCGAGCATCGGCGCGGCGGCGACCGCCTGCTCCCGGCCCAGGTCGTTCAGCGCGGTGTCGGTCTGTCCCTGGACGCGGTCGGTGGCGTTCCAGTCGGTGTTGCCGTGCCGCCAGACGATGAGCCGGGTCATATCGTGCGCCCCGCGGCTGACTTGTGCTGGATCATTCAGCTTCGACCAGGGCCCGATCGACGAACGGGATCGTGGGGCAGTCCTTCCACAGCCGGTCGAGCGCGTAGAACTCGCGCTCCTCGGTGTGTTGCACGTGCACGACCACGTCGACGTAGTCGAGCAGCACCCACCGGCCGGACCGCTCACCCTCGCGCCGGACCGGCTTGGCCTTCTCCGGCAGGCTGAGCAGTCGCTCCTCGATCGCGTCGACGATCGCCTGCACCTGCCGCTCGTTGGGTGCGGAGGCGAGCACGAAGGCGTCGGTGATGACGAGTTGGTCGGACACGTCGATGATGACGATGTCCTGCGCCTTCTTGTCGGCCGCGGCCTGGGCGGCGCTGTGCGCCAACTCTCGGGCGCGCTCCAATGCAGTCACCCGACAAGCCTCTCACATGTCCAGAACCGCCGCGCCACGATAAACCGGACAAACTACCGGTAAAGCCGCCGCTTGGCGATGTACTGCACCACACCGTCCGGCACGAGGTACCAGATCGGCTTACCGTCGGCCACCCGCGACCGGCAGTCGGTGGACGAGATCGCCATCGCCGGCACCTGCACGAGCGTCACCACGTCGGCCGGCAGATGGGCGTTGGACAGCGGAAAGCCCGGCCGGGTCACGCCGATGAAATGCGCCATCTCGAACATCTGCTCGGTGTCTTTCCAGGACAGCAGCTTCTCCAGCGCGTCCGCCCCGGTGATGAAGAACAGCTGCGCCTTCGGCCCGTACTCCGCGCGCAGGTCGCGCAGCGTGTCGACGGTGTAAGTCGGCCCGGGACGGTCGATGTCGACCCGGCTGACCTGGAACCGCGGGTTCGACGAGGTCGCGATCACGGTCATGAGGTAGCGGTCCTCGCGGGCGCTGACGGTGACGCCGCCCTTCTGCCAAGGCTCACCTGTCGGCACGAACACCACCTCGTCGAGCCCGAACCGGTCGGCCACCTCGCTCGCCGCCACCAGGTGCCCGTGGTGGATCGGGTCGAACGTGCCACCCATGATCCCGATCCGCCGCGCGTCGTCCGTCATCCCCAAAGCCTAGATCGCTTCGCGCGCGACGAGCGCGCGACGAAGATCATCGTCGGCGTCGACCACCTTCCGGCGCAGCACGGATACCAGGTCGTCGCGGGCCAGCAGCGCCGCGGCCGCGTCGCGGGTGGCGTGCGCCACCGCGAACCGGGGAAACGCGAGCTCCGCGATCTTCTGCGCCACCCAGCGGGTACGCCGGTGCGTGGCGGTCACGATCTCGTCGAAGTACCGCCCGACGTACGCCTCGGTCAGCGCCGTCTGCTCGGGATGCCAGAACCCCTCGGCGGTCGCCGTGACCAGCCGGCCGGACAGCCCGGTATCGGTCATCACCACCTGCCAGGCCCGCTCCTTGGCCGCTGGCTCGGGCAGGGCGGCGCGGCACCGGGCGGCCCACTCCGCGCCGTTCGCGCTGCGATCGCTGGCCAACTCCGCCTCGATCGCGTCCGGCCCGACCGCGCCGAGCACGGCCAACCGGTACCGGATGCGCCAGCGCAGGTCGGCGTCGACGGCTACCCCCGGCGGGACATCCACGCCGTCGAGCCAGCCGGACAGGCGCGACGCGTCCGTCGCCACCCGGACCAGCCCGCGGGCCGCGGCGAGCTGGCGGGAGCCGCCCGGCGGCGCCGCCGCGAGCAACCGGTCGCACGCCAGCGCGACGTGCCGGAACGCCTCGTCTCGGGCGGCACCGTCGAGGTAGCGCGCCAACAGGTCGGTGCCCATCGTGAGCAGGTCTTCGACGATGATGACCTCGGTCTCGGTGGGCAGGGCGGCGAGCATGAGCGCCACCAGGTCGGCGGGCGGCCGGTCGGCGTCGCGGACGGCGTCCACGATGGACGACCACACCACGGCCCGGGCCAGTGGGTCGGCGAGCGTGGGCAGGATCTTCGGTACGGCGGCGGCGGACGCGTCGTCGAGGCGCACCTTGGCGAACGTCAGGTCGTCGTCGTTGACGAGCAGCAGATCGGCGACCGGCTCGCCGGTGAGCGCCGGCACCGGCGTCCGTCCACCATCGACCTCCAGGGAGACCAGCGACCGCCGCACCGGACCGTCATACACCCCGACACCGATGCGGTGCGGCCGCAACGTCGGATGGGAGTCCGGCGCGGACTGTTCGATGTGGACATCGGTGTAGTGGCCGTCGTGGGCCGCGGTCGACGCGCGGAGCGTGTTGACCTGCGCCCGCCGCAGCCACACCTCCGCCCAGTGATCCAGATCGCGCCCGCTCGCCGCCGACAGCGCATCCAGCAGATCGGCGAGCGTGGCATTGCCGAACCGGTGGGTCGCGAAGTGCGCGCGCATGCCGGCCAGGAACGCCTCGTCGCCGAGCAGCGCGACGAGCTGGCGCAACGCGGACGCGCCCTTGGCGTACGAGATGCCGTCGAAGTTGAGGACCGCGAGCGCCGTGTCGGCGACCTCGGTGGGCGCGACCGGGTGCGTGGAGGGCCGCTGGTCAGCCGCGTACCCCCAGGCCTTGCGGCGCATCGCGAACGTGGTCCAGGTCTGCCGGAACCGGGTGGCCTCGCCCGCTACCCGCACCCCGAGGTACTCCGCGAACGACTCGTTGAGCCACAGGTCGTCCCACCACCGCATGGTCACCAGATCGCCGAACCACATGTGCGCCATCTCGTGCGCGATCGTGACCGCACGCTGCTCCCGCTCGGTGTCGGTGACCATCGACCGGAAGATGAAGTCGTCGCGAAACGTCACCAGGCCCGGGTTCTCCATCGCGCCCTCGTTGAATTCCGGCACGAACGCCTGGTCGTACTTCCCGAACGGGTAACGCACGCCGAACAGCTCGTGGAACCGGTCGAGGCACTGCTTCGTGACCGTGAAGATCTCGTCCGCGTCGGCGTCGAGGTGCGGAGCCTGGGAACGCCGGCAGTACAGGCCCAGCGGCACGCCGTCGTGCTCGTCCCGCCGGGCGTGGTAAGGCCCGGCGATCAGCGACACGAAGTAGGTGGCGAGGGGCGGCGTCTCGGCGAACATGTGCCGGCCGCCGTCGGCACTGTCCACTTCGGTGCGTGCGCCGTTGGCGGCCACCAACCACTCCGGCGGCGCGGTGACCGTCACCGCGACCGGCGCCTTGAGGTCGGGCTGGTCGAAACACGCGAAGATGCGCTGCGCCCGGTCGAGAAAGGACATCGCGAACAGGTAGACCGCGCCATCGGCCGGATCGACGAACCGGTGCAGCCCTTCCCCCGTGTTGGTGTATGCCATCTCGGCCTCGACGGTGAGCTCGTTGTCGGCGGCCAACCCGGTGAGCGGCAGCCGGTTGTCGTCGAGGACCGCCGGGTCGAGCGCGGTGCCGTTGAGCGTCGCGCCGATCAGGCGGACCGGCCGGATCTCCACGAACGTGTCGACGCCCGGCCGGGCCGCCTGGAACCGGATGGTCGTGGTCGACCGGAACGCGTGCTCGCCTCGTGTCAGGTCGAGATCAATCGCGTACGACGCCACGGTGAGCAGTGCGGCGCGCTCGGCCGCCTCGATCCGGGTGAGACTGCGCATCCGCCCATCCTGCCCGACCATGCCCGGTATAGCCTTTCCCGGAAACCCACTTCTTCTCGAGGAGCAACCGATGGCCCAGCACCCGAAGGGTGACTTCGACCTGTCCCGCGCGGAGTGGCGGCGGGCCAACGGCGACGACACCGAGGGCTCGGTCGAAGTCGCCTTCGTCGACGACCTCATCGGCCTGCGTAACTCCGCCGAGCCCGACGGCCCGGTCCTGGTGTTCACAAAGGACGAGTGGGACGCGTTCGTCGGCGGCGCCCAGGACGGCGAGTTCGACGTTTAGACACCGGTCTCACTCCGGGATCAACGACCGCACCAGATCCATCCGCTCGACCCGGGACGCGACCCGGCGCAACTGGAGCGCGAGGTTCATCGCGACCAGCGTCGGCTGGTCGTCGGGCACGTGCTGGCCCATCCGCTGCCGCAGCCACTGCGCCACCTCGGTCCAGCTGTAGAACGACGTGTCGCGGCCCGGGTTGAGCGGCGGCGGGAACCCACCCGGCCCGTACCGCCCGGTGGCCCACAGTCGCACGATCTCGCGGGACCGGCCGATGCGGGCGCCGATCTCGGCGAGCGTCACCCAGTCGTCGGCCTCGATCCGGTACGGGCGTAACCCGACGGCTTCCAAGTCACGGACGGCTGGTGGAATCGCCTCCGCGAGGCTCTCCGCCTCACGCCGGACGGTCACCGCGCCGGCGCTCGCACGGCTCTGCGGCAGGACAAAGACGAACTGCTGAAGCGGCACCATTACCCCCTACGTGGCGTGATCCCGCGAGCGGTCTTGCCTCCGCTCGCTCTGCCGATCAGCCAACCCGATCAACCCAGCGCCGGGAGTAGCCAGCTCAGGGGGGCCAGAACCCTGCTAGCATTTTGCATATGCGCAACATGAGTTCCCTTGGCTGGTGGACCGCCTGACGGGCGGCCACTCGCATTCGCGCACCCCAAACAGCCAGACGGCCGCCCCTCCGGGCGGCCGTCTTCGCATGCCCGGAGGAGTGCGGCTCCGTACCCCGAAGGAGCCATCGATGACCGCGACCCTCACCGGTTTCCAGCCCACCGGCCACCTCCACGTCGGCAACCTCTTCGGCGCCATCCGCCCGATCGTCGCCGCGCAGCGGCGCACGCGGCCGGTGGTGCTGCTGGTCGACCTGCACGCGATGACGATGCCCCACGATCCCGGCCAGCTGCGCGCGCTGACCCTGGAGCAGGCCACCGTGCTGCTCGCCGCCGGTCTGGACCCGGAGCGCGCGCTGCTCTACGTGCAGTCCCAGGTGTCCCAGCACACCGAGCTGCACTACCTGCTGGAATGCACGGCGGCGTACGGCGAGGCACACCGGATGATCCAGTTCAAGGAGAAGTCGACCGGCCGCGCCGGCGTGCGCCTCAGCCTGCTGACCTACCCGGTGCTCATGGCCGCCGACATCCTGCTGCACGCGACGGCCGAGGTGCCGGTCGGCGACGACCAGCGCCAGCACCTCGAGCTCACCCGCGACATGGCGACCCGCTTCAACACCCGGTACGGCACCACGTTCGTGGTGCCGCGCATGGTCAAGCCGCCGGTCGCGGCGCGCGTGCTGGACCTGTCCGAGCCGACCCGCAAGATGGGCAAGAGCAGCGGGAACGGCGCCGGCACGGTCTTCGTGCTGGATCCGCCCGAGGTGATCACACGCAAGGTGATGCGTGCGGTGACCGACTCGGTGGGCACGGTCGAGCCCGACCCGGACCGCCCCGGCGTGAACAACCTGCTGGAGTTGCTGGCCGCGTGCGTCGACGAGTCACCGGCCGCGCTGGCGGCCGGCCTCTCGTCGTACGGGGAACTCAAGCGCGCGGTCGCGGAGGCCCTCGTGGCGACGCTGCGCCCGGTCCAGGCCCGCTACGCCGAGTTGGCGCGCGACCCGGGGTACGTGCGCCGGGTGCTCGCCGAGGGCGCCGAGCAGGCCCGGGAAATCACCGTCGACATGGTCGACCGCACCAAACGGGCCATCGGCCTCCTCACCTAGTCCGTTGATCAGGGCGTCCCACGAGGACGCCCTAGATCGCGTCGTCGAGGGTGAGCTCGCGCTGGTCGTTGGGCGTCAGCAGGTAGACGCCGAGCAGCCGGACGCCGTGCTGGACGCAGACCTGGTGCGCGGCGTGGTACCACACCCGGTCGGGCGCCGTGATGATGGCCGAGCCGGGTCGGGTGAGCACCACCAGCATCGCGCCCGGCTCGCCATGCGCGACCAGCACCTCCGCGAACACGGACACGGTATGCGCGCACTCCGCCGGATCGAGGCTGGCCGGCAGGTCGTCGACCGGGCAATGCACCATGACCCCGTTGTCGGGGTCGCACAACACGAAGCGCACGCCGCGCTGGCGACGCTCCCCTAGCGTGATGGATTCAGACAGATGGGCCTCGATGGCCGCGGGGCCGTCGAGGACGACGGAGGTGGTCATGGCCCCACATCGTGGCAGTCCCGAACGCCCGTCCGCTGCCCCGCGCCCAACTTTCAATGATCAGGGCGTCCCTGTAGTCGTTAGAACGACGTGGGGGACGCCCTGATCATGGAGGTAGGCACCCGATGACGTCACGACACAATCCCTGGCTCGTGCTCTCGGCACTGTGCCTGGGCTTCTTCATGATCCTGCTGGACACCACGATCGTGAACATCGCGATCCCCGACATGATCACCGAGCTGGGCGCTTCGCTCGACCAGATCCTGTGGGTCGTCAACGCGTACGTGCTGGTCTTCGCGGTGCTGTTGATCACGGCAGGCCGGCTCGGCGACATCTTCGGCGCGAAGCGACTCTTCCTCGCCGGCCTCGTGGTGTTCACGCTCGCCTCCGCCGCGTGCGGGCTCGCCGCCACGCCCACCCAGCTCATCGCCGCCCGGGTCGTGCAGGGCGTCGGCGCCGCGCTGCTCACCCCGCAGACTCTCGCCGTGATCACGTCCATCTTCCCGCCGGAGAAGCGCGGTGCCGCCTTCGGCGCCTGGGGCGCGGTCGCCGGCCTGGCGACCGCCGCGGGTCCGTTGCTCGGCGGGTACCTCATCACCGGCTGGGGCTGGGAGTGGATCTTCTTCGTCAACGTACCGGTGGGCGCGGTCGCGCTCGTGTTCGCCGCCATCGTCATGCCCGACCTGCGGCCGCACCGCCGGCACCGGCTCGACGGGACCGGCACCGCGCTCGTGACCGCCGGGCTCTTCCTGGTCACGTACGGGCTGATCGAAGGCGAGTCACACCACTGGGCCGAGGTGTGGGGGGCGGTCACCATCCCCATGGTCATCGGCGCCGGAGCACTCGTGCTCGTGGCGTTCTTCGGCTACCAGTACCTGATCCGCGGCAAGGAGCCGCTCGTGCCGTTCGCGATCTTCGCGGACCGCAACTTCGCGCTGATGAACTGGGTGAGCGGCGCGATCTCCTTCGGGTTGCTCGGCCTGTTCCTGCCCTTGATGATCTACCTGCAGTCGGTACTCGGGCTGAACGCCCTGGACGCCGGCCTGGCCACCGCGCCGGTGTCCCTGATCGCGATGGTGATCGCGCCGTTCGCGGGCCGCACGTCGGACCGGATCGGCGGCAAGTGGCTGCTCGTCGTCGGGCTGAGCCTCTTCGCCGCGGGCATGGGCGTCGTGGTGTGGCAGGCTCGCGCCGACTCCGGCCAGTGGAGCCTGCTGCCCGGCCTGGTCGTCACCGGGGTGGGCATGGGCATGACGTTCGCGCCGCTCACGACCGTGGCCATGCGCGACATCGCGCCGGCCATCGCGGGCGCCGCCTCCGGGTTGATGAACACCAGCCGCCAGCTCGGCGGCGTGATCGGGTCCGCCGCCGTCGGCGCGCTCCTGCAGGCCCAGCTCGTCAGCCACCTGCACGCGTCGGCCGCCGCCAACGCCGCGGCGCTCCCCGAGCCGTACCGGGAGCCGTTCGTGACCGCGTTCGACCGGGCCAGCGGCGCCGGCCTGCACGTCGGCGCCGGCCAGTCGGGGGTCGACCTGCCGGCGGGGATACCCGATCAGGTGCGGCAGGCACTGATCGCGACCGCCGAACGGACCTTCCACGAAGGCTTCACCGACGCCCTGAGGGTGACGCTGATCCTGCCCGTCGCCGTCCTCGCGGCCGCCGCCCTGTCCTGCTTCCTGGTCCGCCGCCCGCACCGACCCCATGATCAAGGCGTCCTTCACGTCGTTAGAACGACTACCGGTACGCCTTGATCAGGAGTCGTCTTCCGGCGGCTCGAGGCCCAGAAGGCGAGGGCGGCGGGCCTTGCGGGCGGCCAGCCGCTCGGCCGCGTTCGCCCGGGTGGACTTGTCCTCCAGACGGGCGTCGGTGCCGCGCGGACCGGAGACGAATTCGCTTCCGTTCGGGCGCCAGTCGAACTCCCGGTCGCCGATCCGCACCAGGTCACCCGGCTCGGCACCGGTCTTGGCCAGCGCGTCCTCCACGCCGAGCCGCTCCAGCCGGTCGGCGAGGAAGCCCACCGCCTCGTCGTTGTCGAAGTTGGTCTGGCGCACCCAGCGCTCGGGCCGCGGCCCGCGCACCACGTACACGCCGCCTTCCTCGGTCACCGTGAAACCGGCGTCGTCGACGGCGGTCGGCCGGATGACGATCCGGGTCGCCTCCAGCACCGGGGCCGCCGCGCGGGCCGCCTCGACCCGCTCAGCGAGCGCGTACATCAGCTCGCGCAGCCCTTCCCGGGTGGCCGTGCTCACCTCGAACACCGGGAACCCGCGCGCCACCAGGTCGGGCCGCACGATCTCCGCGAGGTCACGCGCGTCCGGTACGTCGATCTTGTTCAGCACGACCAGCCGCGGGCGGTCGGTCAGCCCGCCGTACTCGGACAGCTCGGCCTCGATCGCGTCGATGTCGCTCAGCGGGTCGCGCCCCGGGTCCATGGTCGCGGCGTCGACCACGTGCACGAGCACCGCGCACCGCTCGATGTGCCGCAGGAACTCCAGCCCGAGTCCCTTGCCCTTGGCGGCGCCCGGGATCAGACCGGGCACGTCGGCGACCGTGAACGTGTGATCGCCGGCGCGCACCACGCCGAGGTTGGGCACCAGGGTCGTGAATGGATAGTCGGCGATCTTCGGCTTGGCCGCCGAGATCACCGAGATCAGCGACGACTTGCCCGCCGACGGGAACCCGACCAGGCCCACGTCGGCGACGCTCTTCAGCTCGAGGACCACCTCGCGCCGGTCGCCCGGCTCGCCCAGCTCCGCGAAGCCGGGCGCCTTGCGCCGGGTGTTGGCGAGGGAGGCGTTGCCCCGGCCGCCGCGCCCGCCCCGCGCGATCTCCAGCGTGGTGCCGGCACCCACCAGGTCGGCGAGCACCTCGCCGTCGGGGGTCTGCACCACGGTGCCGTTGGGCACCGTGAGGACGAGATCGCTACCGTTCGCGCCGTCGCGGTTCGAGCCCTGCCCGCCCTTGCCGTTCTCGGCCTTGATGTGCGGCCGGAAGTGGAAGTCGAGCAGCGTGTGCACCTGCGGGTCGACGACCAGCGAGATGCTGCCGCCGTGCCCACCGTTGCCACCGTCCGGCCCGCCGAACGGCTTGAACTTCTCCCGGTGAATGGAGACACACCCGTGTCCGCCGTCACCCGCTTGCAGGTGCAGCACGACCCGGTCGACGAACGTCGCCACGCCCCCATCCTCTCTCTCGGTGTCCGCCGGGCTCCGCCCGGGCGGCCAGCCCGCGCGATCAAGGACCACTCCGCCGATCAAGGGCTTAGGCACCCGGATCAGAGATCAAACCGTGTGCCTACGCCCTTGATCGGCGCGAAGGGACCCTGGGAGCGCGGGATCCGCGCGGCGCGCGGGATCCGCGCGGCGCGCGGACAAGCGAAACGGGCCGGGACCACCAGGTCCACGGCCCGTTTCGAACGAATAGCTACTGCTGCGCCGGCACGATGCTGACGACCTTGCGGCCGCGCCTGGTGCCGAACTGGACCGCACCGTCGGCCAGCGCGAACAGCGTGTCGTCGCCGCCGCGGCCAACCTGCTCGCCGGGGTGGAACTTGGTGCCACGCTGCCGGATCAGGATCTCCCCGGCGCTGACAACCTGCCCGCCGAACCGCTTCACGCCAAGGCGCTTGGCCCCGGAGTCGCGGCCGTTCCGCGAGCTGGACGCACCCTTTTTGTGGGCCATGTCTTTCCGCCTACTTTCCGGTGGAGATGCCGGTCACCTTGACCTGGGTCAGCGGCTGGCGGTGACCCTGGCGCTTGTGGTAGCCGGTCTTGTTCTTGAACTTGTGGATCCGGATCTTCGGGCCCTTGGTGTGGGCGGCGATCTCGCCGGACACCGAGGCGTTGGCGACGTCGGTCACCAAGTCGTCACCGTCGACGAGGAGCACCGCGGAGAGCGTCACGGCATCACCGGGCTCACCGGCGAGCTTCTCGACCTCGATCACGTCGCCCTCGGCGACCTTGTACTGCTTGCCGCCGGTCTTGACGATCGCGTACATCGGACGCGGACTCCCTAGTCGTAAGTGGGCACACAGAAACCGGGCGCACCGAAAATGCGCCGCAGGCAAGAGTACGCCATCGCGTACCCCAACCCCAAATCCACCCGGTGATCATGGCCAGGAGCCATGATCACCGGGACGTCAGTGAACTAACGGCGGCGTCGGGAGCGGCGACGGGCGGTCGGCTCGCCGCCGTCCACCGCGTCCGGGTCGTCGGCGCCGGCCAGCCGCATCGGCTCCGCGTCGGTGAGATCACCCGCGAGATCGTCCGCGACCGGGCCGGCCGGGGAGACCGGCGTCACCGACTCGTACCGCGACAGGTCGTACCCCATCGTGTCGTCGAGATCGTCGGCGGGGATCTCGGCCACGGGCGCCGCAGCGGCCGACGGCGCGACCACGCCCGACTCCGAGACCACGTCCGCGACCACCGGCGAAGCAGCAGCCGCGACCTCCGGCGCCGCCGGAGCCGCAGCCGACTTGCGGCCACGCCGGCGGCTCGACGTCGAGGTCGGCGGCGCGGTCGAGGCCGGCGGCGCGGCGGCCGCCACCGCCTTGACCTTGTCACCGGCGGGGCTGGGCGCCCCGGCGCCACCGCGCGCCGGCACCGGCTCGGTGTGTATGACCAACCCGCGGCCCTTGCAGTGCTCGCACGTCTCGCTGAACGCCTCCAGCAGGCCGGCGCCGATCCGCTTCCGGGTCATCTGCACCAGGCCGAGCGAGGTGATCTCGGTGACCTGGTGCTTGGTGCGGTCGCGGCCCAGGCACTCGGTGAGCCGGCGGAGCACCAGCTCGCGGTTCGACTCCAGCACCATGTCGATGAAGTCGATCACCACGATGCCGCCGAGGTCACGCAGCCGGAGCTGGCGCACGATCTCCTCGGCCGCCTCGAGGTTGTTGCGGGTGACCGTCTCCTCGAGGTTGCCGCCCGCGCCGGTGTATTTACCGGTGTTCACGTCGACCACGGTCATCGCCTCGGTGCGGTCGATGACCAGGTGGCCGCCGGAGGGCAGGAACACCTTCCGGTCGAGCCCCTTCAGGATCTGCTCGTCGATGCGCTTCTCGGCGAAGACGTCGACGGCCCCGGCGTGGCGGCGCAGCCGCGACACGAGGTCGGGCGAGACGTGGGCGAGGTAGGACTCGACCATGTCGAACGCCTCGTCGCCCTGGATCACGAGCTCGCGGAAGTCCTCGTTGAAGAGGTCGCGGACGACCCGGACGACCAGCTCGGGCTCCTCGTAGAGGAGCGCCGGCGCGCCGCCCTCGGCGGCGCGGGCCTGGATGTCCTCCCACTGCGCCTGGAGCCGCTTGACGTCGCGGGCCAGCTCGTCTTCGGTGGCGCCCTCGGCGGCGGTGCGCACGATCACGCCGGCGCCGTCGGGCACCAGCTTCTTCAGCACGTCGCGGAGGCGCTTGCGCTCGTTGTCGGGCAGCTTGCGGCTGATGCCGGAGGCGTTGCCGTTCGGCACGTAGACCAGGTGCCGGCCGGAGAGCGCGATGTGGCTGGTGAGGCGGGCGCCCTTGTGGCCGATCGGGTCCTTGGTGACCTGCACGAGCACCGAGTCACCGGACTTGAGCGCCTGCTCGATCGAGCGCGCCCGGCCCTCCAGCCCGGTGGCGTCCCAGTTGACCTCGCCGGCGTAGAGCACCGCGTTGCGGCCCCGGCCCACGTCGACGAACGCCGCCTCCATGCTGGGCAGCACGTTCTGCACCTTGCCCAGGTAGACGTTGCCGGCCATGGTGCCCGCCGAGGCCCGGGTCACGTAGTGCTCGACGAGCACGCCGTCTTCCAGTACCCCGATCTGGGTGCGGTCGCCCTTCTGCCGGATCACCATGACCCGGTCGACGGCCTCGCGCCGGGCCAGGAACTCCGACTCGGTGAGGATCGGCGGCCGGGTGCGGCGCTGCTCGCGGCCGTCGCGGCGGCGCTGGCGCTTGGCCTCCAGTCGGGTGGAACCGGAGACGCCCTGCACCTCGTCGGAGGTGCGGCGCGGCTCGCGGATCTTGACAACGGTCACCACGCCGTCGTCGTCGGACGACTCGCCGTCGTCGCCCTTGCGGCGCCGCCGGCGACGGCGACGGGTCACCGTCTCGCTGTCGCCCTCGTCACCGTCCGCGTCGACGCTCTCCGCCTCGGCGGTCTCGTCCTCGTCGAGCTCGTCGTCGGCCGAGCCCTTGCCGCGCCCGCGGCCACGGCGGCCGCGGCGGCGACGCCGCCGCGCGGCGGCGTCGTCGTCATCCTCGTCGTCGTCGGCGGTGTCGGTCTCCGACTCCGGTTCCTCGACCTCCGTCGCGGCAACCTCCACCGGTGCCTCGGCCGCCGTCTCCACCGGTTCGGCGGTACGCCGACCACGTCGGCGCCGCTTCGTTGGCTGGTCGGGCTCGACCGTTTCGTCCGCGGTGACCGGTTCGGCGGCCTGCGGCCGGGTGGCCGGTTTCGGAACTTCGTCCGGTTGGGGCGCCATGAAGAGCACCGTGGCCGCGGACATGGCCGCCTTCCGGGGCGGGCTGGCCGCCTCCGCCTCGTCCACCACGAGCGGTGCCGGCTCGACGATGTCCGCTTCTGGCGCGACGTCTGGTTCTGGTGTGACGGCTTCTGGCGCGACGGCCTTCTTGCGCCGGGAGCGGGTCGCCTTGACCGGCGCGCCTTCCTCCGGCGCGGCCGCGGGCTCGACCGCCTTCCGCCGGCGCCGGGTGGGCGCAGGCGTCTCGGCGGCCGCGTCGGCCACCTCAACCGGCGCCTCGACCGGTGGCTCCGCGACGGCCTTGCGCCGGCTGCGGGTGCGCTTGACGGGTGCGCTGGTTTCTGCGGCGGTATCACCGGCCGGTTCGGAACCGGTCCGGTCACCGCCCTCGGGCTCGTTGTCGAGCATGGGCGTTCTCCAGTTCTGGCGGCCCCGGGCGCGGGTGAGCGCTGCCACGCAGGGTCGCCGCAAGGTGTTTCCGGCGGCGCACCCCATGGGGCGGCGCCACCGAAGTCTGCCTACTGACCGCCAGCCGGAACCCGGCTAACGTTCACCGATGGGTAATCCGTCGCGATCCGCCTCCAACGGATCGACGATCTCCCCCTGCGCGGTCAACGTGCCCTGCGCCAGCCGGGTCGCTCGAGGCGGAACCGGCGGCTCCAGGTCGGCCACCACGCGGAGGCCGGAAAGGACGTCATCGGGTCGCACGGACGGGGTGACCTGCCGTACAACTAGGTCGAGTATCGCACACGGTACCCCCGTGACCTCGCTAGGTGCCGCATTCTCGGCCACCACGGCGATCCGGACGACCGGGTTGCGGGCATCCATGGTGCGCCGTCCCTGCTTGGTGAGGCGCTCGACCAGCACCTCGCCGGCCGTCTCAAAGGCCAGGACGGCGTGCCGCAGAGTGTCAGGCTCGACACCCGGCAGTTCGATGCGCCACACCGAGGCGTCGATCCGCTCGGCGAGGCTGCCGCCGTGCGCCTCGACCGCGTCGAGGATGTCGAGGCCAGGCGAGAGCGCGGCGTCGAGCGCCTGGCGCACCGCCGTGGGCTCGGTCACCTCGCGGAGGCCTATCTCCAGGTACTCGGCCTCGCTCGCCACGCCGGTCGGTGCGGCGCTGGCGTACGAGATCTTGGGGTGTGGGGTGAACCCCTGCGAGTAGGCGATCGGCACCCGAGCCCGGTTCAGGGCGCGTTCGAACGCCCGGGCGAAGTCTCGGTGCGACGTGAACCGGAGCGGGCCGCGTTTGGCGTACCGGATCCGGATGCGCTGGACGACCGGCGCCTGGCCACCCTCCGGTTGTGGTTTCCTACTGATCGTGGTGCTCCTGTCGGTGACTGGGACACCCCCATCCTTCCCCAGCACACCACCCGCACGCCAACCACCCCATGATCAAGGCGTCCTTCAAGTCGTTATAGCGACTTGAAGGACGCCTTGATCATGGACGGTGCGCGAGGGTCAGGCGGACCTTCGTGGTCCAGGAAAGATCGCGCAGGTGCTCGGCGACGAGCGCGGTGACGGCGTCCCGGGCGGCGTCCCGGTCCGTCTCCGGGATGCGCTCGACCAGCCCGCGCATGCCCGAGGACCAGAGCCAGTCCCAGAAGACCTCCGGCCGCGCGAACTCGCTGCGGTGCTCGACCTCCTCGAACCGCACGCCGGTGAAGCCGGCCCCGCCGAGCAACTCGGCCACCGCCTCCCGGGTCCGGTACCGGGCCTCCGGCGGCGGTGCCGCACCGGGCTCGGGCGGCGTCTCTGGCGCGGGCGGCAGATACGGCCCGAGGGCGCCACCGAGGAGTGCGAACCACTCCCGCTCGGCGTCGGTGAGCTCGACGAACGTGCTCAGCGCCAGCCGCCCGCCAGGCCGCAGCAGCCGCGCGTACGCCCGCGCCGCGGCCGGCGCGTCCGGCAGGAAGAAGATCATCAGACCGCCGAGCAGCAGGTCGAACGAGCCGTCCGGGAAGTCGGGTGCTTCGGCGTCACCGACCAGTACCCGTACCCCGTCGAGGCCGCGCTCGCAGGCGTCGGCCGCAGTGGCCGCGACCATGCCCGGCGCGAGGTCGATGCCCACCGCCGTGCCGGTCGGCCCGACCGCCGCGGCCGCGGGGAAGAGGCTGGCGCCGCGCCCACAGCCGAGATCGAGCAGTCGCTCGCCGGGGCGAGGCCCGGCGAGCCGCACCAGGGCAGCGCCGATCGGGTCGAAGAACGTCACGCCGGTGCGCTCATACGTCGGCGCCGCCCGGTCGAATACGCCGGCGATCCGCGCCTTGTCGGTCACGCGGTGGCCGTCGGCACCCGCACGCCAGTGTTGACCGGAGTGAGGGGGAGCAGCTTCTTGCCGGTCGGACCGATCTGGATCTCGGTGTCCATCGACGGGCACACGCCGCAGTCGAAGCACGGCGTCCAGCGGCAGTCATCCTGCTCGTACTCCGACAGCGAGTCCTGCCAGTCCTGCCAGAGCCAGTCCTTGTCGAGCCCGGAGTCGAGGTGGTCCCACGGCAGCACCTCGAGCTGGTCGCGCTCGCGCGTGGTGTACCAGGCCAGGTCGACGCCGTACGCCGGCAGCACCGCCGCGGCCGCGTCCACCCACCGCTGGTACGAGAAGTGCTCGCTCCACCCGTCGAACCGGGCGCCGTCCTCCCAGACCCGCCGGATCACCGCGCCGACCCGGCGGTCGCCGCGGGACAGCAGGCCCTCGATCAGCGACGGCTCGCCGTCGTGGTACCGGAAGCCGATGGCCCGGCCGAGCGACCGCTCGGAGTTGATCTCGGCCTTGAGCAGCCGCAGCCGGTTGTCGATCACCTCGGGCGGCTCCATCTTCGCCCACTGGAACGGGGTGTGCGGCTTCGGCACGAACCCGCCGATCGACACCGTGCACCGGATGTCCTTCGAGCCGGTGGCGGCCCGGCCGGCCCGGATCACCTCGTGCGCGAGCCGGGCGATCTGCAGCACGTCCTCGTCGGTCTCGGTGGGCAGGCCGCACATGAAGTACAGCTTCACCTGCCGCCAGCCGTTCGAGTACGCCGTCACGACGGTGCGGATGAGGTCTTCCTCGGACACCATCTTGTTGATGACCTTACGGATCCGCTCGGACCCGCCCTCCGGCGCGAACGTCAGACCGGTGCGCCGCCCGTTGCGGGACAGCTCCTGGGCCAGCGTGATGTTGAACGCGTCGACCCGGGTGGACGGCAGCGAGAGCGAGACGTTGTCGTCCTTGCCGTACTGGTCGGCGAGGCCGGAACAGATGTCGCCGATCTCCGAGTGGTCGGCCGACGACAGCGACAGCAGGCCCACCTCGCGGAAGCCGGAGAACTCCAGGCCCTCCTTCACCATCTGCCCCACGGTCGTGATCGACCGCTCGCGGACCGGGCGGGTGATCATGCCCGCCTGGCAGAACCGGCAGCCGCGCGTGCAGCCCCGGAAGATCTCCACCGCGTACCGCTCGTGGACCGTCTCGGCGAGCGGCACCAGCGGCTTCTTCGGGTACGGCCAGGCGTCGAGGTCCATCGTGGTGCGCTTGTGCACCCGGAACGGCACGTCCGCCCGGTTCGGCACGACCCGCTGGATGCGCCCGTCGGGCAGGTAGTCGACGTCGTAGAAGCGCGGCACGTAGACGCTCTCGGTGCGCGCGAGCCGCAGCAGCAGCTCGTCGCGCCCGCCCGGGCTGCCCTCGGCCTTCCACCGGCGCACGATGTCGGTGATCTCCAGGACGGCTTCCTCGCCATCGCCGAGCACCGCCGCGTCGACGAAGTCGGCGATCGGCTCGGGGTTGAACGCGGCGTGGCCGCCCGCGACCACGATCGGGTGCGCGTCGGTGCGGTCCCGGGACTCCATCGGGATGCCCGCGAGGTCCAGCGCGGTCAGCAGGTTGGTGTAGCCCAGCTCGGTCGCGAACGAGATGCCGAACAGGTCGAACGCGCCGACCGGCCGGTGCGCGTCGACCGTGAACTGGGGCACGCCGTGCTCGCGCATCAGCGCCTCAAGGTCCGGCCACACCGCGTAGGTGCGCTCGGCCAGCACGTCGGGCAGCTCGTTGAGCACCTCGTAGAGGATCTGGACGCCTTGGTTGGGCAGGCCGACCTCGTACGCGTCGGGGTACATCAGCGCCCAGCGCACGGTCGCGGAATCCCAGTCCTTCGCGACCGCGCCGAGCTCGCCGCCCACGTACTGGATGGGTTTGCTCACCCGGGGCAGCAGCTGCTCGAGCTGGGGGAAGACGGATGGGATGCTCACGAAACCTCCATGGCCATGCGGTGGTCCAACGGCCCAGAATACGCGCCCCCCATGATCAAGGCGTCCCTCACGTTGTCATAGCGACATGAGGGACGCCTTGATCATGGAAGGCGGGGTGGCTGGCGGGGCGGGGCTAACCTCGGAAGAGCGCGAAGGGAGAGCAGCACATGCCGGGACCGGACCCGGACGGCACGCGGCCCGCCGCGGCGGACCCCACCGCTGCCGAGCCAGAGTCCACCACACCGGACTCCGCCGCTGCCGTGCCGGACGAGGAGCCGACGCCGGCTCATCCCACGGCGCCGGTCAAGTGGACCGGCTCCGCGTCAGTGCCACCAAGGCCGGAGAAAAAACGCCGGCGCTGGCGCGACGCCGCCCGCGACGAGCAGCCGGCGCCCGTCGAGCCGCCCACGCCGGTCGACCCGTGGGCACACGTGGACCCGCTCGACCAGCCGTACCCGCTCACGCTGGACCAGCCCTATCCGCCCACCCTGAACCAGCCGTACCCGCCGACCCTGCTCGACGTGGGACCGGCGGCGCTGGACGCGGGCCCGGCCGCTGGACCGCCGCGCTCCCCGGTCGTTCCCCGGCCCCCGGTGGCACCCCCACCGCCCCCGGCGTCGCCGCCGCTCCCGCCGCGGCAGGCGATGCCGAGCCAGGTGATGCCGGGTGAGGTGATGCCGCGCCAGGCGCCTCGCCGGCCGGCGAAGCGGCCGCCCATGCCACCCCCGGTCGCCGGCCCGCCGCCCGGCTACCCGCCACCGGCCCGCCGCCGGCGCCGCCGGAAGTGGCCATGGTTCCTGCTGTTCACCTTCGCGTGCTGCTGCGGCATACCCGCGTACTTCGTCAAACCGATGTGGGAGCAGTACCCGGCCTCGGCGTCACTGCCCGCGCAGGTCTCCGACCTGACGCTGCGCGACGACGCCACGAGCCAGCGGATCGCGAAACAGTTGAAAGCCGACCTGCGAGTGAACAACTGGCTGGCCGAGGACACGTTCGCCGCGGTGTACGGCGACGGCGACGGCAAGCGGGTGACGGTTTTCGGCACCACCGGCTTCCACTTCTCCCCCGAGGACGACCTACGCACCGAGATGGAGCGGCTGACCGACCGGTACAAGATCCGCAACGTGGAACAGTTTGACACCGGCGCGCGCGGCGAGTTCACGAGCTGCGGCGTGGGCAAGGACGGCGACGCCACGGTCGCGGTGTGCGGCTGGGCCGACCACGGCAGCCTCGCCACCGCCCTCTTCACCCGCCGCAACCGCGCCGACAGCGCCGAACTCCTCGAACAGTTCCGCGAGATCCTCATCGCCCGCGGCTAAAGCCATGGCTTGGCCTCGCGGCCCCTGCTCGCCGATCAAGGGCTTGGGCACATGGTTCGATCTCTTACACATGTGCCCGAGCCCTTGATCGGCGCGTGAGTCCTTGATCGGCGTCGGCAGGGTTACGGGTTATGGAAGAACCGCGACAAGAACAAGCCGTCTAGTAGTTGAGTTCGTGCAGCCGCTCGCCTGCGGAATCCAATGTCAGGATAGGCCCTGGCGGCCAGACAGACACGCCACCCTCCCAATACACAATCTGCATTTCGTCGAGTTCTACGGATTGCACTTCAGCATACATATGCTCCGATGGGCCGAGCTCATAGGTCATGCCGGTCGGCTCGAACATCACGGTAAACGAGGCACGCTCATCGGCTATCAGCTTAATCCGCAAGGGCTTCCTCACTTCGAGCCCCAGGCATCGATAACCTGCTGCGTCAGGTCAACCCTGACGGGAGCCGTCTGATTACTGGGAATCTTAGCCGCCGCATCCGCATAGACAGCATTTAGCACCTTCGCGTCCTCCAACGATGCGAGCCCTCTAAGTTGTTCATTGCTCATGCCTGCGAGTCGATCCGCGCTCGGTTTGCCGTTCCCCCAGATGTCGCGCCCTACTTGGCCAATCGTTTTCCCGCTCGGCAATACCGACTTTGCGTTCCAGCCATTGGCTATGTAGTCGGCCGCCAGCTTACAAGGATCGGTGTTGTGAACAAGGACCGCCGCGTTACCTGCCAGCACATAGTACGTGTGGATGCCGTCGACCGTCAGGTTGTAGACGGTGAGGTACTCGCTCCAGGTACGGGTACGGACGACGGTGGCTGAGCGGTGGTCGCTGGTCTCGAACCGGTAGCCGGGTTTGAGGTCCTTGGCATAGACCCACCGGTTTTCGACCTCTACCCAGAACGGGTGCTCGTCGGTCGCGACAACGCTGCCGGTCTTCTCACCGGTGATGCCGTCGATGTCGACGACAACCTCTACCAGGTCACTCTGGTCGGCCCCGCTCCTGAGACGCGTCACTTCTCGGGTCTCGGTCTTGCCTGTCGTGGGGTCGGTGGCCACCACCTTGTCACCGACCCGGACCTCACTGATCGCCTTCGTCGAGCCGTCGGCCATCAGCACGCCGGTCGTGCCGGTGAAGCTGTTGCATCCGCGCGCCGCGCCCTTGCCCGCGCCACCCGCCGCGCCCTTACCCGCGCCACCCGCCCCGCCACGACCAAAGAGGCCGCCGACGAAACGGCCGCCGAAGATGCTCGCGAGTTCGTCGCCCGCGCCGCCCAGGAAGCCCTTGACACCGGAGGCCAGGCCACCGGCCATGCCACGGAAGGCGCTGCCAATGCCTGCGGCGGCGACGGAGCCGAGTCCGCCAAAGAGGCCACCGAACACACCGCCCATCGCTGCGGTGCCGGCCAGGTCCCAGCCGCGCTCGCCGTTCATGTATCCGGTGACGGCGGAGCCCAGCGCACCGGCACCCGCCGCACAGGCGACCGCGCCGATGCCGGTCCAGCCGATCGCTATACCGCAGCCGATTCCTGCCAGACCACCGACCACGAAGCCGGCGATCTCCGCCTTGTGTTCGTTGATCCAATTGTTGGCCGCCTCGATCGCGTTGGAGACGGTGTCGATGACGTTCCCGGCCATCTCCATGGCCTTGTTGTAGACGGCTTTGACCGTCTTGGAGACGTCGTCGATGACGTTGTGCATCACGGCGACGAACTTCGCCGGCAGGCTGGCCACTGTGGACACGATCTTGCCGAGGCCGCTGAGGAGTGGCTTGGCCGCTGCGGCGATCATCTTGAGCGGGTTGTTCTGAGCGACCCACTTCGCGGCCGCCTTGGCCGCGTTGGTGATGCCCTTGGCCACCGCCACCGCGGCCCGGCCGATCTTCTGAGCCATGTCCTTGGCCCAGTTGCCCACCGCACGGGCCGCCGAGGCGATCTTGTTGCCTATCCACTTGATTCCGGCCGCGACCTTGCCCATGGCCCATGAGAGCCCGGACTTGACCTTGCTGAAGAGCCAGGACGCTCCCGAGGAAACCCAGTTACCCACGGTCTTGATCGCCGACCAGGCTTGGCTGGCGGCCCACTTCGCACCGCTCCACACCTTGCCGGCGGCCCACTTCGCGCCGTTCCACACCTTGCCGGCAACCCACTTCGCGCCGCTGTATGCCTTGCCGGCGGCCCATTTCGCGCCGTTCCAGGCCGCCTTCCCTGCGCCGCCGACCCAGTTGACGGTGTCATCGACCCACTGTGGCCAGTGGCCGTCGGGGTCGGTGAAGTCGAGCGGTGCGCCGGCGCCGTAGGTGTACCGGTTGGCCAGGACCGAGTCGCCGGACTGGTAGGTGACGCTGTCGCGGGAGGTGAAGGTGCCGGTGCCGGGCTGGTACCAGCGAGCGCCCATGTCGACCTGACCGGTCTCCGGGTCGGTCCAGTCGCCCTGATAACCGATGTTGGCCTGCGCGCTGCCCGAGGACTCGATCCGCTTGCCCCACGGGTCGAAGGCGGTGGAGTCGTTGAGCGCCGGCAACGTGGTGTTGGTCGGGTCGAACTGGGCCACGACGTCGCCGTGCGCGTCTTCGAGGGTCAGCCGCTTGACGCCGGCCTCGGACACCGCCAGCAGCTCGTCGGACGGACCCCTGGCGTACAGTTCGACGCCGTCGGTCACCGGCTCGTCGGAGAGACCCGCGTAGCTGAAGGCGCTGTCGTTACGAGCCACGACCCGGTCCAGGCCGTCATAGGTGTACGTTTCGCCGCCGGCGTTGACCAGCCGGTCGAACGCGTCGAACGAGTACTCCTCCACCAGCCCCGAGCTGGTGCGGCTGCGTTGTGTGCCCCGCGCGGTGTACTGGTACGTGTAGTCCCCGTCGGACAGCAGCCGGTTGCGCTCGTCGAAGGTGGCGGTCTTGCCGCCGGCGCGGACCCGGTTACCCGAGTCGTCCCACTCGTAGCCGACCGTCCCCTTCGGACCGGTCCACGAGGTCAGCCGGCCGGCGTAGTCGTACTGGTAGGTGTTCTGTCCGGCGCCGGCCGTCCCCGTGGTTGTCTTGTTCGTCAGATGGTCGTTCAGGTCGTTGACGTACGTCACCGACGACACCGTCTGTCCGGCCGCGTTGCGCAGCACGTCGGAGGTCATCCGACCGAAGTCGTCGTACCCGAACGTGCGCACCCGCCCGCTGCCGTAGTCGACGGTGCTCTCCTGGCCAGCCGCGTTGTATCCCAATGTCTGGGTGGCGCCGGTGACCGCGTCCTTCATGGTGTGCAACCGGCCGCGATCGTAGGTAAACGTGGCGGTGCCGGCCGCGTCGGTGCGCGAGCTGACCAGCCCGTCGACGTCATACCCGAAACTGGCCACACCGGACGGACCACTCGCGGTCAGCAGCCCGCCGCGGTCGTTGTAGGTGTAGGCGTTCGTCCCGCCGGGTGCGGACATCCCAATCAGCCGGTCGGCGAGGTCGTAGTCCCAGTTGCGTTGAGCGGTGGCTGCCTCGCCGCCGGAGCCGGTCTCGACGTCGAGCCGGCCAGCGGCGTCGAAGCTGCGCGAGCGGACCACGCCGCCGGGCGCGGACAGCCGAACCGCGTCGCCGGCCGCGTTGTACCCGACCGTCCAGGTGCGATCCGCGGCCGCCGGATGCGCCGTGGTCGCCGGTTCGATCACCGACTCGGACAGACCGAGACTGTTCACGGTGTACACAGTGGAGTTGCCACGGCCGTCGGTGTACCGGGTACGGTTGCTGGCGGCGTCGTACCCGAACGTAGTCGTCAGAGACTTCGTGTCGGTGACCGGTTCGATCTGCTTGGTCAGCCGGTTCAGCGCGTCGTACTCGTACGTGGTGACCTTGCGGTACGGGTCGGTGGCGCTGGTCAGGTTGCCGACCGCGTCGTATCCGTAGTCCTGCCGCCGCAGCTCGGTGCCGTTCGGGGCCTGATCGAGGTCCACGGTCTGGCGACCGAAGCCGTCGTAGGCGACCCGGCTGGTGCGGCCGAGCCCGTCGGCCATGCGGATCTGCCGACCGGCGTGGTCGTAGCCGTACTGGGTGACCACACTGTTCGGGCTGGTGCTCTTGGTGAGCTGGCCGAGCGCGTCGTACTCGATGTTCGTGGTGGCCCCGGAGGGCGCGGCGATGCTCGTCGGGTTGGCGGCGTCGTCGTACCCGTAGCGGGTGGTGAGGTTTCCGCCGGTTGGCTTGCGCTCGACCTCGGTCATCGTCACCCGGCGATCGAGGTCGTCGTAGGTGGACTCCACCCGCGCGCCGGTCGGATCGGTGACCGACAGCACCTCACCGGTACGGGTGTAGGTGTACCTCCAGACCGCCCGCTCGTCGTTGGTCGTGGCCGGCTCATCCCGGACAGTCACCCGGTTGAGCTGGTCGTACGTGTATCGGGTGACGGCGTTGCGCGGATCGGTCACCTCGACGACGTTGCCGAGCCCGTCGTAGCGGACCCGGGTGGTCGGGGTGACCGCCACACCACCCGGTGGCGTGTACGAAGGCGCCATCACCGCGGTCTGCCGACCGAGCTTGTCGTACTCGGCACGCCGGACGTTGCCCAGCGGGTCACGGGTGTTGACCGCCTCGCCGAAGGTGTTGTAGCCAACCGCCGTGGTCGGGTTGGCGTCCGCCGCCGGGCCGCCGTTGCTCTCCACCTTGACGGTCGGCGCGACGACGCCGACCTGCCGACCCAGCTCGTCGTTCGTGAACCGGGTGACGTTGCCGCGCGGGTCGGTCTTCGACGTGACCGCGCCGCGCTGGTCGTACTCGTAGCTCGTGGTCTGCCGGGCGGACCCGGCCACCGTCGTCTCCTGCTGGAGGTTGCCGTCGTCGTCGTAGACGAACTCGACCACGTCCTGCCCGACCGTGGTGAAGCCGGGCACATTGGACGGTACGCCGGAGTTGGTGACCCGGATGACGTTGCCGTTCCCGTCGTAGTCGTAGTCGGTGGTCCGCGCTAGGCCGCCCGGGTCGGTGATCGTCTTGTCGACCTGACCGCCTCTGTCCATTGTGTGCGTCGTGGTGAGCCTGCCGTTGCCGACCACCTTCTTGCTCAGGTGTCCGGCGCCGTCGTAGGTGTTCTCCTCGACGACGTAGTCGCGCTTGGTGCCGTTGGGGTTGCGGAAGTCCTTCAGCGTGATCTTGTGCATCAGATCGTCGCCGTAGTACTGATACTCCAGCCGCTGCCCCATCGCGTCCGTGTCGCTGGCCAGCCGCCCGGCGTGGTCGTACGAGTACGAGTGCAGCACCAGGTATTCGCCGGTGTCGGGCGCTCCCGCCGGGTCGCCGCGCCACTCGCGCAGCCGCACCTCGGCCTTCATGTTGCGCGCCGTGTACGCGTACTCGAAGCGGTTGCCGTTGGCGTCCTGCAGGAAGGTGGGGTTGCCGTACCGGTCGTAGCCATGGCTAGTCTCGTTGCCCTCGGCGTCGACCTCCAGGACCACCCGGTTGTGCTCGTCGTAGTCGGCGGTCGCCACCCGCTCCGCGTCACCGCCCAACAGGTCCTTGACCGTGGTGCGGATGACGTTGCCGTCGGCGTCGTAGTCGACGACGGTCTGCGCCTGGTGGCGGGTGCCCGTGACCGCGTTGGTCGTCACCGGGCCGGTGTTCGTCTTCGCCCGCCCGACCGCGTCGTAGGTGTAGTTCGTCGTGACGCCGGACGGGTACGCGTCCGAGATGACCTTCTCGGTGAGCTTGCGCCCGAGCGCGTCGTAGGTGAACTCGGTGACCTGCCCGCGCGGATCGGTCACCTTGTGGACGTCGCCGTTGTGGTAGTACAGGTATCGAGTCATCTTGCCGCGGGCGTCGCGGGTGGTCTCGGGCAGGCCGGCCGGCGCGATCCCGCCGGTGCCGGCACCGGCGCCGCTGGTGTACGTGTGCTCGACGTAGCTGCCGTCCGGGTTGGTTTGCCGGGCGAGTTCCCCGGACGCGTGATACGTGTACCGGGTCACGTACGTGTTGTCGGTCGCGCTGGCGGACCGACCGTCGCGCATCTCGGTCGGCAGGTTGTTGCGCGGGTCGGTCGGATCGGTGACCGTCGCGGGGTAGGTGTAGTAGGTCTGGTAGCACTGGGTCGACGTGCGGCAGGTCTTCTTGGTCGTCGCATTGCCGCGCGCGTCGTACGTCATCTCGACGGCGTTGCCGTTCTCGTTGACGATCTTGTTCTGGAAACCCCGGTCGTCGTAGAAGTAGCTGCGGATCGCCATCCCGTCCACCGGATGCCGCACGAAGATCGGCCCACCGGCGTTGCCAGGAATGGTCGTGCAGAACGCCGGATCATTCGGGTCGGGCCGGGCGCAGACCGGGGTCGGCGAGGGTGATGGGGTGGGGTTCGGCTGGCCGGGCCGGTCTTCTTCCCGCATCTCCAGTCCGAGCGGCGTGCCGGAGCGCAGCATGCGGCCGGCCAGCGCGTCATATTCGAAGAGGTAGGGCCGGTTGCCCGGGTCGAGCACCTGCACGCCGCGGCGCAGGTCGGTGTCGCCGCCGTAGACCGTCGGCACGCCGATCTTCCAGGTGCCACCGTTGCGGTCGGTGAACTCCTTGATCCGGTCGGCCGCCGTGTCGTAGGCCGCGGTGATGGCCACCTTGCCGCTCGGCAGGGTCACCTTGCCGAGTTGGTCGGCCGCCGCGGTCCCGTACCGGTAGTGCGCCGTGACGGCCGCCGGACCGAGCGGATGCGCGTAGAGCGCGACCTCGTCGATCACGCCGGCGAAGTGCCGTTGGGCGGTCGCGCCCCACCCCGCCCAGGACGCCGGTGGCGTGGCGGAGGCGGCACCGATCTGGTTGAACGTCAGCGCGGCCTGGTCGATCGTGCCGGTGCGCTCGCCCATCTTCACGCCGTCCAGGTACAGCGTCTGGGTGGACCCCATCGCGGAGAGCACCACATGATGCCACTGGTTGTCGTTGACCGCTTTCGTGGACACGATCGGATTCACCGCGCCCATGGCGAACTGCCCGCGCAGCAGGCCGTCGCTGCCGGTGTACAGGATCGGCACGCCGGCCGTCGCGGCCGTGCCGACCGCCTTGTCCTGGTAGCCCAGCAACGGTCCGCCGGTCTGCGTCAATCCGATCTTGAACCAGAGCTCGACGGCGGCGTCCCGGTTCTTCTTCAGCGTGCCCTTCGGCAGCTCTACATAGGACGAGCTGCCGTTGAAGGAGGCGGCGGTGTCAGCGGTGCCGGGCAGGGCGCCCGGCGCGGCCAGCGTGACGTTCTTGTAGGTGCCGGCGTCCTTGCCCAGGTTGACCGCGATCTCGCTGCCCGCGCTGGTGCCCTGCGGCTCGCCCAGGCGCCAGTACGACTCCGGCTTGGAGTCGGTCACCGCGCTGCGGAAGTGCGAACCGGCGGTGTATTCGTACGAGGTGCACGCCGCGTTCGGGGCGCACACCTTCGTCAGCAGGTCGCCGGTGTAGGTGTAGTTCCAGGTCAGCGCGGCGCCGTTCACCGGGTCGGTGGAGACGGTCGCGACGTGGTTGCCCTGCCAGGTGAAGCGCAGCGACCGGCCGGCCGTGTTGGTTTGGCTGTTGCGCACCTGAACCCGGCTGAGCTTGCCGTTCGACGTGTCGAGGGTGAACACCAGCGAGCGCCCCGCCGCGTCGGTGATCTCGCGCAACTGGCCCGGCGCGGTCGCCGTCGGCAGCCCGAACACATACTTGGTGCGGCTCTTGTCGGTCAGCGTGAACGACACGTTCGGGGTCAGCGTGAGGCTGGCGGTGCGCCCCATGGGCGCCGCGTAGGTGCCGTCGGGGTTGCGGCCGTACCGGACCATCTGCCCGTCCGGGTAGGACACCACGACGTTGCCGGACCCGTCGTCGTCCGGGAGCAGCTTCATGTCGTACCGGCTCACCCAGCCCGCGCCGAACGCCGAGTCGCGCCGCGGGTCGAGGCTGTTGTAGGTGCGCACCACGTTGAGCTCGGGACCCACTGTGGACACGCTCGCGTCGACCGCCGCCGTCGACAGGTTGCCGACCTGGGCGTCGAACTCCTTGTCCTTGGAGCCGTACGGCGCGCCGGCGATCCGCGACGTGATCTCCGGCTGCGGCACCGCGGTCAGCAAGGCGGAGTACGGCGAGGGCACCTCGTTGTTCGCGTCCTTGACGAACGCGCGCCACAGATACGTCTTGCTCCACACCAGCCGGCCCGCCGGCACCGCCCACGCCTGCTTGGCGAGATAGCCGGAGTCGGTGCAGCTGACCGGGTCGCCGGCGTCGTTGCGGTCGCAGACCTCGAACTTGTACTGCAAGGTGCTGCCCGACGGGGCGTCGATGTCGAGAGCCGCGGCCCAGAGCTGCGGGGTCAGCGTCGGGGTCTGGTAGCCGTTCGGCGGGTGCAGCTCCTGCAGCACCGGCGGGATGTCGAACACCTCGAGCACGATCCGGCCGGGCGGCACCTGGTGGTCGGTGAACACCTCACCGCCGGTGCGCACCATGGTGAAGTCGAGGAAGTACTGGCCGGGCGGCAGTGGCTGGATGGTGGCGTCCAGCGTGACGGTGGCACCGCGCGCGACCGTGCCGGGCAGGTTGGCCGCCCGCTGCTGGGTGACCGCCTCGCCGGTCTCCGCGTTGTACGCCCGGTAGGCCAGGTAGTAGTCGGCCGGCGCCCACGCCGCGGCGCTCTTGTTGGTCACCGACACCTTGACCTTACCGGCCTGGTTCTGCAGCACCGGCGGGTCCGGGACCGGGTTCGGAATCGCGTAGGAGGCGTTGTACGGGCTGTGCGTCACGTACAGGTGGGGCCGGTTGGCCGGGGCGGTGCCGACGAGCCGCTTCCACGCCGACCCGTCGCCCGTCGGCGCGCGCAGGGAGAGCCCGTTGTTCGCCTGCGTGCCGTCGACCCACCGCTGGACCAGCGCCTGGCCGCCCTGGCCGAGGTCGAACACGACACCGTCGGCGGGGCACGCCGACTCCGTCTGGCCGAGGGCGATGTAGCCGTGCGCGAACGACTCCGTCGCTATCGGCCCGTCGACGGCCGGCCCAGGGTACGAGTAGCCGCTGCCGGGCGTCCACGCGCCGGTGACCGGGTGCACCGAGACCGGCTTGGCCCGGCAGGAGGGGGCGTCATAGCTGACCACCTGCAGCGCCACGCCGAGGATCGTGTGGAACCGCAGGCTGTCGACGAGGCCGCCGAACTTGATGTACGACGCGGCATTCGCGCCGTCGAGCCGGCCCACGCGCAACTCGTCCGGGTTGGCCACGGACGATCCACCATGGACGTACATGGTGCCGTCGGCAGCACCTGGTGCCACCGGAAGCGTGTTGAACACGGTGGTCTGCGAGCCGTCCGCGTTCTCGTACACCTTTGTGGACTCGTTCGGCGCCAGGTCGGCGCGGAGCTTGCTGGTCTCCGGGTCGAAGCCGGACTTGGCCTTCGCGGTCCGCAGCGGCGCGACGACCCGCGCGGTGTTGCGCCCCGGCTGCGGCTTCTGGTTCAGCTTGCGCACCGGGTACGTGGCGCGCAACGACGGTGGCACGGTGTCGTTACCGGGCTTGCCGGTCAGGTGCTCCAGTCCTGCGGCCGTGCCCCAGCGCTGGCCCGGCTTGGGACCCTTCGGGTACGGCAGATGCTGGGCGCCGACGCTCTGCCGCCCGCCGGCGGGCAATCCGCTGATTCCACTGCCGCCCAGGTTGGCGGCCATCAGCACGACGACCGCTGCCGCGAGCAACGACCGGCGCCCCGCGGACTGCCACACCCGACGCGTATTTGCCTTCTTCGCCGAACCCCACACTGGACTTTCCTCCCCGTCCGTCGGCGCCAGGGGGCGCCGCGGCGCCCACCAGCGCCGTGGAATCCACCGGCGCCGCGCGTTACACCAGCGCCAGCGCCGTGCGGCCCGGCGGCGGGGTCAGCTGAACCGCCGCCGGGCATTCATGTCGACGTCCGTTACTCCGCAGGCGGTGCAGGCAACGTGTGCCCCACGTACTCCGACCCACCCGACCGCGCCGCCGAGGAGATCGACCTCTCGTACACCCGGACCGCGTTGTTGGCGTTGCGGTACACGATGATCCACGTCTCGCCCTCGGTCTTGGTCACCCGCGCGAGCGTGGGGTCGGTGACGGTGGGGTCGGAGACGTCTGGGCTGATCCTTAGCCAGGTCTCCCAGGTGCTGGAGGCCTGCGTAGTCTCGAAGGTGCGGTAGACCTCGCCGTCGGTGCCCCGGGCGACCACCGTGACCCGCCCCGACTGGTCGAGGATGGCCGCCGGCGCGCCGTTCGCCACGAACGTGCCCACCGAGTCCCACTGCGCCGGCCAGCCACCGCTGGTGTTCTGCACCTTGGTGATGACGGTGCCGCTCGCCGACCGCACGAACACCCGCAACCGGTAGCCGGGGTAGACCACTGCCGCCGGCACGCCGGTGGCACCGGTCCCGCCGAGGGAGGTCCAGGGGGACAGCCCGCCGCTGGTGGTGTAGTTCGCGGTCTTGACCGCGCCGGCGGTGTCCACCGCGAAGATCTGGTAACCGTTCTCGACCTGCACCGCGGTCAGCGCGGCCGTCAGATCGGCGTCACCAAGGCTGCGCCAACCGGCGCCGGGGCTGGTGACGGTGGCCTGCCGCCGGTGCCAGAGCCGGCCGTCGACGTCGACCGCGAACAGGACCGTCGTGCCGTCGGTGTCGCTCAGCTTTACCGCGACCGGCGGCGAGGCCATCGAACCACCCAGATCGGCCCAGGCCGACCAGCCCGGACTCTGCGGATTGCTCTGGTTGACGGCCCAGATGTCACTGTCGAGGTTCTGTGCGGCGACCCGCACCTCTCCGCTGGTGAACTGGCTCAGCGCGGGCTGTCCGGTGAATCCCGGGCCCTGCGGAAGGGCGGTCCACTGCACCGAGGCGAAGTTGTCCACATTGGTCTGCCGGCCGTGCCGCGCCTGGCCGATGTTGTCCACATAGGCATACTCGAGCCCGCCGAGCTGCGCGCCGCTGGCCGGCGCCGCTTGCATCACGGAGACCCGGGTGTTCTGCGCGACCGCCAGCGTTGGCATCGGGTTGGCGAACCAGCCCTGGAGGTCGACGACGACGTGGACGGTGCCGCTACTCATGTTCCTGATCCGTACCTTCGCCTCGGTGCCGACCTTCACGATCGCGAAAGCCGCCCGAGCCTCATTCGCCACGAAGTTGACCAGCGAGGACGCGGGCTCGGCCGCGCCCGTCGGCCACACCGCCAAATGCCCACCAGCGGTGGGGTCGGCCACCGTCAGGTTGAATGCGGCGCCCGCGATGTCGCGCGTCGGCAGCCCGTTGGTGCCACCGACGGAGACGTCGATGAACTGGCCCGCGGGCACCGGCGAAGCCGTGGTGCGGGTGTCTATCAACCGGTTGGCCGGGACCACGCGCAGGCCGGCACCCTCGCTCGAGTTGGGAAGGAAGTAGCCCTCGGCGGTCAAGACCAGGGTGATCGGGCTGCCGCTGTTGTTGGCGAAGGTGACCTGACCGTTGGTGGCCAGCTTGACGGCGGCCCCGTGCGCGGTGGTGCCGGGGATGAAGTCCATGATGCTGCGGCCGACGGCGCCTCCGGCCGGGTAGGCCGCGAGCCAGCCCCCGTTCTCCGCGTCGGTCACGATGATGTCGAGGAACACGGAGGTCGCCCTGCCCGGCACCGGCGAATTGGGAGCGGAACTGGCCAGCGTGAAGGTCTTGTTGCCCCAGGCCGGGATCTCTCCCGGGTTACCACCCAGGCTGCCTCGGGTGTCGACCAGCCGCGTGTGGTCCATCGCGACGAATCCGCCACCCGCGCCACCGGACGTCTCCGTGAAGTAGCCCTGCACGTCGACCGTGACGTGCGTGTCACCCGCATTGTTGTAGAGAGAAATCTCGCCGTTCGACCCGATGCCCACGACGGCCGTGTTGGAGAGAATCTGGCCCGGCATCGCGTTTGCTGTGGACAGCGCCGGTTGCGTCGAACCCGCTGGCCACAACGTCAGAAAGGTCCCCATCGTGGGAAGGACCACGGTCACATCGACCAGCACCGCGCTCACTCCGGACGCCGGCACACCGCCCCGGCCGAGCGCCGTGAACTTCACGGTGGCACCGCCGCCCACGGGCGCGCTGATGCCGCCCGTACCGTCCCGCGTATCGAGCAGTTGGCCGGCCACCGGGAACGGCACGAAGTCGCCGCCCTTCCCGGCCTGGTCCGCCAGCGCGGCGGACGGCGGCGCGACCACCACCAGCATCGACAACACCAGCGCCGACAACACGCTGGCGACTCTCCACCACGGCCGCCCGTCGGCCGAATTGCGTATGTGCATCGCACACCCCCGACTCGATCCCGGACCACCGTGGCAATAGGCCGAGTTCGATGTCAAGGATCTTGCTAGAAGTGGCAATCAAGGTCGTTCCTTGGAACCGCAAAGCGTTGACATCTCGCCGCCCCCATGATTAAGGCGTCCCTCACGTGAGGGACGCCTTAATCATCGGCATGGGTTAGGCGGGGACGACGAGGACGGTGACGGACTCGCCGTCGCCGACCTCACCGGCAAAGCCATCCACCGTCGGGTCGAAGGCGAGCGACGTGCCGAGCACCTCGCCGAGCACGAAGTCGCGGTGGGTCTCGACCGCCGCCGCCACCTCCGGTGAGGCGGCCAGCGTCACGGCGACCCGGTCGGACACGTCGAGCTGGGCGTCCCGGCGGGCCTGCTGGATCACCCGGACCGCGTCGCGGGCCAGCCCTTCGGCCGCCAGCTCGGGCGTGACCGTGGTGTCCAGCACCACCACGCCCTCGGCGCCGGGCAGCGGCGCCGAGTGCTCCTGGTCGGCGGCGACCAGCCGCAGCTCGTACTCCCCGTCCTGCAGCGTCACGCCGGCCGCCACCGGCTGACCGTCCACGAGGGACCAGTCGCCGGCCTTGACCGCCTTGATGACCTGCTGCACGGCGCCGCCGACGCGCGGGCCGAGCGCCCGTGGCACCACGGTGAGCACCTGCTCGCAGTAGGACGACACCTCGCCGGTGAACACCACCGACTTGACGTTGACCTCGTCGGCGACCAGGTCGGCGAACGGCTGGAGCCGCTCGGCCGCCGGGGTCGCCACGGTGAGCGCCGGCAGCGGCAACCGGACCCGCAGCCCGCGCGCCTTGCGCAGGGACAGCGCCGCCGAGCACACGTCGCGGACGGCGTCCATGCTGGACACCAGCTCGTGGTCGGCCGGGAACTCCGCCGCGGACGGCCAGTCGGTGAGGTGCACCGACCGGTCACCGGTGAGCCCGCGCCAGATCTCCTCCGCGGTCAGCGGCGCGAGCGGCGCCACCACCCGGCACAGCGTCTCCAGCACCGTGGCCAGCGTGTCGAACGCGTCCGCGTCGCCGGTCCAGAACCGTTCCCGGGACCGCCGCACGTACCAGTTCGTCAGCGCGTCCAAATAGGACCGCACGGACGCGCAGGCACCGGAGATGTCGTAGTCGTCCATCTGCCGCTGCACGGTGGCGACCAGCTCGCCGGTCTTGGCCAGCACGTACCGGTCGAGCAGGTGCGTGGAATCCACCCGCCGCCGCGCCTCATAAGAGGAAGCGTTGGCGTACAGCGAGAAGAAGTACCACACGTTCCATAGTGGAAGCAGCACCTGCCGCACCGCGTCCCGGATCAGGACCTCGGTCACCGCCATGTCGCCACCGCGCAACACCGGCGACGACATCAGCATCCACCGCATGGCGTCCGAGCCGTATCCGTTGAAGACGTGGTAGACGTCCGGGTAGTTGCGCAGGCTCTTGGACATCTTGCGGCCGTCTTCGCCGAGCAGGATGCCGTGGCTGAGGCAGTTGCGGAACGCCGGCCGGTCGAACAGCGCGGTGGCCAGCACGTGCATGGTGTAGAACCAGCCGCGCGTCTGTCCGATGTACTCGACGATGAAGTCGCCCGGGTAGTGGTCCTCGAACCACTCGCGGTTCTCGAACGGGTAGTGCACCTGGGCGAACGGCATCGAGCCCGACTCGAACCAGCAGTCCAGCACCTCCGGCACCCGGCGCATCATCGACTGGCCGGTGGGGTCGTCGGGGTTGGGCCGCACCAGCTCGTCGACGTTCGGCCGATGCAGATCGGTGACCTTCACCCCGAAATCGGCCTCGAGTGAAGCGAGGGACCCGTACACGTCGACCCGCGGGTACTCCGGGTTGTCCGACTTCCAGACCGGGATCGGCGAGCCCCAGAAGCGATTCCGGCTGATCGACCAGTCTCGGGCGTTGGCCAGCCACTTGCCGAACGAGCCGTCCTTGACGTGTGCCGGCGTCCAGTTGATCTGCTGGTTCAGCTCGACCATCCGGTCGCGGAAGGTGGTCACCGCCACGAACCACGACGACACCGCCTTGTAGACCAGCGGGGTGTCGCACCGCCAGCAGTGCGGGTAGGAGTGGGTGTAGGTGTCGTGGCGCAGCACCGCGCCGCGCTCGCGCAGCTCCCGGATCACCGGCTTGTTGACGTCGAAGACCTGCTCGCCCTGGTACGGCGGGACCAGCGCGGTGAACCGGGTGTGCTCGTCCACAGTGACCACGGTGGGGATGCCGGCCGCGTTGCAGGCGTTCTGGTCGTCCTCGCCGAACGCCGGCGCCAGGTGCACGACCCCGGTGCCGTCCTCAGTGGTCACGAAGTCGGCGCCCAGCACCTGGAACGCGTTCGGCGTATCGGCCAGGAAGTCGAACAGCGGCGTGTAGCGGCGCCCGACCAGGTCAGCCCCGCGCACCATGCCCACGTGCTGGAGATCCGCCAGCTCCTTCTGGTACGCGGACAGCCGTTCCGCGCCCACCAGGTAGCGCTGCCCGTCGCCGTCGGCCAGCACGGCGTACTGGATGTCGGGCCCGACGGCGAGCGCCAGATTCGACGGCAGCGTCCACGGCGTGGTCGTCCAGACCGCGACCTTCTCGCCGGTCTCGAGCTGGAACCACACGGTGAGCGCCGGGTCCTGCCGGTCGCGGTAGACGTCGTCCATGCGGGTTTCCGTGTTGGACAGTGGCGTCTCACACCGCCAGCAGTACGCCAGCACCCGGAAGCCCTCGTAGACCAGACCCTTGTCGTGCAGGGTCTTGAACGCCCACATGACGCTTTCCATGTAGTCCACGTCGAGCGTCTTGTAGTCGTTGCCGAAGTCGACCCAGCGCGCCTGGCGGGTGACGTATCGCTCCCAGTCCTGGGTGTACTGCAGGACCGAGCTGCGACACGCGTCGTTGAACCGCCCGATGCCGAGGTCGAGGATCTCGGCCTTGGTGGAGATGCCGAGCTGCTTCTCCGCCTCCACCTCGGCCGGCAGCCCGTGACAGTCCCACCCGAACCGCCGCTCGACCCGCTTGCCGCGCATGGTCTGGTAGCGCGGCACCACGTCTTTGACGTATCCGGTGAAGAGGTGCCCGTAATGCGGCAGGCCGTTGGCGAACGGCGGCCCGTCGTAGAAGACGTATTCGTCGCCGGTGCGGGCTCCGACCGACGCCTCGAAGGTCTTGTCGGACGCCCAGTAGTCGAGCACTCGGCGCTCGACGGCCGGCAGGTCGGGGCTGGCGGGCACGCCGCCGGCCGCTTCCCCACTTTTCGGGTACACCGTAATCTCCTCGCAGTTCACCTGTTCGTGTCCTGCGAGGACGAGCCGGACGGCCCGCGGTACCACCTCGCTTGGCGACCGCCGCGACGGTCGCCCGCTCATTCGCCGGCTGTGACGGGCCGGACCCGTCCGGTTCTACTGAGGCCTTTCCCACCCGAGGGCGAGATCGGCCCGTTCTTCCGGATGCTCACCGGTGATAGCCGGGTCATCGCGCCTGTCTAGGTTACCCGAACCCGGAAACACATGCCCGGATTAACACACCCCATGATCAAGGCGTCCCTCAAGTCGTTCTAACGACTTGTAACCACCACCACTTACATCCCCAACCAAAAAGTAGTACTAACGACTTGTGGGACGCCTTGATCATGGAAGGGCTTATGCCGGGGGCTGGGCCCGGGTCGTGATGGCGATCCGGTTCCACAGGTTGATGGTGCCGATCGCCATGATCAGGTCGGCCACCTCGCGCTCCGACCAGACCTTGCGCGCCGCGTCCCACACCTCATCGGGTACGCCGTGCGGCCCCAGCCGGGTGACCGCGTCGGTGAGCGCCAGCGCCGCCCGTTCCCGCTCGTCGAAGAACGGGCCCTCCTCCCACGCCGCCACGGCGAACAGCCGTCGGCTGTCCTCGCCGGCCGCCAGCGCGTCCCGGCTGTGCATGTCGACGCAGAACGCGCACCCGTTCAGGATCGACGCGCGCAGCTTCACCAGCTCCAGCACCGTGTGGTCGACGTTGGCCCGCACGTACTTCTCCAGGCCGAATACCGCCTGGTAGGCCTCCGGGGCCACCGCCACCATGTCCATCCGCTGCATCATGACCTCCCTCGCCTGGAGGACGACCCAGCCGACGCAGCCGTGACAGCAGCACCATGTGACCCCCGCCACCCATGATCGCCCTGATGATGATTAGGGCACGAGGGTGGTGGACCACAGGGACCTGCCGTCCTGGTCGCGGAGGTGGACGGTGAAGGCGCCCGACTCGCCGTCCACAGCCACCTCGCCGAAGTGCTGGTACCCCTCCGCGGGCGAGGTGTTCGCCCGCGGCGGCGCGTGCACGAACGCCACCCGCGGGCCGAACGTGCCGTCCAGCGCGTTCGGCCCGAACGCGCCCGCGTGCGCCGGCCCGGACACGAACTCCCAGAACGGCGTGAAGTCGGGCACGGCCGCCCGCGCCGGGTCGTAGTGGTGCGCGGCCGTGTAGTGGACGTCGGCCGTGAGGAAGACGATCCCGGTCACGCCGCCCTCGTGAGCCGCGCGCAGCACCGACGCGAACTCCAGCTCCCGGCCCGCTGGCGCCCCCGGGTCACCCTGCGCGACACCCTCCTGGGCGGCGCTCCCATCCGGCACCACGAGCCCGAGCGGCAGGTCGGCGGCGATCACCTTCCAGGTGGCCCGGGACCGCCGCAGCTCCCGGATCAGCCACGCCCGCTGCGCGGCGCCCAGCAGGCCGCGCGCCGGGTCGGCGTACGTGTTTCCGTCGTTGGGATCCTTGTACGTCCGCATGTCCAGCACGAACAGGTCCAACCGCGGGCCGTAGGACAGCTTGCGATAGATGCGGTCGGAGCCGGTCGGCAGCCACTCGTGAAACGCCTGCCGCGCGCGGGCGGCGAGCACGTCGACCCGCTGCTCGGTGTACCGGGCGTCAGCGAGCACCTCACCCGGGTACCAGTTGTTGGTCACCTCATGGTCGTCCCACTGGTTGACCTGCGGCACGTCCGCGACGAACGCCCGGTACGGCTGATCCAGCAGGTTGTAGGCGTACTGGCCGCGGTACTCCGCCAGCGTCTCGGCGACCTTGCTCTTCTCCGGCGTGACGAGGTTGCGCCACAGCCGCCCGTCGGGCAGCGTCACGGTCTCGGCGATCGGGCCGTCCGCGTACACGGTGTCGCCGCTGCACAGGTAGAAGTCGGGCCGGGCGGCGCGCATCGCGTCGAAGATCCGCATGCCGCCGAGCTCGGCGTTGATGCCCCAGCCCTGCCCGGCCACGTCACCGGTCCACACGAAGCGCACACCACCGCGGCGCGGGGCGGTGCGCAGCGAACCGACCACCGGCTCGCTGACCAGGCCGTGGCGGTCGAGGCTCTCAACCCGTACCCGAAAGTGCAGCCGCTCCCCCGCGGGCAGGCCGCGCAGCCGGACCTTGCCGGTGAAGTCGCCGTCCGGGGTGAGCAGCGGCCCGCGCAGCGCGCGGGCGCCGCGGAAGTCGGGGCGGCGACTGACCTCGACGTGCATCCGACCCGCGCGGTCCGCGCGGGTCCAGACCACCGCCGAGTCGGCGGTGGTGTCGCCACTCTGCACGCCGTGGGTGAGCGACGGGCGTCCGGACGGCCGCAGCGCGGCCGACGCGCCGGACCCGAGCAGCGGTACGGCGGCCAGGCCCACGCCGCCAGCAAGCAGGGAACGTCTATCCATGCCCTGCTTCCTACCGGCCCGAGGTAACCACCGCCCAAACTCCCCATGATCAGGGCGTCCCTCAAGTCGTTATAGCGACGTGAGGGACGCCCTGATCATGAGAGGGTGGGGAACCAGAGGGCGATCTCGCGCTTGGCGCTGTCCTCCGAGTCGGAGGCGTGCACCAGGTTTTCCCGGTTGGACAGGGAGAGGTCGCCCCGGATCGTGCCGGCGGCCGCCTTGCGGCCGTCGGTGGCGCCGACCAGCGCGCGCACCACGTCGATCGCCTGGTCGCCGGAGAGCACGGCGGCGACCAGCTGGCCGCCCGTCATGAACTCCTTCAGCGGCGGGTAGAACGCCTTGTCGACGTGCTCGGCGTAGTGCTCGTCGGCGAGGGCGGCGTCCATCCCGCGCAGCACCATGGCCTCGATCGTCAGGCCCTTGCGCTCGAAGCGGCTCAGGATCTCGCCGACCAGGCCCCGCCGGACAGCGTCCGGCTTGACGAGGACGAGCGTGCGCTGGGCCGCCGGGGTGCTCGTGGTCACGCGGCTAGCCTATCGACTCTTCCCAGGGGTGGCCGCCCCGGCCTAGCCTGGCGGTAACCCCCTGGGAGGTCCACTGTGGCTGACGCCCGTCGCCGTCCCGTCGCGCCGGTACGCAAGCTCGTCGCTGGCGTGCTGGGCACCCTTGCGGCGTTCATCGTGCTGTTCGGTGCCGGCATGCAGAGCTGGGCGATCGTTGCCCTCGGTGTGGCCGTGGTCGTGCTGGCCATCAGCCTGGTCGCGGTGACCACCATCCGGGGTGGCGCCCGTGCCTGGGTCCAGGGCACCGCACACGTGGTCAGCGCCTCCCCGCCGCCCACCGGGGCCACCTACGGCCGCTGCGAGCTGCAGATCCTGATCGAGGCACCCGGCCTGCCCGGCGCCTCCATCAAGGTGCGCGAGCCCCGGGTGCCCGTGACGAAATGGCCCGACCGCGGCGCCAACCTGCCGATCAGTGTGGCCGTCGACGACATCCGCCACGTGCGCATCCGCTGGGACGACGTGCTCACCCACGCCGACGCGGCCGCGGCCGGGTTCGTGTCGACGAGCGAGCCCGACGTCGGCACCGACCCGATCGACGACGACGAGCTCTTCGCGGAGGAGGAGCCGCCGTGGGCCCGCCGCCACGACGACACCTTCCCCGGCGCCGAGCCGGTGACGGCCGACCTCACCGACGACCTCGGCGGCGGCATCCGCGACGAGCCGGTCGTGGTGCACCAGGCACCCGGCGGCCCGATCGTGCTGGAAGGCACGCTCGTCGAGCCGACCGCCGAGCCGCGCGCGGTGCCGCTGCCGCGCCGGGCCACCGCGTCGCCCGATCACAACGGTGGGCCGGCGGCGAACGGCTCCGCATCCACCGAGGCCACCGCCGACGCCGCCGGTGACGACAGCGGGGAGCCGGCGCCGGACGCCTTGATCGACGACGACATCCTCGGCGATTTCATCACCACGTTCCCGAGCGCCAACCCCGGCCGGTCCGGTTCCATCCACGGCGTCGGGATGACCCTGCTGGTCGCCGACCTGGACCGGTCGATCCAGTTCTACCGCGACATGCTCGGCTTCCACGAGATCGACAAGGGCGAGGGCAACGCGGTGCTCGCGTCCGGCGACACCCGGATCGTGCTGCGCACCCTCTCCGACCTCGGCCCGACCGGCCCGCGCACCGTGCACCTCAACCTGGAGGTGGGCGACGTGACCGCGATGTACGAGGAGCTGAAGGCGAAGGGCGTCAAGTTCACATACGGGCCGCGCTCGGTCAACCGGGGCGCGAAGCTCGACCTGTGGGCGGCGGCGTTCCGCGACCCGGACGGCCACGGCATCGCCCTGACCCAATGGCGCGGTCACTGACCCTATGGCGGCGTGCCGGACGCCTTGATCATGGGAGTGAGGAGAGGATGGTGCGGCGGACGTGGAGCACGTAGAGCCAGACGAGGGCGAAGAGGACGCCGAGCACCGCGAGCGCCCCGTGCAGGAAGCCGCCGAGCAGAAGCACGACCTGGAGCCCGGCCGCCACATACCACGCCCAGCTATGCCGCAGCAGCCCCAGCAACACCACGCACGCCACGGCCAGCGCCACCAGCAACCAGATCGCCGCGCCGCTCAGGTCGCCGCCGAGCACCCGCAACGGCTGGATGCCCAGCACCAGCACGAGCGCCTCGAGCACCAGGGTCGCCGCCCCGAGGCCGCGCACGGCGCCCCGCGGATTCCGTAGCCCGGACGGCTTCATTTCTTCAACAGCCGCCGCGCGTCGGCCACCGTCGCGACCGAGCCGGTGATCAGTACGCCGACGCCGCTCATCTCGCCGCTGACGTCTTCCTCGGCGAGGTTGACGGCCGCCTCGATCGCGTCCGGCATGGTCCGCGCGACGGTCACCCGATCCTCGCCGAACACCTCCGTCGCGTGCTCGGCCAGCCGCTCGACCGGCATCCCGCGCGGCGACGTGTTGCGCGTGACGACCACCGCGTCCGCGACCGGCTCCAGCAGCTCCAGCAGTCCGACGGCGTCCTTGTCGTCGAGCACGCCCACCACCGCGACCAGGCGCCGGAACGCGAACTCCTCCGCCACCGCGGTGACGGTGGCCGCCATGCCGTGGGGATTGTGCGCGCCATCGAGCAGGATGGTGGGCGCGCTGCGTACCCGCTCCAGACGGCCCGGCGAGGTGGCGCCGGCGAATCCCTCCCGGACCAGCTCGGGGTCCAGCTGGCGCTGCGCGCCAGCGCCCAGAAACGCCTCGACGGCGGCCAGCGCGACGGCGGCGTTCTGCGCCTGATGGGCGCCGTGCATGGGCAGGAAGATCTCCTCGTATACGCCGCCGAGACCCTGGATGTTCAGCACCTGGCCGCCGACGGCGACGGCCCGGCGCATGACCCCGAACTCGCCGCCCTCCCGGGCGATGGTGGCCCCGACCTCGGCACAGCGCGTGAGGAGGGGCTCGGCCGCCTCGTCGGGCTGGGCCGCCGTGATCACCGTGGCGCCCTTGTGGATGATGCCGCTCTTGGCCACGGCGATGTCTTCGATCCGGTCGCCGAGCCACTCGGTGTGATCGAGTCCGATCGGCGTGATCACGCAGACGCCGGCGTGCAGCACGTTGGTGGAGTCGTCCGCCCCGCCGAGGCCCACCTCCACGATCGCCACGTCGACCGGCGCGTCCGCGAAGGTCGCGAACGCGATCGCCGTCGTCATGTCGAAGTAGGTCAGCGGCTCGTCGGCCCGCGCGTCCACGAGCGCGGCGAGCGGAGCCACCTCCCGGTAGGCGGCGACGAAGCGCCGCTCGCTGACCGGCTCGCCGTCCAGACTGATCCGCTCCCGCACCGTCTCCAAATGCGGACTGGTGTATCGCCCGGTGTGCAACCCATGCGCCCGCAGCAACGAGTCGATCATCCGAGCCGTAGAAGTCTTGCCATTGGTGCCGGTGAGATGGATCGACGGATAAGCCCGCTGCGGACTCCCCATCAGGTCAAGAAGGTCCGCGATCCGCTCAATCTCGAAGACCATCCGGGTGTACCCCCGGCTGAGCAGCTCCGCGTCGACCTCGTGAAACTCGCTGGTCATGACGCGGGGAGGGTTTCTAGGGCGGCGGCGATGCGGGCCAGGTCGGCCTCGGCGGCGGCCAGGCGGTCTTTGATCTTGGTGACGACCGGCTCGGGGGCCTTGTCGACGAAGGCCGGGTTGCCGAGCTTGGCCCGGCACTGGTCGGCCTCCTTCTGCGCCGCCGCCCGGTCCTTGTCGAGCCGGGCCCGCTCGGCGGCGACGTCGATCGCGCCCCGGGTGTCGAGCTCGACGCCGACCGCACCGGTCACCGCGAGCGTCGCGGTCGCCGCGAAGCCGTCGCCCGGCTCGTCGAGCCGGACCAGCGACCGGATCAGCGGCTCGTGTGCGGCGATGCCGGCCGCGACCAGCCCGCCGAGCCGCGCGCTGACCCGCTGGTTGGGGCGCAGGCCCTGGTCGGAGCGGAAGCGGCGGATCTCCGTCACCACCCGCTGCACCGTCGCCAGCTCGGCCTCGGCCGCGTCGTCGATCAGCGCGGGGTCGGCGGCCGGCCACGCCGCGGTCACCACGGATTCCTGCTCGGTCAGCGCCGTCCACAGCTCCTCGGTGACGAACGGCATCACCGGGTGCAGCAGACGTAGCAGCTGGTCGAGCACGTGGCCGAGCACTCTTCTGGTCGCGTCCCCGTCGGGGGTGGCCAGCACCGGCTTGACCAGCTCCACGTACCAGTCGCAGACGTCGTCCCACGCGAAGTGCCAGAGCGTGTCGCACGCCTTGGCGATCTCGAAGCCCTCCAGGTGCTGGTCGACCTCGGTGGCGACGTGCTGGAGCCGGGACAGGATCCAGCGGTCCACGGCCGACAGCTCGGCGGGCAGTTCGCCCCGCGTGTGCGCGCCGTTCATGAGCGCGAACCGGGTGGCGTTCCACAGCTTGTTGCAGAAGTTCCGCGAACCCTGCACCCACTCTTCACTGACCGCCACGTCGGAGCCCGGGTTGGCGCCGCGGGCCAGCGTGAACCGGGTCGCGTCGGCACCGAAGCGCTCGACCCAATCCAGCGGGTCGACCGCGTTGCCGAACGACTTCGACATCTTCTTGCCGTACTGGTCGCGCACGATGCCGTGCAGCGCCACCACGTCGAACGGCTGCCGGCCGCCCATCGCGTACAGCCCGAACATCATCATCCGGGCCACCCAGAAGAACAGGATGTCGTAGCCCGTGACCAGCACCGACGTGGGATAGAACTTGGCCAGGTCGGGCGTCTCGTCGGGCCAGCCGAGCGTGGAGAACGGCCACAGCGCGCTGGAGAACCAGGTGTCGAGCACGTCCTCGTCCTGGCGCCAGCCGGCGCCGGCCGGCGGCTGCTCATCCGGGCCGACGCACACGACCTCGCCGCCCGGCCCATACCACACCGGGATGCGGTGGCCCCACCACAGCTGGCGGGAGATGCACCAGTCATGCATGTTGTCGACCCAGCCGAAGTAGCGCTTCGCCAGCTCCGGCGGCTCGATCCGGGTGCGGCCGTCGCGCACCGCGTCGCCGGCGGCCTTCGCCAGCGGGCCGGTGTTGACGAACCACTGCAGCGACAGCCGCGGCTCGACCGTCGTCTTGCAGCGCGAGCAGTGCCCGACCGCGTGCACGTAGGGCCGCTTCTCGGACACCACCCGGCCCTGCGCGCGCAGCGCGGCCACGATCGCCGGCCGGGCCTCGAATCGGTCCAGCCCCTCGAACGGCCCGTGCGCGGTGATGACACCCCGCTCGTCCATGATCGTGAGGCTCGGCAGCCCGTGCCGCTGGCCGATCTCGAAGTCGTTGGGGTCGTGCGCCGGCGTCACCTTCACCATGCCGGTGCCGAACGCCGGGTCGACGTGCTCGTCGCCCACGATCGGAATGCGCCGCCCGGTCAAAGGCAGCTCCACCTCGGTGCCGATCAGGTGCTGGTAGCGCTCGTCCCCCGGGTGCACGGCCACCGCCGTGTCACCCAGCATCGTCTCGGCGCGGGTGGTCGCCACCACGACCTCGTCGCTGTAGCGGATGGAGACCAGCTCGCCGTCGTCCTCGGTGTGGTCGACCTCGATGTCGGACAGCGCGGTGAGGCAGCGCGGGCACCAGTTGATGATGCGCTCGGCGCGGTAGATCAGGCCGTCGTCGTACAGCCGCTTGAAGATCGTCTGGACGGCGCGCGACAGGCCCTCGTCCATGGTGAAGCGCTCGCGCTCCCAGTCGACCGAGTCGCCGAGCCGGCGCATCTGGCCAAGGATCGCGCCCCCGGACTCCGCCTTCCACTGCCACACCCGCTCGACGAACTTCTCCCGGCCCAGGTCGTGCCGCGACAGGCCCTCCGCGGCGAGCTGGCGCTCCACCACGTTCTGGGTCGCGATGCCGGCGTGATCCATGCCCGGCAGCCACAGCGCCTCGTAGCCCTGCATGCGCCGGCGCCGCATCAGCGTGTCCTGGATCGTGTGGTCGAGCGCGTGGCCGACGTGCAGCACACCGGTCACGTTCGGTGGTGGGATGACGATGGTGAACGGTGGCCGATCGCTGCTCGCGTCGGCCCGGAAATAGCCCGCCGATACCCAGCCCTCATACCGCCGGCGCTCTACTTCGCCCGGCTGGTACTGGGCGGACAACGTCGGTGCTGCGGTGCGGGTCTGCGGTGTATCGGTCACTCACCAGAGTCTACGGAGTGCGTCGGCGCGGGTGGTGTGCGCCACCCGGGGTCGCTCGGTACGGTGGCGCCATGCAGCCGGAGCCGATCGACGTGACCCCTCCGCCTTCGGGTTCCGACCCGCCGCCGCCGTCATCGCCTTCGCCGCCGTCATCCCGGCGACCGCGGGTCAAGACCGTCGTCCTCGGCTCACTGCTCGTCGCGGGCCTGGCCGGCGCGGCCGTCGTCGGCACCGCCGGCTGGCGGATCTGGCAACAGAAAGACGCCCAATTGGGTACGCCGGCGGAGGTCGCCGGCCTCCGTCTGGATGACAGCGAGCGGGCCGCGACCACCGCCGACTATCTGCGTACGGCGATCAGCGCGCGGATCGACCTCGACGAGAGCATCGGAGTCGTATACGCCGACCCGGCCGCCGCCGACCGCAGCGTGCTGCTGTTCGGCGGCACCACGATGCTGCTCTCGCCCGAGAAGGATCTGGACAGCCTCTTCGACCTGCTCGCCGACGACACCGGCACGGTGACCGGCGTGGCCGAGGTGCCCGCGGGCGAGCTGGACGGCGTCATGAAGTGCGGCACCAGCGCGTCGCCCGAGGGTGACATCTCGGTGTGTGGCTGGGCCGACCATGGCAGCGTGGCGATGGCCATGTTCCCCGGCCGCCCGGTCAACGACGCCGCGACCCTGCTCCGCGAGATCCGCGAGACCATCCAGACCCGCGACTGACCTTTATGATCAAGGCGTCCTTCAAGTAGTTCTAACGACTTGAGGGACGCCTTGATCATGGGCTTGATCATTGGGTGGAAATACAGCTAGGGCCACCTCTTTCGAGGTGGCCCTAGCTATGAAGATGTCCGGCGGCGTCCTACTCTCCCACACCCTCCCGAGTGCAGTACCATCGGCGCTGGAAGGCTTAGCTTCCGGGTTCGGAATGTAACCGGGCGTTTCCCCTCCGCCATAACCGCCGTAACCCTAAACCCAACACACCCAACACAAACTGTTGGTTGTTGGCTCAGATTCACATAGTGGACGCACAACATCATGTTCTTTGAGGTCAAGTCCTCGGCCTATTAGTACCAGTCACCTCAACACATTACTGCGCTTACAGCTCTGGCCTATCAACCCAGTCATCTAACTGGGGGCCTTAACCCACATGGGGTGGGACACCTCATCTCGAAGCAGGCTTCCCGCTTAGATGCTTTCAGCGGTTATCCCTCCCGAACGTAGCCAACCAGCCGTGCTCCTGGCGGAACAACTGGCACACCAGAGGTTCGTCCGTCCCGGTCCTCTCGTACTAGGGACAGCCCTTCTCAAGTATCCTACGCGCGCGGCGGATAGGGACCGAACTGTCTCACGACGTTCTAAACCCAGCTCGCGTACCGCTTTAATGGGCGAACAGCCCAACCCTTGGGACCTGCTACAGCCCCAGGATGCGACGAGCCGACATCGAGGTGCCAAACCATCCCGTCGATATGGACTCTTGGGGAAGATCAGCCTGTTATCCCCGGGGTACCTTTTATCCGTTGAGCGACACCGCTTCCACACGCAAGTGCCGGATCACTAGTCCCGACTTTCGTCCCTGCTCGACCCGTCAGTCTCACAGTCAAGCTCCCTTATACACTTACACTCAACACCTGATTGCCAACCAGGCTGAGGGAACCTTTGGGCGCCTCCGTTACATTTTGGGAGGCAACCGCCCCAGTTAAACTACCCACCAGACACTGTCCCCAACCCCGATCAGGGGCCCAGGTTAGATACCCAAATCCAACAGAGTGGTATTTCAACAATGACTCCACCGACACTGGCGTGCCAGCTTCACAGTCTCCCACCTATCCTACACAATCGAACTCGGATACCAATGTCAAGCTATAGTAAAGGTCCCGGGGTCTTTCCGTCCTGCCGCGCGTAACGAGCATCTTTACTCGTAATGCAATTTCGCCGGGCCTGTGGTTGAGACAGTGGGGAAGTCGTTACGCCATTCGTGCAGGTCGGAACTTACCCGACAAGGAATTTCGCTACCTTAGGATGGTTATAGTTACCACCGCCGTTTACTGGCGCTTAAGTTCTCAGCTTCGCCCCGAAAGACTAACCGGTCCCCTTAACGTTCCAGCACCGGGCAGGCGTCAGTCCATATACAGCGTCTTACGACTTCGCATGGACCTGTGTTTTTAGTAAACAGTCGCTTCCCCCTGCTCTCTGCGGCCATACCACGCTCCACCCGCAAGGGGCTTCACGCGTCCGGCCCCCCTTCTCCCTAAGTTACGGGGGCAATTTGCCGAGTTCCTTAACCACAGTTCACCCGATCGCCTCGGTATTCTCTACCTGACCACCTGTGTCGGTTTGGGGTACGGGCCGCTCGAAACTCGCTAGAGGCTTTTCTCGGCAGCATAGGATCACTGACTTCACCTGAATCGGCTCGGCATCACGTCTCAGCCACATGCGCCACGGATTTACCTATGGCACGGCCTACACGCTTACCCCGGCACAACCACCGGCCGGGATCAGCTACCTTCCTGCGTCACCCCATCGCTTGACTACTACCACCCAGGTTCCCGCGCACTGTCCGGTTCACCCGAAGGATCCCCATAAGCGGACGGTTAGCGCAAATGGGTTCATCATGGTCGCTTCTTCGCGGGTACGGGAATATCAACCCGTTATCCATCGACTACGCCTCTCGGCCTCGCCTTAGGCCCCGACTCACCCAGGGCGGAATAGCCTGGCCCTGGAACCCTTGGTCATCCGGCGGAAGGGTTTCTCACCCTTCTTTCGCTACTCATGCCTGCATTCTCACTCGTGTGGCGTCCACGGCTACCTCACAGTGCCGCTTCACCCCCCACACGACGCTCCCCTACCCATCCACACACCTGGATAACGATTCGGAAACCATTACCGAGTACCATGTGAATGCCACAGCTTCGGCGGTGTACTTGAGCCCCGCTACATTGTCGGCGCGGAACCACTTGACCAGTGAGCTATTACGCACTCTTTAAAGGGTGGCTGCTTCTAAGCCAACCTCCTGGTTGTCTAAGCGACCCCACATCCTTTTCCACTTAGCACACGCTTAGGGGCCTTAGCTGGTGATCTGGGCTGTTTCCCTCTCGACTACGAAGCTTATCCCCCGCAGTCTCACTGCCGCGCTCTCACTTACCGGCATTCGGAGTTTGGCTGATTTCGGTAAGCTTGTGGGCCCCCTAGACCATCCAGTGCTCTACCTCCGGCAAGAAACACGCGACGCTGCACCTAAATGCATTTCGGGGAGAACCAGCTATCACGGAGTTTGATTGGCCTTTCACCCCTAACCACAGGTCATCCCCCAACTTTTCAACGTTGGTGGGTTCGGCCCTCCACACGGTCTTACCCGCGCTTCAGCCTGCCCATGGCTAGATCACTCCGCTTCGGGTCTAGGACACGCGACTGAATCGCCCTATTCAGACTCGCTTTCGCTACGGCTACCCCACACAGGTTAACCTCGCCACATGCCACTAACTCGCAGGCTCATTCTTCAAAAGGCACGCCGTCACCTCACCAATAAAGGCTCAGCTCCGACGGATTGTAGGCGAACGGTTTCAGGTACTATTTCACTCCCCTCCCGGGGTACTTTTCACCATTCCCTCACGGTACTCGTCCGCTATCGGTCACCAGGAAGTATTCAGGCTTACCAGGTGGTCCTGGCAGATTCACGGCAGATTTCAGGAGTCCGCCGCTACTCGGGAACACCCACAAGAGGTCTACTGCTTTCGCCTACCGGACTATCACCGTCTACGGTCAGCCTTTCCAGACCATTCAACTAGCAGCAAACTTTGTAACTCTTCCACCGGGTGTCAGCCCGATGAGTGAGGTCCCACAACCCCGACCACGCAACCCCTGACAGGTATCACACGCAACCGGTTTAGCCTAAATCCGCTTTCGCTCGCCACTACTCACGGAATCACATGTTGTTTTCTCTTCCTACGGGTACTGAGATGTTTCACTTCCCCGCGTTCCCTCCATGCACCCTATGCATTCAGATGCAGGTGACACCACATAACTGGTGCCGGGTTACCCCATTCGGACACCCTGGGATCACAGCTTGGTTGACAGCTCCCCCAGGCCTATCGCGGCCTCCCACGTCCTTCATCGGCTCCTGGTGCCAAGGCATCCACCGTTCGCCCTTGACAACTTGACCACAAAAAACAAGATGCTCGCGTCCACTATGCAAATCTCAACAAACAACCAACCCACAACCCACAACCACCACACCAAACACCCAAACCCGAAGGCCCGAACCGGTATGCGATGACAGGCTGTACCTGGACCAAGAAAACCAAACCCCACCTACAGTGCGGCTTGTTCCCTCAGGACCCAACAGGATGCCTTGAACACCACCAACCAAACCCCACCACGGAATCCCTCCACGCCCACCCGAAAGCAAGCAGTACTAGACCCGCACCAAGACGGTCAATGACTTCTGCCAGCGTCTCCGCCACATGAGCACCCCGCCACCACACTCGGGCGACGCGGGCTCCTTACACACCCAACGGTGTGAAGGTGCTCCTTAGAAAGGAGGTGATCCAGCCGCACCTTCCGGTACGGCTACCTTGTTACGACTTCGTCCCAATCGCCAGCCCCACCTTCGACCACTCCCTCCCACAAGGGGTTAGGCCATGGGCTTCGGGTGTTGCCGACTTTCGTGACGTGACGGGCGGTGTGTACAAGGCCCGGGAACGTATTCACCGCAGCGTTGCTGATCTGCGATTACTAGCGACTCCGACTTCACGGGGTCGAGTTGCAGACCCCGATCCGAACTGAGACCGGCTTTTTGGGATTCGCTCCACCTCACGGTATCGCAGCCCATTGTACCGGCCATTGTAGCATGCGTGAAGCCCTGGACATAAGGGGCATGATGACTTGACGTCATCCCCACCTTCCTCCGAGTTGACCCCGGCAGTCTTCGATGAGTCCCCGGCATAACCCGCTGGCAACATCGAACGAGGGTTGCGCTCGTTGCGGGACTTAACCCAACATCTCACGACACGAGCTGACGACAGCCATGCACCACCTGTCACCGGCCCCGAAGGACCCCGCATCTCTGCGAGATTTCCGGCGATGTCAAACCCAGGTAAGGTTCTTCGCGTTGCATCGAATTAATCCGCATGCTCCGCCGCTTGTGCGGGCCCCCGTCAATTCCTTTGAGTTTTAGCCTTGCGGCCGTACTCCCCAGGCGGGGCGCTTAATGCGTTAGCTGCGGCACAGAGAACCGGAGAGGCCCCCCACACCTAGCGCCCAACGTTTACAGCGTGGACTACCAGGGTATCTAATCCTGTTCGCTCCCCACGCTTTCGCTCCTCAGCGTCAGTATCGGCCCAGAGACCCGCCTTCGCCACCGGTGTTCCTCCTGATATCTGCGCATTTCACCGCTACACCAGGAATTCCAGTCTCCCCTACCGAACTCTAGCCTGCCCGTATCGACTGCAGACCCACAGTTAAGCCATGGGATTTCACAGTCGACGCGACAAGCCGCCTACGAGCTCTTTACGCCCAATAAATCCGGACAACGCTCGCGCCCTACGTCTTACCGCGGCTGCTGGCACGTAGTTGGCCGGCGCTTCTTCTGCAGGTACCGTCACTTGCGCTTCGTCCCTGCTGAAAGAGGTTTACAACCCGAAGGCCGTCATCCCTCACGCGGCGTCGCTGCATCAGGCTTCCGCCCATTGTGCAATATTCCCCACTGCTGCCTCCCGTAGGAGTCTGGGCCGTGTCTCAGTCCCAGTGTGGCCGGTCGCCCTCTCAGGCCGGCTACCCGTCGTCGCCTTGGTAGGCCATTACCCCACCAACAAGCTGATAGGCCGCGAGTCCATCCCAAGCCGAAAAACTTTCCACCACCAACCATGCGATCAGCAGTGAATATCCGGTATTAGCCCCCGTTTCCGAGGGTTATCCCAAAGCCTAGGGCAGGTTACTCACGTGTTACTCACCCGTTCGCCGCTCGAGTACCCCGAAGGGCCTTTCCGCTCGACTTGCATGTGTTAAGCACGCCGCCAGCGTTCGTCCTGAGCCAGGATCAAACTCTCCAACAAAAAATTAGAGATAAAGCCCTGGCATAAAAATATGCCAAATTCCATCAACACCAGATCAACATCCGATGCCAACAGAGTTCACACAAAACTTGGCACTGGCATAATCAAAGCACCCTGTTGAGTTCTCAAAGAACAAACACACACCAAAACCGCACCCCGTACTCCGAGGCCCGCCCTTGGGGCA
>JBBEWH010000230.1:0-13341 GCA_037414955.1 Actinomycetes bacterium KLBMP 9797
CCTCAAGTCGTTCTAACGACTTGAGGGACGCCCTGATCATGGGGTCAGCCCAGCCGGGCGCGGGCCGCTTCCCGGCGCTCGACGAACCGGTTGGCGTTCCGGTCCAGTGCGGCGAGGAACGTGGACAGCTCCTCGCGGGCCTGCTCGCCGTCAGCGGAGAACCCGTCCCGCTCGAGCACGCGCAGCTGCCGCAGGATCGGCATGACCACGTCGTCGTGATGGATCCGCAGGTCGTAGATGCCCGCCATGGCGATCTGCACCGACTTGCGGCCGAAGTTCTCGATGGTGTGCCCGGGCATCTGGAACGACGTGACCACGTCGCGGACCGCCCGCATGGCCAGGTCGGGCGCCAGGTCGAACGCGGCGCCGAGCAGGTTGCGGTAGAAGAGCATGTGCAGGTTCTCGTCCTGGGCGACGCGGGCCAGCAGTTGATCGCAGATCGGGTCGCCGCTGATCCGGCCGGTGTTGCGGTGCGCCACGCGGGTCGCGAGCTCCTGGAAGGAGACGTAGGCGATCGAGCTGAGCACGCCACCGTACTCGCTGGTGAAGCCGGCGCCCATGTGCGCCATCCGGGCGCGCTCCAGCTCCACCGGGTCGACCGCCCGGGTGGTGAGCAGGTAGTCGCGGATCGCGATGCCGTGCCGGCCCTCTTCGGCCGTCCACCGGTGCACCCAGGTGCCCCACGCGCCGTCGCGACCGAACTCGGTCGCGATCTCGTGGTGGTAGCTGGGCAGATTGTCCTCGGTCAGGAGGTTTACGATCAACGAGGTCCGGGCGACGGGGGACAGCCGCGACTGGTCGGGCTCCCATGCCTTGCCGCCGAGCACGCCGTCGAAGTCGCTGCCCTCGCTCCACGGCACGTACTCGTGCGGGAACCACTCCTTGGCCGTGGCGAGGTGACGGTTGAGGTTCGTCTCGACCACCGGCTCCAGGTCGCGCAGCAGATCGACGGTGTGGTTGGGCGACACAGGACCTCCTGAAGCTACGGTTACGTTACCGTAGCTTCCGGGACCGGTGCCCCGCCACCGAGGTGGGCCGGCAACCACCAGTTGTCGCCCGGATCGGATGGTTTTTCCGGATAATCCCGCTGGGCCTGGTCCAGCAGCTCCTGCATCCGCGTCCGCAGCGCGACCCCGGCTGCCGCCTGGTCGTCGCGGCGGCCCGGCCACATCGGCTCGCCCACCACGATCGAGATCGGTGTGTGCCGCCGGGTCAGCGCGCGCGGGCGGCCCTTGGTCCACAACCGGTGCGTGCCCCAGACGGCCATGGGTACCAGCGGCACGCCGGCCGCGGCGGCCATCCGGGAGGCGCCGGACTTGATCTCCTTGACGGTGAACGACGGGCTGATCGTCGCCTCCGGGAAGACGCCGACCACCTCGCCGTCCTTGAGCGCCGCCAGGGCGGCCTTGTACGAGGCGAGGCCCGCGTCGCGGTCGACCGGAATGTGATGCATGCCACGCATCAGCGGCCCGCTGATCCGGTGCGTGAAGACCGACTGCTTCGCCATGAACCGGACCAGCCGCCGCGACGGCTGGGCGGCCAGCCCGCAGAAGATGAAGTCGAGGTAGCTGATGTGGTTACTGGCCAGGACCGCACCGCCGGTGCGGGGGAGGTGCTCGGCGCCGACCACGGTGATCCGCATGTCGAGCGCGCGGAACAGGGTCTTGCAGAGGGCGATGACCGGCGGGTACACGAGGTCGGACATGGCGTAACGGTACGGCAGCCAGCGGCGGAACGGAGGAGTGACGTCACCATCCGCCTCCCCGCAGCTACCCCTTTCGCTGGCGAACGGGCCGGGGCCCCACGGTGCCGCCGAGCACGATGCGTGGCTTCCGCGCCGGGTCCAGCCAGCGGAGGACGCTAACCAGGTGGTCGTGACGCAGGCTGACGCAGCCCGCGGTCGGGCCGCCGGACGTGCTGTGCTCGTGCAGGAAGATGCCGCTGCCCGCGTACGGCACCGGGGTGGGCACGGTCGGCGGCATGTTGTAGGTGACGACCGCGAAGTGCGTGTACTGCGGGCTGATCCGCCACAGCGGCTCGCTGTCGCCGCCGGGATCGACGCTGGTGTGCTCGAACGAGTTGTAGCGCGGCGACGTGGGGTTGCAGTTCCACCAGTCGTTGACGGCCAGCTGGTGGTAGCGGAACCGGACGCCCGGGTCGGCGGCGATGCCGTACATCGTCTCCCCGAAGGCGTAGACGCCCGTGGGTGTGGTGCCGTCACCCTCGCGGCGGTCGGCGCTGAAGCCGTTGCGGGCGATCCGCGCGGGCAGCGCCCCGGAGACGGCGAGCCACCGGCCGCCGGACTTGGCGAACGTCTCCACGGTCGCGGCGCTGATCGAAGCGCCGGTGCCGCGCACCACGACGACCTGCTGGGTGGGTGGTGGCGGCTTGGGCAGCCGACCGGCGGCGCGCGCCTCCCCACCCGACAACACGGGGGCGGCCGCCGCGGCGGCCGCGAGAATGATCGACCGTCGTCTCATCCCCTCATCATGCCCGACCCCATTCCCCATGATCAGGGCGTCCTTCAAGTAGTTACAACTACTTGAAGGACGCCCTGATCATGGGTGGGTGCGGGGCATCGCGGCCGTCACCGTGCGCGCCAGCCCTGGCAGGTCGGCCATGTCCAGCAGCGCCAACAGGCCGCTGTAGTCAGCCGCGTCGCGCGACCGGTCGGCGATGAACCCGGCGACCAGTGGCCGCAACAGCCGCTCCAGCACCTGGCGGTCCAGCAGGCACAGCACTTCCCGCATCCACTGAGAGCGGTACGAGTTGGCGCCGAGCGACCATTCGAACAGCTCCGGCGCCAGCGCCTCCACCACGTCCGGCCGGGTGCCGCCGTGCGTGTGCAGCAGATGCAACGCCAGATCCTGGTCCGGTGGAGTGTCACCGGTCAGGGCGAGCTTGCGTCGAAGCACCTCGGTCGGATCCTCGGCGAGGAACCTTGTGCGGGCGGAACGAAGCTCACGCTCCGCCCGAACAAGGTCATCCCACAGTTCGTCGTTCGTCATTCACTACTCCACGGCTTCCCACGGAAGCCTACTAATCAACTTGGAGAACTTGCTCTTCGACATCGCCACCGTGGGATAGATGGTGACATGACCGGTGGGCGCGTTTCCGCCGAGCTTGAAGTTGGCGCCGTCCTTGAAGTAGGCCAGCCCTTCTGGCAGGTTGTCCAGAGCCTCTTGCCTCAACCGGTAGACGGGGTTGTCGCTGCGGAAGCCCGCGTTGAGATTCTCGACGCTGTCGTAGGTCGACAACCCGCGTGGGTTGGGTAGCCGGTCGCCCTGTGCGCGTACCAGACCGTTTTCGAGTTCCATGTCGTAGTTCTTCGGGGAGGGCTTCGCTTCTCCCACACCGCGAGCGTAGACGCCGCCGCAGTTGTGAACGAGTACCTGAGTGGCACCGGCCCGCACATAGTATGTGTGGATCCCCGCTACGGTCAGGTTGTGCACCCGCTGGCTTTGCGTCCAGGCTCGGCTGGCAACGACTCGAAGGAGATCGCCGTCCGCGTTCTCCAGGACGTTGCCGGGGCGCACGTCTTCGGCCTCCACGAAGCGTCCTTGATCGTCCAACCAGACCGGGTGTCCAGCGGTGGCGATGATCGTGCCCGTCGCGTTCCCCTCGTCGCCGTCGGTGTCCACCGTCAGTTCCACGAGGTCCTTGTCGCCATCGCCAGCGATCAGCGCGACGACCGGACGGGCCTCGGTGATACCGAGCTCCGGATCGGTGGCTAGCACCTCGTCGCCAAGAGCGATGTCTTCGATGGCCTTGTAGGTGCCGTTGGCCATCAGAACGGCGGTCCCAGGAACGAAGCTGTTCGCCGTGCAGCTGGCCCCGCGGCTGGCGGCTGATCCGCCACTGGTCCTGGTGCCGGCCTTGGCCGGACCGGCGCTGCCACCACCCCCAGTCGCCTTCGCGCCGCCGGTGGGCCCACTGCCACCGGACGTCGCCTTGCCCGGATTCGGAGCGGCCCGGCCAGCCCCCTGCGCCACGTCCGCCGCCTTCGCGCCGGAGCGTGCCGTGTCCGCAGCCTTGGACGCCGATTGCGCCGCGTCCAGGCCCTTGGCCGCGTACTTCACGCCCTTGGCGGCGGTAGCGGCGTAGCCCGCGAACGGGATCGCCGACGCCGCGGACAGGGCCGCGTTGGCGTAGTCGCCCTCGGCCGCATACCAGGCCGCGTTGGCCAGGTCGGCGACCTCGCCCACGCCGGGCACCAGGCCCGCCACGTCGAGGACGGCGTGCCCGATGTCGCTGAATGAGAGGTGGCCGTCGATCTCTACCTGCGAGATCGGATTGCCGCCGCCGAACGCGTACCGGTTGTTGGTGAACGGGTCGGTGGACAGGTTGAGGTCATCCAGGGCGCCCTGGTAGGAATCCTGGGTCAGGAACCTGTTCAAGCCGGGGTCGTAGTCACGGAACCCCATGTCGTAGTCGCCGGAGGACTGGTCGAAGCGCTTGCCGTTGAACCGGTATGCGTTGTAGGGCTCCTTGTTCGGGTCTTCCGGGTTGTTCGCGTCTGGCTTGTCGACGCCGGTGAACTGCTCGCCGTCGTTCTTGCCGTAGGCGGTGTAGCCGTACGTGGCTCGCGAGTCGCCCTGCTCGTCGGTGATCTGCTCTACGTCGGAGTGCGGATTATATGTTTGGTACGACTCTTCGAAACTGCCGTCGTCCTTGAATTTCTGCTGCGCGAGCAGCCGTCCCTCACCGTCGTAGGTGTACGTCTTGCGGACCTTGCCGCCATCCTCCTCGGCGAGCACCTGGTTGGTGAGGCCGAGGTAGGACAGCTCCGTGGTCTTGTCGTTCTGCTTGCGGGTCAGTTGCCGGTCCAGCGGGTCGTAGGTGTACTCCGTGGTGCCGCCCGGGGTCCGCTTGTGGGTCTTGGTCCGGTCGAGTCCGTCGTACGTGTACTCCTCGATCGTGGTGCCGGCCGCGGTGACCTTCCGCAGGCGGCCGAAGTCGTCGTATTCGTAGTTCGACGTGACGCCCGCGGTCACCGATGTCGTTAGCCGGTTCTTGTCGTAGTTGAAGGTGGTCCGGGTGCCCTTGATGGTTTGCTCGATGACGTTGTTGTTGGCGTCGTGCACGTACGACTCGGTGTCCGAGCCGTGTCCCGTCTTGGTCTGCTTCCGGATGCGGTCCCGCGGGTCGTACTCGTAGGTGGTCGTGGTGTCGAGCGTTGCCGACTTGTTGTCGGCGTTCTGCTTCCTGCCGACGTCCTTCGACCGGTGACTGTTGGCGTTGTACTCGATGGTGTGCTCGTTGACCACCGTCCCGTTCGACTTCTTCTCCACCTGGTGCCTCAGCAGTTGGTCCAGGTGGTACTCGTAGGTGACGGTGTTGCCGTTGCCCTTCTTCTCGGTCTCGACCTGCTGCCGCTTGGTGTAGGCGAAGGTGGTGGTCTTCGCCGAGGTGTCCGTGGCGGTCTTGCCGTTCTTGACGGTCTCGACCAGGTCGCGGGGGTTGTAGGTGTACTTCGCGTATGTCTTGTCGTGAATGCGCTCGAGCAGGTTGTCGTTGACGTCGTACTCGAAACGCGTGGTGTTCTTGACCGCGCCGTTCAGCTTCTCCTCGACCTTGCGCACCCGATTGACCACGTCGTAGGTCATCGTGTACGTGTCGATCTTCGTGTCGGTGCTCTTGTCGAGCATCTGGGTCAGGTTGGCGTTGGGGTCGTAGGAGAACTCGAAGTTCTTGCGTGCCCCTCCGGAGGCGCCGTCACCGTCGTCAGACTGCGTCTTGCGCTTGCCGTCGGGGAAGTACGTCCAGTTCATCTGGCGCGTGCTGCCGCCACCAGTGATCTTGCGAGAGACCTGGTTGCCGTTCGGGTCGTAGTCGTACTCGGTCTTGATGTTCCAGGGGTCCGTGCTGCTCTTCGTCCAACTGTTGTCCCAGTACGTGTACGTGGTGACCGCACGTGCCGACTCGCCCTGCGACGGGGGAGCCTCGACAGTCTTGACGTTGCCCAGCTTGTCGTACGTGTAAATGGTGGAGTCGGCGGTCTTCACCCGCTCGTCGTCCGCGTCGAACGGCTCCAGTTGCTCCCTCACCCGGTTCAGCGCGTCGTACCGGTACGCCGTGGCGAAGTCGTTCGAGTCGTTGGTCGTCTCCACGCCACGCGGTGAGATGATCCGGGTCTGGTTCCCGACCTCGTCGTACTCGTATCGGGTGGTGCGGACGGTGGATCCGGTGTGTGGCACCTGTTCTTCGACGATCAGCGAGCGTTCGTCATAGGCCAGGACGGTTCTGTTGCCCTCCTGGTCGATCCGCGCGGTGGCGTTCCCGTCTCGGTCGTACTCGGTCTTCGTGGTGAAGCCGTCCGCGTCCGTGACGGTCACCGGCCGCCGGTTGAGGTCGTAGGCGTATTTCTCGTTGAAGTCGTCGGGGTCGGTGGTGGCCGACTTGCGCTGGTCGGCAACCACGATCCGATTGCCCACCTTGTCGTAGTCGGACGTGACCCGGCCGCCGGCCGCATCTGTGACCTCGATGAGCTGGTTCAGCTCGTCGTACCGGTAACGGGTGACGTAGTCGTCCGGATCCGCGGTGAGCGTGCCCTTCGGATCGGTCTCCGCGATCAGGTTGCCGACCGCGTCGTAGTCGTACGTGGTGGTCCGCTCCGAGCCGGCGGACGTGTCCTTCGGCTCGGTGAGATAGGCCAACCGATCGGCCGGATCATGCCCGGCTTCGGTCACCGCGCCGTTGGCGTCCTGCTGCCGCACGACGTTGTCGTTGCGGTCATAGGCGCGGCCCGGCGTGACAATGTAGACGTCGTTCGCCGCATCCTTGGGCTGCCGGGCGCTGAGCGGCCGGCCGAAGGTGTCATACGTGTACTGCGAGGTGTGGCCGTTGGTGTCCACGATGGACACCACATTGCCGACCGCGTCGTACTCGTACGTCTCCACCTGGTTCAGCGCGTCGGTGATCTTCTTCGGATAGCCGACGGGGTCGTAGTCGTCGTACTTCGTGGTGTTGTCGTTGGCGTCGGTGCTGGTCTTCTGCTGTCCCCAGGTGTCGTACGTGTACACCGACGTGTAGTCACCGGCCGTCGCGGTCGCGTTGCCCTTCGGGTCGGTGACCGAGGTGAGGTTGCCGAAGCTGTCGTACCCGAAGGTGAACTTGCGCCCTTCCGGGCTGGTCTTCTCGGTCAGCTCGGCGGTGTGCCCCTTGAGACCGAACCGGTAGGCCAACTTCTGCGGCGCGGTGTTGTTCTTGTTCGCCTCGGGGTCACGGATCTCCAGCGGCAGGCCGGTTTTCTCGTCGTACACCCAGGTCGTGACCGCGCCGTTGTCCTCCTGTAGTCGCCGCACGTTGTTGTCGGCGTCCCAGGTCAGTTCGGTCTTCTGGTTCTTGGCGTTGGTGAGCAGCGTGGGCCGCCCGAAGCCGTCGATCAGGTACGTCGACGCGTGGCCGTTGGCATCGGTGACCACCGACTGGATGAAGGAACCGGTGCTGCCGTCCGGGTCGGCGTAGGTGAACTCGGTCGCCTTGTCGACCCGGTCGGTCACCTGCTGCGCCCGCCAGCGCAGCAGCGTGCCCGCCGACGCCGGGAAGTAGCCGAGCTTGGTGCCGTGTCCGCGCGGGTCGTCGACCCGGACGAGTTTGGGGTTCGTCATGCCCGCGGCGTCGTCGTAGTAGAAGCCGAACGGCTTCTCGTCCGGCGTGCCCTGGCCGTCGATCACCTGCTGGAGCAGGCCCTTGTCGCTGTAGGTGAACGTGATTCGGCGGCCGGTGACGTCCACGATGGACCTGAGCTGGTGGACGATCTGCGCGTTGGTCAGGTTGGTGCCGCTGCGCTTGACGTTGCCGACGAAGTATTCGTAGTTGTCGCCGGTGTTGAAGTACTCGAACGTGAGCGTGCGCCGCCCGGTGGCGTCGGTGAGGTACTTGAGCACGCCGGTGTTGCGGTTGCCGATGTTCGTCCGTTCGTACGTGAACAGCAGGTCGTTGCCGTTCTTGTCCACGATGGCGGTCTGGTAGCCGTCGGCGTCGAAGTAGAACTGGCTGCGGTCCGGGCGCGTCATCACCCAGGTCCGCACCGGGTCGTCGTTGCTGTGGCGCTGCAGGTAGAGGTGCACGCCGGCCGGGCTGTCGTAGTCCCAGTCCGCCTCGTTGGTGCTGTTGTGCTTGTTCAGGTCGAAGAAGTGACTGGTGCCGTCGCCGTCGGTCAGCGTGATCTTGGTGGGCCAGCGGGAATCACCACCGGAGAACACCAGCGGCGAGCCCAGCCGCTGCACCGTGGAGGTGGACAGCGACCAGCCGTAGCCGACGTACGAATTGGAGCTGTCCTGGCTGTTGTAGGACAGCCGGACGAACGTCGAGACGCCCCGGCTCGGGTTGCTGAACGCGTTGTAGCTGAACACCGCGTTGCCGGAGAACTGGTTGACCATCACGGTGGAGCCGGCACCGGCGTTCTCGCCGGTGTACTGGTAGAACTTCTCCAGCCCGAGCTGGTCGGAGGTCGGGTCCTCCACGGTGATCCGCTGCGCCAGCGGCGGCACCTCCCACACCTGGGAGAACCATTGCCCGGTGGTCTTGTTGCGCAGGTCCCACTTCAGCACGAACGCCTGGCGTTTGTTGCCCTGGTCGCTGCGCACCGGCGTCATGATCTTCGCTTGCAGGGTGGTGACCGCGCCCGGTGCCAGGTCGGTCGGCAGCGGCGTCTCGCGCTGGTTGTCCGATGTGGTCACGTCGGTGCCGTCGGCCAGCTCCCACCGGTACGACAGCACCCAGTCCGCCTTGGCGAGCGTGGAGCTGACGGTGTTGGTGACGGTGACCGGGGAGGTGTACTCGTCGCCCGGGATCATGCGGGACGGCACGGTCGGCGCGAAGTAGGTGTTCTCCGTCGCCGGCGCGGTGTAGACGACCTCCAGCCGCGGCCGCTGCCGGATGTCCGGCACCTCCCTGGAGGTGAACAGCACCCGCTGCGTGGGACTCGTCTCGTTGGCCAGCCGGAACAGCACACCCTTGTTGCTGCTCGGGTTGTTCACCCAGCCCTGCACCAGGCCGGTCGCGTTCCAGTGCTGCCAGCGCGGGTCGGTGCCGATGTTGGTCACCGACGCGGCCGCGGCGGCGGTGTAGTCACCGCCCGGGGTGGTCCACGCGGTCGTGCTGCTGGCCCGGTTCCACGAGCCGCTGAGTTCGTCGAAGTCGCGGGTCAGCCCGTGCATCTGGAACGTGGCGCCGGTGCCGCCCTCGGAGTAGGCGCCCCACATCCCGACCTTGGCGCTGAGCACCCGGGTGCCGGCCGGCAGCCCGGTCATGCTCGGCCACTTCACCACCGTCCGGCTGGTGCCGAAGAGGGAGCCGTTGTTGCCGATCTGGACCAGACCGCCGCCGTCCAGCACGTCGTGGCCGGTGTCCGGCTGCAGGCTGGTCAGCGTGGTGTCGGTGGAGTTGCCCTGCAGGACGCGCACGACGTGGCCGGCTTTGGGCAGCTGCACCTGCTCGGTCGGGGACGGGATCAGCTGACCGTCCCGGGTCTTGACGACGATCATGTAGTAGAACGGCGCGCCGAACTCGGTGGCGGAGTTGGCCGGCGTCGGCGTGCCGCTGGTGTCGCTGTAGTTGGTGCGGTCCTTGACCACCGGGGCGACCAGCGTCTTGGCGGACGGCACGAAGCTCTGCGCGGTGCTGCGGTGCACCTGGTATTCGAGGATGTCGTCGCCGGTGGTGCCGCCGGGTGACGGGTCCGCGTACGGCGTCCAGGAGAGTTCCGCGCCGGTGGACCGGATCGTGGTCGGCATGGCCAGCGTCACGCCCGGCCGCCCCCACGTCAGCAGCAGCGTCGGGAAGGTGTCCACCTCGCCGCCGTACGCGTTCTCGGCGCCCTCGTATCGCGGGCCGCCGAGCACGGTCGCCTCGTTGGCGGTCTTCACCATGAAGCCGTGGTTGGGCTGCCGGCCGTCCAGCCAGTCCTGGACGATCGAGCGGACGCTGAACGTGTGCCAGGCGTGGTTCTGCCAGGCGGCCTTGGTGTCGGTGGCGCGCTTGACGAGGCGGACACCGTCGGCGACCACGACCTTGTTGGCGACGTCGCCCAGTACGACCTTGTGGGTGGTGCCGGCGGCGAAGCTGAAGGAGCCGAGCGAGACCCAGTTTCCGCTGCCGGATCCGGTGGTCTGGTTGACGGTCTTGACCGTCGTGCCACCACTGTGGTGGATGGTGTACGGCGCGGCCGTGGCCCGGTCCGCGGCCGGTACATAGTGGACCTGCACGTCGTAGCTGCCGGCTTCGGTGACGCGCGGGACCCAGGTGAACGCGTCGCCGGTGGCGGCGCCGCTGTTGGTGCGGTAGGCACCGCCGAGCGCGGCGGTGCTGTTCGCCGACGGCCATTCACCGGTGGCCGCGGTCTTGCCGGAGTCGGCGTTGTCGACCTGTTCGGTGTTGGTGCCGATCTCGCCGAGCGCGGCGTTGATGCTGTTCCACGTGACGGTGTTCTCCGACCAGGCGCCCGTGACCCGGTGCGCCTGGATCGGCACCGCGTCCTTGTCGTGCTCGTTGACCATTGTCTGGTCGAAGTAGAGCCGCAGTTGGGCCGCGTCGAGCTTGGTGCCGGCCGGCACCTCGGTCAACGGGAACTTGACCAGGCTGCGGAACGTCGCGGTGGTGGTGTCGACCTGGTTGGTGCCGACCGACAGCCGCCACAACGAGTCGTAGTTCGTGCCCGGCTCGTACGAGTTGACCATCCCGTCCTGGGCCTGACCGACCTGCGGCTGCACCTTGATGGTCGGGTCGATGACCACCGGGTACCGGCGGTCCGGGCTGCGCAGCCACGCCGCGTCCGCGCTGATGGTCAGCCGCACCTCGCCGCGGGTCCCGGACAGGGTCTGGGTGACCTTGCCGCTCCACCCGCTGCCGGTGGCCGAGGACCGGCTGGCGGCGCTGTCGTACATGAAGGGTTTCGGCAGATAGAACAGGGGCGTGTCGCCGTTCGCGCCGCGGAAGGCGATCGACCCGTCGCGCTGCGCGGCGGCGGTCACGCCGTCGAGCGCCAGCCGGAAGGTATACGTGGCCGCGCCACTCGGCGGCCGCTCCAGGACGATCTTCTCCTTGAGCAGGGTGGGCGTCACGTCATAGACCACGTCGGCTTCGGGGAACGCACCGGGGTAGCGCACCGAGCTGCCGGAGACCTTCGGGGCGATGGCGCGTGGCGCGCCATCGACGCCCACGGTCACCGACCGTCCGCTGAGGTCGAAGCGGGCCAGCCGGTCGGTCCGGTCACCGAAGGCGCTGCGGTACGCGTTGCTCTCCACTGTGTACGGCCAGCCGGTCTGGTCGCTGGCCCGGACCCGGGTGTCGATGTCCTGCCAGCGGCCGTTGGCGTCGCGGTAGTGCACCGGGTGGCTGCCGACCTCCGTCTGCGAGCGGCCGTCGGCGAGCCGGTAGGTCTTGGCGTTGGCGGTGCGCGCGCCCGTTTCCTCGCGCAGCCGCCGCGCCGCGGGAATCGCCTCGCCGGCGGGCAGCCGGGCCGGGTGCGGCAGCACGCTGCCCGGTCCGGGTGGGGTGTCCGCGATCTGTCGCCCGCGCACCGGCTCCTGCCCCGGCGCGGCGGCCCCGCCCGGGTCGGGCCTCTCGCGGCCGGGGGAGCCCGCTTCCCGGTCGCCGAGACCCACGTGCGGCGCGGCGGCCGGTCCAGTGATGAGCAGCAGGAGTGCGACGGCCGCGGCGCCCAGCGCGGTCATCCGCTGGCGGCGCCGTCGTGAATGGTTGTTCATGGCGAAGTCGGATCCCCTCAATTGCCGGACCGTGCGGCAGGCGTGCCCATTCCTTCGCGCAGCTTTCATCGCCGCGCGGCGAATTCCCGATAATGGGTACGCCAAAGCGCGTCAGGCCGCGATGTGTGGCCAATCGTGCCTAGGAATTTGATCGTCAGTCGACTCGGTGACAAGTGATGTGCGACGCGCCTTGGTGCGTCGGACCGAGCGGACCCGGCCCCCCGTGATGCGTGTCTACCGTGTACTGTTCGCGACCATATCAAGACCCTCAGGCTCTGACAATGACAGCTGTCCATGATCTATCTGTCCTGCATGGTGGGCGGAATGTCGATTGTTCAGATGAGGAGTCGACGGATTTCCGTGGGCTGCGTTCACCCGACATCCACCGGTAGCGTCCGTCGGCAAAGAACCGACACGGGGAGGGGAAATGAGACCGGTTCGAAATCGATTCATCGCGGGCGCGACGCTGGTCGCGAGTGCGGTTGTCACCGTCGCGGTGGCGGTGAGCGCATCGGCCGGCCCGGCGAGCGCACTGTCCGGGCTCGGCCTACCGGACTACGGCGACCTGGCGGTCGACCAGAAGTACGGGCATGTCTTCATCAGCGGTGGGCCATCCTCGAACGGCGTGGTGGTGACCGATCTGGACGGTGACGTCGAAGACACCATCACCGGCCAGTACGGCGCCACCGGTCTCGCGCTGAGCGCGGACGGCAAGAAGCTCTACGTCGCGCTGGCGGCCGGAGACGCGATCTCCGTCATCGACACGCGGTCCCACGAGGAGGTGGCGCGCTACAGCACCGGCGCCCGGACCTGTCCCACCCACCTGGTCCGCACGGCTGACGTGCTGTGGTTCAGCCACGGCTGTGACGGCACGTGGAACGGCGGCATCGGCCGGGTGAAGTTCCCACCGCCGCCGACGGCGACTCCGTCACCCAACCCGACCCCGACGGCGTCGCCGACCCCGGTCCAGCCGGAGATCGCACTGCACACCCAGGGCACCGTGCGGTTCCAGCGGGCGCCACTGCTTGCCGCGCGGGACCACGCCGCCGGCCCGCTGGTCGCCGGACAGTCCAATCTCAGCTTGTCCACTGTGTACGTGTACACCATCGACAGTGCCGGCGACCTGAGCACGCAGGCGTCCAGCACCGCCCCGGGGAGCAACCTCAACGACATCGCGGTCGACAAGTACGGCCAGACGCTCTTCACCGGCGCCGGGTCCCGCAACGCCACGCAGGCGTACGCCACCGCGGACCTGTCCGGTAAGGGCTCGTACTACACCGGCTACTACCCGCTCGCCGTCGCCCAGTCGCCGGACGGCTTCCACCTCGCCAACGGCGTGCGCGCCACCGGCGACGACGTCTACGTCTACGAGATGGGCGGGGTGGTGCCCGAGCAGCGCCTCGATGTCAGCACCGACGTGGTCGCCCCGCGCGGCGTCACGTGGTCGCCGGACAGCGAGCGGCTCTACGTGGTCACCCAACCGCCGGCCGGCGGGCCACCCGAGCTGCACGTCGAGTACGACCCGACCGCCTGACTCGCCCTCATGGTCAAGGCGCCGCTCGTCGTGCTCCTGCACGGCTACACGTCCAGCGCCGCCGAGCAGGAGAGCTTAGATCGGAAGAGCGGCGTG
>JBBEWH010000231.1:0-41815 GCA_037414955.1 Actinomycetes bacterium KLBMP 9797
CCCTGACGCGCCCTCAGGGTCATGGCGTCCCTCAAGTCGTTAGACCGACGTGAGGGACGCCTTGACCATGGGCGGGTCGACAGGGAACGAGCCGGCCGGGCAGCATGGTGGCATGACCGCGAAACGCTGGCTCCTCGCCGCGCTGGTCCTGCCCTCGCTGGTGGCCTGCGATTCGACACCGCGCACGGTCCCCCCGACCGGCCCGCCACGCGGGAAGACGGTCACGGTCGAGCTGCGCGATCGGCCGTTCCAGCTCCATGTCCCGACCGGATACGATCCCGCGGTCAAGGCGCCGCTCGTCGTGCTCCTGCACGGCTACACGTCCAGCGCCGCCGAGCAGGAGAGCTACCTCCGGCTGACCGCCGAGGCCGACCGGCGGGGATTCCTGTACGCGATGCCCGACGGCACCAAGGACCGCAGGGACAATCGCTTCTGGAACGCGACCGAGGCGTGCTGCGACTTCAACCGCACCGGCGTGGACGACTCGGCGTATCTGACCCAGCTGCTCGACACGGTCGCGTTGTCGTATTCCGTCGACACCCGGCGCGTCTACCTCGTTGGCCACTCCAACGGTGGCTTCATGGCCTATCGCATGGCCTGCGAGCACTCGACGCGGATCACCGCGATCGTCTCGCTCGCCGGCGCGGCGACCAACGATGCCGCGCAGTGCGCGCCTGAGCGGCCGGTCAGCGTTCTGCAGATCCACGGTACGGCCGACCGCACCATCCGCTTCGAGGGTGGCGCGAACGTCGGCCGGCCCTACCCGTCCGCGCAGAGCTCCCTCGCGCTCTGGCACCGCCACAACGGCTGCGGCGACCAGGCCGCCTCAGCCGCGCCCCTCGATCTCGACTCCCGCCTGCCCGGCCCGGAAACCACGGTGACGACCTACCGCACCGGCTGCCGGGACGCCACGACGGTGGCGCTGTGGTCCATCAAGGACGGCAGGCACATCCCCACGCTCGCGAACGACTTCCCCAGCCTGGTGACCGACTTCCTGCTGGCCCACACCCGCCCATGATCAAGGCGTCCTTCAAGTCGTCCTAACGACTTGAAGGACGCCTCGATCATGAGGGTGCTAACCGAGCAGCGCGAGGATCGCGTTGTCGCGTTGAGCAGGTCGACCAGGGCCGGCAGTTCGATCGACGGACCGTCCAGCAGTCCGGCGATCGCGCACAGCAGGTTGCCCACCAGGTTGCCAGGGCCGCTCTCGGCCGTGATGTTCAGATGCACCTGGTCCAGGTGCACGACGAGGCCGAGCAGGTCCAGGTCCAGCGGCCCCAGCACCAGGTCGAGAATCTGGCAGGTCGCCTGGACGGACGCGGCCGGCGCTGCGGCGCGGGACACCGGCAGCGTGACCGTGGGCGTCGCGGTGCCCACGGTCTGGCCGGTGGAGTCGATGAGGGTCAGGTCCGCGATGCCCTCGGCGAACACGTTCCCGTCCTCCGCGAAGAAACGGGTCGGCGTGAACGTCCCGGTCACCCGGCCGGTGCCGCCGATGGCGTCGGTGAACGCGCCGGTCACCGGTGCGGCCAGGGAAACCTGCTCAGCCGCCGGCGCGGGTGCGGGTGCGGCGACCGCCGCGGCCCCGGACATGCCCGCCAGCAAAGCGGCGAGCGCCCCCACGAGGGCGATGCGACGGATCGCACCAAACTTCATGATTGCTCCTCTCGGCGATGAATGTGACTGAGAGGACTTCACCCACCAAGAGGGATCAAAACATTCCGATCTTTGAGTAAGAAGTGGCGATCGTCACCGCCGTTCCCCGTTGGATCAAGGCCTTCTCCGCCGATCAAGGGCTCAGGCACGTGAATTGATCTTCGATCCGCGGTCCTTTGTCCTTGATCGACGGGATGGTCCTTGATCGGTGTGCGCCGGCATGGTCGATGTGCGCCGGCATGGCGGTGGGGCCGCCGCCTCGCCGTCCTCGGCGGGTCCGGCAGTGCCCCGTTTCCACCTAATCTCCGGTCTGGTCTATATTGTCGACTGCTATTGATCTTGTTCGGAAGGGCCAAACCCCTTGTCACAGCCCAACCACGCATCGCCTTTCCCGCCGCCACCCGGCCAGGCATCAGCCGGCTTCGCACCACCCGGTCAGCTACCACCCGGTCAGCTACCACCCGGCCAGACGCCGTACGACTTCGCGCAGCCTGGCCTCGCACCACCCGGCCTCGCACCACCCGGCCTCGCACCACCCGGCCTCGCACCGCCCGGCCTCGCACCACCTGGCCTCGCACCACCCGGCCTCGCACCACCTGGCCTCGCACCACCCGGCCAGGCAATGCACGGCCAGGCGCCGCACGGCTTCGCGCAGCCTGGCCTTGGGCACCCTGGAATGGGGCAGCCTGGCCTCGCGCCGCCCGGCCAGGCGCCGCCACCGTTCATGCCGCCGCCGCTACAGCCGCCGCCGGCGGCCAAGCCGAAGGGCCGGAAGCGCAAGGCTTTCGGCATCGTGCTGGCGGTCCTGAGTGTCTTTCCGATGCTGGCCGGCGGCGCCGTGCTCGCGCAGGCGTACAGCAACCACCAGATCCAGGTGCCGAACTCGGAGTTCGCCCCGGTGGCCTGGCACAACCTGCGCAGCGACCAGATCTTCCCGGACTACCTCGCCTACGGCAGCCGCGACGCGGGGTCCCGTACGTGGTCGCGCCAGATGATCGCCAAAGAGGCGTCCTGCCAGGAGGCGCTGCGCAAGGACTTCGCGGCGGTGGCCACGGCCAACAACTGCCGGACCGTGCTGCGCGCCACCTACGTGCACATCGACGGGTCCGTGGCGGCCACCATCGGGCTGGTCGTGCTCGGCTCCAACAACGATGCCAAGGCCCTCGCGAACGAGGACTTCGACCTGACGGCCGAACCCGGACCCCTCGTGTACCCGGTGGCCGCACCCGGCACGCCGGCCGCCAAGTGGACCAAGGAGCGCGCCCTCGCCGGCAACGCCATCAAGATCGGGCTCTCGCTCAACGAGGAGCCCTACGTCGTGGCGACCTCGGTGGGCTCGATCGACACCGCGCGGGCCGTCGGCCAGCTGCCGGAGGAGTGGGACATGCACGCCAGCGACGAGATCGGCGCCTTTGGCAACTACTCCAGCAACCTCGTCCTGGAGTTCGCCAACAGGTTCGACCAGGCGATGAGGGGAAGCGACGGATGAGACTGCTCGCGCTCCTCGCAGTCGTCTGCGGTGTCGTCGCCCTGCCGGCACCGGCCATGGCCGCGCCGAACGGGTGGGAACTGGCGGCCATGTCCGTGCCGGCCGCGCAGAAGATCAGCAAGGGTGCCGGGGTTACGGTCGCGGTCATCGACAGCGGGATCCGCACCGATCACGCGGCCCTGAAGGGCCGCGCCACGGAAGGCCCCGACTTCCTCGGCGAGAACGACCAGAACGCCTCCTACTACGGCGATCACGGCACCGCGATGGCGTCGAACGTCCTGGACGTCGCACCCGCCGCCAAGGTGCTCGGCCTGCGGGCCAGCCGGGACACCGAGGATCCCGAGTTCGACAGCTGGCTGGGCTCGATGCGGGACGAGAACCGCAAAGGGGGCATGGCCGGGGCGATCCAGGCCGCGGTCAAGTCCGGCGCCCAGGTGATCTCCCTGTCGCTGGGCAGCGAGCTGGGGATCTACAGCAGCGAGGAGGCCGCGGTCATCGCGCAGGCGCTCGCGGCGGGCGTCGTGGTGGTCGCCTCCGCCGGCAACGAGGGCGACGAGGTGAACGAACTGTCCTACCCGGCGGCGTACCCGGGGGTCATCGCCGTGGGCGCGTCGACGCCGCAGGGCCGGCGGGCCACGTTCTCCCAGGTCCACAACTACGTCGACGTCGCCGCGCCGGGGGTGGAGATCAACGCCGCGAGCATCAAGGGTGGGCGGGCGAAGATCCAGGGCACCTCGCCGGCCGGGGCGCTCACGGCGGGCGTCGCGGCGCTCGTCGTGGCGAAGTACCCGGACCTGTCGCCGCGCCAGGTCGAGCAGGTCCTGCAGCGAACGGCCTCGACCTACCGCAAGGGGCACAACCCGCAGACCGGGTACGGCGTCGTCAACGCCGACGCCGCGCTCAAGGCGGCCGCTCGCCTGAAGCCGGAGAGCGCCGCGCTGCCGGTCGGCGCGCAGGGCGTGGGAAGCCACTTCGGGCCGGGCGACGACGGCACGCCGGCGAAGATCGGGCAGCCGTGGGACGCGGCGTACCTCGTGGTCGGCGGGATCAGCGCGGGGATCGCGCTGTTCTGCCTGGCCGTCGGTCTGCTGCTGGTCCTCTCCGGCCGCCGCGCGGCTGCCCGCACCCGACCCTCTCCATGATCAAGGTGTCCTTCACGTCGTTCTAACGACCTGAAGGACGCCTTGATCATGGAGCTAGGTGGGGGCCGATCAGGGTCAGGTCCGCGGCGGACAGGCGGTCGCGGGCCGTGCTGGCCTGATGCCAGTACGGGTACAGCAGCGGCTGGGCGCTGACCTGGTCGAGGCGTTGCCGCTCGGCGTCGGTGAGCGTCAGGTCGGCGGCCGCGAGGTTGTCGGCCAGCTGCTCGTCGGTGCGGGCACCGACCACCACGGAGGTCACCGCGGGACGGCCCAGCAGCCAGGCCAGCGCCACCTGCGCCGCCGAGACGCCGTGCGCCTCCCCGATCTCCACGAGCACGTCGACGGTGTCGTAGAGCTTGTCCTCGTCGTACACCGGTGGCTCTTTCCAGTCCGTCAGCTGCCGGCCGCTGGACGGCGCGTCCCGGTCCCGCCGGTACTTGCCGGACAGCAGACCACCGGCCAGCGGGCTCCACACCAGCACGCCGAGTCCCTGGTCGACCGTCGCGGGGATCAGCTCGTACTCGGCGTCGCGGGCCTGCAGGGAGTAGTAGATCTGCTGGCTGACCGGTCGGGGCAGGCCGCTGCGCTCCGCGGCGTTGACGGCCTTCATCAGCTGCCACCCGGCGAAGTTGGACACCCCGACGTAGCGGACCTTGCCGGACCGGACCAGCAGGTCCAGCGCCTCGAACGTCTCCTCCAGCGGGGTCAGCCCGTCCCACTCGTGCAGCTGGTACAGGTCGATGTGGTCGGTCTGGAGGCGGCGCAGGCTCGCCTCGCAGCCGGCGATGACGTGGTGCCGGGACAGGCCGGCGTCATTCGGCCCGGAACCCATGGCGAAGCGGACCTTGGTGGCGAGCAGCACGTCGTCGCGGCGGCCGCGCAGCACCTCGCCGACGATCTCCTCGGACGCGCCGTCCGAGTAGACGTCGGCCGTGTCGATCAGGTTGATCCCGGCGTCGAGGCAGCGGTCCACCTGCCCGCGTGCCTCGTCGACCCCGGTCGTGCCGACGTTGGCGAAAAATCCCTTACCGCCGAAGGTCATGGTGCCCATCGACAGTGCTGAAACTCGTAGGCCCGAACGGCCCAGCGTTCTGTACTCCACAGCCCCACAGTAGTCGCGCCCATGATCAAGGCGTCCCTCAAGTCGTTAGAACAACTTGAGGGACGCCTTGATCATGAAGGGCTCAGAGCCGGCCGGCCCCGGCGCCCGCGGTGACGGACGACTTGACGGAGCTGACATTCTCCGCGCTGTAGCCGTACGGGACGGCGGCCACCGAGCCGTTGGTCTCGCACGGCCCGGAGTTGGTGAGCGAGTTGTTGCGCGCCACCAACCGCCCGGGATCCGAGTCCGCGTACCCGCTCGCCGACCAGCACGCCTGCTGCACGTTCTCGAAGACGTTGGCTTCGACGAGCACGCCGGCGTTCATGGTGGAGGCGATGGCGTACGAGGAAGTGTTGTTGTTGACGTTCGAGTAGTAGTTGTTGAAGACGTGGACCGTCTCGCCGAAGCGCACCCGCGGGCTGCGCTCGAAGGTCCGGTCGAACCAGTTGTGGTGATAGGTGATCCGCAGGTGACCGACGTCCTCACCGGCGTTGCCGTCGGAGTGGCCGACCAGCGAGGTCTTCCAGTGGTCGCGGACGATGTTCCACGACACCGTGATGTAGTCGGCGGCGTGCGTCATGTCGATCATGCCGTCGTAGAAGTCGACATCGTCCTCGATCGTGCTGGACATGGTGTTGTGGTCGATCCAGATGTGAGTGGCGTTCTCGATCTGGATCGCGTCGGTACCCGGCACGCCGCGGATGTTCATGTTCTGGATGATCACGTTGGCCGGCTGCATGTCCTCGATGTTGAGGGTGGTGCCGGAGATGCCGGAGCTCGCGCCCACGCCCCGGATCGTCTTGTTGGCCGTGATCTCCACGGTGCCCGAGCCGCTGAGCATCCCGTTGACCAGGATGGTCCGGGTGCCCGAGGCCTGCGCCTGGGTGCGGAAGTCGGCGAAGCTGCTCACCGTGACCGTGGCGCCGCCCGCACCACCGGTGGTGCCGCCGGCCTGCGTGGCCCAGCCGACGATCCCGCCGGGCGGCGGCGGGCTGACGGTGGGCGACGTCGACGGGGAGGTGGAGGGTGACACCGACGGCGAGGCGGACGCCGAGGTCGGCGGCGGCGTGGTCGGGCTCGGGCCGGCCGCGTCGGTCACCACGACGTCGTCGAAGGAGCTCGCGGCGTAGTTGGCGATGAGCCCGGTGCGTCCGGTGGCGTATGAGCTGTCCGAAGTGGATACCACCTGGACGCCGTTGACCGAACCGACGAGGGAGCTGCCGGTCGCGCTCAACGACAGCGTGTACCACGTGCCGGTGGCGGTCGAGAACGACGCCGAGGCGAGCGTCGTGGTGGCTCCCTTGCGGATTTCCACCGAGGTGGGCGTGAGCACGAGCGCGTAGAAGCTCGACGTGCTCTGCACGCGGGCCGCGACACCGGTCCCGCGCGAGGTCGAACCGCTGAATGTGTTGGCCCGCACTCGGGCCGACGCGGTGACCGTGGACCACGACGTGGAGCCGGCAAGTGCCTTGGCGCTCGCGCCGGTGCCCGACTGCGAATAGGCGCCGGACGATGTCGACCAGCTGCCGCCGGAGGTGCTCCAGCCGCTGGCGTTGCCGTCGTCGAAATTGTCCGAGAACAGCGTGGCCGCGTTCGCGACCGCGCCCATGGTCAGGACCAGCGCCGTGATCGTGGCGCTGCCGCCCACCGCCAACGCGGTCCGGGTACGCGTGCTCAGCCGGTGCGGGACGTGCTGCGCTTCCTGCACTGTAGGACCTCCCTGCGTGGAATGCGCTTTCCTAACAACGTAGGAAGGCATACTTAAAACAGTCAATGGGCCCTATTTGCAGATTTGTTGCATGAATTCGCGACAGCACCGATGGCCGACTCGTCGGTCGGCTTCAAATGCGGGCTATTGTCGGGTTTGGTGTGGTGCCCGTAACCCCGCTATTCGCAGTATTGATGCCGATCATATGGCAAACACATTCTCGGTGCCATGCGCCAGGGCGTCCCGCGACGTCGCGGGACGCCCTGAGCACCGTGCTAGATCACAGTGGACAGTCGCCGACATGGGTCGGGCCGGCGACGCGCAGCAACCGGTTGGCCAGTACCTCCGCCGCTACGCCCCGGCCCAGGTGCAGCCCGGCCTGGTTGCTGAACTCGAAGTGCTGGCCGCCGAAGACCCGCGACCGGCCGGCCTCGGCGGCCGCTGCCGAGAAACCGGGATAGTCGCGGGCCTGCCCGTCGGGCGCGGTGTCGGTGGTGTGGCGGAACGCGATGCCGTCGGCGCAGAAGAACCCGGCCAGTGCGGCGGCCGCCGCACCGCTGTAGGAGCTGTGCCCGGAGACGTACTCCGGTGTGCCACCGACGCTGCCGGCGCGCGCCGCCCAGGCCGGATCCGGTGCGGTCAGCGGGTTTCCGTCGGTGTCCGCCTCCCGGATCGCGGTGGTCGGCCGCCAGTGCCGGAAGGTGACCTTGGTGGCCACCGTCGCCACCGTGGTGTCCGCCAGCGCCATGGTGACGAGCGCGGTGAGGCGGGCCTGTTGCGCCAGCGGCAGCTCGCGGGCCGCGGCCACCGCCAGCGCGATCCGCAGCCATTCCCCGGCCGGCTGGCCAGTCCCGGCGGGCACTGCCCAGAACTGGTAGGTGGCCAGCAACTCCGGCGCCGCGATGGCCGCATTGCCGAGCACCGCGACTTCGGCGACCGCGGCCGCGTACTCGACGCTCGTCAAGGCGGGCGGCGGACCCGGCACGTAGGCGGCGGGGTCGGCCACCGCGAACGGCCGGACCGTGCGGTACTGCACGCCGGACCACTCGGCGCGGAAGGCGCCGGGTCCGCTGCCGGCGGGTTGGGTCTGCGGCGGTGCCGCGCCGTCGCCGGCGCGGGCCGCGACCACGCGGCGGCCGACGTCGGCGCCCCACGCGGCGCCGGCGTCCCGGCGCGGCCCGTCCGGCAAGGCCGCCAGGTCCGCGGCGAGTTGGGCGTCGTAGGTCGCCAGCCGGGTCGGGTCCAGCTCGACCAGCACGGCATGGGCGGCCGCGACGGCCGCGGCCCGCGGGTCGGCGCGGCGCGGTCCGGGGCCGGGCACCAGCGCGGGGGTACGCGTACCGGTGAGGCCGTGCACCGCGTCGTAGATGGCGACGTTGACCATCGCGTACGTGCGGGCGGCGTCCGCGTCGCTGGCGCGCGTGGCGCGGATGGCGGCGACGGCCAACTCGTTCCACCCGCGCACGCTGTCCAACTCCGGCGCCCGCGCCCGGGCCGGCACGGCATCGCCGAGCCCGACGGTGGCCACCATGAGCACGACGATCAGGCGCTTCATCGACCCTCGCCTCCGCATCGATCCAAGACCGACTATCCCGTGAGGACTGTGCGCCGGCAGCCGCGGCGGCGGCAGCGATCAGTCGGCAACGCGACTGGAGCGATATCCCCTAGGGCCCTGGTGTGGTGGCGGCGTCCAGCCGGTGCAGCGCGTTGCGCGCGTAGATCTGTTGTGCCGTGGCGATGCGCTCCGAGCGACCCCGGCCCAGGAAGCTCACCGTCCAGTGCAGCAGCGTGGTCACCTTGTTCTTGAAGCCGATCAGGTAGAACAAATGCACGCCGAGCCACATCAGCCAGCCCAGCAGACCGCTGAAATGGAGCTTGCCCACATTGGCCACGGCCGCGAACCGCCCGATGGTCGCCATGTTGCCCTTGTCGAAGTACCGGAACGGTTTCGTCAGCGGCCGACCGGCCAACCGTCCCTTGACGACCCGGGCGGCGTAGCGGCCGCCCTGCATGGCGACCTGCGCCACGCCCGGCAGGTCGAGGGCGGCCAGGTCGCCGACCACGAAGATCTCCGGGTGTCCCGGCACGGTGAGGTTCGGGTTGACGCGGATCCGCCCGGCGCGGTCGGTCCCGGCGCCGGTGGCCGCCGCGATGCGGCGGGCCAGGGCGGGGGCCGCCACGCCGGCCGCCCAGACCTTGGTGTACGCGTCGATCCGTTCGCCGCCGTGCCCGGTCTTCACCTCGACGCCGTCGGCGTCCACGTCCACCACCCGGGTCTCCAGCCGCACGTCCACGCCCATCCGGGTCAGCTGCCGCAGCGCACTCGCCGACAGCGGCGGGTCGAACGTCGGCAATACGCGATCCACGGCGTCGAGCAGGATGACCCGGGTCTCGGCCAGGTCGGCGTGGCGGTACTGACCCTGGAGCGCCCGGTACGCGAGTTCGGCGATCTGTCCGGCCAGTTCCACGCCGGTCGGTCCGGCGCCGATGATCACGAACGTCAGCCAGCGGCGGCGGGCCTCGGGGTCCTCTTCCAGCTCGGCCATCTCGAACGCGTGGAAGATCCGGCTGCGGAGCTCCAGCGCGTCGTCGATGTTCTTCAGCGACGGCGCGTGCTCGGCGAAACGGTCGTTGCCGAAGTAGGAGTTGCGGGCGCCGGCCGCCACGATCAGCGAGTCGCACGGCACCCGCCGGTCCCGGCCGTCCGGGGCGCTGACGAGCACCGTCCGCGCCGCGACGTCCACATCGGTCACCCAGCCGAGCTGGACGTCGAGGTTGTGCTGGCGGCGGAAGATCTCCCGGATCGGCGGCGCCACCTCACCTTCGGACAGGATGCCGGTCGCCACCTGGTACAGCAGCGGCTCGAAGGGGTGATAGGTCGTGCCGTTGATGAGCGTTACCGAGGCGGGCGCTCCGCGCAGCGTCTTGGCGGCGAACAGGCCGCCGAACCCGGCACCGACGACCACGACGCGATGCGGTGCGGCGGCGGGCGGGGTGGTGCGGCGATCAGTCATGCCCGATGGACGGTGCATCCCCGGGTGATGTGACATCTGCGGCGGGTGGTGTGACGCAGGTCAAGTCAGGCCCGCGCGCAGGTACCGGTCGGCGAGGGTGCGCAGGTGTGCCGCCAGCTCGGGGGCGTCCTCGGCGGCGAAGTGGAAGTCGGCGTCGAGCATGCCGAGGTAGGTGGCGAGCAGGTGCGCGGTGTCGGAGCCGACGACGAGTGCTCGTCGGCGACCTCCGCACCTTCCTGCGCCCGCTGCGCTGACCCATTCTCGTGATCGAGGCGTCCCGCACGCCGGTGGAACCGCCCGCGGGACGCCTCGATCACGAGGGCCAGGTCGAGCCGCTACCGCGAACCCGCCTTCAGGATCGCCGGCTACGCCACGCCCCAGCCGTCGGCGTAGTTCTCGTTGAGATCTCCGCGGTACTCGAAGACGTGGACGGCCACACCGTAACCGTCGGGGAACAAGTTGCCCTGCATCGACGCGCAGGGACGCTCACTGGACGGATCCAGGATGCCGTGTTCCTGCCCGAGATCCCCGTACACGGCGACGCCGACGCCCCGCGAGTTGGCCACGTTGTCACAAACCGTGATCTTCTCCCAGCCGGGATGACCGGCCAGATCGGCGTCGAAGAACGCCGCACCGCCGTTACCCACCGTATAGAGCCAGCCCACGTTCTTGGGCGGGACGGTCGCCTGCGCGGGCGCGCCCACCCCGGCGATGGTGGCCACCACCGCGGACGCCAACAGACTCGATCGCCACAACCACCGCATACCCGGTCCTCCACTCATCGGCTCGGTCAAGGCATCCTCGGGCACCGCACTTGCCAGATCCTTGCCGCGCCGATCATGGGCGGAAGCGATTGACAGGTATCGAATAGTTGGGGAAGATCGGATCGCGTCACCGGGCGGGACGTCACGGCAGTACGCCCGTGCCGGCGGGTCTCCGCTGGCCCAGGTCCCCCCAAGGAGACGACGATGAACCGTCGACCACGTACCAGACTCTTCGCGGCCGTCGTGGCCGCCGGTCTCGCCTGCGCGGCGGCCGTCACCGCGACCGCCGGCTACGCGGCCGCGGCCGGCTGCCGGGTCACGTACACGGTGGGCTCGCAGTGGGCGAGTGGCTTCAGCGCCAACGTCGCGATCACGAACCTCGGCGACCCGCTGTCCGGCTGGACGCTCCGCTGGTCGTTCGCGGCCGGTCAGGCCGTGACGCAGGCCTGGAACGCCGGCGTGACGCAGAGCGGCGCCGCCGTCACGGCCGTCAACGCCAGCTACAACGGCAGCCTGGCCACCAACGGCAGCGCGTCGTTCGGCTTCAACGGCTCGTGGAACAACTCGACCAACCCGGTGCCGACCAGCTTCACGCTCAACGGCGTGGCCTGCACCGGCAGCACAACGCCCAGCACGCCGGCCACCACCTCGCCGACGGTGAACCCGACCACCCCGCCGCCGGGCGGCACGCCGCCGAACGGGACCATCCGGGTCTACTGGCTCAAGCCCACGGACGTCGCCTACGACCAGCGGTATCCGGACGGCATCGCCAACGTGATGCGCGAAGCGCAGCGCTACTACCAGCAGGAGCTGGGCCGGACGTTCAAGCTGAACAACCCGGTCGTCGAGGTCGTCAACGGCGATCACCCCAGATCCTGGTACGAGAACACGCCGAACGGCAACGAGTGCTACTGGTGGGTCGTGTTCAACATGCAGCAGGAACTGATGCGCAAGCTGAACCTGCGGGCGCCGGACAGCCGGTGGATCAACGTGGGCGAGATCAGCGCCGAGGCCGCCTGCTCCGGCGGTGGCGGCGGCAGTGGCTGGGTGATCCTCAGTGGACACGACGCCGACGGCGCCGCGGGCATCGGCGGCAACATGAACCGGTGGTACGGCGGCATGGTGCACGAGCTGGGCCACGCGTTCGGGCTGCCGGACTCGACGTCGACGGACGGCACGCCGATGTCCGCGTCGTTCTACAACTACCCGAACACCCACTTCAGCCAGGACCAAAAGAACCGGATTCTGAGCGGCCCGTACGGCAGCTTCCTGTCCTAGTCAGGTAGATCTTGACGAGTAACGGTTCGGATCGAACCGTTACTCGTCAAGATCTCGGGATTATGGGCGCCAGCCGGCGGCTTCGAGTGCCGCGCGTAGCTGCGCGGCGACCTCGGCTGGCCGATGGCGCACCTGCCACGCCGAGAACCGCAGCACCCGGTCGCCCTTGATCCAGATCTCGTTTTGGCGCCGCATGTCGGCTTCCCACTGCGTCGCGTCCATGTGGTGGGCGCCGTCCACCTCGGCGTGCACTCGCCACTTCCGCCAGTACGCGTCCAGGTACCGGTTGCGGCCGGAGTTGTCCCGACGCCGTTCCTGCAGGTCGGGGGTGGGAAGTCCGTAGCGGCGGCAGAGCTTGACCAGGTCGATCTCGGACAGCGCCTCGGCACCCCCTTCGGCGTATGCCGCGGTCTCCAGGACGAGAGCGCGGCGTCGGGCTCGGGGCAGCGCCGACAGGACGTCGCGGATCTCGGCGGGCGTGACGCGGCGCTGCTGGCACGCAGCTGCCACGAGACCTCGCGCCTCAGTGTCCGTGCGCGCCCACTGCGCACCGTCGACCACCGCCCGCGCCATGGTGGTGCGTATGGGGCGGCCGATCTGCACGTGGTCGTGGGGCAGCACCTCGGTGCGGTGAATCACCACGGCTGGCATCTCCAGCGGCAAGCGTCGCCGCACGTCGGCGTAGGTTCGACGGGCGGAGCCGAGGAGGTGGATCGCGTTGGCCCGGCCGAAGCGCACGCCGCCTTCGTGTGCGGCGGTCAGCCCGGCCAGCAGCACGCCGGGGCCGGCGGCCAGCACGGCCACCCACAACGTCTGGCCCCAGGTCAGCGGGCCATTGTGGGTGACGAACAGGCCACGACAGATCCGCCGCCATTGTCCGGAGCGCACCTTGCCCCGCAACAACCCAGGGGTCAGTACGCGGGTGGCTTGGGCGGACGTGAGCACGCCTTCTTGTTCGAACAGCAGCCAGTCGAGTTCGTCGGCCGTCCGGCCGGGTATCCGCCGCACCATCGGGCGAGTTTCACGACGGCGTCGCCCGATGGCCAGGGGCTGCCGGCATGTCGCGATCCTCCCCATGATCAGGGCGTCCTTCAAGTAGTTAGAACTACTTGAAGGACGCCCTGATCATGAAGGGGTCAGTCCTTGAGGCCCGCGTTGATGTCGGTGTTCATGACGTACTTCTGGAAGACCAGGTAGATGGCGATCAGCGGCAACATGGAGAGGATCGAGGCGCCGAGCAGCACCGACCAGTTGACGTTCTCCGCGCCGACGATGGTCTGCACACCGATCTGGATGGTGAACTTGCCCGGGTCGTTGAGGACGATCAGCGGCCAGATGTAGTCGTTCCACCGCCACTGGAACGAGAAGATCGCGAGCGTCACGATGATCGGACGGGAGAGCGGGAGCATGATCCGCAGGAACGTCGACAGCTCGCCGGAGCCGTCGATGCGCGCCGCTTCCAGGAGGTCGTTCGGCACGGTGAGGAAGAACTGCCGGAACATGAACGTGCCGGTCGCGGTGATCACGGCCGGCACCACGACGGCGGCGAGGCTGTTGTAGAGGCCGAGGTCGCGCACGACGAGGAACAACGGCGAGAGCATGACCTCGGACGGCAGCATCGTGGTCGCCAGGACGCAGACCGTGAACGCCTTGATCCACCAGTTGTTGTACTTCGCGAGCGCGTAACCACACGCGGCGCTCACGATGATGGTGAGGACGGTGGCCGAGACGGCGACGATCATGGTGTTGATGAAGTACTGGCCGACGTCGAAGCTCGTCCACGCCTGGGTGTAACCCTTGATCGACCAGTTCTTCGGCAGGAGCGTCAGCGGGTACGAGAAGAGGTCGCCCGCGGGCTTGAAGGAGCTCAGCACGAACCACAGGACGGGAAAGCCGTACACGAGGACCAGGAGCCACATGACGGCGGTGGCCCCGACCTTCTTGGGCATTTCGCCGGTGGTGCCGGGCTTGCGCCGGCGGCGCAGGGCCGGCGGCTTCGCGGGGGTCCGCTGCGTCGTGGTGGTGGCGGCCATGTCAGGACTCCTTCCGCCGGTTCATGCTCAGCTGCACGATCGCGATGATCATGAGAATCAGCATGAGTACGAACGACGCCGCGCTCGCGTAACCGATCTGGGCCCGCTCGAAGCCCTTCGTGTAGATGTACTGGACGAGCAGGTTGTTCGCGCTACCGGGGCCGCCCTGGTTGACAGCCTGGAACAGCGCGTACTCCTTCATCGCGTGCAGGACGCTCAGCAGCACCACGATGAACGTGGTGGGCGCGATCGCCGGCAGCGTGATGTTCCGGAACTTGGCCCACGAGCCCGCGCCGTCGAGGGAGGCGGCCTCGTAGTACGCGGTCGGCACGTTCTTGAGCGCCGCGATGTACAGCAGCATGTTGAACGCGGTGCCGCCCCACGCCGCGGCGATGATGACGACGATCAGCGACAGGTTCCCGTCCGACTGCCACGGCACCTCGCCGCCGCCCAGCGAGGTGATGACGTAGTTCACCAGCCCGAAGTTCTCGCCGAAGATCCAGCGCCAGATGACACCGGCGATGATCGGGGAGATCAGCCACGGCAGGAAGAAGATGATCCGCGCGATGGACTTCCCCTTGGTGTACGAGGTGGTGAGCATGACGGCCGTGCCCAGCGACAGCACGATCGTCAGCGGCACCACGCCCGCCGTGTAGACCAGCGTGCGGATCAGGGCCGTGTAGAAGGCCTCGTCCTCCAGCAGGCGCTGATAGTTGTCCAGCCCGACGAAGGGCGCGTCGCCCACACCGGTGTAGCTGGTGAACGAGTACAGCAGGCCGGCGACCGCCGGCCAGACGAAGAAGGTGACGAACAGCAGAAGGTTGACCGAGATGAGCACCAGAGGTGCCCCGGTGTACCGGTTCAGGCGCCGCCGGCGCCATCGCTGCTGGCGCGGTCTCACCGGTTCCGGCCCGCGCCGAATCTCGGTGCTGCTCACCATGGTGCTCTCCTCCTCCGGCGCGATGCCGCCGCGCGATACCGCGCCGTGCGGTGATTCCTACGCGTGACCGCCGGCATCGAGCGATGCCGGCGGTTCCGCGACGGGCGTCAGCCCAGTTGGTCGTTGAGGCCGTCGACGATGTTCTGGACGGTCTTCTGCACGTCCTGCTCGCCGTTGATGTACTTCGCCATCTCTTCCTTGGTCGGGTCTTTCTGGATCGCCTTGCCCTCGAGGATGAGCTTGGTGCCGCTCGCCTGGCCGGAGGAGGAGATCGGGTCAGCGAGCTCGATCTCCTTGTTGTAGAGCGCGAAGGCGTCCAGCGCGGCCTTCTCCGTGAAGGGGTAGGTCAGCGTGAGTCCACTCTCGACCGACAGGTATCCGTTGGCCTGCGCCAGCTTGGTGTAGTTGTCCCGCTGGAAGATGAAGTCGACCCACTTCTTCGCCGCGGACGCGGTGCCGTCGTTGTTGAACGCCACGACCTTGCCACCGAGGTTGATGTCGGTCGCGTGCACCGGCTGGGCCGGGGTCGGCGCGCTGGCCCACTCGAAGTTCGTGATGCCCTCGGCGAAGTCGGCGACCTGCCAGACGCCGGAGTAGTAGGCGACGACCTGGCCGCTCTTGAAGAGGGCGTTCGGGTCGGCGCCGGAGGTCCAGACCGACTTCGGCATGACCTTGTCGTCGTTCAACGACTTGAACTTCTCCAGCGCGGCGATGGTCGCGGCGTCCGGCGTGGCGTACTTGCCGTCGGAGCCGAGCTGGAAGCCCTTGCCGCCGTTGGTGTAGATGAACGCCCGGATGCGGGCGGGGGAGTTGTCGTAGACCAGGTCGTACTTGGCGCCCGCCTTGGTGCGCACCTCGGTCGCCTTCGCGAGGAAGTCGTCCCAGGTCCAGGCCTGTGCCGGATCGGTCGGGTAGGTCACGCCGGCCTTGTCGAACAGGCTCTTGTTGATGAACAGGCCGGCCGCCGTGACGTCCGACGGGATGGCGAGGACCTTGCCGTCCTGCTCGGTGAGCAGATCCTTGCGGATCTGGTTGGCCGAGTTGTTGGCGGTCTCGCTGAGGTCCTGAAGCTGGTTGAGCCAGATGTTGTCCAGCGAGGGCACGCTGGCGGCGTCGGGCAGCGAGTTGGCCTGCGCGGACTGCCGCAGCTTGTCCTGGTACCCGTCGTAGGGGACGTTCACGATCTCGACCGTGATGCCCTCTTTGGTCTGGAACTCCTTCGCCAGGTCCTCGTAGCCCGTCAGCTGCGCCGAGGTCGACAGCCAGTAGGTGATCTTCTTGGCGTCGCTCGAGCCCGAGTCTTCGTCAGAGCCGCCGCCGCACGCGGAGAGGGCGAGAGTCGCGACGATGCCCACCGCCGGCAACCACCGCCACCGCCTGAGGCCTTTCGTGACTGTTACGGAATGGGTCATCACGTATCTCCTGGTTGATCAAAGCCTGGTAGGGACCGGACGCTAATGCGAGGATGCTCGCCGCGTCAATAGTCAGGACATAAGCTCTTAACGATTGTCCTGACATATGGACATCCGGATGATGTCGTGAAGGCCAGCTGACCTGCGGAATCAGCCGGGCGTCGGTCAGGGGGCCTGGGTCGCGAGGAGCAGCTGGACCCGCGCGGGGACCCGTCCGGCTACGTAAAGCAGTGTTCCGGTCGCGGCATCGGTGCCGCCGAGGAACCGGTACTCCTCACCGGGCTCGTAGCCCGGCACCGAGGAAGTCGCTGGTAGTGGACCACCGTGCCGGTCCGATGCCGCCATCAGGGCGACCGTGATCGCATCGTTATTGACCTGGTACGTGGCGGCGACCGGCCCGGCCGCAGCCGCCGGCGCGTCGAGCTGCCAGCGGTCCGCGCCCAGCGCGCGGGCCCCTGTCATGGTGCCGCCGGGCCGGAACGCCAGCTCAAGCGCCCAGTCCACGACGGCGCCGGTCATCTCCACGGTCAACAGCACCCCGGCCGCTTCCCGTCCGGCATCCGCGATCCGCGCCCGGACCGTCGTGGTCAGCGTGACTTCGTCGCGGGTACGCCGACCGAAGTCCATCTGCGCGCTGAAGCGACCCTCGTCGACGAGCCGGTAATCCCCGCGCGAATCCCGGTCCTCGGACGCCAGCGGCTGGTAGTAGCCGGCGGCGACGGTCTCCGCCAGCGTCACCGTCGTTCCCTCCTGGTCCCGTTCGACCGTCAGGCCGTCCGCGCGGAACGGCCCGAAGCTGAAGAAGGTCCGGGACAGGCGCACGCTCTCCAGGGCGGCCTCCCCGGCGAACAGGCGCAGGAACGTGGGCGAGTTGGCGAGCCCCGAGCGGATCTGCCGATGGCGGGGGAAGTCCGAGCCGCCGAACAGCACGGTCGTGGCGGCGGGACCGTGGTCCACGAGCAAACCGGCGGCACCGAAGACGCGCTGGCGCGGTCGCTCCGGCGGGACGGGTGCCGGCAGGGGGCGCGCGATACCGGGTTCCAGTACCAGCTGGGTGGCGGCTTCCGCCGGGAGGATGACGCCTTGACCCAGCGCGAGCCCCGCCGCCCAGGCCAGGTCCCCGCGCTGCCGCAGCTGCGCCACCCGGCGCAGCGGCAGCAGGAAGCCGGCCAGCAGCACGGGCCGATGCTGGTCCTGTCGCCGGGACAGCACCGTCTCCACCGTCCCGTCCGGCAGGAGCAGGTCGAGCGTCGCGTCCAGGTTCCGTTCGACGGCGTCGACGAGGTCCTTGCGGTTGAAGACGTCGGCGATGGTGAGCAGCGACGGGTTCGACACGTACGCGGCGTAGTTGGCGCTGCGCTCGGAGTAGAGTCCGTCGGCGTCGATGTCGACGCCCTCGGCCAGCCACTCGTCGACCCGGCCGGCCAGGGCCGGTTGCGGCCAGAGCAGGTGCAACCGGGCGAGGGCCGCCGAGATCTCCCAGCGGTGGTTGGGCGTGTGGACGCCGCCGCCGACCAGCGCGGGGAGGGCGGCCGTCAGCAACTCCTCGAGCAGTGCGGTGAGCGGCCCGGCCGTGGCGCCGGTGTGGCGCAGCAGCCGCAGCGCGTCCGCGAGATCGTTGATGCTGAACGCGGAGTCGGGTGGCGAGTCGACGTTGTCGCCACCGGTGAACAACCCGCTCGGCCCCTGCAGCCCCCGCAGCCGCGTCGCCAGCGTGACGGCATGCCCGAAGAGCTCCTCGTCACCGGTGACCACCAGCGCCTTGATCCGCTCCGCGAGTTGGCGGTGCTGCAGGCTCCGCCACGCGTCGCCGCCGGCCGCGTCCAGGCCGGCTTCGTTGACGATCATGCGGATCCGGTCGGCCAGCGCGGCGCGTACCCGATCGACGAACACGCCGTCGAGGTCGGCCGTCACCGGATGCACCGCTGCCGGGCTGATGTCGGATTCCTCACCATCCGCCGGTCCTCTCCGCAGGGGAAACCGCCTTCTCGGCACTCTAACTCGAAGACGTCCACCGATGATCGAGGCGTCCGCCGCGCACCGCCCGAGCGCCCTCCCGTGCGCTGGGCCGGCCGCGCCGAGTTGAACTCATGATCGTTGTCCCAAAACCTCCCAGAACACGGTGTGTCGCGTGGTTTTTGGGACAACGATCATGAGCCGGCCGACCTACTGGACGACTTGCCGGCCTTGATCATGGGAGGGGGACCGTCCGGGTGTAGTGGACGTGGCCGAAGCACGCGACCTTCACCACCGCCCACCAGTGCGCGCCCGGGCGGGCGGTGGCCGGGGCCGCGAGGGCGAACGCCAACTCGGCCGCGGACCCCGGCGGCACCGCGAACCCTTGGGTCCACGGCGTGACGGCCACGCCGCAGTCCGGCCCGCCCCACGTCCCGTACGGGCTGAGCACCTGGGCCTCGCCGCGCAGCTCGCTCCGCGCGAGGTTGCGCACCCGCACGGTGAGGTCCGGCGCGACCGTGACTTCCATGATCGGCACGGGCGGCGAGGCCGGCGGGCCGATCGTCACCGCCACTACGTCCTCCAGCACCTGACCAAGGTCGTCCCGGATCCGGGCCGCCAGGAAGTAGGTGCCCGGCGCGCCACCGTCCGCGCGCACCGACAGCGGAAACTCGGCATACTCGCCAACCGCCAAGTCGTACCGCAGCGCGCTGGCCGGGCTCGCCGGGTCGCCGACTGACGCCGCGACTCCCGCCGGCACGTCCAGTTCGACGGTCCCGCGCGCCGCCCGGCTCGCGGCCGCCACCCGGACCAGCACCTCCGTCGGCCCGCCGTCCACAGTCACCGCAGTCTGTTCGAAGTGGACAGCCACGGGTAGGTAGCCGACCGGTGCCGGACCCTTGTTGTGCAGCCAGTAGCGGGTGTAGACGGGCTGCGCCGGCTCGACCACGGCCGCGCCGACAGGCGGCCGCGCCGACGGCAGCGCGGCGAACGTCACCACGTCGGCCGCGGCCAGCTCGACCGCCACCGCACCGTCCTCAGTGGGCAGCGCCGGGCCGGCGACGTCCTCCAGCACGGAGGTCCGCGCCGGCTCCCGGAGCCCGCCGTGCAGGCGCACCCGCGCCACGGCCGGTGCACCGGACGACTCGTAGAGCCGGATCGCGACCCCGGCCGCTGGGTCCATCGCGCCGGGCCGCCCGGCCGCCATCGGGTTGCCGCGGGGCTTGAGCGTGGACAGCACGACCGACGCCGGCTCCACCGAGCCGAGGCTCAGCCGGGCGGGCAGCTCGCCGGGGGAGGCGGGCACCTCGTCCACGCGTACCGGATGGTTGACCTCCTGCCCGGCCCGCACGAAGCCGGCGTCGCGCCAGTCACCCGCGCCGGCGACCAGGCTGTAGCGGAACGTGTGGGTCCAGTGCTGCCAGGCGAAGCTGGTGCCGTCCGGCGCGGTGCGCCGCTCGCCGTCGATCCACACGCCGCTGGGCCAGTCGGCGCACGACCGCATCAGCGACAGGTACAGCGTGCCGTCGGGCTCGGCGACGAAGCTGGGCGTGCCGTGGTTGACCAGCGCCACCGAGTGCCCGCCGAACGGCTCCTCGACCCCGGACGGCTCGGGCACCGCGGCGACCTCGATCTCGGCGTCCACCAGCTCCACAGTAGATCCGGCGAGGATGAGCACCGGAAGGTCGCGGGCCCCGCGCAGGTCCGCGCCGGGCGTCCAGGTCTCCCGGCGGCCGCGGGCGGCCGGGATGAAGACCGCGCCGGTACGCGCCAGCGCCGCCCGGTACGCCGGATCGGCCGCCGCCAGCACCTCCGCGGCGAATGAGTTGTCGCTACCCAGCACGATCCGCACATCCGGCAGGTTGGAGTCGGCGTCGAGCGCGCCGTAGCGTGGCCCGTCCGGCCGGGTGTTCGTGGCGGTCACGCCCACCGCCGCGAGCCGGGCCAGTACGTCCCGGGCCGGTTCCGCCGACACCACCTCGGCGACCCCGATGGCATACCGGGTGCGGGTGCCGTCCGGGGCGACGAGCGCGATCCGGGCGGTGGCGGACAACCCGGCCCAGGTGTGCGCGGGACTGTCCAATGTCCACAGATCGGTCGCCGCGTCGGAGTTCGGGAAGCCGAACGACCTGCCGACCGCCGCGTACCCGACCTCGGCCACCGGCAGCGCGCCCGGCGCGTCCAGGTCGAAGCGCACCCGCAGCAGGTGGTCCGCGCCCAGCGCACCGTCCACATCGGTGCGGAAGTCGACGCGGTCGACGCCGTCCCACAGCAGCGCCTCATGTCGCACCCGAAGCCCGCCTAGCGTCGACACGGCCACCAGCCGGCGTCCGATGGCGCACTCCTCGATGGACACCTCGGCCGGGCCGGCGATCGCGCCGGGGCCCTTGGGCAGCAGATGCCACGGGCCCTCGTGCCAGACCGGGTGCGTGGTGTGCTCCTCCTGGCGCACGAGCGCGCCGCCGAGGCCGCCGGCCCGGAGCAGGTCGCGCCCGGTGCGCCGGTCGAGGATCCGGGAGAGCGCACCGCCCCGCGCCGGATCGGCCTCGACCAGGAAAGCCGCATTGGCGACGCTCGTCGGGGCGGCCGCGGCCGGCGTGCCGGACTCCGTCCGCCCGGCTGCCGCGCTGGACGCCGTCCACCCGGCCGGTGCGCTGGACTCCGTCCACCCGGCCGGCACGTCGGGCGCGTCCACGGCCCGGTACACCCGGTAGCCGAGCGCCGGCACGGCCGTCGCCAGGAACGTCAGTGTCGCCTCGGCGAGGCCGCCCTCCGGGTGCCGGCGTACCCCCTCGGCGAGCGCGGCCACCGGCCGGCCCTCGTCGTCGTGTACGGCGACCCCGGCCGGACCGGGCGCGGGGTACCGGAGCCGGATCGTGGTGAGGCCGTCGCGCGCCCAGGACAGCGGGTTGACCGCGAACAGCGCCCGCCCGGGCCCGCTCGTGTCGGCCGCCGCCGCGATCGCCGCGACCGCCGCGCGCCGGGCGTCCGCGCCCAGCTCGTACGCCTCCCGCCAGCCGCCGAGCAGGTCCAGGTACACCTGGTCCGACTCGGTGCCGGTGATCGCGTCGTGGTGCGCGCCGTAGGCGAGCTGCCGCCACGCCTTGTCGAGCGCCTCGGCGGGGAAGCGATGCCCGCTGACCAGTCCGGCCAGAGTGGACAGTCGTTCCGCCTCCAGCACGGCGACCTCGGCGGCCCGCTGACCCTGCTTGGTGTCGATGTAGGACACGTCCTTGCCGGTGTAGACCGGACCCATGTCGCGGGTCTGCGGCGACGCGCGGCGGCCGGTCGCGGCCAGCTCGCCGCGCACCGCCGCGAAGTAGTCCCGGGGCAGGCCGACCTTGAACCGGGGCCAGACGTACCGCTTCGGCCAGTGCCGGTGGATCTCGGTGCACCACCGGGACGGGATGTTGTGGTCGTGCCCGACCGGCAGCAGGACGTGGCGGGTCGCGGCCACCTTTCGCAGCTCGGCGAACTGCGCGTACGCCTCGTCCATCGCCTCGTCCAGAGTGGACTTCCGCTCCATGTTCCAGCCGGCGACGTAGTGGTTCGCGAGGTATCCGGTCAGCAGCCCGCGCCCGCTCGGCGAGATCCACTCGAACTCGCTCGGGAACTGCATGCGGGTGACGTCGCCGGTGTGCCGCAGCGCGCCCACGTGGTGGAACGGGCCGCGGGCCCACACGCTGGCGTCCAGCCCGGCATCCGCCATCAGCCCCGGGAAGGCGGGGTCGTGCCCGAAGACGTCGAGCATCCAGGCGGTGCGGGGGTCGCCGCCGAGCACGTCGCGCTGGTACCCGACGCCGTAGACCGCGTTGCGGACCGTCGACTCGGGGTGGGTGAGGTTCGTATTCGGCTCGTTGTAGGTGCCGCCGACCAGCTCGACGCGCCCCTCGTGGAGCAGCCGCCGCAGGTCGGCCCGGTCCTGCGGGAACACGTCCCAGTACGGCTTGAGGTAGTCGAGTTCGGCGAGCACGAACGCGTAGTCGTCGTCCTGCCGGGCCGCGTCGAGGTGCGCGCGCACCAGGTCGAACGCGGTGAGATTGAAGTCTGGCCGGCGCGCTTCGGCGACCGGCAGGTCGTACCATGCCTCGGTGAAGCCGGCCTGGGTGTTCCACCACACCGGGTCGTAGTGGAAGTGCGAGACCATCCACATTGTCCAACCGGTGTCCGCGGCCACGATCTGCCCGTCCAGCGTGGCGGACCCAGAGCCGGCGGTAGCCACGACGGTGACCCGGTGCACCGACCCGGCCGGTGCGGGCGCCGCGATCCGCACCCCTACCTCCACCACGCCGGACATATCGTTCACCAGTGCCGGCGACGGCGTGCTCACGGTGGGCCCCTCGATCCGCACCCGGGTTCCGGGGAGTGCGTCACGCAGGGTGACCTGGATCACCTGACAGGGCGCCGCCGCGGAGCCCACGAACAGGTCCGTCGACGCCAGTTCCACGAGGTACATGCCGGCGACCCTACCTTCATGATCAGGGCGTCCGTCACGTCGTCGGGGCTACGTGAAGGACGCCCTGCTCACGGTGAGTCGCGGGTGGGCTTGCCGGTGGCGGAGCGGGGGAGCGCGGTCACGATGACGATGTCGCGGGGAAGTTCGGCGCGGGTCAGGCGCGGACGCAGCCAATCGCGCAACTCCTCCGGCGTCAGGCGGCGCTCCGGGCGCACCTCGACCGTGGCCAGCAGGCGCTGGCCGAACTCCGCGTCCGGCACCGGCCGCAGCACCGCGTCCGCGACGTCGGGATGGCCGGTGATCACGGCCGCGACCGGGCCCGGGTAGACGTTCTCCCCACCGGAGACGATCATGTCGTCCACCCGGCCGTCCAGCAGCAGCCGGCCCGCCAGGTCGAGGTGGCCGAGGTCGCCGGTGGCGAGCCAACTGCCGTCCGGCTGCCACCCGCGCACCTGTACCTCGCCCACCTGGCCGGGCGGCAGCGCCGCGCCGGTGCCGTCGACGACCCGCAGCCGCACGCCGCGTGGTGCCCGGCCGACGGTGCCGGGCGCCGCCCGCAGATCGGCGGGCGTGGCCATCGCGGCCCAGCCCGCCTCGGTCGTCGCGTACATGTTGAAGACCCGGTCGCCGAAGACCTCGCGCAATCGCTCGCCGAGCGCGGCCGGCAGCGGCGCGGCGCCGCTGAGCACCGCCCGCAGGTGGCGCAGCGGCGGCCGCTCGGCGGCGGGCACGTCGCACATCCGCCTGAGCTGGAGGGGTACCGCGACGAGCAGGCGCGCGCGGTGCTCCTCGACCGCGCGGAGCAGGTCTCCGGGGTCCCGGCCGCTCAGGAGGAGCACCGGCGCGCCGAGAATGAGCCCGGCCGCGAGGTAGGTCAGGCCGTAGCCGTGGTGGACCGGCGCCGCGATGGCGATCGGTTCGCCGGGCCGGATCGGTGTGTGCCGCAGATGGGTGACCACCGGCCCGAGCAGCATCCGGGCCGGCAGCACCCGCGACACGCTGCGCGGCGTGCCCGTGCTGCCCGAGGTGAGCACCGACACGCGCCCCCGCCCCCGCCCCCGTCCCCGCCGCGCCGACGCCGGGCCGTCGCCCGCGAGGAGCCCGGACACCTCGCCGATCTTGTACTCCTCAGGTTCCAAACCCGGCATCTGGGCATGACCAGTGCAAGATCGGCGGTCCGTCACGATGGCGGTGAGGCGTTCGCGCGCGACCAGGTCGCGTAGCGTGGCGGCGGGCAGGTCGGGCGGCAGCAGCAGGACATCGGCGCCGGCCCGGGACAGGCCCGCCGCGGTCGCGATGAAGCCGCGGTGGTCGTGGCAGGCTAGGCCCACCCGGTCGCCGGGGCGGATGCCGAGAGTGCGCACGGCAGCCGCCGCACAGCGGTCCGCGAGCGCGTCGAGTTCCGCGTACGTGACCGGCCCGTCCGCGTCGATCACGGCCACCGCCGTCGGTGACCCGGCGGCGACGGCCGTGGCGAGGCTCCGGCCATGGCGGCGGCTCGCGCGCGCCAGGCGTACCCACCGATCTGGCCGCCACAGGCCGGCGGACGCCAGGACGCGTACCGGTTCCAGCGCGTCCACGACCCGGAACCCCGCGGCGAGCGACCATTCCACGGCGCGCGGGAAGGCGGCCTCGGCCACCGCGCCGAGCCGGGCCCACCACGGCCACCAGGTCCGCGGGCGGGCGACGGCGCGGCAGACGATGCCGGCCGCTTCGGCGGCCGACATCGCCGGCGTGCGCTGGTAATGGGCCAGCATCCGGGTGCGCACCAGACCGCAGTACACAGTAGACACCGTGACGCCGTCGTGGCGCAGCTCCGCGGCGGCCGTGCGCAACCAGGTGTCGAACGCCGCCTTCGAAGCGTGGTACGCCGACCAGTGTAGACTGTGGACGGCCAGCCCGGCGGTCGACACGTTGACGACGTGCCCGCCGCCGGTGGCGCGCATGCCGGACAGCAGGATCAGCAGCAGCTGCGCCGGCCCCAGATAGTTGAGGGTGATGGTGCGTTCGAGGTCGTGGAACCGGTCCGCGGTGTCGCTCACCCCGCGCCGGATCGACCGGCCGGCGTTGGCGACCACGATGTCGATCCGGCGGTACCGAGCGAGCAGTTCCTCCGCCAGCGTGGCGGCCGCCGCGGGCACCGAGAGGTCGGCCGGGTGCACGTGCGCGACGCCACCGGCCGCCACGATCTCGTCCCGGACCTCTTCCAGCCGCGCCGCCGTGCGGGCGACGAGCAGCACCACCGCGCCCGCCGCCGCCAACTGCCGGGCGGTGGCCGCGCCGATCCCCTCGGACGCACCGGTCACCAGCACGGTGCGACCGGCCACCGCCGCCCGCAGCCGGCGCGGGTTCGCGCCCCGCCCGGTAATGCCCGCCAGGACCCGCACCCAATGTCTCACCCTGTCCACCCTTCCCATGATCAGGGCGTCCCTCAAGTAGTCCTAACGACTTGAGGGACGCCTTGATCATGGGGTTACCGCGGCGAGGGCCTTGGTGATGTTCCATTCGGCCAGGTTCAGCATCCATCGCCGATCGGGGAAGTCGGTGCCCGCGATCCGCAGCGGGCCTTCGATCAGGGACAACACCTGGGCGTACCGGTAGAGCTCGAGCCGGTGCGGATCCAGCGCGACCGGACGCAGCGCCGGGTACGCGTCGCCGAAGCGCATCCGCAGCCAGGCGTGCTCCCATTCGACGTCGAAGTACGCCAGGCCCTCAATGTCGATCATGGCCGCTTCGCCGGCCGCCGTGACGATCACATGATCGGGTCCGAGTTCGCCGTGCACCAGCGCGTATGCCTCGCGCGCCGGCACCTCGCCGCGGAGGCGGTGCAGGTGGTCGGCGATACGGTCGCGCGCGTCAGCCAGCCGTGCGTCGCGGAGCGCCACCGCGTCCAGGTGGCCGAGCGCCCGGTCGACGACGATGTCCTCGGTGCGCCGGCGCTGGGACGCCTCGCCGCGACCGATGGCGGCCAGCTTGCCGTAGTGCGGGCCGAACGTCGTGTGCATGCGGCGCAGGGCGTCGCCGAGCGCTTCCAGCGGCGCGCGGGCGGCCGCGGGATCGCGCTCCATCAACGCTTCGAGCTTCAGCCCGCCGACGTCCTCGACCAGTGCCACGTCCGCGTCGAGGTGCTGGCGGTCCCGGTCGAGCAGGTGCAGTCGGGGCGTCCGCACACCCGCGTTGGTGAGCGCGGCGTGGTTGACGGCGAACAGCTCCGCGCCGGACGCGTCGGTGAACGGGTCGTCGGGGACGGTCGGCGACGGCGGCCAGTAGCTCTCCGCGTCCGCCCACACGTACAGGATCGCGGTGGTCCGGTCGTCGAGCGTCAGCCGGTAGACGCCCTTCTTGCTGCCGCCGGTCAGCCGGTCCAGGCCGGCGAGCCGCCGATCAGTGCCAAACTTCGCCACGACTAGCTCACGTACATCATCCGGCCGCAAGAACGCTCGCGTCATGATCATGATCATCCTCATGATCACGGCGTTCCTCAAGCTGGTATCGCTCGCTGCCGTCCGGTTGCGCGGCGTCCGCCGCGCGCGCCGCCGATCAAGGAGATCTGCGCCGATCAAGGGCTTGCGCACGCTGATCCGAGATCAAACCACGTGCCGGAGTCCTTGATCGGCGGGGAGGAGGGAGGGGAGGGGAGGGGGAGGGGGGTTAGGAGGGGGATGTGCGGGTCAGGTCGTTGGAGTAGTTGCCCTGCGCGCTGTACAGCATGAGGGTGTTGCCGGTGCAGCGGTACTGGGCCGGTTCGGGGAAGAAGTTCGCCTTCCCGGACGCGTTGACCTTGCCGTTCCGTCGGAGCGTGAACGTCACGTTGGACTTGGCGGTGGTGCTGGTAATCGTGCCGTTCTCCGCGTAGTAACGCCCGGAGGTGGTGCCGCGGTTGACGTCCGACCAGGTGGCGCCGCCATAGCGGACGGTACGGGGTTGCATCTTGTTGTAGTCGGTGGCTGTCGTGCCGTCGGCGCGGTAGGTGATGAGCACGCCCGCGCCTCCGTTGTAGAGCACGCGGACGTCGTCGATCAGGCCCCATACCTCGTTCGCGGTGACTCGCCAGGTGCCGAGCAGGCAGGGGTCGATACCCGGCGGATAGCTGGGCGACGGGCTCGCCGTCACCGACGGGCTCACCGCGGCGGACGGGCTCGCCGAGGGTGCGGCCAACGATCCTTCGCCGCGCGACGTGGCGAGCTGCGCCAGCGTCACGGCGAGCCCGACGGCCCCAGCCACCGCCGCGGCGGCCCAGACCAGCCGCCGTCTGCTGGGACGGGTCCGGGCGGGTGCGGGCGGGGGTGCCGGCTGGGGCCGCACGCTTGCCGGCGGCCCGGTGTCAGCCCGTGTCGGTTGAGGCGCCGCCGTGTCGCGGTGCCGTATCGTGGCGGCCCGCAGGCTGCCCTCGGCGACCGCGAGCTCGGGCTGGTCGACCCTGGTCGGCGCGATGCCGAACGCCCGGTGGAGCTTGCCGGCCACCGCCGGCATCCGGCTGGAGCCACCGGCCAGGAAAATGGCGGAGAGGTCGGCGGGCGCCACCCCGGCTTCCCCCAGCACCTCACGAACGGCGGTGACGGTCCGGTCGAGGATCGGTCCGGCGAGCCGGTCGAGTTGCTCCCTGCCCAGCGGTGCCTCGGCGTCGAGCAGGGGTAGATGGATCAGGGTGGTGGTGGCCCGGGAGAGGGTCTCCTTGGCGGCACGGACGTTGTCCCACAGCTGTTGCCGGGCCCGGCGTTCGGCCACGGTGGTGGGCGTTTCGAGCCGGCTCCAGATCGCTGGCTCGAAACCGACCGCGGCGAAATGGGTGACGATGGTGGCGTCGATGTCCAGACCGCCACAGTCGGGGAGCCCGCGGGCGGCGAGGGTCGTGAACCCGTCACCGGTGCGCCGGACCACCGCGGCGTCGAAGGTGCCGGCGCCGAAGTCGTAGACCACCGCGGTCCCACCGTCGGGAACGTCGTTTCCGGCGATCTCGGTGAAGTAGTGCGCGGCCGCTACCGGTTCGTCGACCAGCCGGGTGCCGGCCGGGGCGGCGGAGAGCAGGATGGCACGCCGTGCGGACCCCCATCCCGCGGGGCAGGTGATGACCGTCCCGATAGGACCATCGGTGAGGTGGGCCGCCTCGGCCAGTACCCGGTCGAACACCGCCGCGAACAGCTTCGTCACCTCGACCTCGGCGCCGGCCAGCAGCAGCGTGCCCTCGTCGATCCGCCGCTTCGGGTGTGGTTCGAACGCGGCGGGCCGGGCCGCGGCGGCCTGGAGCGCGTCCCGGCCGGTCAGGATGCGACCGTCCGGATCCAGGCAGACCGCCGAGGGAAGCAGCGGCGTGCTGTCGACGAGCAGTGGGCGCGATTCACGTCCAGGAACGGCGACGACCGCGACGGTGGAGGAGGTACCGAAGTCGATGCCCAATCGGGTGGACGCGTACCCATCATCAGCCGGCACCCGTGCAATGTAGTCCAACCTTCATGATCAAGGCGTCCGTCACGTCGTTATGACGACGTGAAGGACGCCCTGGTCATGGGTGGGGGCGGGGGGGGGGGGCGGGGGCGCGGCCCCCGATGTGGGTGCCCAGCACGACGTGCTGGTTCAGGTCGGGCCGCAGGGCGAGCCGGACGGCGGTGCGGCCGAGCTCCTCGGTCGGCACCCGCACGGTGGTCAGCGCCGGCAGCACGTTGATGGCGAGCGGGATGTCGTCGTATCCGGCCACCGAGACGTCCTGCGGCACCCGCACGCCGGCCTCGCGCAGCGTCAGCAGGACGCCGGCCGCGACCATGTCGGTGGCCGCGAAGATCGCGGTGAAGTCGGCACCCTCGGCGAGCAGCCGCTTGGTGGCGGCCTGCCCGTATGCCTGGGAGTACTCGCCGGGCACGATCAACCGCGGGTCGAGCGGCACGCCGAAGGCTTCGTGCGCGCGGCGGAAGCCGGCGATGCGCTCGCGGCTGGTGCTGTGGTTGCGCTGGACGTCGCCGAGATAGACGATCCGCCGGTGGCCGTGCGAGAGCAGGTGGCTGGTCATGGCGTAGGCGCCACCCTCGTTGTCGTACTCGACGACCGTGGTCGGCACGTCGTCGCCGAGCGGTGGCCGTCCACACAGGACCAGGCGGGACCCGGCCTTGTCGAGGGCGTGGGCGAAGTGGATCATCCGTTCCCGGTACTCGTCGTCGACGAAGCCGCCGCCGACCAGGACCACCGCCTCGGCGCGCTGCTCCCGCATGGTCTCCACCACGGCCAGCTCCCGAGCCGGGTCGCCGTGCGTGGCGCAGATGATGCACAGCCGCCCCTCGGCGGTCGCCTGCTGCTCCACGCCCTTGGCCACATAGGCGAACGACGGGCCGGTCACGTCGTCCATGACGAACGCGATCATGCCGGTGTTGGCGCCCTTGAGCGCGCGGGCCTGCGCGTTGGCCACATAATCCAGCTCACGGACGGCCCGCTGCACCCGGGCGCGGGTGGCGCCGGAGACCGGGTAGTCGCCGGCCAGCACGCGGGAGACCGTCGCGGGCGACACCCCGGCGAGGGCCGCGACATCCTTGACCGTGACCCGCCGGTTCACGTCCGCTTCCACGGCTGGATGGTACGGGACACCGAACCGCCCGACACTATGCTGTCCGAGGCAGGTCGTCGAGGTGGACCTGATGCCGCAATGGTTGGCCGGTCAGCAGCCGCTCCAACTCGTCGGCGACGGCGATGCCCATGCGGGCCAGCTCGTTGCCCTGCGAGCCCGCGATGTGCGGGGTGAGAAAGGCGTTGGGCAGCTCGTAGAGGACGGAGTCGGCCGGCAGCGGCTCCGGGTCGGTGACGTCGAGGATCGCCGAGATCCGGCCGGTTTTCAGCTCGTCGGTGAGCGCGTCGGTGTCCACGAGGGCACCGCGGGCCGTGTTGACGAGCACGGCGCCGTCGCGCATCAGGGCCAGGCGGTCGCGGTCGATGAGATGGTGGGTTTCCGGCGTGGCGGGCGCGTGCAGGCTCACCACGTCGCTGGTGGCCAGAAGCTCGTCGAGGGGCACGTTGGGCACCGGTGGCGCGTCCGTGTAGGGGTCGGACAGGAGCAGCTCAAGGTCGTACCGCGCCAGTTGGTCGAGCACCTGCCGGCCGATCCGGGAGGCGCCGACGACGCCGACCCGGCGCCCGAAGTTGCCCACGCCGGGCACGACGTCGCCGACCGGGAACGTGCGCGCCGCACGGTACTGGTCGCGCAGCGCGAACACGCCCTTGCCGGCCAGCAGGATCATCCCGACGGTGTATTCCGCCACCGGTACGGCGTTGGCGGTCGCGGCCGAGCACACGGCGATGCCGCGCGTCCAGACGCCGGCCGTGACGTGCGGTTTGACGCTGCCGGCGGCGTGCAGCACGGCGCGCAGCTTGGGCGCCGCCGCGAGGAACGCCTCGTCGAGCCGGGGCGCCCCCCAACCGGTGATCAGCACCTCCAGTTCGGCGAGCCGGTCCGCGGCGCGCGGGTCGTCGAACCGCTCGACGGCGAGGTCGGGGTCGATGTCCACGAGGGCGCCGATCCGGTGCCGCACCGGCGGGGGGAACAGCTGCGGCAGGTGCACCGGGCGCAGGGCGTACAGCGCCGTCGGGCGGTTGGTCACGGACGTTCCCCCAGCTCATAGATGCCGCTCAAAGAAATCGTTCTCTACGATATTCGCGACGGCCGCAGCCAGTCAAGACCGCGACGCGCGGTCGGACAACCGGGCCTCAACCAGCAAAAATCGCTCGGGTACCGGTACCGGGGCGCAACTTCGCTGTAACGAAGTCTTGCCTTCACTCGGGTCGTGTCCTAGCTTCAGGAGAACGTTTTCTACGGCTTGTCGTGATGCGAACGGAGGAGCGCACGTGCGGAAGCGCAGCGGCTCGTGGGCGCTGGTCCTGCTGGCGGTGCCGGGCGTCGTATACTTCGCCGTCTTCGCCTACCTGCCGATGGCCGGGCTGATCGTGGCCTTCAAGGACTTCAACATCCGCGAGGGCATCTTCGGCAGCCCGTGGAACGGGCTGGCCAACTTCCAGTACTTCTTCAGCACCGGCGACGCGCCGCGGATCATCTTCAACACGGTGTTCCTCAACGCGCTGTTCCTCGCGGCGACGCTCGCCTGGGGCCTGCTGCTGGCCATCATGCTGAACGAGATCCGGCTGCACCTCTACAAGCGGGTGGTCCAGTCCGTGGTCTTCTTCCCGTACTTCGTCTCGCCCATCGTCATCAGCGTCATGCTCCAGGTGCTGCTGGCGGGCGTCGGCGGCGAGGGTGGGGCGGTCAACGACGCGCTCAACATCTTCCACCTGCCCCAGGTGAGCTGGTACACCGAGCCCGGCGCCTGGCCGTGGATCCTCACGGTCGTCAAGGTCTGGCAGCTCGGCGGGTACATGTCGATCATCTTCCTGGCGGCGATCACCGCGATCTCGCCGGACGTCTACGAGGCGGGCGTCATCGACGGCGCCAGCCGGGCCCGGATGGCCCTGTCCATCACGATTCCGCTGCTGCGCCCCACCGCGGTGATCCTGCTGGTGCTGGGCATCGGGCGGATCTTCTACGGCGACTTCGCCACGATCTACGCGATCGTCGGCGACAACGGGGTGCTGTTCTCCACCACCGACGTCATCGACACCTACGTCTTCCGGGCGCTGCGCAGCCTCGGCGACTTCGGCACGACCGCGGCCGTCGGCCTCTTCCAGGGCATCGTCGGCTTCATCTTCGTCGCCATCGCCCTGCTCATCCAGCGCCGGTACGCGAAGGAAAGCAGCATCCTATGAGGAACCGCACCACCGAACCCTTCACCGTCGCCAGCTACGTCGTGGTCACACTCTTCGCGCTGTTCTGCCTCATCCCACTGTGGATGATCGTGGCCGGCTCGTTCACCGACGAGACGACGTTGTCCCTCAAGGGCTACAGCCTCTTTCCCGACCCGTTCTCGACGACCGCCTACGAGCAGCTGTTCGCCGGCAAGGCGCTCGGCCGGGCGTACCTGGCGACGCTGTTCATCACCGGGGTCGGCACCGTGCTGTCGGTCGCCTGCACCGCCGGCCTGGCCTGGGTGATCGCGCGCCGCATGCGCCGGGTGAGCCGGCCGCTGAGCGTCTTCACGTATCTGCCGATGCTCTTCACCGGTGGGCTGGTGCCCCTGTACCTGCTCGTCACCCAGGTCCTGGACCTGCGCGACAGCTGGTTCGCGGTGATCCTGCCGCACCTGATGATGCCGTTCCTGGTGTTCATCACGGTGGCTTTCTTCCGCCAGATCCCCGCGGAAATCATGGAGTCGGCGCACGTCGACGGCGCCGGCGAACTGCGCATCTTCTTCCGGATCGTGCTGCCGCTGGCCAAGCCGATCCTCGCGGTGATCGCGCTGTTCTACGCCGTGACCTACTGGAACGAATGGTTCATGGCGATCCTGTTCATCTCGGATCCGGCGAAGTATCCGTTGCAGCTGCTGCTGCAGAACATGATCGCGAACGTCACCAACGCGACCGTGCTGCCCGGTGGCAACGCTCCCGTCGTGCCGGTCTACCAGCTGCGGCTGGCGCTCACCGTGGTCACGGTCGGCCCCATCATCCTCGCCTATCCCTTCGCCCAGCGGTACTTCGTCAAGGGCCTCACCCTCGGCGCCACCAAGGGCTGATCCCCCAACCTTTTCGAGGAGAACCCCCATGTCTCTATCCCGTAGGAGATTCCTTGGCCTCAGCGGCGGCGTCGGCGTCGCCGCCTTGGGGCTGACCGGGCTGGCCGGTTGCGGCGACGACGCCACGTCGGGCGGCAGCACGGTCCGGGCCATCGTGCCCGGCGCGGTGCCGCCCGGCTGGGACGCCGTCATCAAGAAGGTCAACGAGAAGTTCCAGGCCGACACCGGTCTGACGCTGGACGTGCAGTTCATCAACTGGGCGAACTACCAGCAGCAGGCGCTGCTCAAGTTCACCTCCGGCGAGACGTTCGACACCGCCCTGCAGGCGCTGTGGCTCAACATGGCCCAACTGCAGCAGGACGGCGCGCTCGCCGACCTGACGTCCGAACTGGACAAGTACCCGAATCTCAAGGCGACGCTCGACGACCGGCTGATCGCGGCGAACAAGTGGGACGGCAAGCTGTGGGGCATCCCGCAGGTCAACAGCGCCGCGCGATGCCAGCACTTCGCCGTGCGCCAGGACTTGGCGGAAAAGTACGGCTTCAGCGAGATCGCCGACTTCGACACGCTGGAGCGGTTCTTCTACGCCGTCAAGCAGAAGGGCGGTGGGGTCATCCCCTACGGCCTGAACTCCGCCAACGGCTACCTCCACGCGATGCCGATGCCGGCGGGCATGTTCAACGTGCGGTCCTGGGAGGACCCGCACACGATCGCGCGGGCGTTCACCGGCCGGGGCATGTTCTTCGTCTTCGCCAAGGACGCCGCGGTGACCAAGTCGAGCCAGCCGGTGCCGTTCTGGGAGGACGCCGGCGTGGTCGACGCGCTGCGCCGGATCCGCAAGTACTACCAGGACGGCATCATCAACAAGGACGCCGTCAACACCGACACGGACACCATCAAGAGCCAGTGGGTGGCCGGCAAGTACGCGGCGACGTGGGCGATGACCGACGGCGCCACCAGCAACGTGATGCCGGCGCTGACCAAGGCCGTCCCCGGCGCCATGCTCGCCGAGGTGCTGCCGTACCGCGACGGCCTGTCCGCCAAGCCCAACCAGACGTTCCAGGCCGACAACCTCGTCGTGGTCAACGCGAACGGCGGCAGCGTGGCGAACGCGCTGAAGCTCCAGGACTGGCTGTCCACCAAGGCGAACCACGACCTGGTCGAGTACGGCATCGAGGGCACCGACTGGAAACCGATCGGCGACGACAAGTTCGAGGCGCTGAGCCAGTACACGACGTTCCCCGGGTACGCGCTGTCCTGGCGGGCCAGCCTGGAGCGCAAGGCCGCCTACATGACCGAGTCCGAGCAGAAGGTGTTCGCCTGGGCGCAGGACTACGACAACTTCACCGTCGACCCGTTCGCGTCGTTCGTGCCCGACACGAAGCCGGTCGAGCAGCAGATCTCCGCGATCACCACGGTCATCACCCAGTACGCCAACCCCCTGTACTACGGCGTCGTGGACGTGGACGCCCAGCTGGACAAGCTGAAGAAGGCCGCCGAAAACGCCGGCGTAGCAAAACTCCAGGCCGAAATGGAAAAACAAGCCAACGCGTATTTGGCAAAGCAGTAACGACGGTCTCCAACCGGTCGGGGACCGGTCTCCGACCGGTCGCCGACCGGGTCTCCAACCATCTTCCCGTCGATCAAGGGCTCAGGCACATGGTTCGATCTCTATTCCGGGTGCCCGAGCCCTTGATCGGCACGGTTCTCCTTGATCGAGAGTGACTGTGGGCTCAGTGAGAATCCAGAATCCGGTACTGGCGGGGTTCCACCCGGATCCGTCGATCCTGCGGGTGGGGGAGGACTACTATCTGGCCACCTCCACGTTCGAGTGGTGTCCCGGCGTCGTGGTGCACCACTCCCGCGACCTGGTGCACTGGCGGCGGCTGGGTGGCGTGCTGGACGAGCCTCGCCTGCTCGACGTCACCGGCGTGCCGGACTCCGGCGGGGTGTGGGCGCCCGACCTGACCTACGCGAACGGGCGCTTCCACCTGGTCTTCAGCGTCCTGGACAACTACGCGTTCGGCTACAAGGACCTGCGGAACTACCTGACCACGGCGCCGTCCGTCGACGGCCCGTGGTCGGACCCGGTGCCGTTGCACGGGCGCGGCTTCGACGCCGCGCTGTTCCACGACGACGACGGCGCCACCTGGCTGCTCAGCATGGCGTTCGACTCCCGCGTCGGGAAGGGGTTCGCGGGCATCGAGATCCAGCGGCTCGTGGACGGAGCGCTGGTGGGTCCGCCGCGGAAGATCTTCGCGGGTACCGGGATCGGCGTGACCGAGGGCCCGCACCTGTACCGGGTCGGCGACTGGTACTACCTGATGGTCGCCGAGGGCGGCACCGGCTACGAGCACGGCGTCACCGTCGCGCGGTCCCGGGATCTCTTCGGGCCATACGAGCCGGACCCGGCCGGCCCGATGCTCACCGCCCGCCACGACCCCGAGCTGGCGTTGCAGAAGGCCGGCCACGGCTGCCTCGTGGCGACGGGGAGCGGCGAGTGGTACCTGTCCCACCTGGCCGCGCGCCCATACACCACAAGAGGCCGGTGCGTGCTGGGTCGGGAGACCGCGCTGCAACGGGTCGAGTGGGTGGACGGCTGGCCCCGGGTGCCCGGCGGCGTGCCCGCCCTCGAAGTCCCCGCCCCGATTGCAAGGAAGGGTCCCTTCCTCACGCATAGCGATATAAGGGGTCCCTTCCTTGCGCTGGGGGTGGAGTGGAGCACGCTGCGGAGGCATGCCGCGGCGGACTGGCTGGCGGTGTCGGGCGACAGCGTGCGCATCCAGGGTGGACAGTCGCCGTACGGGCTGCGGTCGCCGAGTCTGGTGGCCCGGCCGGTCACCGATCGCCGCTGCGCGCTGGATGCCACAGTGGACTTCCGGCCCACGAACGTGCATCAGGCGGCCGGCATCACGGCGTACTACAACACCCGCACCTGGTACTTCCTGTCGGTCACGACGGAGGGTGTCGTGCTGGTCGGGAGCGACCGGGGCGCGCGCCGGGAGCTCTGGCGCCGGGACGGCGTCACCGGCCCGGTGCGACTGCGCGTCGAGCTGGACGGGCCGGTGCTCCGCTTCGCGCTGGCGCCCGGTGACACCGGCGGCAGCGGCTGGGAGCCGGTGCCCGTTGAGCTGGATGCGACGACGCTGTCGGACGAGTACGCCGACGAGATTGTCGACGGGCAGGTGCGGTCGTTCGGCTTCACCGGGGCGTTCGTGGGTCTGTGGGTGCAAGACCTCTCGAACGAGGGCGTGGTCGCCGCGTACTCCGGCGTGCGTTACCGGGCGGGGTGACCGTGCCACCCGTGGAATTGGCCTATGCGGACAGCGGCGTCGGCGAGCCGCCGCTGTTGCTGGTGCACGGGTGGGGTGGCGACCACCGGGTGTGGGAGCCGATCCCGTTCGCGGGTCACCGCGTCATCGCTGTCGACCTGCGCGGCCATGGCCGTTCGCCGGTGCCGGACAGCGGATACCGTCCCACCGACCTCGCCGGCGACCTGGCCCACCTGGTTGCCACGCTGGGCGTGGGGCCGGTGGTGGCCGTCGGGCACTCGATGGGCGCGCAGGTGGTCACCGCCCTCGCCGTCGAGCACCCGGCGTTGGTCCGCGCACTCGTGGTGATCGACCCGGCCTACGGTGCGGACGCGGCGGAGGAGGGCGAGTTCGGGGTACGCCTGGCGCGGTTGCGGGACGGGGGCGCCGCCGCGGCCGTCGCGCAGCTCGGGGAGCTGCCTCCGGCGGTGCGCGACCAGTTGCTGGCGACGCCCGGGCCGGTGCTGGCCGCCTGCTACGCCGGGATGTACACCGACCCGGGGGCGTTCGGTGCGCGGGCACCCGCTGCGCGGTACCTGAGCCGCCGCTCTTGCCCGGTGCTGTGCCTGCGCTCGCTGGCGGAGCCCGCCGCGTGGGAGGCCGCGTTGCCGGCGCCCGCCGGCTCCCGGATGGTGGTCTGGCCGGGCACCGGCCATTTCCTTCACGTGGAGCGGCCCGTCGCAACCGCGCTACTTATAACACGATGGCTCCATGATCAAGGCGTCCCTCACGTAGCTATAACGACGTGAGGGACGCCTTGATCATGGGTTAGAGCGTGGTGTAGATGAAGCCGATCTTGTCGACCGCCGTGCCGGAGCGGCCGTGGAAGCCGGCGATCCGCCAGCCGGGCGGCGCTGTCGTGGTCGCACAGTCCGATGTGGTCGTCCCGCCCGCGAGCGTCCGGCCGAGGTTCGTGGTGAAGCGGGCGTAGAAGATCCGGGTGTGGTCGTTGTGCTTGGCCCGGCACAGGTACGCGCTGTTCACGTACTCGGTCGTGCCCAGGGTGAGCGACGCGGCCGTGCCGCCGCTCCCACCGTGCGTGAGCGCGGTGCCGTTGGCCAGCGTCACGCCCAGCTGATCGACGCGCGCACCGGCCCGCAGCGAGACGCTGGTCGCGCGGGCGCCCGCGGGCACCCGGTCGACGTCGTTGAAGTAGTCGCCGTGCGGGCCGCCGAACTGCTCGCTGAACCGGTACGCGGGGTTGGTGGACCAGCTGAACCGGGCGGCGATCGGGTAGTGGTCGGAGAGCATGAGGCCGGTGCCGTCCTCCAGGAAGCCGGCGTTCTCGTTGTGGTAGTAGGTCGCGTCGAGCGAGACGAACCGGCTGCTCCGGTAGAGGATCTTGTCGACGACCTCGCAGGAGTCGGTGACCGCGGCCGGGTCGCACACCAGCGCCTCCGTGCCGGGTGCCGGCGCCACCCCGCCGCGCACCAGCCGCACCCACGCGTCGGTCAGCCCGTTGGTGGCGACGAACGACGCGATCGTGTCGCCGGTCCGGGTGTACCGGGTGTTGGTGTCGCCCATCACGATGACGGCGTTGCCCGCCGAGTGGGTCTGGATGAACGCGGTCAGCTGGTTGAGGTTGTCCGCGCGGGATGCCAGGTCGCCGGCGGAGGTGCCGGCGTTGGTGTGCAGGTTGTAGGTGTCCACATAGACACCTTCGGCCAGGCGCACCCGCAGGAACGTGAAGCCTTTGGGCGTCAGGCAGTCGCCGGAGTCGAACTGGCAGGAGTTCCACCGGGCGCGCTCGAAGTCGTCTTCGTCGTACGGGTGGCTGGACAGCGTGTTGAGCCCGCTGCCGATGCCGGCGCCGCCGCTGGTGGGCGTCCGATGTGGATGGGCGTCCGCCGCGTACAGGCGGGCGTGGTAGTTGAAGTCCTCCTGCACGTGGACGAGGTCGTACGGGCCGAGCCGCTGACCGATCGCGGTGGTGGCCGTCTCGCGGTCGGTCGGCGCGCTGGACAGCGGCTCCGGCAGGCCGGCGATGTTGTAGGAGAGCACGCTGAACGTGCCGGCGGCCGCGGCGGCGGGCGCGGCCGGCGCGACGACGGTCGCGCCCGCGACGACGGCGAGAGCGAGGGCTTTGCGAATATACTTCACGTTCTTCATTATGGTCGAACATCGATTCCCGACGCCAGAGCTTCCATGATCAAGGCGTCCGTCAAGTAGTGCTAACTACTTGTTGGGGGCCGTTGTGATTGGAGGGTGTAAACCCCAGTGCTACCATGAACACGCCGCCCTACACGTCGTACTAACTACTTCAAGGACGCCTTGATCATGGAAGGGTGAACACCGTCCGGCGCTGCACGAGGTAGCTGACCGCGAACAGGGCGGCCTCGGTGCCGAGCTTCGCGGGCAGCAGCGGCAGGCCGGCCCCGGTGAGCGTGGTGATCAGGAGGGCGTTGGCCGCCAGGAGGGCGGCCACCAGTAACCAGTAGCGCAGTGCCGCCGCGCGCCAGGACCGCCGTTGGTCGCGCTCGTGACCGAAGACGTACCGCCGGTTGACGGCGAAGTTGACGGTCGAACTGAGCGCGCGGGCGCCGACCACGGCGGGCAGCAGGGCACCGAGGACGGCGTGCAGGACGAGCAGGGCGACGGTGTCCACGACGAACGCCAGCAACGACGAGGCCGAGAAGCGCAGCAGTGGCCGGTACACCCGGACCGAGTCGACGAGCGGGCGGAAGTGTGACGAGGCGTTCCGCTCCAGGTAGATCGTGGCGATGTCGGTCTCCTCCACCGGCTGCCCGCTCCGCGCGGCCGCGAGCAGCACGTTCATCTCGTACTCGAACCGGTCGCCGGGGATGGCTTGCAGCCAGTCGAGCAGCGCGCCCGGATATCCGCGCAGCCCGGTCTGGGTGTCCCGGACGTGGCGGCCGGTCGCCGCCGCGAACAGCACGCGGGTCACCGAGTTGCCCATCTTGCTGCGCATCGGCACCGGTCCGGTGAAGCGCCGCGCGCCCAGCACCAGGCGGCCGCGCCGGACCCGGGCGGCGACCCGCATGATGTCGTCGGTGCTGTGCTGGCCGTCGGCGTCCGCGCACACCACGTCGGCGCCGCGGTGCGCCCGCGCGATGTACCGGAAGCCGGACTTCAACGCGCTGCCCTTGCCCCGATTCACCGGGTGCCGCAGGACGGTGCAACCGAGTGTCGCGGCCGCGTCGAACACCTTCCGGTACGCGGGTCCGCTGCCGTCGTCCACAGTGACCACCCGGGCGTCCGGTGCGATGGTGCGGAGGGTGTCGATGAGCGCGAGGAACCGCTGGTCCGGCTCGTAGGCCGGGATGAGCACGATCACCGCCGCGTCACCCGGCGATGTAGAGGATGTCGGAGGTGCCGCGTTCCTCGCCCTTGCCGAGCGGGTTGTTCACGAGCGTGCCGTCGTAGTACATCGTGGACGACCCGCCACCGTCCAGGTTGTACGCCGTCGTGGCGCCGAGGTCCACCATGATCTGCCCGAGCTCCGGCAGCGTGACGCCCTTGCTGTAGCCCGTGCTGCGGCCGTCCACGACGACGAAGACGAGGTGGTTGGTGTCGATGACCCCGATCGCGGTGCGCGGCTGGTCGCCTTGGATCGAGTGGTTGCCGAAGTTCGTGTCCACCTCGACGTTCTCGACGCCGTCGACGACCTCGCCGCCCGTCACCACGGCCGGTCCGAAGGAGAGCGTGTTCCACACGCCGTCGGCGCGGAGCTGCTCCGCCGTGGTGGTGGTCTCGTCGTACACCTGGACCGTGCCGTCGCGATAGAAGGCGAGCCCGGTGCGGGCGCCCTCGTCGCGGTAGACCACGCCATTGCGGATGACGATGCCGGTGTCCCGGAAGCCGTAGTAGTCGCCGTTGACGGCGAAGACCGCGTCGTTGTCCTCGGCGATGGCCGACGTGTCCGCGATGATGTTCTCGCCGAAACTGTTGTTCGCGAACGCGGAGCGCAGCTGGGTCGCGGCGGTGAGGGTCACATCGGCGACGTAGTAGGTCACAGTTTCCGCGCCGCTGCCGGTGGTCACCTTGTTGACCTTGATGGTGGCGTCGCCGCTGTCCGTCGTGGTCGCCGACTGGGCCGACTCGTAGGCGCGCACGTCGGAGATCTCGACATGGTCGACCACGTAGTGGTTCAGGGCCCATGCCGAGCCGCCGCCGGCGGACAACAGCACAGCGGCGACCACGGCCAGCACCACGCGCCGGATCCGGCGCCTCTTCCTAGGCGTCTCTCGCGTCATCCCGCAGGTGTACTGGCCGACCTTGGGACGGCGATGTGCCGAACCTGTGCCCCCGCCATGACCAAGCCGCAGCCCTATCGTCCCGCCACACCCCCTCTCCCCGTCGATCAAGGGCTTGGGCACATGCTTTGATCTCTGATCCGGGTGCCTGAGCCCTTGATCGGCGCGAATGTCCTTGATCGACGGCAGGTCTGGGCAAGGGCCGGCGCCGTTCGTCGAAGGTGGCGCGGGCGTGAGCGCTGTCCACATCCAGCCCGCCCGGGTCGTCTGGGCCGCCGACGGGCGGCTGGCGGAGCTGACGGTACGGCTGTCCGCCGCGCACGTGCGCCGCTAAGCGGGCTGCACTGGCCGGATCGGCTCGCACCTCAGCGACCGGATGTCGCCGCATGGGCAAGAAGCGGGCCAACGCCGATCGTGAGAGGTCCGCAGCCATGGGGTCCGCGTCGTGAACGGTCTGCCACCGCGGCGATGGGTCGGCGTCGTGAACGGTCTGCCACCGCGGCGATGGGTCCGCGTCGTGAACGGTCTGCCACCGCGGCGATGGGTCGGCGTCGCGAACGGTCTGCCACCGCAGTCATGGGTCCGCGTCGTGAACGGTCCGCCACCGCCACCGGTGGTCGGCCCGTGCGTAGCCCGTGGCCGCCCCCGCCGATCAAGGGACTCCGCGCCGATCAAGGGCTAAGGCACCCGGAACAGAGATCAAACCATGTGCCCAAGGCCTTGATCGACGACAGGGGGCGGCGGGGAGGCGGCGGCGAGGGAGGCGGCGGGGAGGCGGCGGGGAGGGGTAAGAGGGTGGGGTAAGAGGGTGGGTTAGCAGGCGGTGGTTTGGAAGGATGAGATCGTGTTGCCGGTGAAGCCGCAGGTGTACGGGGTGAAGCGGGTGTCGCCGTTGAGCCACCGCTTGAACCAGGAGACGATCGCCCGGGACCCGATGGCGTTGACGCTCTGCGGCCAGGAATGCGAGGCGCCGGCCAGCTCCACATAGGTCTTCGGGCCGGCGAGGCTGTTGTAGAAGGGGATCGCGTGCGCGGACGGCGCCGCGGTCGTGTCGTTCTGGCCGCCGAGGAGGAACACCGGCTCGGTCACGCTCGCCCAGTTCTTGGTGGTGTGCCACGGCGTCAGCGGCACGCCGGCCTTCACCCGCCCGGTGGTGTCCTTCGCGAGCGCCTCGAGTGTGCCGCCGCCGCCCATCGAGTACCCCGCCACGCCGCGACGGGTCCCGTCGGCCCGGGAGCGTACCTCGGTCGGGGCGGTGTCGACCGCCCAGTTGAGCGCCGCGAGCAGCTGGTCGCCACGGCTGGCGGGGAAGTCGAAGACGGAGTTGGTGTTGATGCCCACGACGACGAAACCCCACGAGGACAGCCGCGGGCCGAGCCACTGGACGTTGCTCCAGGTGTTGGTGAACCCGGGCGCGATCGCCACTACCGGGTACACGCCGGGGGTGGTCGGGTAGTAGACGGTGCCGCCGCCGAAGCCGCTCTGGCCGGTGATGGCGGTGGCGGTGACGGCGAAGCTGCCGTTTCCGGTGATGTTGGCGGCGGTGGGGGCCTGGCCGATCTCGTCGGCGACCGCGGGGGTGGCGATCGCGACTCCGCCGGCGGTGGTGGCCAGCGTGAGGACGAGGCCGGCGATCGCGCCGCGGAGTCGGTGCTGTAGCGCCATGTGCGCTCCTCGGGACGAAGCAACGAATGGACGGTGATCGTTATTCTCCCGCCGCACCGCCCCATGATCAAGGCGT
>JBBEWH010000232.1:0-14280 GCA_037414955.1 Actinomycetes bacterium KLBMP 9797
CGTCGCGGGTCGACTCGGCCAGCGTGTAGTCGTGCTGACCCGCCAGCAGCTCGGTGATGCGCACCAACTCCTCCGCGCCGTAGTCCGGGAACTCGATGGTCCGGCCGAACCGCGACTCCAGACCCGGGTTCGCGGCGATGAACCGCGCCATCTCCCCGGTGTAGCCGGCCACGATGACCACCACCTCGTCGCGGTGGTCCTCCATCAGCTTCACCAGCGTGTCGATGGCCTCCCGACCGAAGTCCCGACCACTGTCCACAGGCGACAACGCGTACGCCTCGTCGATGAACAGCACACCGCCGCGCGCCCGGTCGAAGGCGGCCTTCGTCTTCACCGCGGTGCCGCCGACGTGCTCGGCGACCAGGTCGACCCGGGCCGCCTCCACCAGATGCCCCTTCTCCAGCAAGCCCAGCGCGGCCAGGATCCGCCCGTACAGCCGGGCCACCGTGGTCTTTCCCGTACCCGGATTGCCGGTGAAGACCAGATGCCGGCTCAGCGGCGGCGTCTTGAGACCGGCCCGCGCGCGGCGCTCGCCGACCTTGATGATGTCGATGAGGGTACGCACCTCGGCCTTGACCTCGGCCAACCCGATCAGCGCGTCCAGTTCCGCGAGCAACTCCTCGACGGAGGCGGCCTGGGGCCCCGCCAGTTCGGGCGGGACCGGCGCGCCCGGCTGGATGCCCACCGGGTCCTCCTTGCCGTTGGCGTACGACGCGCAGGCGGTGATCTTCGCCTCGCTGCGGAGCTGGAAGCCCTCCGCCCCGTTGTCGTGGGCGACGCACCCGGTCAGCTCGACGTCGCCCCCGCCGACGTGGAAGCCGGCATCTCGCCCGCCGCTGACCTCGCACCGGTCGAGCACAGCCCGGCCACCCCTGAGCGAGATACACGCCTCGCGCGCACCGATGACCCGGCACTCGGTGAACCGTCCCTCGCCACCTTTCACCGAGATGCCGTTCTGGAACGAGTCTTCGAGCACGACGTGGTCGGCTAGGAGGGTGCCGTGTGTCTCGACTTCCAGGGTCGCTCCATGGCCATGTACCTGGCTGTTGGTGATGGTCGCCCGCGCCCGATCCCGCGCCACGACCGCGGCGTACAGGCTGTTCTCGATCCGGGTCCGGACGATCGTGACGGCCGAGTCCCGATCGGACACGCTGATGGCCGTGTCCGCCCCCGTGATCCGGCAGTCCGTCAACGTCGCCTCCGCCCGCTCGAAGACAGACACCCCGGTGTTGAGGTCGGTCTCGAGCACGCACCGGGTCAACTCGACGCGCGATCCGCGGTCGCCGACCCATACACCGCCGGTCGCCGAGCAGTCCCGAAGCACCGGCGCCGCGCCCTCCATCACCCAGATCGCTCTCGGCGACGCGACGCTGACCACGCAGGACTCCAGCAGCGGCGCGACACCGGCGCCTTCGACCACCACCGCGGCGTCCACAAAGGAATCCCCGCTGCTCAGCTCGCCGACGATGGTGAGGCCGCGTACCGTGGCGCTCGCCCGCAGGGTCAGCGGGGTGACGTCGTGCGCGAGCGTCACCGTGCCGCTGTCCGGGACCGGTCGCAGCTCGATCGCCTTACGCAGCACGATCCGCTCGGTATACCTACCCCCGACGATCTCGACGGCGTCGCCGTCGCGGGCCGCCTTGATCGCCGCACCGATGCTGGGGTGCCCGCCGGAGCCCACCCGCAGCACGCGCGGGCCGGCCATTTCTTCACTACCGCGAGGCGACGTCACGAGCGGGCAGTGTAACGCCGACGATCGACTCGCCCCGACCGCGAGTACCGACCGCGAGTACGGTGAAGAACGTGGCGCTCTCGCTGGCGATCTCGCCCTGCCCCAATGACACGTTCGTCTTCCACGCGCTCGTCCACGGGCTGGTGCCGGGCGCGCCGCCGGTCGACGTGACGTACGCGGACGTCGACGTCACCAACACGGCCGCCGAGAAGGGCGAGTTCGACCTGGTCAAGGTCAGCTTCGCCGCGCTGCCGTGGCTGCGGGACAAGTACGAGCTGCTGCCGTGCGGCGGCGCGCTGGGCCGCGGCTGCGGCCCGCTGGTGCTGACCCGCGACGGCCACACCGACGTCAAGACGGTGGCGATCCCCGGGGAGCGCACCACGGCGTACCTCCTTTTCCGCCAGTGGGCGGCGGACAAGCCGCCGGTCAAGACGGAGGTCGTGCCGTTCCACGAGATCATGCCCGGCGTGGCCGCCGGCCGCTTCGATGCCGGCCTCGTGATCCACGAGGCCCGGTTCACCTATCCCCGGTACGGCTTGACCGCGCTCGCCGATCTCGGTGAGTGGTGGGAGGCGCGCACCGGCTTGCCGATCCCGTTGGGCGCGATCCTGGCCCGCCGCGGTGCGGTCGACCCGGCCGAGGCGGCGGAGTGGATCCGCGCGTCGGTGCGGCGCGCCTGGGCGCACCCGGAGGCGAGCCGCGACTACGTCCTGGAGCACGCGCAGGAGATGGAGCGCGACGTGGTCGACCAGCACATCGCGCTCTACGTCAACGAGTTCACCGCGGATCTGGGCGCGGAAGGGCACGCCGCCGTCGAAGCCCTGCTCAGATCTCCAGCTCCCTAGCCACGGCGTGCACCAGCTGGGCGACGGTCTGGGCGGTCTTCTTGTCCGGGAAGCGGCCGCGCCGCAGATCCGGCATGACCTTGGCTTCCAGTACCTTGATCATGTCTTCCATCAGGCCGTGCAGCTCTTCGGCAGGGCGGCGCCGCAGCTCCACCACCGAGGGTGGGGCGTCGAGCAGCTTGACGCCCATGGCCTGTGCGCCCTTCCGGCTGTCGACGACACCGAACTCGATCCGCTGACCGCTCTTGAGGTCGGTGACGCCGCCGGGCAGCGCACCCTTGGGCAGAAACACGTCCCCACCTTCGTCGCTGGTGACGAATCCATAGCCCTTCTGCGCGTCGTACCACTTCACTCGACCGGTTGGCACCGTTGACCTCTGCTCTAGTTGAGATTGTTGATTGTCACCAGGCTAACTGGCGGAGGGTAGCGAGCGCCTCCGGGAATCGTGTCAGCTCGGTGAGCACGGCCTGGGCGCCGGCGGCGCGCAGCTCGTCGGCGGAGCAGGGGCCGGTCGTGACGCCGATGCCGGGGATGCCGGCGGTGCGCGCGGCCACCATGTCGGCGACGTGGTCGCCGACGTAGAGCCGCACGCCGTACTCGGCCAGCGCCGCCGCCTTGCCCTCGGCGAAGAGGTCACCGGCCACCGCGTCGACCTCCAGGCCCACGTGGTCGAGGTGCAGCCGGGCCAGCCGGCCCAGCTTCGACGTGACGACCACCACGCCGCCGCCGACGGCACGCACCGTCCGCACCGCCTCCGCCGCGCCGGGCAGCAGAACCGACGGCTCGACCGCATAATCGGGATACAGCGACCGGTACGCGTCGACGGCGTCCTCAACCTGGTCGGGCGGAAACCATCGGCGCAGCTCGTCGCGCAGCGGCGGTCCCAGCCGGCGCACCGCGGCCTCGGCGTCGACGTACACCCCGGTGCGCGCGGTGAGCTGCCGGTAGGCGGCCGCGATGCCAGGGCGGGAGTCGATCAACGTCATGTCCAGGTCGAACCCGACCACCAGCGGTTCAGTCACCCACACTCCTCCCCTGACCCGTTACCGCGATCATCGTGACACGGCTAGCGTTGAATGACGATGGCCACCACATTCGCCGACCACCTGCGCGCGCTGCCCGACCGCGCGCTGGCGGACCTGCTGCGCCTGCGCCCGGATCTGGTCGTGCCGGTGCCGGCGGACCTGTCCGCGCTCGCGGTTCGCGCCCAGTCCCGGGTGTCCGTGGCGCGCGCGCTGGACGGGCTCGACCAGTTCACGCTCCAGATCCTGGACGCCGTGCGGCTGACCCGCGCCCCGGAAAGCGGCGCGACCTCGATCGACGCGGTGCTCGCCATGGCGGCCACCCCGGAGGCCCGCGCCGCGCTCGACCGGCTCCGGGCGCTCTTCCTGGTCACCGGGCCCGACCCGGAACTGCGTGTGGTGGGCGCCGTCGACGAGGTCTGCTCGCCGTACCCCGCCGGGCTGGGCAGGCCAGCCGCGGACCTGGACGCGACGACGGCGGCCCTGTGCGCGGACCCGGCCAAGCTGCGCCGCACGCTGCTCGCCGCGCCGCCGGCGGCCCGCGCGGTGCTGGACCGGCTGGCGGCCGGGCCGCCGGTCGGCACGGTGACCGGCGGCAACCCGAGCGAGCCGGTGGCCTGGCTGGTCGACAACGGCCTGCTGGTCCGCACCTCCGAGGACACCGTCGAGATGCCGCGCGAGGTGGGGCTGCTGCTGCGGCGCGACGCCGGCCCGCTCGGGCCGCCGCGGATCCAACCCCCGGACCTGACCGGCACGGCGCGCGACCCGAAGGCCGCCGACTCCGCGGCGGCCGGGCAGGCCATGGAAGCGGTACGCCTGGCCGAAACGCTGCTGGAGGCGCTGGACGCCGAACCGGCGGTCCTGCTGCGCTCGGGCGGCGTGGGCGTGCGCGACCTGCGCCGCCTCGCCAAGGCGACCGGCGTCGACGAGCCCACCGCGGCGCTGCTGCTGGAGGTGACCTACCAGGCCGGCCTGACCAACGAGGCCGAGCGGCCCACCGGCGAAGCGGTGCTGCTGCCCACCGCCGGCTACGACACGTGGCGCGGGCTGCCGCTCGCGCCGCGCTGGGAGCGGCTGGCCGAGGCCTGGTTCGCGATGCCCCGGCAGGCCGGGCTGGTGGGACAGCGCGACGATCGGGACCGCCCGCTCAACGTGCTGTCGGTGGAGGTCGAGCGCGGTTACATGCCAGCCGTCCGCCGGGCCGTGCTGGCGACCCTGGCCACCGCGCCGCCCGGGACGGCACCGACCGCCGACGAGGTGCTCGCCACGCTGGCCTGGCGGGCGCCGCGCCGGGCGAAGGGTCGCGAGAACGCCTACCGCGACGCGCTCACCGAGGCCGCCGCGCTGGGCGTGACCGGGCTGGGCGCGCTCTCCTCGTACGGCCGGGTGTTCGTCGAGGACCCCCGCTCCCCGTCGGACGACGACCCGCTGGGGATCCGCGGTCATGGCACCTCCGAGCTGGCGGCGCGCCTGGACGCGCTGCTGCCCGCGCCGGTCGACCACATCCTGGTGCAGGCCGACCTCACCGTGGTCGTGCCCGGGCCGCCGGAGCCGATCCTCGCCGGCGAGTTGGAGGTGGTCGCTGAGCACGAGTCGGCGGGCGGGGCGAGCGTGCACCGGGTCACCGAGGCGAGCCTGCGGGCCGCGCTGGACGCCGGCTACACGGCCGACGACCTGCACGCGCTCTTCCGCCGGCGGTCCCGGACGCCGGTGCCGCAGGGCCTCAGCTACCTGATCGACGACGTGGCCCGCAAGCACGGCGGGCTCCGGATCGGCGGCATCGGCGGCTACGTGCGCAGCGACGACGAGGCGCTGCTGGTGCAGATCCTGGCCGACAAGCGGCTGGCGTCGCTCACCCTGCGCCGGCTGGCACCGACCGTGCTGGTGACGCCGTACCAGGTGGGTCGGCTGCTCACCGCGCTGCGCGAGGCCGGCTACCCGCCGGTCCGCGAGGACGCCAGCGGCGGGGCGGTGGTCAGCAAGCCGAAGTCCCGCCGGGCGCCGATGCGCACGACCGTCACGGTCAAGACCGACCCGCTCGGGCCGAGCCTCACCCCGCCCCGGCTGGCCGGCATCGTCGAGCAGATCCGGCGCGGCGACGCCGCCGCGCGGGCCGCCCGCCGCGCGCCGGTCACCGTCCGCGCCGCCATCGGGCAGGGCATCGAGGGCCTCACCGCCGTGCAGGCACACACCCAGGCGCTGGCGGTGCTCCAGCAGGCGGTACGGGACAAGGCGCTGGTCTGGGTCGGATACGTCGACGCGCACGGCGCCACCGCGTCCCGCCTGGTGCGCCCGGTGTCGATCGGCGCGGGCTATCTGCGGGCGGAGGACGAGCGCACGGAGATGCTCCACACGTTCGCCCTGCACCGCATCACGGCCGCGGTCCTCGACTCATGATCAAGACGTCCGCGCCGTTGGTGAGAAACAGCAACACCGGGCGGCCGGGCAGGTCGCTGTTCCATGCGGGCGTGTCACCGTTGCCGTCGATCGTGCCGCCGCCGTCGATCCGCACGCGGTCGGCGCCATTGGTGAGGATCAGCGCGCGGGTGATGATGCCGCCGACCCGGGGCGTCCCGTCGGCGCCATGGCTGAACTGCGGATAGTCGGCGAGATCTTGGCTGCCGAGCAACACCGCGTCGTGGTTGACCCAGAGCGTCATGTCCGACTTCAGCCGGATAGTGCCGGTACGGAAGACACCGCCGGCCAGGACCACCGAACCGCCGGCGGGCGCGTCGTCGATCGCGCGCTGGATCGCCGCCGTGTCGTTGGTCGCGCCGTCGCCCGCCGCGCTGTAAGGCGCCGCCCGCACGTCGAGCGCCGCCCCCGGCGGCGCGACAACCGGATTCCGGTACACCATGACGTTGTCGACCCGCACCGTCCCGGCGCCGTCGGTGCCGAACCGCAGCCGGCCGACGTCGGTGGCGTCCGGGTCCCGGAAGCCCCACCGCGGCGCCGCTCCCCCGAACTTGCGCCCGTCGATGTAGATCTCGAACTCCTGGCTCGCCACGTCGAGGACCAGCCGCAGCGTGTACCACTCAGCCGCCGTCACCGGCGTCAATTGGTGGCCGTTGGTGCCGTCGAAATACCGGAGCCAGCCGCCGTCGAACTGGATCGTGGCCGCCGGCTTGGTGCCGGAACTGTAGGCGTAGAGCGCGACCTTGGTGCCCACCGTCTCGTCGGTCCGCACGTTGGCCTGCACGATGACGGTGCCGCTCTGCGCCGGAAAGTCACGGAACGCGGTCACCGTCCGGGCCAGCGACAAGCTCTGGTCCGCGTCGCTCGGCGTCGGCACCACCGAGGCGGTGCCGCCGGTCGCGGTGATCGCGTACCCCGCCGGCAGCGCGCCGTCGTTGAACTGGTCGAGCACCACGTAGTCGACGGACGGCGCCGGCACCTGGTGTGCGGTGACGCTGTCCACGTACACCGTGCCGGTGTTGCCCGTGTCGACGGCGACCGTGACGCGCGCGATGTCGGCTGAGGTCTCCCGGAACGCCGCGCCGGCCAGCACCCGCTGGCCGTCAATGTGAAGATCCACCCGCTGCGTGTCGGTGCGCAGCACCGCGCGCAGCGTGTACCACCGACCAGCGACGGCCGGCAGCAGGTTCTGCCCGGTCGCCACGTAGTTAAACTGTCCACTGCGGACGGCGACGCTGGCCGCTGCCCGCCAGTCCGAGCCGGCGATGTACAGCATGTTGTACCAGCCCGCGGTCTGGTCGACGCGGACCCGCGCCTCGACCCGGACTTCACCGGTGAGCGCGGCGAATCTCGTGGTGGCCAGTGCCGTTCCGGCGGTGGTGGTCTTCGTGAGCCGCAGGCTGCGGTCGACCGGGTCGGGGACGGCCGCCACACCGACCGTGCCGTCGCCGCCGGCCGTGTCCGCCGACCAGCCCGCCGGCAGGGCACCGACCGCCACGTCGTTGAAGTCCGCGCCGAGGCTGTGCGCGGCCGCCTCGGCGGCACGCGATGCCGCGACGACGCCGACCGCCGCCATCAGGATCACCGAAGGTAGCGCACGAAGCGTTCCCCGTGTCGTCACCGCGGCGACCCTACCGCCGTCCCCATGATCAGGGCGTCCCTCAAGTAGTCCTAACGACTACAGGGACGCCCTGATCATGGGGCTTGGGTTACGTGCCCGGGCGGTGACCGAAGACGTGGACGCGGGTGCCGACCTTGCCGATCTCGTAGAGGGCCCGGGCGTCCGACGGCAGCAGGTTGATGCAGCCGTGTGACCCGCCCGGCTTGTTGTGGAGGTAGCTCACCGTCTCGTGGAAGCCGATGCCGCCGTTGAAGCGCTGCCAGTACGGCATCCACACCTCGTACGGGTTCGACCATTCCTTGCGCGCCTTGTTCTGCACCGAGTAGACGCCGGTCGGGGTGGCGTAGCCCGGCATACCCGTGCGGGTGACGGTGGGCTTGCGGGTCACCTTGCCGCCGCGCATCACCCAGACGGTCTGGTGCGTCAGGTCGACGCAGAACGTCGTGCCGCTGCCGGACCGGCACTTGCCGGTGTCGGTGGCGGCCAGCCGCTTCGCGACGTCGGCCGTCGTGGGGCCAGCGCGGCCCTGGGCCGGCTGGATGCCGTACCGCTGCTGGAACTTCTTGATGGCCGCGCAGTCCGCGGCCGACTGCTTGCCGTCGACGGTGATCTTGCCGAAGCCACCGAGCTTGGCGAGCGCCGTCTCGACGGCGCGCTGCTGCTCGCCCTGCGGGCAGCCGGCGGCGGCCTTCGTGGTCTTCTTCGTCGGCGTCGGTGTCGTGGTCGGGCTGGTCTTGGGTGTGGGCGGAGTCGGGGGGGGGGGGGGGGGGGGGGGGGGGGGGGGGGGGCCGGGGGGGGGGGGGGGCGCGCCCCCCCCCCGGCCGCCCCGGCCCCCCCCCCCCCCGGGGGGGGCGCCCCCCCCCACGACGGTGTCTCGACCGGCCCCGGCGGCGCGTTCGCCCCCGTCTCACCTTCCCCCGCACTCACCGGCTGGAGTTCCCCCGCCCCACCCTGGTCAGGCGTGGACTCGAACGCGCACGCACCGGCGCCGATCAACATGACAACGGCAACGGCGACCAAGCGCGCGCATCTCCGAACCACAGCGCCCTCCCCAGAGCAGTTGTCGCTACGTAGACGCATGACCCTGCCACTCTGGTTGCGCCTCCGAAAGACTTTCGCCGGCAGTGTGCCCCACACGTGCAACACTTGAGGGTCTTTTGGGAGGCGCGTGTGACCGGTGGACCACTGATCGTGCAGTCAGACAAAACCCTGCTGCTTGAAGTCGATCATCCTGACGCGCTGGCCTGTCGCATGACGATCGCGCCGTTCGCCGAGTTGGAGCGCTCTCCCGAGCACGTGCACACGTACCGGTTGACCCCGCTCGGCCTGTGGAACGCGCGGGCCGCCGGCCACGACGCCGAGAGCGTGGTCGACGCGCTGCTGCGCTTCTCGCGATACCCCGTGCCGCACGCGCTGCTCGTCGACGTGGCGGACACGATGGACCGGTACGGGCGGCTCCAGCTCGCCAACGACCCGGCCCACGGCCTGGTGCTGCGCGGGCTCGACCGGGCGGTGCTGGTCGAGGTCAGCAAGTCGAAGAAGCTCGCCGGCATGCTCGGCAACAAGCTCGACGACGACACGATCGCGGTACATCCGTCCGAGCGCGGCCGGCTCAAGCAGGCCCTGCTGAAGCTGGGCTGGCCGGCGGAGGACCTGGCCGGATACGTCGACGGCGAGGCCCACCAGATCGACCTGGCGCTCGATGGATGGACATTACGGTCATACCAGCAGGAAGCCGTCCAGCACTTCTGGGCGGGCGGCTCCGGCGTGGTCGTGCTCCCCTGCGGCGCGGGCAAGACGCTGGTCGGCGCCGCCGCGATGGCGCAGGCCCAGGCCACCACGCTGATCCTGGTCACCAACACGGTCGCCGGGCGGCAGTGGAAGCGGGAGCTACTGGCGCGCACGTCGCTCACCGAGGCGGAGATCGGCGAGTACTCCGGCGAGCGCAAGGAGATCCGCCCGGTCACCATCGCGACGTACCAGGTGCTCACCGCCCGCCGCAACGGCGCCTTCACCCACCTCGACCTCTTCAACGCCCGCGACTGGGGCCTGGTCATCTACGACGAGGTGCACCTGCTGCCGGCACCGATCTTCCGCTTCACGGCCGACCTCCAGGCCCGCCGCCGGCTCGGCCTCACCGCCACGCTGGTCCGTGAAGACGGCCGGGAAGGCGACGTGTTCTCGCTGATCGGCCCGAAGCGGTACGACGCGCCGTGGAAAGACATCGAGGCACAGGGCTGGATCGCGCCCGCCGACTGCACCGAGGTCCGGGTGACGCTCACCGACGACGAGCGGATGGGGTACGCGACCGTCGACCAGGAGGAGCGGTACCGCGCGGCCGCCACCGCCCACAGCAAGCTGGCCGTCGTCAAGGCGCTCGTCGAACGTCACCAGGGCGACCAGACCCTGGTCATCGGGGCGTACATCGACCAGCTGCACCAGCTCGGTGCGGCGCTCGACGCGCCGATCGTGCAGGGCTCGACCACCAACAAGGAGCGCGAGCGGCTCTTCGACGAGTTCCGGTCGGGGTCGCTGCGGACGCTGGTGATCTCGCGGGTGGGCAACTTCTCCATCGACCTGCCCGAGGCGACGGTCGCGATCCAGGTGTCCGGCACGTTCGGGTCGCGGCAGGAGGAGGCCCAGCGGCTTGGCCGGGTGCTGCGCCCGAAGCACGACGGCCGCCAGGCGCACTTCTACACGGTGGTGTCGCGGGACACGATCGACACCGAATACGCGGCGCACCGGCAGCGCTTCCTCGCCGAGCAGGGCTACGCGTACACCATCGTCGACGCCGACGACGTCCTCTCCCCCTAACCCGCAAACCCCTGCCACGTCGCTAAGGCCCCTCTTCTCGCCGATCAAGGGCTTGGGCACATGCTTGGATCTTCGATCCACGTGCCTATGCCCTTGATCGGCGTGGTTGTCCTTGATCGGCGGCAGGTCCGGCGCTAGGTCCGGCGCCGGTCGGGCGTCGTTCGTCGGCGCGGGGTCCGGCCGCTGACGTCCGGTTGTTGTCGCTCGGTCGGCCGCGGTGGGCCCGGGTCCCGCACCAGCGGCAGGTCGCGTTCTGCTCAGCGGTGAGATATGCACCTTACGAAGCCCTCATAGGGTCGATATCTCACCGCTGAGCAGAACGCGAACTCGCCGCCTGGACAAGAGCGACGCGAGAAAATCCCATGATCTTGGCGGCTCCGCGCCCCGTGGAGTCCGCGTCTCGGCCTGTGGCGGGCGCCGCCCGCCACAGGCCGGCCGCGTCGCGGCGGGCGGCCTGCAGCCCGCAGCCGCGCCGATCAAGGGAATGCCCGCCGATCAAGGGCGCAGGCACGTGGATCGAAGATCAAACCATGTGCCCAACGCCTTGATCGGCAGGAACAGGCGGTGTTAACGACGCGGCATTGAGTGAGAACTACTTGAGGGACGCCTTGATCATGGTTAGGCGGACTTGCGGGTGGTCTTCTTGGCGGCCGCAGTCTTCTTGGCCGGCGCGGCTTTCTTGGCGGTGGTCTTCTTCGCGGCCGCGGTCTTCTTAGCCGGTTCCGCCTTCTTCGCGGCCGCCTTCTTGGCCGGTGTCTTCTTGGCGGGTTCGGCCTTCTTCTCCGGTGCCTTCTTCTGTGCGGACCGCGCGGACGTGATCGGCGTCGGCTCGGCGCCAGGGCTTTCGCCGCGCGCTGCCCGGGCCCGGTCGACCGACGCGCGCAGCGCCGCCATCAGATCAACCGCCGCGGCCGGTGCCTCCTCGACCTCCTCCGGCTGGACGACCTCGCGGCCCTCCACCTTGGCGTCGATGACCTCCTGGAGCGCCTCGCGGTAGTTGTCGGTGTACTCCGCCGGGTCGAACTCACCGGCCATCGAGTCGATCAGCGAGCCGGCCATCGCCAGCTCGGGCGGGCGCACCTGGATGTCCTCGTCGAGGAAGCCGAAGTCGGGCTTCCGGATCTCGTCCGGCCAGAGCATCGTGTTGAGCAGCAGCACACCCTCGCGGACCCGCAGCGTGGCGAGCTGCTCGCGCTGGCGCAGGGCCACCTTGACGATCGCGACCCGGTCGCTGTCGGTCAGCGCGTCGCGCAACAGCACGTATGGCTTGGTCGCGGCGCCTTCCGGCTCCATGAAGTAGGCCTTGTTGTACAGGATGGGGTCGACCTGGTCGGCCGGCACGAACTCCAGCACCTCGATCGCGTGGGACGTGGACAGCGGCAGGTCGGCGAAGTCTTCGTCGGTGAGGATGACCATCTCCCCGCCGCCGATGTCGTAGCCCTTGGCGATGTCGTCGTAGGTGACCTCTTCGCCGCAGACGCTGCAGGTGCGCTTGTAGCGGATGCGGCCGCCGTCCTCGCGGTGCACCTGATGGAATCGGATGTCTTTTTCTTCGGTGGCGGAGAAGAGCTTGACCGCGATCGATACCAGGCCGAATGAGACCGCGCCCTTCCAGATTGCCCGCATGCTCGCTCCCTACCCGTGCTGAGCTGGTCCGGAACCCCCGCCGCGCATCTCGCAACAGCCCGTCATCTCACAGCATCGCATCGCATCGAACCGTACGCGAGCCCCTTCGGCACCCGAACCTTCCGCAACCAGACGCGCGCCCGCTCCGCGCCGCCCCGCCGGCGGTCCCGGCAGGGCGCCGATCAAGGAGAACCCCGCCGATCAAGGGCTCAGGCACACACATCGGAGATCAAAGTACGTGCCCCAGCCCTTGATCGGCGACGGAAGGGGGCGTGGGGTGGGGAGGGTGGATCTATCGTGAGGTGATGTCAGCGGCGCCGCTCCGGCCGATGCTCGCCACGACCGGCGAGCGGATCCCGGACGCGCCAGGCTGGACGTATGAGTTCAAATGGGATGGCGTACGCGCGATCGCCGAAATCAATCACCAAACAGCACGGTTCTGGGCCCGGTCCGGCGCCGAGATCACCCTCGCCTACCCGGAGCTGGCGCCGCTCGCCGGCGCGCTCGACGACGCCGTCCTCGACGGCGAGGTGGTGCTGCTCGACAAGCAGGGCCGGCCGTCATTCACGCTGCTCGCCGAGCGGATGCACGTGCGCGACCCGGTGCGGGCGGCCCGGCTGGCGGCGACCGCCCCGGTGACGTACATGATCTTCGACCTGCTCCGGTGGCGCGGCGCCGACCTGACCGGCTGGCCCTACCGCGATCGGCGGGCCGCCCTCGACGGCCTGGGCCTGGCGGGCCCGCGCTGGGCCGTGCCACCGAGCTTCGCCGACGGGCCGGCCACCGAAGCCGCCGCCAAGGAGAACCAGCTCGAAGGGGTGGTAGCGAAGCGCCTCGACTCGGTCTACCGGCCCGGCCTCCGGTCACCCGACTGGCTCAAGATCAAGTCAGAGACCACCGTCGAGCTGGTGGTAGGCGGCTGGCGGCCCGGCGTACGCAAGATCGGTGGGCTGCTGGTCGGCGTGCCGCGACCGGACGGCCTGCTGTTGTTCCGCGGCCGGGTCGGCGGCGGCATCGGCGCCGCCGCGGAGCGCGACCTGCTCGCGGTGCTGGAGCCGCTCCGGGAACGAGCGTCACCATTCGGGTCAGGTGAGGTGCCGCGCGAGGATGCCCGTGGCGCGATCTGGGTAAGACCAGCCATCGTGGTGGAGGTGAAGTACGGCCAGCGGACGCCCGACGGCAGGATGCGCTTCCCACGGTTCCTGCGGCGGCGTCCCGACCTGACGCCGGAGGATGTGGCCGATGGCGCGTGAGCAGCGGATCAGGGTCGACGTCGACGGACGGACCCTGGAGCTGTCCAACCTGGACAAGGTGCTGTTTCCGGCCGCCGGCTTCACCAAGGGCGAAGTGATCGACTACTACACCCGGATCGCGCCGGTGCTGCTCCCGCACCTCCACAACCGCGCGCTGACCCGCATCCGGTACCCGAACGGCGTGGACGGGCAGTCGTTCTTCGAGAAGAACGCGCCCGCCGGCACCCCGGACTGGGTGCGGCTGGAGCGCCTGCCGGTCCCCGGCTCTTCCACCGGGCGGGAAAAGCTCGACTACGTGGTCGCCGACGATCTGGCCACCCTCGTCTGGCTGGCCAACCTCGCCGCGCTGGAGCTGCACACGCCACAGTGGCGGATCGACGTGGCCCCCGATCTCATGGTCGTCGACCTCGACCCGGGTGCGCCCGCAGGCCTGCGGGAGTGTTGCGCGGTGGCGGTGCTCCTGCGCGACCGCCTCGCCGAGGACGGGCTCGCCGCCTATCCCAAGACGTCCGGCAAGAAGGGCATGCAGTTGAGCTGCCCGATCGCGGCGACGCAGCCCGCCGACGAGGTGTCCGGGTACGCCAAGCGGATCGCGGAGGAGCTGGAGCGACAGAGTCCGAAATGGATCACGTCGAAGATGACGAAGCGGCTGCGCCCCGGCAAGGTCTTCATCGACTGGAGCCAGAACAACGCGGCGAAGACCACGGTGGCGCCGTACTCGTTGCGCGCCCAGCCGACACCGACCGTGTCGACGCCGCTGACCTGGGACGAGGTGGAGAACACCGCCGCCCGGGCGTTCAGCCCCGCCGAGGTGTTGGCCCGCGTCGACGAGCACGGCGACCTCCTCGCCGACCTTCTCACCCCCGGCCCCGAACTCCCCCCTCCATGATCAAGGCGTGCCACAATTCGGGTGAGACACGTGTGTGCCCCCCGGTTCATTGGGGGGGGTCGG
>JBBEWH010000233.1:0-40052 GCA_037414955.1 Actinomycetes bacterium KLBMP 9797
CCCCAACCCCCCCCCCCCACAACCCGCCCCCCCCACTGGGTGCCAACCCCACTGGCGCCACGCCTTGATCATGGGGTGGTGACGTCGAGGGTGCCTTCGGCGTAGGTGGCGCGGAGCTGCTTCTTGTCGAACTTGCCCACGCTCGTCTTCGGCACCGCGTCGATGAACGCCCACCGCTCCGGCAGCTGCCACTTCGCCACCTGGTCGCCGAGGAAGTCACGCAACTCGTCGGCCGTGGCGGTCGCGCCCTCGCGGAGCACGACCGTGGCGAGCGGTCGCTCGCCCCAGCGCTCGTCGGGGACGCCCACCACGCATGCCTCCAGCACGGCCGGGTGGGCCATGAGCGCGTTCTCCAGCTCGACCGAGGAGATCCACTCGCCGCCCGACTTGATCACGTCCTTGGCGCGGTCGGTGAGTGTGATGAAGCCGTCCGGCGACAGCGTGCCCACGTCACCGGTGCGCAGCCACCCGTCCCGGAACTTGTCCGGATCGGGCTTCTCCTCGCCGAGGTACCGGCCGGTCGTCCATGGCCCGCGGACCTCCACCTCGCCGACGGACGTGCCGTCGGCGGGCATCGGCTCGCCGAGCGGGCCGACGATGCGGGCCGCGACACCCGCGGGCACCCGACCCTGGGTGTACCGGTAGCGCCAGGCATCCTCGCCGGTGGTCGCCGGTGGGCGCGAGACCGAGCCGAGCGGCGATATCTCGGTCATGCCCCAGGCGTGGATGACGGTGATGTCGTAGCGCTCGGCGAACGCGTGCATGAGCGCCGGCGGGCAGGCCGATCCGCCCACGATGACCTCCTTGAGCGACGACACGTCCGTCTCATGACTGTCCAGATAAGACAAGAGGTCGGTCCAGATGGTCGGCACCGCGCCGGCCTTGGTCGGCCGCTCGGCGGCGATCATCGCGGCGATCGGGGCGCCCTGCAGGAAGCGGTCCGGCATGAGCAGCGAGGCGCCGGACATGAACGCGGCGTACGGGATGCCCCACGACATCGCGTGGAACATCGGCACGATGGCGAGCTCGCGGTCGGCGGCGCTGAGCGAGAAGCCCTCGGGCGCGTTGACCTGCATGGAGTGCAGCCAGATCGAGCGGTGCGAGTAGGCCACGCCCTTCGGGTTGCCGGTGGTGCCGGAGGTGTAGCAGAGCGCTGCCGCGTCGCGCTCGTCGAGCTCCGGCCAGGCGAACTCGGTGGGCTTGTCGCGCAGCAGATCGTCCCACCGGTGGACGGCGACCCGGTCGCCCAGCGGGGCCGGATCACCGCCGCCCACCACCACGACATGCTCGACCGTGGTCATCTGCGGCAGCGACTTCGCGAGCAGCGGGATGAGGGTGCTGTCGACGATCACCACGCGGTCGTCGGCGTGGGTCGCGATGTACGCCACCTGGTCGGGGAACAGCCGCAGGTTCAGCGGGTGCAGCACCGCGCCCATGCTCGGCACGGCGAGGTAGGCGACCAGGTGCTCGGCGTTGTTCCACATGAAGGTCGCGACCCGCTGGTCGCCGGTGACCCCGAGGTCGTCGCGAAGGGCGTGGGCGAGCTGGGCGCCCGCCGCGCCGACCTCCCGGTACGTCGTGCGGCGCCCCTCGGTGCCGGTCCAGGTGACCACGTCGGACCCGCCGTGCACGGTGCTGCCGTGCTCGAAGATCCGGGAAACCAGCAACGGTACGTCCATCATCGTGCTGCGCATGGTTACCGAATCTAGTGGTGCAAGTCACAGCTGGGAAGCGTCCCTAAGATCGGGGCGTGGCGAGCATTCCTTGGGCAGAGTCGTACCTCGGTCAGTTGCGCGCGCTCGCGGGCGACCGCACCCTGATGTTCGTCGGCGCCCGCGGCGTCGTGCGCGACGACGACGGGCGGGTGCTGCTCATCCAGCGCTCCGACAACGGCATGTGGGCGCTGCCGGCGGGCGCCATGGAGCTGGGCGAGTCGATCGCCGACTGCGCGGTGCGCGAGGTGTTCGAGGAGACCGGACTCCAGGCCGGAGCCGTGACGCCGTTCGGCTTCTACACCGGGCCGGCGTACACGTTCACGAACATGTGGGACGACACCTACCAGCTTTTCGTGGTCGCCTTCCGGGTGGACCGGTGGGCCGGCGAGTTGGAGCGGGTGACCGACGAGACCACCGACGCCGCGTTCTTCCCGCCCGACGGCATGCCGGCTCCGCTCTCCTCGACGGTCGCCGAAACCCTTGCCGACCTCGCCGCCTTCGAACGGACAGGCCAACTCGTCCTGAAGTAGCTCCCATGATCAAGGCGTCCCTGTAGTCGTTAGGACTACTTGAGGGACGCCTTGATCATGACTGTGGCGGTCAGTGCTTGCCCTCGGCGATCTCCTCGACCATCTTGTCGCAGAACGCCGGCAGGTCGTCCGGCTTACGGCTGGAGACCAGGCCGTTGTCGACATACACCTGTTCGTCGACCCAGGTCGCGCCGGCGTTCGCCAGGTCGGTACGCAAGCTGGGCCACGACGTGAGCGTGCGGCCCTCGACGACACCCGCGTCGATGAGCGTCCACGGCCCGTGGCAGATCACCGCGACCGGCTTGTGCGCGTCGAAGAACGCGCGGACGAACCGCACCGCGTCAGGGTCGGTGCGCAACGCGTCCGGGTTCGCGACGCCGCCCGGCAGGACCAGGCCGTCGTAATCGTCCGGGTTCGCGTCGGTCACCGTCCGGTCGACCGGGTACGTCTTTGACTTGTCCAGGTGCTGGAAGGCCTGAATCTCGCCCGCCTTCGTCGAGATCAGCTCGGGCTGCCCACCGGCCCGCTCGACGGCTTCGCGCGGCTTCGTGTACTCCACCTCTTCGACGCCGTCGGTGGCCAGGAACGCCACTCGCTTGCCTTGCAAGGTCATCGTTGCCATGCGCTGCGACCTCCTTCCACTCCCGGGTCATTCCCCGGGTATGGCAGCGCAAACTCGGGCTCGGCGTCGACCTCGATGCCAATGTGGAACCGGCGCACCATGGTCGCGCCGAGCCAGGCACCGCACCCGCCCGCGGCGAGCGCGAGCAGCTCCAGGGCGAACGCGGCGGCCGCCGGCGGCCGCGCCTGGGTCTCCACCCGCACCATGCAGACCAGCACGAAGAGCGCCATCATGCCCAGGTTGACGAGCTGGTACATGACGGCGCGGCGCTTGCCCGCCCCACCCGGCACGTCCCAGAGGTCGATCATGCCGGCACCGGCCGCGAGCACCGCGGCGAAGAGACCGGCGACGATCGTCCAATACCCCACCTGCCCGAGGAAAGCCAGGCCGCTCAGCACGGCCCCGAAGTCGAAGAGCACCGCGCACACGAACAGGCCGAGCGGCAGCGTCATCAACATGGGGTGGACGGGGTGTCCGGAAATCTTGAGCCGGGTCTCCATGGCGGTCGCTCCTCGGGTAGGACGCTGCCACGCCGCATACCCGCAAAGGTACGTCACTACACGTGATCAACACCCCGGTCATCTTCATGGATGGATGACGATGGGCTCCCGTTCGGCGAGCCGCGCGCTGAGCTCCTCGCGCGGCTCCAACCACGGCGAGTCGTCCGGCGCGTCCGGGTTGGGCCGCCAGGAATGGCAGACGTCGTCGATCGCCACCGGATATACCGTCAGCGTGCCGTCGGCCGCGATGTGCATCCGCAGGAACGACTTGGCGTCCTCGATGCCCTGCCCGGCGTAGAGCTCGTTGAGGTTCACGCCGAACGTGCCCGCCGTCAACAGGTAGGCCGACACGAGCTGCGCTCCCATGAAGCCGGCCACCGGCCCATACACCACCGCGGCGGCGATCACCGGCATCGGCCACGACCAGTCGACGAACGGCAGTTGCAGCCAGAGCCAGGTGCCCAGGGCGCCCAGCCCGATGTGCGCGAGCCCGTGCCCGATGCCCAGCAGCCAGGGCAGGGCGTGGTGTTTGCCGCTGGCTCTCGACGGCTGCGCGAACAGCACCGCACCCATCATGATCAACGTGCAGATGACCGCGAGCGGAACGCTGAAGATGCGCTCCTCGACCCGGCCGGTGCTGTTGGCCACGCCGGTCATGGCCAGCATCAGCAGGGTGTGCAGGATGCCGATCATGGTGGCGAAACCGGGGTTGCGGAACGGCAGCCGGCGGAAGACGTCCCAGCTGTAGCGCCGGGACCGCTCCGCGGTCGGGTAACAGCTCGCGAGCCGGTAGTGCCGGGTGACGCTCGACCGGCGGGCCTTGGTGTCCGGCGGCGGCACGCTGATCTCATCCGAGAGCTTGTGGGTCGGGTAGAGGTAGGCACCGCCACCGCCACACGTGACCAGGTGCCGATCCGCCCCCTCGTATCGGGCGTAGTGGTGCAGATCACCTGAGATCATGAGACGCACCTGGGCGCCCGTCGGCGCGATCACCGTGCGGATGAAGTAGTCGATCGCGTCGTAGGCGTCCGGATTCTGCTCCGCCTTGACCCAGCTGGGCGCCGGCACGACCAGGATCACCCGGTCGTCGTCGGTCAGCTGCTGCGCCGCCTTCTCGAAGTAGATCAGCTGCGGATCGTCCAGGTAGGCGCCGAACTGCTCGTCGATGCCCCACAGCCACCACTTGCCGGGCAGTTGAGTGGCGAAGTAGGACCGGTGCTGCGCGGTGCGCCAGCCACCGATCGATCCATCCTTGCGGCGCGCGAAGAGCCGCAGGAACGCCGTCAGGCCGTCGTACCAGTCGTGGTTGCCCGCGATGGCGAAGAGCGTCGGCTGCGGGCCGGCGCTCGGCACACACGGCAACGCCGCCTGGTAGGGGCCCTTGCAGCGCTCCTCGTAGGCCACGCCGCTCGCCGTCGGATAGACCTGGTCACCACCCATGATCAGGACCTCACCGCGCGGCAGGCGCCGCCCGTCGAGCCGCAGCTCCGGCTGCGCCAACAGGTACGCCACCGAGTAGGTGGCGTCGAAGCCGTCACCCAGGTCAGCGACGTAGTCCAACCACAGCTCGCCCCCGGTGCCCGGCTGCTGGTGCACCCCGTCGGGCAGCGAATTCTGCAGCTCACGCTTGTCGAGGTAGGCACCGAAGAGGTGGTGCAGGAGCGTGCGTAGCCCGGTGCTGAGCAGCAGCAGCGGCGCCAGCCAGGGCACCGGGCCGCGGGGTGTGAACCCCAGCTCGATCGGGTCGAGCGTGCGCGGCCGCGGCCGGGTGGTCGGGGTGGCTTCGACGGGGGCGGCGAGATCTTCCGTCACGAATGGCAGCCTAGTCGCGACCCCTGTCAATTTCGTCCCGTACGTCGGGTAACCGATTCGGTGTCACCCGGTCCGGTGCCGTACACTTGACGATCGTTGCCGCCTTAGCTCAGACGGCAGAGCGGTTCACTCGTAATGAACAGGTCGACGGTTCGATTCCGTCAGGCGGCTCCACACGGAGATCAGGGCGTCCCACGCGGGGCGCCCTGATCTCATGTCAGGACGTGTACCGCTCCTCATGGGCCTGGCGCGGGCCACACACCGACGCGCGGCTGCACGAGCATCGCGAGCCGTCCGCGTCCATCCGCACCACGACGGCGTCGCGCGGCACGCTGTGACCGACCACCCGGCCGTCACCCTCGGGCGTCGAGACCCGACTGCCGAGCGCCGGCGCGGACGCCTGAAACTTCTGGTAGAGCGGGTGCTCATACTTCAGGCAGCACATCAGCCGCCCGCACGCGCCGGAGATGCGCAGCGGGTTCAGCGGCAGATCCTGATCCTTGGCCATCCGGATGGTGACCGGCTCGAAGTCGGTCAGGAACGTCGCGCAGCACAGATCCCGCCCGCACGACCCGATGCCGCCCTGGACCCGGGCCGAGTCGCGGGCGGAGAGCTGGCGCAGCTCGACCCGGCAGCGCAGCGTCGCCCCCAGGTCGCGCACCAGCGACCGGAAGTCGACCCGGTGCGGCGCGGTGAAGTAGATCGTGGTGCGCGCGCCGCTCGTGCCCTCCTGGACATGATCGACGGCCACCACCTTCATCGGCAGCCCGTGCTCGCGGATCAGGCGCTTGGCCGCCACCCTCGCCTCGGCCTTGCGTTTGCGCAGGGTTTCGTCGCGGCGCAGATCCTTGTCGGTCGCGATGCCCACCAGCTTGGGAAAGCCGTCGGTCTCCTCGTCGACCCACTGCGCCGCCCAGACACACTCGGCCACCTCGGGACCGTCGTCGGTCGGGACCAGCACGCGGTCGCCGACGGCCGGACGGTGATCACCGGGATCGAGATAGTAGAGGCGCCCGTACCGGTTGAAACTGACCGCGCAGAGCATGCCCATGCACCACACCCTACGACGCGCCACCGGTTTGCCAGAAGGCGAGCCTTTCGGACGATCCGCCCGGTCCGTACGAATGGGACTTACGTTCTCGCCGCAACGCAGGCACCCGGCCTTCGTTGGCTCCGGGCGGATACCCCCGTCCCCGGAGGTGCACATGTCCCTGATCAAGTTCGCCGCCGCGGCCGCTGTCGCCGGCGCCGCCGTGGTCGGGCCGGCACCGGCCCTCGCGGCCGAGCCCTGCGCCACACCGCTCGAGTACGCCGCCGGCGCCGGCGCCGAAGCACTGCGGCTCGGCGCCCTCGACCTGCGCCCGCTCGGCCTGCCGCTCGGGCCGGTCGTGGACGTCCGCGCGGCGTCGACCCGCTCCGGCATGGTCGCGACCGGGCCGGTCAACTCGGCGGCCGTGGCCCGCCACCTGGACGCGAAGGTCGCCGGTGTGACGCCGCCCGCCGACCCGCTCGACGCGGTGGCGTACCAGCAGTCGCCGCCCCGCAACGCCGAGCCGGTCACCGTGCCCGCACCGCGGCGGGACCTCGGCGTGGTCGAGGCCGGCGCGGGCGACCTGAGCGCGCACGCCACCTGGCGGGACGGCCTGTCGTGCGGCGCCCGCGCGGGCTTCGCGACCAAGTCCTCGGCCACTGTGGACGGCGTCGCCGTACTGCCCGGACCGGCCGGCACCGCGCTGGTCCGCGTCGCGTCCCATCTGCGCGGCCGCACCGAGACCGGCCTCATCCGGGAAGGCGGCGCCATGCGGTCGGTGGCCACCACGGCCGCAAGCTTCGGCGACGTCACGCTCTTCGCCGGTACCCCCACCGCGGTGCGGATCACGGTGGTCCGGACCCCCGTCCTCACGGTGGGTACCGGCGGCACGGCGGCCACCACGACCGTCGCGTACCGAGCGCCGATCCTGCAGGTGTCCGGGCCGGGCATACCGACCCAGCGGATCGACGCGCCCGGCGAGACCATCGACCTGGCGCTGCCCCGGGCGGCCGGCGACGAGGACGCCGCGCGGGCGGATGCCAAGGCCCACCGGCTGCCGCTGGTGGCGGGTGACCCGCTCACCGAGACGCTGGGCGCGCTGCACCCCGACCGGCTGCGCGGCGCCACCGGACAGGCCGGCGCCGGGCCACTGGGGCTGCCGAAGCTGGCCGGCGTGCCGGATCCCGGTGAGTTCGCGGGCGGCCTGGCGCTGCCGGCGCTGGGCGGGGAGCTGTCGCTGGCCCGGATCTCGCTCGGTGCCGTGCAGCGGCAACTGACCTCCCGGTCGGTGCGGGCCCAGGTCGCCTCGGTACGCGTACAGGTGGCCGCCGGTATCGACGGCAGCCTGGTCGACCTGGCCTTGGGCGAGTTGGACGCCGCCGCGATCGCACCCGCCCCCCAGCCGGCCGCACCGCCGCCGGCGGGCGCGGGCGGCGGCCTGCCGATCACCGGCGTCAACACCAGCATGGTGGTCGCCCTCGGCGTCTTCCTCCTCTGCGCCGGCGCCGCCCTCCTCATCGCCGCCCGCCCTACCCCCTGACCCCCACCCCATGATCAAGGCGTCCCTCAAGTCGTTAGAGCAACTTGAGGGACGCCTTGATCATGGGAGGTGCGGGGGCTGATCGGCCTAATCCTGATCATCCAACCGGCTGAATCATGAACACCTCCCACGACAAACGCCAACCTCGCGCGTTGAGTGGGATGTCCATAGACCTGCGGGGGGTGCAGGAAGGTGCCACGGCGCCGCGCCGACAAAGCGCGGCGCCGTCGGCATCCCTCCCGCCCGCTCCCCGCCGCTCTCTCGCCCGCCGATCAAGGACCTAGGCACATGCTTTGATCTCTGTTCCGCGTGCTCGCGCCCTTGATCCCCGCGACCTTCCTTGATCGACGGACCACCGGTCCGCACAGTCCGATCTTGACGCCACAGCGTCAAGATCTGAGCCACCCTGGAGGGCGGCTAGGCGAGGCGGGTGGTCAGGTCGAGCGCCGGTGCGCCCGGGTCCGGCGGCCGGTAGGGCAGCTCGTGGAGCTCGCCCGCCCACTGGTTCATCAGGCTCTCGGCGCGGTCGTAGGCCTCGTCGACCACGTCCAACACCCGGGCGGCGATGCCCGCAGCCGCGGCCGGCGCCGCTGGCCCGCCCGGCTCGGTCACCACCGTCACCGCCTCGGCCGAGCGCAGGATCGTCGCCAGCTCACCGGCCAGCTCGACGCGAGTCTGCCGCACCCAGTCGGCGACGGCTTCCCCATACGCCTCCAGGGTGGCCGTCCGACCGGTCAACCCGACCAGGTGATCGGACAGCGCGCCGCGGTGCGCGGCGAACACCTGCGCCGCCGCGCCCTCCCACGAGCCGCCCTCGCTGACGGCGGCACGCGCCGCCTCGTATGCCCCGATCAGCTCGCGCACCGGCCCGACGGCGGCGGGCGGCGCGGGACGCAACGACATGATCGTGCCGAGCGCGTCGCTGGGGAGCACGCCCAGCCGGCGCAGCAGCGGCCAGACCGGGTGATCGGCCGGCGCGCCGGCGGCGGCAAGCACGGCGTCGACCCGGTCGAGCAGCCCGGCCGCCGGCGCCGCGAGCTGGTCGAGCGCGTCCATCAGGCCTCCTCCGGCTGGCGCCGGCGGGCGGTGTCGTCGACGCCGGCATAGTCGGCGACGGCGGCGCGCAGCGTGCCGGCGGCCTCGGCGAGCCGCATGCTCACGGCGGCCGCCTCGCGGGCCCGGGCGCCGAGCGCGCCCGCCCACTGCCCGTGCAGAGCGCGGCCGAGCTCGCCCAGGCGACCCGGCGCGTCGGCTCCCAGCGCGGCGGGCGAGGGCTCGGCGCCGGTGAGCCGCCGACCGGCGTCGACCAGCCCCGCCGCGGCCGCGTCGAAGCGACCCGCGAGCGGCGACAGCGATTCCACGTCACACCTCCCCGAGCGGCCGGTAGTCGGCGAACATCTCGGCGTGCAGCTTGTCCCGCGCCCACTTGGCCGCGTCGGCGGCGGCCGTGACCGCGGCGTGGATGGACCGGGACAGCTCCGCGTTGCTCCGGCCGTCGAGCGCACCGACCACCCGCACGTCCGTGACCTCGCCGGTCGCGGTCACGATCAGCTCGACCAGGCCGTCGGGCGACTTCACGGTGACCTCAAGCCCGCGCGCCGCCTTGTCGAACTCGGCGCGCAACGACTCGATGCGGCGATAGCGCTCGACCGCTTCTTCGACCCAGGCCTCGTCTATCTCCCGCGCCATCAGCTGACGGTACCGGCACCGCCACCCTTCGCGCTGCCCCGCTCTGGCTCCGTCCCGCCTCACCTCAAGAGGGCAGCCCTGTTGGGCGTGAATTCTGAGCAGGGCTCCCTTATACCCGCCCAGGCGCGTATAGGGCTCCCCTGTGGGGAAAGCGCCCCAACAAAGCTGCCCTCTTGGGACCAGGGGAAAGCGGCGGGCGCTAGCCGCGCCAGAGGGTGAGCATCATCGCTTCGACGGCGATGCGCGGCTTGACATTGGCCTCGATCGCGTCGCGGCAGGCCAGCACGGCCTCCAGCCGGCGCAGTGTGCTCTCCGGCGTCCACTTGTCGGCGGCCGCGGCGGCCAGCGGCTCGGTGTCGGTGTGCACGGCCGAGACCGGCGCTCCCATCGAGATGGTCAGCACGTCCCGGTAGAACCCGGCCAGGTCGACCAGGGCCCGGTCGAGCGCGTCGCGCTGGGCCCGGGTGGCGCGCGACTTCTGCCGCCGTTCGAGCTCTTTGAGCTGGCCCGCGACGCCCCGCGCGGCGCCTGCCGCGCCCCGGCCCGTGCCACCGGCGCCGAGCGCGGTCTCCAGCGCCGACCGCTCGGTCGCGTCGGACTCCACCACGGACGCCGCCGCCTCCGCCTCGGCCGCCTCGATCAGCGCGGACGCCGCGTCGTAGCAGGCGCCGACCCCGGTGAGCCGGCGCGGCACGGCCAGCACGGCCTCGCGGCGCCGCCGCGCCTCCGGGTCACGGGCCAGGCGCCGGGCCCGCCCCACATGCCCCTGCGACGCCGCGGCCACCCACTCGGCCACCTCGATCGGGACGCCGTCGCGGCGGACCAGCACGGTCGCGATCGCGCCGGGCGACGGCTGCCGCAGCGGTACGACGCGGCAGCGCGACCGGATCGTGACGGAGATGTCGTCGGGGTGGGTGGACGGGGTGCAGAGCAGGAACACGGTGCGCGGCGGCGGCTCCTCGATGGCCTTGAGAAGCGCATTGCCGGCCGCTTCGGTGAGGCGGTCGGCGTCTTCGATCACGAGCACCTGCCAGCGCCCGCCCGCCGGCGAACTCGCCGCCCGCAGCACGAGGGCGCGCATCTCGTTCACGCCGATCGACAGTCCTTCGGGCACCACCAGCCGGACGTCGGCGTGGGTGCCGGCGAGCGTGGTGTGGCAGCCGGGGCAGTCGCCGCAGCCGGTGCCGGTGGCGCATTGCAGCGCGGCGGCGAACGCCCGCGCCGCGACCGAGCGACCCGAGCCGGCTGGGCCGGTGAAGATCCAGGCGTGCGTCATGCCCGGCCCGGGTGTGCCGTTCATGATCGCGGCCGCCGCGGCAGCGGCGTGCCGCAGCGTGGCGACCGCCTCGTCCTGACCGACGAGATCGGCGAAGACGTCACTCACAACGGCCTCCGGCCATCATGGGAGTGGGGATCATGGGCGGTCGACCTCCGCCAGCGTGTTGAGTGCCTGGGAGACCTGCGTGGGCGGCGGCGGGGGTGGCGGCTCGGGCAGGATCGTGGTGACCCGCTCGACCACCGCCGCGGCCAACTCGTCGACCGGCCGGGTCGCGTCGAGCACGAGGTATCGCTTGGGGTCGGCCGCCGCGAGGTCGAGGAAGGCGTATCGCACCCGCTCGTGGAACGCCACCGACTCGCTCTCCAGCCGGTCGGCGCCGGCACCCCGGGCCGCGACCCGACCGAGCCCGGAGGCCGGGTCGATGTCGAGCAGCACGACCAGGTCGGGCTTGAGGCCGCCGGTCGCCCACGACGACAGCCAGGACACCTCCTCGACCGGCAACGTGCGGCCGGCGCCCTGGTAGGCGAGCGACGAGTCCACGTATCGGTCGCTGATCACGACCGCGCCCCGCGCGAGCGCCGGCCGGACGACGGTGGCCACGTGGTCGGCCCGGTCCGCGGCGTAGAGCAGCGCCTCGGCGCGCGGGGCGAGGCCGGCACCGGTCTGCCGGCCCAGCACCAGGCTGCGGATGCGCTGGCCAACGTCGGTGGCGCCCGGCTCGCGGGTCACCACGACGTCGTGTCCCTGCCGGCGGAGCGCCTCGGCCAGCGCGGTGACCTGGGTGGACTTGCCGGCGCCCTCGCCGCCCTCGAACACCACGAACGCGCCGCGCGCCACGAACCGCTCGCCCGCCGACAGTGGCCGGCCGCGCATCGACCCCCACAGGTCGGCCAGGACGGGCACGCCCGGCTTGTCGTCCATCTGGCGGAAGGCGCTGATGCCGGTGAAGATGCCGAAGATGCCGGCGGCCAGCAGCAGCAACCGGGTCGACGAGATGGAGATGCCGAGGTCGGCGATGCGCAGCTGGCGCGACCCACCGAGGCCGACCAGGCTGGACGAGAGCGCGATGGCCAGCATCAGCACCACCCGCACGGCGGTCTGCACGAACGCGAAGACCCGCCCCCGCACGTCGTCGCCGACCTCGCCGCCGAGCAGCGTGACGCCCGCGAGGAACGCCATGCCGGCGCCCGCGCCGACCAGCAGCGCGCCGAGGATCGCCATGGTCAGGTGGATCGCCCCGGCCAGCAGCAGCACGGACGCGCCGGCCAGCACGATGTTCATGCCGAACCAGCGCCGGCGGGACAGGTCGCGCACGATGGCCGGCCCGAGCCCGATGCCGGCGCCCAGCCCGACGAAGAGGGTGCCGAAGAGCAGGTAGAACGCGGCGTCACCGGCGTTGAGCGAGCGGGCGTAGAACTGCGCGGTGCCGATGACGATGCCGCCGCCGGCGAACGCGCCGAGGATGCCGAAGACCAGCCCGCGCACCAGCGGCGTCTGCCCCACGTATTTCCAGCCGTCGACGAACTGCCGCAGCATGCTGTGCTGCTCGCCCGCGGCGTGCGCCACCCGGCCGCTGATCTCCTTGATGCCGACGAAGACCACCAGGGCCATCGCGAGCCGGGAGAACGCGTTGAAGTAAAGGGCGAGGTTGCTCGCCTCGGCCCACTCAGGCGGGGTGAAGAAGATGGCGCGCAGGATGCGGTCGAGGGCGGCGATGCCGAGACCGGCGAGGACCGGGGTAAGGCCGTACGTCGTGATGAGGGTGAGCTGGTTGGCGATCTCCAGCCGGCTGCGGGGGATCAGGTTGGGAACCGCGGCCTCCTTGGCCGGGATCCAGATCAGCGTGACCGTTTCGATGAGGAACGTCGCGATCGCGGCCCAGCCGATGGTGACGCCGGCGGTGTCGGAGAACAGCGCGACCGCCGGGATCGACGCGAAGAGCACGAACCGCAGCAGGTCGCAGACGACCATGGTGAGGCGCCGGTCGAACCGGTCGGCCAGCACGCCGGCCACCGGGCCCAGCACCAGCGCCGGCAGCAGCCGGACCGCGATCACCGAGCCGAACGCGAGGCCCTTGGCCGCGCTGCCGCTGACCTGCGCGGAGGCGAAGGTGGCGGTCGCGAGCAGGCCGAGCCAGTCACCGAGCGAGGCCACGCCGGTGACGAGCCAGAGCCGCCGGAAAGCCCGGATGCGCAGCACCGACCGCAGCGCTTGGAAGCCGGAGAGGTCGACCTGGCTCGATGACGACGGCTTCGCGTGCCCGTCACCGGTGTCTGTGCTGGAGTTCGCGTCGATGGCCCCTGCTCCTCTGCCTGGCCGGATGCCCGCACACACTCTAATCGGGTACCCCGACGCGGCTTTTCGGACCAGCAATAGGCGAAGGAGTTTCACATTGAGCGCGCTCCCCGCTAGCGTGCTCCCGTGAGTATCGAACGCGCCGCGCTCCGCGCGCGCCTCGACCGGGCGACCGCCCACCTGGATCCACCGTTCGCGGTCGTGGACCTGACCGCGTTCGACGGCAACGCCGCCGCGCTCACCCGGCGCGGCGGCGGCAAGCCGATCCGGGTGGCGAGCAAGTCGGTGCGTTCCCGCACGCTGCTCACCCGCGCCCTCGCCACCCCGGGGTGGCGCGGCGTGATGTCGTACAGCTTGGCGGAGGCCCTCTGGCTGGTGCGTTCCGGGGTCACCACGGACGCGCTGGTGGCGTACCCCACCGCTGACCGCGGCGCGCTCGGCGAGCTGGCCAAGGACGAGGAGCTGGCGGCGGCCGTCACCCTCATGGCCGACTCCCCCGCGCAGCTGGACCTGATCGACGCGGTGGCGGCGCCGGACCGGCGCGCCGAGATCCGGATCTGCCTCGACCTCGACGGGTCCTGGCGCCCGCTCGGCCTGCACATCGGCGTGCGCCGCTCACCGGTCCACACCCCGGCCGCGATGGGCGCGCTCGCCGCACACGTCACCGCCCGCCGCGGCTTCCGCGTCGTCGGCCTGATGGCCTACGACGCCCAGATCGCCGGCCTGGGCGACGCGCCCCGCGGGCAGCCGGTCCGCGGCGCCGCCATCCGGGCCATGCAGCGCCGCTCGTATGCGGACCTGGTACGCCGACGCGGCGCCGCCATGGCAGCGGTACGCCAGCACACCGAGCTGGAGTTCTTCAACAGCGGCGGCACCGGCAGCGTCGCCGCCACCGGTGCGGACCCGGCGGTGACCGAGGTGACCGCCGGCTCCGGACTCTTCGGGCCGGCGCTGTTCGACGATTACCGCACCTGGCGCCCGGCCCCAGCGGCGTTCTACGCGCTGTCGGTGGTGCGCCGGCCCGGTCCCGGCATGGTGACCCTCGCGGGCGGTGGCTGGGTGGCATCCGGTGCCCCCACACCGGCCCGCCTCCCCGTGCCCTGGCTACCGGCCGGGCTGCGGCTGGTCGCCTCGGAGGGCGCCGGCGAGGTGCAGACCCCGGTGCGCGGGCCGGCCGCCGACGAACTGCGGGTGGGCGACCGGGTCTGGTTCCGGCACGCGAAATCCGGTGAGCTGTGCGAGCACGTCAACGAGCTGCACCTGGTGCGGGGCGATGAGGTGGTCGACACCGTGCCCACCTACCGCGGCGAGTCCCGGGCCTTCCTCTAGACCGTCCTCACGTCGCTGGCACGGCATGAGGACGGCCCACTCAGGAAGAGGAGACGTGGCGCTGGAGGTACTCCCGGATCAGCGTCTTGGCCTCGGCGAGCACCGCCTCGTCACCGTCGACGTTGCGCCGGAACGCGAGCTTGGTCAGCGCGTCGGCCGCCTCGGTCGCGATCTCCAGGGCGAACCGGAGCCGCGGCTCGTCGGCCACGCCGAACTGTTCGACCAGCACGTGCGCGAGCCGTTCCGCGATCACCGCGTTGTTGTCGCGCTCCTCGTCGAGCAGGTGCACGTCGACCACATCGCCGAAGTGCAGGGTGCGGAAGCCCGGCACGGTGCGGTGCATCGCGATGTACTCGTCGATCGCCGCGTCGACGCCGTCCCACCAATGGTCGAACGACGCGTCGGCCCAGCGGGCCGAGAGCCGCTCGAGATATGCCTCCATATTGCGGAGGGTGAGCGCCTGCACGATCGCGCGCTTGTCCGGAAAGAACTGGTAGACCGAGCCGATGGCGACCTCGGCCCGCTCAGCGAGCAGCGTGGTCGTGAGCCCCTCGTATCCCACCTGGTCGACCAGGTCGGCGCAGGCGTCGAGCATGCGTTGCACCCGCGCCACGCTGCGTCCCTGAACCGGTACCCGCCGCAATGGTCCGGCGGTGACCGCTGATGTCGACACTGGCCGCCACTCCCTTTCGATGGTGATGAACCCTACTCAAAATAACGAGCGGGTGTTTACGCAGTGTCGCTGCCCTGATATGAAGGTTACTCACATTTGCTGTGGAGGGGTCACGTGACGGTCACCGCTTGGCGTAACTGGGCAGGTAACCAGCGAGCCACCGCAGCGACGGCACTGCGCCCCACCACCGTCGAGGAGATAGCCACTACCGTACGCGACGCGGTGACCGCCGGGCGGCGGATCAAGGCGGTGGGCAGCGGTCACTCGTTCAGCGATATCGCCGTCGCCGACGACATCCGAGTCGACTTGTCCGGTTTGGCGGCCACCCCCACGGTGGATCGCGCGGCGCGGCTGGTCACCGTGCCCGGCGGCCTGCCGCTGCACGCCCTCAACGCGCTGCTCGCCACGCACGGGCTGGCCATGCCGAACCTCGGCGACATCGACGCGCAGACCATCGCCGGCGCGATCGCCACCGGCACGCACGGCACCGGCGCCGGGGTCGGCTGCCTGTCCACGTTCGTGGCGGGGCTGACCCTCGTCACCGGCGAGGGCGAGGTGATCCACTGCTCCCCCGACGAGCGGCCCGACGTCTTCGCCGCCGCCCAGGTCGGCCTGGGCGCGGTCGGCGTCGTCACCGAGGTGACGCTGCGCTGCTCGGAGGGGTTCGTGCTGCGCGCCGACGAGCGCCCGCTGCCGCTCGCCACGCTCCTCGCCGACCTCGACGCGCACATCGCGGACAACGACCACTTCGAGTTCTTCTGGCTGCCGTACACGGAACGGACGCTCACCAAGCGCAACAACCGGACGGCGGCCGACGACCGTCCACTGTCGAGAGCACGGGCCTGGTGGGACGACGACTTCCTCCAGAACACCGTGCTGGGCACGCTGTGCCGGCTCGGGCGCGTCGCGCCCGGCCTGGCGCCGGCCCTCTCGCGCGCCGAGGCCCGGGTGCTGTCACCGCGCGTCTACACGGCCCGATCCGACGCGGCCTTCGTCAGCCCGCGCCGGGTCCGATTCACCGAGATGGAGTACGGGGTGCCGCGCGCCGCCCTGCCGGAGGCGTTTGCCGGGCTGCGCCGGGTGATCGACGCGCTGCCGTTCAAGGTGCTCATGCCGGTGGAGGTGCGGTTCACGGCCGCCGACGACATCTGGCTGTCACACGGATACGGGCGGGACTCGGCGTACATCGCGATCCACCAGTTCGACGGCGCGCCCTACGAGCCGTACTTCCGGGCGTTCGAGGAGGTCGCGCAGGCGCTCGGCGGCCGGCCGCACTGGGGCAAGCTGCACTACCGGGACGCGGAGTCGCTGCGTGCGGCGTACCCACGGTTCGACGACTTCCGCGCGGTCCGCGACAAGCTCGACCCCCACCGGGTCTTCGCCAACCCCTACCTCGACCGCGTCCTCGGCCCCTGACCCTCATGATCAAGGCGTCCTTCAAGTCGTTCTAACGACTTGAAGGACGCCGTGATCAGGGAGGGGTCGTCCGGGGGGGCGCCGTCTTCGGTGGGGCTGAAGTGGACTTCCGGGGGGCCGCCTTCTTCGGTGCGGCCTTCTTCGCGGGCGTCGCCTTCTTGGCCGCGGTGGTCTTCTTCGCCGCGGTGGTCTTCTTTGCGGCCTTTGTCGCCTTCTTGGCGGGCTCGTCCGACGCGGCCGCCGCCTTCTTCGCCGGCGCGGCCTTCTTGCGCGGCTTCGCCGGACCGCGAGCGCGCCGCTCGGCCAGCATCTCGGACGCCTGCTCGATGGTCAGCGACTCGACCGTCTGGTCCCGGCGCAACGACGCGTTCGTCTCGCCGTCGGTGACGTAATCCCCGAACCGGCCCTTCTTGATCACGAGCGGCTTCTCGGTCACCGGGTCGACGCCCATCTCGCGCAGCGGCTCGGCGGCGGCCCGGCGCTGGCGGGTCTTCGGGGCGGCCAGCAGCGCCAGCGCCTCGTCGAGCGTGACCGTGAAGATCTTCTCTTCGCTCTCGAGCGATCGGTAGTCGTCGCCGCGCTTCACGTACGGCCCGTAGCGGCCCGCGGCGGCGAGGATCTCGTTGCCGTCCGGGTCCTTGCCGACCACGCGAGGCAGCGAGAGCAGCTTCAACGCTTCCTCGAGCGTCACCGAGTCGGGTGACTGGGAGCGCAGCAGCGACGCGTTGCGGTCGCCGGTCGACACGTACGGCCCGAAGCGGCCGGACTTGAGCACGATCGGCTCGCCGGTCTCGGGGTGCTCGCCCAGCTTGCGCTCCCCGCCGCCGCCGAGGAACAGCTCGTTGACCTTCTCCGGGGTGAGCTCGTCGGGCGCCAGCGCCTCCGGGATCGAGACCCGGTCTTCGCCGTTCTCGTTCTCCGAGGGCGCCGTCTCCGGCAGCGTGCGCTGCAGATACGGCCCGTACCGGCCGACCCGCACCACCACGTCGCGTCCCTCGTCGTCGCGGAAGAGCGGGATCGAGTTGACGCTGCGCGCGTCGATGTCGCCGAGGTTCTCGGTGACCAGCTTCTTCAGGCCGCCGGACCGCGCGATCGAGTGGTCGTCGCCGGTGGGCGCACCGAAGTAGAACGAGGCCAGGAAGTCGACCGCGGCGCCCTCGCCGGCGGCGATCTCGTCCAGCTCGTTTTCCATCGCGGCCGTGAAGTTGTAGTCGACCAGCCGCGGGTAGTGCTGCTCCAGCAACCCCACCACCGCGAACGCCACGAAGCTCGGTACCAGCGCCTGGCCGCGCTTGGAGATGTAGCCGCGCTCCTGGATGGTGGCCATGATCGACGCGTAGGTCGAGGGGCGCCCGATGCCCAGCTCTTCCATCTGCTTGACCAGCGACGCCTCCGTGTACCGGGACGGCGGCTGGGTGTGGTGCCCGGCGGCGGCCAGCTGCTCGGCGGTGAGCGGCTGGTCCTTGACCAGGGTGGGCAGGCGCCGCTCCTGGTCCTCGGCCTCGGCGTTCTCGTCGTCGGAGGACTCCACGTAGGCCCGGAGGAAGCCCGGGTCGGTGATGGTCTTGCCGGTGGCGCCGAAGTCGGCCTCTTCGCCCGCGGTCGAGACGGCCCGGATGCGCACCGAGACCGAGGAGCCGACCGCGTCGGTCATCTGGGAGGCGATCGTGCGCCGCCAGATCAGCTCGTAGAGCTTGAACTGCTCGGCGGTGAGCTCCTTGGCGACCTCACCCGGGGTGCGGAAGTTGTCGCCGGCGGGCCGGATCGCCTCGTGCGCCTCCTGCGCGTTCTTCACCTTGCCGGTGTAGCGGCGCGGCTGCGGCGGGACGTTGCGCTCGCCGTACAGCTCGGCGATCTGGCGGCGGGCCGCGGTCAGCGCGGTCTCCGACAGGTTCACCGAGTCGGTTCGCATATAGGTGATGTAGCCGTTCTCGTACAGCTTCTGCGCGACGCGCATCGTCTCCTGCGACGACAACCGCAGCTTGCGGGCCGCCTCCTGCTGGAGCGTCGACGTGATGAACGGCGCGTACGGCCTGCGGCGGTAGGGCTTCTCCTCGACGCGGGTCACAGTGAACGGCCGCCCGTCGAGGCGAGCGGCCAGGCCACGGGCGCCGTCGGCGTCCAGGTGCACGACCCCGGCCCCCGGCTTCACCTGCCCGGTGGTGGGCTCGAAGTCCTTGCCGGTGGCGATGCGGTCACCGTCGAGCGCTATCAGCGTCGCCCCGAACGTGCGCGGACCCTCGACCTGGCCCTGGACGGCCAGCGTGGCGGCGATGTCCCAATATTCCGCGGAGCGGAACGCCATCCGCTGCCGCTCGCGCTCCACCACGATGCGGGTGGCCACCGACTGCACCCGGCCGGCGGACAGGCCGGTGCGCACCTTCTTCCACAGCACCGGCGAGACCTCGTACCCGTACAGCCGGTCGAGGATGCGGCGGGCCTCCTGCGCGTCGACCAGGTCCCGGTCGATCTCGCGCGGGTTGGCGATGGCGGCCTGGATGGCCGGTCGGGTGATCTCGTGGAAGACCATCCGGCGGATCGGCACCTTGGGCTTCAGGGTCTCCACCAGGTGCCAGGCGATGGCCTCGCCCTCGCGGTCCTCATCGGTAGCGAGGAAGACCTCGTCGACCTCCTTGACCAGCGACTTCAGCTTGGTGATCTGTTTGCGCCGGTCAGCCGAGACGATGTAGAGCGCGGCGAACCCGTTGTCGACGTCGACACCGAGCCGCGCCCACGGCCGGTCCTTGTAACCCGCGGGCACCTCGTCGGCGTTGCGCGGCAGATCGCGCACGTGCCCGAAGCTGGCTTCCACGACGTATCCCGGACCGAGATAGCCCGAGATCGTCTTGGCCTTCGCCGGTGACTCGACGATGACCAGACGGCTGCTGGCGTTGCTCGGCACTTCTCTCCTGACCTTGATTCATCTCCGGACCCGCGGTATCAGAACCGCGGGGCAGATGTCCAACGTAACGCGCCGTCCGCCCGGCGGTTGCGCGGACCAGACGGCGACACCGTACACCGAACTGCAATAGTGACGTCGCACACCGCACCGGGCAAACCCACAAAACGCAACGGTGACCCTCGATCTAACCATGATCAGGGCGTCCCCGTAGTCGTTATGACTGCATGAGGGACGCCTTGATCTTGGAAGTGAGTTGTCGGAGATCTGTCAGCCGGGCCACTCGGCGACCGGAACGGCCGCCGGCCGGTCGCCCACCAGCTCCGCGAGGCGGGCCAGCCGCCGCCGGCCGGTGATCCGGTACGCCGGGCCGCCCGCCCGGGGTCCCAGCAGCGCGGCCGGCAGCCCCACGGCGGCGAGCGCGGCGCCCACCGGCTCCCAGCACGCCTCGTCCTCGGCGCCCAGCCGCAGGACGTACCCGGACGAGTCGGTCGCCCCGGCGGCCGCCGCCCACAGGCGCAGCCGGGGTCCGTTGAGGAAGAATCCGGACGGCGGCCGTTTGACCGCGGTCCGCAGCCAGGCCCGGCCGAGCGGCGCCAGCATGGTCGCGTACGCCGTACGCACCGCGAGTTGTCCCTCGACCGTGGCGAGTTCCCAGGTCGCCGCCACGCCCCGGGGCGCCAGCTCGGCCAGCAGCACGTGCACCCGCCACGCCGCGTCCACGATGATCGACACCCGCGCGGTGCCACCCATCCGGACGATCTCCGCCGGGCCGGCGAGGAGCCCCGACAGGTCAGCCGGGGAGGGGTCGTGCGCTTCCACCCCGAAGAGCGAGAGCTGCCGGGCCCGATCAGCGGCGCCGGGGCTTAGCGACACTCCGGGACCTCGTCGAAGGCCTTCTTCAGCTCGGGTGAGCTCAGCGAGCTGGTGTCGAGGGCGCTGCGGTCGTACTCCGTGGTGAGGGTGGTCATCACCGTCTGGACGCCGTCGTAGAACGGGTCCGCCTGGGCCGCGTCGAGGCCCTCGATGCCCTGTTTGGCCTTGCTGTAGGCGTCCCGGACGGCGGTCAGCGACTGGACGAAGCCGGTGGCGACCTCGTCGCCGTCGTCCACGTCCGGCACGCCCGCCTCCTCGACCTGGCCGCGGGCCTTGTCGCTGGCGGCCTCGGCGCCGCCGAGCAGGCGCACCAGGTTCTCCTTGGCCTGCGCCGGGGTGGTCTTGGCCGTCATCTGCTGCTGGGTGCGGCTCGTCAACGTGCTGATCTCGGAGCGCCAGGGCCCGAGCGCCTGACACACGGACGCCGCCCACGCCTGCGGCGACGGCCCGCCGCCACACGCACCGAGCAGTAGCGCGAACGCCGTGGTGACTACTCCAAGAACGGCGCGGGGCGTACGCATGCGTTGCAGCGTAGCGGTTTAGGCCCGGTACCTTGTTATCGCTTTTGGCACGCGAAGGGCCCCCTGTTAACACAGGGGGCCCTAAGTCGTGGATCAGGTGGATCAGGCGTTCACGGCCTCCGGCTCGTGCTCCGCGGTGCCGCTACCGGCTTTTCCCGAGCCGGTGCCCGACTCGTCGGCGGAGACGGCGATCGGCTTGCGCTTGCTGAACGCCACCGCCGCGACCACGATCGCGGTCGCGACCAGGGCGATCGTGATGCGCAGGGCGTCGTTCTGGTCGGCGCCGATGCTGTACGTGACGACGGCCGGCGCGATCAGCAGCGAGACCAGGTTCATGACCTTGATCAGCGGGTTGATCGCCGGACCGGCGGTGTCCTTGAACGGGTCACCCACCGTGTCACCGATCACCGTGGCGGCGTGCGACTCGGAACCCTTACCGCCGTGCGCGCCGTCCTCGACGAGCTTCTTGGCGTTGTCCCAGGCGCCGCCCGAGTTGGCCAGGAAGACCGCCATCAGCACACCGGTGCCGATCGCGCCCGCCAGGTACGCGGCCAGCGCGCCCGCGCCCAGCCCGAAGCCGACCGCGATCGGCGCCATGATGGCCAGCAGACCGGGCGTGATCAGCTCGCGCTGCGCGTCCCGGGTGCAGATGTCGACCACCCGGCCGTACTCCGGGCGCTCGGTGCGGTCCATGATCCCCGGGTGCTCGCGGAACTGGCGACGCACCTCCATCACCACGGCGCCCGCCGAGCGGGAGACCGCGTTGATGGCCAGGCCCGAGAAGAGGAACACCACGGCCGCGCCGATCATCAGACCGACCAGGTTGCGCGGGTTCGCGACGTTGAGCAGCTCGTCGATCGACAGGTCGGAGCCGGCGTCGGCGAGCGAGCCGACCACGGTGTCCTGGTACGAACCGAACAGCGCGGTGGCGGCCAGTACCGCCGTGGCGATCGCGATGCCCTTGGTGATCGCCTTGGTGGTGTTGCCGACCGCGTCCAGCTCGGTGAGCGTCCGGGCGCCCTGCTCGTCGATGTCGCCGGACATCTCGGCGATGCCCTGGGCGTTGTCGGAGATCGGGCCGAACGTGTCCATCGCGACGATGACGCCGACCGTGGTGAGCAGGCCGGTGCCGGCCAGCGCGACCGCGAACAGCGACAGCGTGATCGAGCCACCGCCGAGCAGGAACGCGCCGAACACGCCGGCGCCGATCAGCACCGCCGAGTACACCGCGGACTCCAGGCCGACGCTGATGCCGGCGAGGATGACGGTGGCCGCGCCGGTCTCCGAGCTCTTGCCGATGTCGCGCACCGGCCGCTTGTCGGTCTCGGTGAAGTAGCCGGTCAGCGCCTGGATGGCGGCGGCCAGCACGATGCCGATGACGACCGCGCCGATCGCGATGAACTGCGGGTTGCCGTCGGTCGCCGCGAACTCCTCGCCGAACTCGGCGAAGTCGCTCGGCAGGTACCACAGCGCGGCGGCCGCCACGACGACGGCCGAGATGGCGGCGGAGATGTAGAACGCCCGGTTGATCGCCGTGAGTCCGGACTTGTCCGAGGCCCGCAGCCGGGTGATGAACACACCGATGATCGCGACGATCGCGCCGATGCCGGAGACGATCAGCGGGAAGACCAGGCCCTCTTCGCCGAACGCGGCGCGGCCGAGGATCAGCGCGGCGACCAGGGTCACCGCGTACGACTCGAAGAGGTCCGCGGCCATGCCGGCGCAGTCACCGACGTTGTCGCCCACGTTGTCGGCGATCGTGGCGGCGTTGCGCGGGTCGTCCTCGGGGATGCCCTGCTCGACCTTGCCGACCAGGTCGGCGCCCACGTCGGCGGCCTTGGTGAAGATGCCGCCACCGACCCGCATGAACATCGCGAGCAGCGCGGCGCCGAAGCCGAAGCCCTCCAGCACGGTCGGCGCGTCGCCGCCGTAGAGCAGCACCACCAGCGCCGCGCCGAACAGGCCGAGGCCGACGGTGAGGAAGCCGACCACGCCGCCGGTGCGGAACGCGATCTTCATCGCCGCCTCGCGGCCACCCTCGCTGGCGCGGGCGGCCGCGGCCACCCGGAGGTTGGCGCGGGTCGCCAGGGCCATGCCGGCGCCGCCGATGAACGCGCTGAAGAGCGCGCCGACGACGAAGAACGCCGAGCGGCCGATCTTCACGAGGGTCTCGTTGTCGCCCGCGTCGTGGACGGGGAGGACGAAGAGCACCACGACGGCGATCGCGACGAAGATGGCGAGGGTTTTGAACTGGCGGAACAGGTATGCCGACGCGCCTTCCTGCACGGCGCCGGCGATCTCCTGCATGTTGGTCGTGCCTTTACCGGTCGCCAGGACCGCTCTGACCAGGGCGGCCGCGAAGCCGAGCGCCACCAGCGCGATGACCGCGGCAATGATGACGTAGACGGGGTTGTTACCGGTAAGGGACAGACCGCCACCCTCGGCGGCCAAGCTCTGGGACATCCATGTCCTCCTGTGCCGTTTTGATCCTCGCCCACCGGCGGACGAACCGGCTGGCGGCTCCACACGGGAGCATCGATCCCCTGGCGCCCGCGCGCCAGGGTCCTAGCAGATAACCCGCGTACTCTAGCGGCACGCCGTGTTTATGGTCACACCGCCCACCAGCGGTGTGACGATGATGATCGCCGCTGTGTTATCACTCAGCGGCCAACCGGCCACACCATCCGCACTTCGGTGCCGATGCCTTCGTCTACGGGTCGTACCTGCAAATCATCGACAAATCCCGCGAGCAGTGCAAATCCGACACCCACGGTGAGCGCCTCATCGGTCAGCGCCTCGTTGGCCAGCTCATCCGGCGGCAGCGCCGCCAGCCCGACGCTCGCCTCGATCGGGGCGCGGTCGATCACCCGCACCGTGTACCGCTCGCCGTCGCTCATCTCCACCTGCACAAGATCCGCCAGGCCGTACTGCCGGTGCAGCGCGACCGCGCGCGTGCAGGCCTCGCCGATCGCCAGCCGCACCTCGTCCAGCAGCTCCTCGGCGACGCCGGCGCGCCGCGCCACCGCCACCCCGACCAGCCGGGCCGTGCGGACGTGCACCGGAGCGGGCGTAAAAGCGAGCCGTACTGTCGACATCACGCGTGTGGACCGGACGCTTCCGTCGCGGCCTTCACCGACGGATACAACGGAAATACCTGGTCAAGCGCGGTAATTCGAAAGATTTTCAGCAGAGGTTCCTTGTCACAGACCAGGCCGAAGCTGCCGTTGACGGCGCGCAGCCGCTTCAGCGCGCCCACCAGGACGCCAAGACCGGTCGAGTCGAGAAAGTCGACGCGGTTGAGGTCGACCACAATGTGGTGCGCACCGCCCTCGATCAGCTCGACCAGCCGTTCCCGCAGTCGGGGCGCGGTGTAGACGTCGACCTCGCCGCCGACCTCGAGCACCGTGTGCTCGGCGATGGCGCGGGTCGCCAGCGACAGCTCCATCGGGTTGCCTCCTCGGTACGGCGTTCTCCCGGGAATCTAACCATTGGCATCACCCGGATGGCGCGATGCGGGCCAGACGTTTGGGTTTTCCGCACACCAGTGCGAGAGTCTGTGACGTGACCGTTGCCGTCGAACCGGCAGAGCTGCTGCGCCGGCTGCGCCCGGAGTCAGTCACGCACGTCGAACGGGTGCCCGCCAGCGCGGGCGAGACCGTGCCCTGGCCGGACTGGGTGCCCGGCCCGCTGCGGGCGGCGTTCGCCACCCGCGGGGTCACCGCGCCCTGGCGGCACCAGGCCGAGGCGGCCGAGCTCGCCTACGGCGGCACGCACGTCGTCGTCGCCACCGGCACCGCGTCCGGCAAGTCGATGGCCTACCAGCTGCCCGCCCTGGCCACCCAGCTGGCCGACGCGCGCGCCACCGCGCTGTACATCGCGCCGACCAAGGCGCTCGCCGCCGACCAGTTGCGCGCCGTCGCGGCCCTGGACATCGACGGGGTACGCCCCGCGTGCTACGACGGTGACACCCCCCGAGAAGAGCGCGAGTGGGTACGCCAGCACGCGCGCTTCGTGTTGACGAACCCCGACATGCTGCACCACGGCATCCTGCCGGGGCACGCGGCGTGGGCCACGTTCCTGCGCCGGCTGGCGTTCGTGGTGGTCGACGAGTGCCACACCTATCGCGGCGTGTTCGGGTCGCACGTCGCCCACGTCCTCCGTCGCCTCCGTCGGGCGGCCGCGCGGTACGGGCGCAGTGCTGGTGGCGGGCTCGCAAGCTCGCCCGGGCCCACGTTCGTGCTGGCCTCGGCGACGTCGGGAGACCCGGCGACGGCGGCCGAGCGGCTCACCGGCCTGCCCGTCACCGCCGTCACCGAGGACGCGTCCCCGCGCAGCGGGGTGACGTTCGCGCTCTGGGAACCGCCCCTGCTCACCTCCTCCTCTGCCGGGGAGGACGCGGCTCCGGTCCGCCGTTCGGCTCTCCGGGAGAGCGCCGATCTGCTCACCGAGGCGGTCATCAACGGGGTCCGGACGCTGGCGTTCGTGCGATCCCGGCGCGGCGCGGAGGTCGTCGCCACCACCGCCCGCCGGGCGCTGGACGAGGCGGTGCCCGGGCTGGGCGAGCGGGTGGCCGCCTACCGGGCCGGCTACCTGCGGGAAGAGCGCCGGGCGCTGGAGAGCGCGCTGCTCTCCGGCGAACTGCTCGGCCTCGCGTCGACCAACGCGCTGGAGCTAGGAGTCGACCTGGTCGGGTTGGACGCCGTGGTGATCTGCGGATATCCCGGCACCCGCGCGTCGCTGTGGCAGCAGGCCGGGCGGGCGGGGCGCGCCGGCCGGGAAGCGCTGGCCGTGCTGGTCGCCCGCGACGACCCGCTGGACACCTATCTCGTCCACCACCCCGAGGCGCTCTTCGGCCGGCCCGTCGAGGCGACCGTGCTCGACCCCGGCAACCCGTACGTGCTGGGGCCGCAACTGTGCAGCGCCGCGCACGAGGCCCCGCTCACCCGCGCCGACCTGGTGCTCTTCGGCCCGTCCGCGGCCAACGTGGTGGCCGACCTGGTGGCCGCCGGCGTGCTGCGGCAGCGCCCCAGCGGCTGGTACTGGACGCACAAGGAGCGCCCCGGCGTCGACCTCCGCGGCACCGGCGGCAACCCGATCTGCGTGGTCGAGTCGGCGACCGGGCGGCTGCTGGGCACCGTCGACCCCGGGTCGTCGCACTTCATGGTGCATCCCGGCGCGGTCTACCTGCATCAGGGCGTGTCCTATGTGGTCGACCAGCTCGACCTCGACGACGCCGTGGCGCTCGTCCACCAGGAAGAGCCCGACTGGTCCACGCACGCCCGCGACGTCACCTCGCTGTCCGTGGTGTCGGTGCGCTCCCGGGTCGACGCCGGCCCCGTCGGGCTGTACTTCGGCGACGTCGACGTCACCAGCCAGGTCGTGTCCTACCAGCGCCGGCGCCTCGGCTCCGGCGAGGTGATCGACACCCGGCCGCTCGACCTGCCGTCGCGCGAGCTGCGCACCACGGCGGTGTGGTTCACCCTCGCACCCTCCTCACTGGACGCTGCCGGCGTCGAAGACGTGCCCGGCGGCCTGCACGCGGCCGAGCACGCCGCGATCGGCCTGCTCCCGCTCGTCGCCACCTGCGACCGGTGGGACATCGGCGGCCTCTCCACAGCCGCTCACCCGGACACCGGCGCGCCGACCGTCTTCGTCTACGACGGGCATCCCGGCGGGGCGGGCTTCGCCGAGCGGGCCTACGGCATCGCGGCCTCGTGGCTGCGCGCCACCCGCGACGCGATCGCCGACTGCGCCTGCGAGACCGGCTGTCCGTCCTGTGTGCAGTCTCCAAAGTGCGGCAACGGCAACAACCCGCTGGCGAAGGCCGACGCGGTGCGCGTGCTGGACGTAGTGCTCTCGTCGCTGCCCGGTTAAATCTTGTTCACATGACGTCGATCGTCATGGATAGATGGTTACCTTGGGGCGTGGCCAACACGATCGCGGAGACCATCGAGCTCCTCTACAGCATCAACGTCGAGACCCTGAACGTCGACCAGCAGATCGCGCTGGCGCACGCGTACGCCACCTTCGCGCAGGCCGAGCGCCTAGAGCTGATCAACCAACGCCTCTACACCCTCCACCAGGTCCTCAACGCCCTAACCCTCCGCCTCTCCACCCCCTAACCCCCTCCCCGTCCCTCCCCCTCCCCTCCCGCTCGTCGCCCCCTGCTAATCGCCCCCTGCTCATCGCCCTCCCGCTCATCGCCCTCCCGCTCATCGCCCTCCCGCTCATCGCCCTCCCGCTCATCGCCCTCCCGCTCATCGCCCTCCCGCTCGTCGCCCTCCCGCTCGTCGCCCTCCCGCTCGTCGATCAAGGGCAAAGGCACGTGCTTTGATCTCTGTTGCGCGTGCCTAAGCCCTTGATCAGCGCACTTTCCCTTGATCAACGCCGAAGCACCCCCCTTGACGGCAGGCGCGTTGACAATGTCGGGGACATCGCGGCTTCCCGAGCGCGAGAAGCAGCAATGTCCCCGACATCGCGGCCAGTCCGAGGAGATGGTGGCGGGGAGGGCGGCCACCCGGTCAAGGTCTACGCAACTGTGCGACAGTCGCCCTGTCCGAGCGGCTCGGACGGGGCGACTGTCGCACAGTTGCGTGGACCTTGACCGATCGACGAATCGGCTGTTGCGGGAGAGGGTCCTGGTCGCTTACAGCGGGGTTCGAGCAGGGCCGGCGCGGGCTTCGCCCCGGGCCGTGCGGGTCAGGCCCGGCATGGGTGTCACCGGCACTTCCACCGCCACGATCAGATCGAAGCCGTCGACCGCGCACTGGGTCAGCCGGCCGCCGTTGCGGGCCACCACCTCGGCGGCCCGCGCACACGCGACCTCCGCACCGCCGAGCACCCGCATCGCGCCGGCCAGCGCCCCGAGGTCAGCGGCCACCCGTGCCTCGTGCCGGGCCACCCGCGCGGCGCCCACCGACGCGCCGGCCATCCCGGCCACGACAAGGACCAGCCCGATCGCCAGCACCCACAGCGTCGCGGCCCCTCGATCGCGAGGCCGCCTACCTTCGCCGGCGATCATGGTTAGCCCACGACGGGCGCCGGGAGCATCTGGGGCGCGGGCGGTCATGTGCGTGGTTCCGGGGCGCCGGGCTCGACGGCGGCGACCGCGTTCGCGGTGACCGTGACGCGTGGCAGCCGCACGCCGAGCGGGCGCACCGCTGCGCGTACCGTCGCTACCACCACGTCTCCGTCCACGGTGACCGTCACGTCCGCCGCGGGTGGGCCGGCGCGCCGGCCGGCCGCGACACCGGGCTCCCCGCGCGCGGCGGCGAGTGCGGCTTCCCGGGCCGCGTCGACGCAGTGGGCCTTCGTGGTCACCGCGTTGACGGCGGTCAGCCCGCCGAACAGCAGCAGCATCAGCGCCGGCAGCCCGGCCGCCAGTTCGGCGGTGAACGACCCGCGGTCGCGGCGACCGCGCGCCTCGCCGCCGCACGCGGGCCGGTGACCGCGACTCGGCGGCCGCCCCCGTGCCGGAAACCGGTGGCCGGACCGCCGACGCCCGCTCACTTCAGCGCCCTGTTGATCACGGCGGTGAGCGCCGCCTGGACGCTCGGGCTGGTCATCACCTTCAGCAGCACGCCGGCGAAGGCCACTGCGGCGAGCGTGCCGACGGCGTATTCGGCCGTGTTCATCCCGCTGTCTCCCCGGAGCCGGACCAGCAGCCGGGCAATCAGTCTGCGCACGACGGTTCCCCTTGTCTCGAGTGGTGTTCACAGCACGTCGCCGAGCACGGCGACGATCACCGGCACGAGGCCGGCGAGTATGAAGGCGGGCAGGAAGCAGAGACCGAGCGGCAGCACGATGAGCACGCCCGCGCGACGGGCGGCGGCTTCGGCGGCGACCGATCGATCCGCCCGCAGGTCATCCGCCAGCCGGGTCAGCGCGCCAGCCAGCGCGGCACCGCTGGCGCTGGACCGCACCGCCGCGCTGACCATGCGCTCCGCACCCGGCACCGGCGTCAGGTGGCGCCAGGCTTCGGCGGGCTCCGCGCCGAGCCGCAGCGAGCGGGCAACCCGCGCCAGGCGTTCGCCGAGCGGCCCACCCACCGCCTCCGCGACCGCCGCACAGGCGCGGTCGACGGGTGCACCGGCGCGTAGCCCCGCCGCCACCAGGTCGGCCGCGATCGGCAGGTCGGCCACCTCGCGGAGCCGGCGAGCGCGCACCTCGGCCGGTTCCAACCGGCGTAGCAGCCGGTCGGCGGCCACCGCCACGACGCAGCCGATCGCCGCGCCCCACCAGCCGCCGAGCAGTACGCCCACCGCCAGCCCGCTCAGCCCGGCGGCGAGCCGCACCCGATCAAGCTGCCGGCGCCGCCCGCGGACACTCGAAGATCCACCCGGCGTGGCCGGGGTTACGGCCGCCAGGCGCCGGTGCGTGGACCCGCCGCCGCATCCGACCGCCGCGGCTGCCGCGAGCAGACACGCGACGAGCACGAGAGCGCTGGACATCACGCCGCCCTCCCGATGCCCACGACCGCGAGCGCGCGCGGAGACCGATTGCGGATGGGCACGTTGGACATCACGCCGCCATCCCGGTGCCCGCCGGGGTCGCGGCGCCTGCCAGGCGGTCGGCCCATGCCAGCCCGATGGCTTGGAGCAGGACGGCACCGATCGCGCACCCGGCGCCGACCGGCGTGCGCAACAGGACCGCGAGTGGATCCACGCCGATGCCGTAGCCGAGCGCGACGCCACCGAGCGGCAGCCCGGCCAGGAGCCATGCCGTCGCCCGCGCGCCCGCTGCCTGCGCGGCCGCGGAGGCGGCGGCTCGGTTCATGGCGCGGGCGTCGGCCTCGATCCGCTCGACCAGGTCGGCCAATGGTGCGCCGGTGTGTTCGGCGAGCCGCCACGCCGCCCGGGTCAGTCCGGCGATCCGCGCGTCGCCGAGCCATGCCGGCTCGGCGGCGGCCGGCGGTAGGCCGGCACGCAGGTCTGCGGCGAGCGCGCAGAGCCCGTCGAGGGCCCGGGCATACGTGGCCGCGGCGGTGCGGGCGGCCCGGCGACGCCGCACCGAGCGGACCGCGAGCCCACCGTAGGCGCCGGCGACCACCGCCGCGACCGGGCCGGCCACCACAAGAGCACCCACCCCGGCGACGAGGACGTAAGCGACCAGCGCTCGCCGGTTGGTCAGCGCGGCGGGGCGGCGCAACCGCAGCGGTCGGCCCCGCCGGGTCATCCGCTGCCAGCGGCCCGGTCGGGGCCAGCCGGCCACCGCACCCGCGAACACGAGGCAGCTCGCGACCAACCACCAGTACGACGTCACGACGCATGCACCGCCAGAGCCGGCGGCACCGGCACCGAACGGTCCTGGAACAGCCGCGCCAACATCGCGGCGGCCGGCCCCAACCCGTGTCCGCGGCGCCACGCCGGAACGACCGTGGCCAGGCGGTCGGCACCGGCCGGCAGCAGCAGGCAAATCTCGTCGAGGACCCGGCCGCGGCGGCTGCGCCGCACGTGCAGGACCACCTGCAACGCGGCCACGGCTTGCGCGTGCAGCGCGATCCGGGGCAGGCCGCCGAGCAACCCGAGCGCCTCCAGCCGGGCGGGCACATCACCCGGCGAGTTGGCGTGCAGGGTGCCGGCGCCGCCCTCATGCCCGGTGTTGAGCGCGCCGAGCAGGTCGACCACCTCGGCGCCCCGGCACTCGCCGACCACAAGCCGGTCCGGCCGCATCCGCAGCGCCTGCCGGACCAGGTCACCCAGGCTCACCACCCCGGTGCCCTCGACGTTGGCGGTGCGCGCCTGGAGCCCGAGCACGTGCGGATGCACTGGCCGCAGCTCCGACGCGTCCTCCACGAGCACGATCCGTTCCGTGGGTGGCACCAATCCCAGCAGCGTGTTGAGCAGCGTGGTCTTGCCGGAGCCGGTGCCGCCCGTGACGAGGTACGCCAAGCGGGCCGCGACGATCGCGGCGAGCAGGGGCGCGACCGTGCCCGGAACGGTGCCGCGCTCGACCAACTCGTCGAGGCTGAACGGGCGCTGCCGGAACGTTCGCAGCGACAGGTAGGGGCCGCCGGTGGCCACCGGCGGCAATACCGCATGCAACCGGGTGCCGTCCGGCATGCGCGCGTCCACGTACGGGCAGGCGTCATCGAGCCGGCGCCCACAGCCGGCGGCGAGCCGCTGCGCGAGCCGGCGCACCTCGTCGACGCCGCCGAGCATCGCGGATACCCGTTCCAGCCCGGCACCCCGGTCGACCCACACCTCGACGCCGTTGACGAGCACGTCGGTGACCTGCGGGTCGGCGAGGAACGGTGCCAGCGGGCCGGCCCCAATCAGGTCGCTGTGTACCCGACCGGCCAGGCGCAGCACCGCGGTGTCGCCCAGCAGCGCACCGCCGGGCTCGCTGCGCACCGCGGCGACCACGGCGGCGCGGGTGGCGTCGACGCCCTCCACCGCGAACCGCTGCCGGACGCGGCCGGTGATGTCGGTCGGCGCCGTCATGCCGCCGCTCCCCACGCCCCACCGGCGGCCTCGCCGACGATGCGCTGGCACAGCGCGGCCAGCGGGCCACGGCCGGTCGAGCCGGGCGCCTCGCCGCGCTCCAATGCCCGGCACAGCGCCGGCTCCGGCCGCAGCACACCGGCCAGCGGCAGGCGCAGCGAATCGACGACGTCCTTCACCTTGAGGCGCCCCGGCGACGGCCCGCGGACGATCAGCCAGAGGTTCTCACAGTGCAGCCGCGCGGCCGCCGCCACCCGGCCGGCGGCCAGGGTGGCCCGGAGCTCCGCCGGCACCACCAGGAACGCCCGGTCGGCGGCCTGCAACGCCAGCACGGCCGCGTCGTCCAGTTGTCGCGGCACGTCGACCACGACGAAGTCGCAGGCACGGCGGCCGGCGTCCAGCGTCGCCGCCATCGCCTCGCCGGGCAGCGCCAGCAGCTCGCCGCGATCCCAGGACGCCAGGACCAGGCCGCCCCGGTGTGGCAGCGAGTTGACCAGCGCCTCCCCGTCGATCCGGCCGTCGGTCTGGCGCAACGCCGGCCACCGCAGGCCATCGACCTCCTCCCAGCCCAGCACTAGGTCCAATCCGCCGCCGAGCGGATCCGCGTCCACCAGCAACGTGCGCAGCCCAGACCGCTTGGCGGTCACGGCCAGGCCACCGGCGAAGACGCTCGCACCAGCGCCGCCGCGCCCGCCCAGCACCGCGGCCACGGTGGCCTGCTCCTCCGCTCGCCCCGCTCGGCCCGGCTCCGCGAACCGGTCGACCAGCCAGGCTTCGGCGGTCGGGAGCACCGCGACGTGCTCGACGCCGAGCAGCTCCGCCACTTCCCAGGCCGAGTTCCCGTACTCGATGGGGGTGGCCAGGACGACCCCCGGACGGCGCGGCAACCGCGCACGCAGGCACGCCTGGGCCTGGTCGATGCCAAGGACGACCAACGGCGCCGCCGCGTACCGCGGTCGGGCGCTGGTCGGGTCCGGTGCCAGATCGACCTCGCAGCCGCCCGCGGCGGCGAGCCGGAGTAAATCGTCAAGGAGGTGGTTGTCGCTGGTCACGACGAGCGGGCGGCGCGGCGCGGCGAAGATCGACGTGCGCATGGGCATGGGGCTGCCTCCACGGCGGTTCCATGAGGGTTGAGGGGTACGGCAATCACCGTGGCCTCTGGAAACCCCGCCGCCAACGCCGCAAGATCCACATGTGGATAACCGATGCCACTGTGGAAAACCGCCACCGAGCTTGTCGATCTGCTATGTCAACGCCCGCAAAATCGGGCATATCGGACCGCCGATGGCATGTCCATTTCCCGCTACAGCCGCAAAAATCTTCCACGCAGCGGAGATCCACTACGGACGGACAATGAGGACTCGACGCGGGAAAGGGCTTCTCAGAAGAGGACGACCCCCGCCGGGGGGAGGCGGGGGTCGTCTGGGGTCCGGCTCCGGGGGGGTCGAGCCGAAACCCACTCAGCGGTTACGGGGGGTGCAACCGCCGAGAGTTGCCCATGGCTTACGTCCGGTAGGGACGCGAAACCGTGTCGTAAACACAAGCATGCCTGAGTGGACCGGTGCGCGTCGAGTGGGGTGGGCCGCGACTCTTTGCGACACGCCGACCCAATACTACGATTCACGTCCCTACAAGCCTGAGAAGTCACTCAGAACCGCAGGTAGATGCGGCGTCGCGGCCATGCCATGCGCAGCGCCGGCCGGTGCGCGTCCCGGATAGACTGGCGCGTCGTGGGCAGAGCCGCCTTCTTCGATCTGGATAAGACTGTCATTGCGAAGTCCAGCGCGCTGGCCTTCGGCCGACCGTTCTATCGAGACGGCCTCATCACCAGGCGAGACGTGGTGAAGTCCGCGTACGCCCAGCTGATGTTCCGGCTGGGTGGCACGGACGCGCAGACCATGGCCCGCACCAGGGATTATCTGGCGGAGCTGTGCAAGGGCTGGCGGGTCGACCAGGTCCGGCAGATCGTCGCCGAGACACTGCACGAATTGATCAACCCCTACGTGTACGCCGAGGCGGCCGCCCTCATCGAGGAGCACCGGGCCGCGGGGCGGGATGTGGTACTGGTCTCCGCGTCCGGCGAGGAGATGGTGCGGCCGATCGGCGAGTTGCTGGGCATCAACGACGTGATCGCCACCCGGATGACGGTCGAGGACGGGCGGTACAGCGGAAAGGTCGAGTTCTACGCCGCCGGCGCCAGCAAGGTCGAGGCCGTCCGCGAGATGGCGAAGGACCGCGGCTACGACCTGTCGGAGTCGTATGCCTATTCCGACTCGATCAGCGACGCCCCGCTGCTGGAGTGCGTCGGCCACCCCACGGCCGTCAACCCGGACCGCGCGCTGCGCCGCCTGGCCACCGAGAACGCGTGGCCGGTGCTGGAGTTCCGGCACCCGATCCCGCTCGGTCGCCGGCTCCGCGAGCGGCCCGCCGTGCCGGTCGCCGCGGCGGCCCTGGGCGTTGGCGTAGGCGTCGCGATCGGGGTCGCCTGGTACGGGCGCCGGCAGCGCCGCGGACGCAGCGGAGCGGGCAACTCATCCCAGTAATCACCCAGCGTCACACAATCTGCGGAGGGGGTAGCGATCTAGGTCGCGGCGGCGTAGAACGGGAGGTGCGGACCCCGCCTGGCGGGCTCCGTGCACGGCCACCGGGCACCCACGCGCGACCAGCCGCGGCAGGCGCGTTGCGGCGGCACCCTTGAGGACCGCTGACAACGACATGGAGGTGCACGCTTGGTAACCCGGATGGACGTGTGTGACGGCGCCTCATCACGAGGCGCCGTCCACGTATCTAGGCCCATGACCACGGCGTGAGGGACGCCTTGATCATGAAGAGAGCGTCACGGAGCCGAAGAGAACGTCACGGAGCGCCGACGAGAACGTCACGGAGCCGGCGAGAGGGTCACCGAGCCGATGTCGGTGAGTTCGGTGGCTGCCAGGGAGACCGCCGTCGTGTAGTGGCGCAGCCAGGAGCGCAGGCCATCCGGGGTACCGGTGGCGAAGGCGCCCGCCGCACCGACGTACTCGGGCTCGCGGGCGAGGTGCCCGACCTCGACGGCGAGCAGGCCCCGGGGGTCGAAACCCCGGGCGATCAGGGTGAGCCGCGCGGCGGCGCGGGCGACCACGCCGGATGGTCCGGCGAAGGGCCGCAGCGCGAGCAACTCGGCGTGCACGACGGCGGCCAGCACCAGCGGCGGTGTCTGGGTGCCGCTGGTGACCAGCGCCGCCAACGAGTCCAGCCGGAGAGCGCCGGCCGGGTCCAGAGCGGGACGGCCGAGAGCATCCGCCGGCACCGAGCCGGTCGCCGCGAGCGTGTGCAGCCGCGCCAGCACCTGCCGGGGCGCCGTGAGCCATCGCTCGGACAGCCCGCCGACCGCGCCGGCGACCCGGAGCGCCCCTTGCACCACCGGATCGGTCACCGTACCGGCGCGGACCGCCTCCTGGTCGTACCCGTGTCCCTCCAGTGCGGCGCTGGCCACCGCGGACCGCAAGCTGACCTCGGCGGCGACCTGGCCGCCGTGCCGGCGCAACGCGCGGTGCCGCATGGCCTCGTCGACGCGGTCGCGGGCCTCGGCGACGGCCTCGCGGACGCCGGCGAGGTCGAGCAGCGGGGCGAGTGGATCGGTGGTCACGGCCGCCACGGTAGCCCGCGCCCGTGATCAGGGCGTCCCTGACGCCCCGATCATGAAAAACGGACGGGATCGAGCCAGTCGCCGCAGAGAGCGACGCGCTCGGCGCTCGGCGTGCCCCCGCGCGCGAACATCCCGACGCGACCAGCACTAACCTCGACTACGGAGAACCGAGACACACATCACAATGCCGCAGGAGGAGCCGATCTATGAGCGAGACCCTGGAGAACTTGCTACAGGAGACCCGGCAATTCTCCCCGCCGGAGGCGCTCGCCGCCCACGCCAACGTCAGCGCCGCCGCATACGATGAGGCCGCCGCGGACCGGCTCGGCTTCTGGGAGACCCAGGCCCGGCGGCTCAGCTGGGCCAAGCCGTGGGACCAGGTACTGGACTGGTCGAACCCGCCGTTCGCGAAGTGGTTCGTGGGCGGGCAGCTCAACGTGGCCTACAACTGCGTGGACCGGCACGTCGCGGAGGGGCGCGGCGACAAGGTCGCGATCCACTGGGAGGGCGAGCCGGGCGACACCCGCACGATCACCTACGCCGACCTGCACCGCAGCGTCTGCCAGGCGGCCAACGCGCTGACCGGCCTGGGCGTCCAGGCCGGCGACCGGGTCGCGATCTACATGCCGATGATCCCGGAGGCGGCGGTGGCGATGCTGGCGTGCGCCCGCATCGGCGCCACGCACAGCGTGGTCTTCGGCGGCTTCTCGGTGGACGCGCTCGCCGGCCGGATCCAGGATGCCAGCGCGAAGGTGGTCATCACGGCGGACGGCGGGTACCGGCGGGGCAAGCCGTCGGCCCTGAAGCCCACCGTCGACGAGGCGGTCGCGCAGTGCCCGACGATCGAGCACGTGCTGGTGGTGCGCCGCACCGGGCAGGAGGTGGCCTGGAGCGACAAGGACCACTGGTGGCACGAGACGGTGGAGACGGCGGCCGCGGAGCACGAGCCGCAGCCGTTCGACGCCGAGCATCCGCTGTTCATCCTCTACACGTCCGGCACGACGGCGAAGCCCAAGGGCATCCTGCACACCACCGGTGGCTACCTGACCCAGGTCAGCTACACGCACTGGGCGGTCTTCGACCTGAAAGCGGACACCGACGTCTTCTGGTGCACGGCCGACATCGGCTGGGTGACCGGACACTCCTACATCGTGTACGGGCCGCTCTCGAACGGCGCGACGCAGGTGATGTACGAGGGCACCCCGGACACGCCCCACAAGGGCCGGTTCTGGGAGCTCGTGCAGAAGTACGGCGTCACGATCATCTACACCGCGCCCACGCTGATCCGCACGATGATGAAGTGGGGCGAGGACATCCCGGCGAAGTTCGACCTGTCGTCGCTGCGGTTGCTCGGCAGCGTCGGTGAGCCGATCAACCCGGAGGCCTGGATGTGGTACCGGCAGTACATCGGTCGCGGCGAGTGCCCGGTCGTGGACACCTGGTGGCAGACGGAGACCGGCGGCATCATGATCTCCCCGCTGCCCGGGGTGACGGCGGCGAAGCCGGGGTCGGCGATGACCCCGCTGCCCGGCATCGCTGCCGACGTGGTGGATGACAGCGGTCAGAGCGTGCCCAACGGCGGTGGCGGGTTCCTGGTGCTGCGCGAGCCGTGGCCGTCGATGCTGCGCACCATCTGGGGCGACGACCAGCGGTTCATCGACACCTACTGGTCGCGCTTCGACGGCATGTACTTCGCCGGCGACGGTGCCAAGCGGGACACCGACGGCCACCTGTGGCTGCTCGGGCGGGTCGACGACGTGATGCTGGTGTCCGGCCACAACATCTCCACCACGGAGGTGGAGTCGGCGCTGGTGAGCCACCCGAGCGTGGCGGAGGCGGCGGTGGTCGGCGCGACCGACCCGACGACCGGGCAGGCGATCGTGGCGTTCGTGATCCTGCGCGGCAGCGTCGAGGAGGGCGACACGCTGGTCAAGGACCTGCGCGACCACGTGGCGAAGACGCTGGGCCCGATCGCCAAGCCGCGGCAGATCATGCTGGTGCCGGAGCTGCCGAAGACCCGGTCCGGAAAGATCATGCGGCGGCTGCTGCGCGACGTGGCGGAGAACCGGTCGCTGGGCGATGTGACCACATTGCAGGATTCGACAGTTATGGATCTTATTTCGAGTGGCATGAAGACCGGCAAATCGGACGAAGACTGAAACACCTGATGGGCGGGCTCACGCGTGGAGCCCGCCCATAACACACACCCATAACATTTCAATATGTTGCGACAAACGCATCGGAGTCCTTAGGTTGGCCGAGGACTCCAAAAACCGGCGCCATCCCTGCCGGTGTCCTCTATTCGGAGGTATTCAGGTGCGTAAATTCATGGTGGGCGTGCTCACCGTGTCGCTCGCGTCGGGCATGGGCGTCTCGCTCGGCCCGGCCGCGGTGGCGGCGCCAGCGGCGGAGCAGCCCGCCGCCGCGGCACCCGCGGCGCAGAGCGATGTTCCGCGCGATGACGATCTGCCCAACCCCCTCGAAGAAAAGCGTCGCGAGATGCGGGAGCAGGCCGTCAGCGACGTCCTCAGTGGACGCGCGAAGACCGAGGTCCGCAACGGCAGCACCGTGGTCAAGGTCGGCGAGACGACGAACGCGACCGGCCCGCTCGCCCGCAAGGGCACCAAGGCCGGCAAGAAGGACCAGTACGTCGAGCTCGCCCGCGAACAGACCGACCGGATCTTCGTGATCCTGACCGAGTTCGGCAACGAGCGGCACCCCGACTACCCGGACGTCGACAGCGAGCCCGACGTGCCCGGCCCGGCCCGCTTCGACGGCCCGCTGCACAACGAGATCCCGGAGCCAAACCGGGCGGTGGACAACTCCACGGTCTGGCAGGCGGACTACAACCGGGACTACTACCAGAACCTCTACTTCGGCACCGGCAAGAACGTCGAGTCGGTCAAGACGTACTACGAGGCGCAGTCGTCCGGCCGGTACAGCGTGGACGGCACGGTGACCGACTGGGTCAAGGTCAAGTACAACGAGGCGCGCTACGGACGCGACGTCTGCGACGTGTGCGACGGCCGTAACGCCTGGAACCTGGTCCAGGACGCCGCCAACCAGTGGGTCGCCGACCAGAAGGCCCTGGGCCGCACCGACGCCCAGATCGCGGCGGACGCGAAGTCCTTCGACGTGTGGGACCGGTACGACCACGATGGCGACGGCAACTTCAACGAGTCCGACGGCTACATCGACCACTTCCAGATCGTGCACTCGGGCGGCGACCAGGCGGATGGCGACCCGTGGCAGGGTGAGGACGCGGTCTGGAGCCACCGCTGGTACGCGTTCGCGGACCAGGCCGGCATCAGCGGCCCGGCCACCAACCCGCTCGGCGGCACGCAGATCGGCGGCACCGGCATCTGGATCGGCGACTACACCGTCCAGCCGGAGAACGGCGGCCTGAGCGTCTTCGTGCACGAGTACGGCCACGACCTCGGTCTGCCGGACGACTACAACATCCACAGCGGCGGGGACAACAACAACGAGCACTGGACGCTGATGGCGCAGAGCCGCCTGTCGGCCAAGAACGATCAGGCGATCGGCACCCGCCCCGGCGACCTCGGCGCGTGGAACAAGCTGCAGCTCGGCTGGCTCGACTACGAGATCGTGGTGGCCGGGCAGCAGAAGACGCTGGACCTCGGGCCACAGGAGTACAACTCGGCCAAACCGCAGGGCGTCGTGGTCGTCCTACCCAAGCGGGCGCGCACCATCGACTACGGCGCGCCCTACGAGGGCGAGAACCAGTGGTTCTCGGGCAACGCCGACGACCTGCGCACCTCGCTGACCGCACCGGTCGACCTGACCGGTAAGACGTCCGCGACGCTCACCGCCAAGGTCCGGTACTCGATCGAAGAGGGCTACGACTACCTCTACGCCGAGGCCTCCACCGACGGCACCACGTGGACCCCGGTCGACGGCACGGTCGACGGGCACGGCTTCGGCCGGGACAGCGCCGGTCGTCCGGCGCTCGGCGGCGCGAGCACCGGCTGGGAGGACAAGGCGTGGGTGGACATGTCCATCCCGCTGGACGCGTACGCGGGCAAGGCCGCCCAGGTGCGGTTCCGGTACGTCACGGACGGCGGCGTGGCCGCGGGCGGCTTCTACGCCGACGCCATCACGGTGACCGCCGACGGCGCGCAGGTGCTGTTCGACGGCGCCGAGGGCACCGGCCCGTTCGTCGCCTCGGGCTTCAGCACGCTGCCCGCGTCGAAGACCGAGCACTACGACAACTACTACATCGCCGGCCACCGCTCGTACGTCTCGTACGACAAGTACCTGAAGACGGGTCCGTACTTCTTCGGGTACCTGAACACCATGCCGGACAAGGTCGACCACTACGCGTACCAGCAGGGTCTGCTCATCTCCTACTGGGACACGTTCTACGCCGACAACGACACGTTCGAGCACCCCGGCGAGGGGCGCAACATGATCATCGACGCGCACCCGGCACCGTTCTACCGCATCGACGGTGCGCCGTGGCGGGCCCGCGTGCAGGTCTATGACGCGCCGTTCAGCCTCACCAAGGCCGACTCGTTCACGCTGCACGTGAACGGCCAGCCGTCGTACATCCGCGGGCAGGCCGCCCAGCCGGTGTTCGACGACACCAAGAAGTACTGGTACGAGGAGCTGCCGAACCACGGGGTCAAGCTGCCCGCGGTCGGCGTCAAGATCCGCGTGCTGTCCGTCGACGGCACCTCCATCAAGATCCGCATCTCGTAGCTCATCCATGATCAAGGCGTCCCTCAAGTAGTTCTCACTACTTGAGGGACGCCTTGATCTTGGGGAACCACTCACTGAAGGAGCGCGTCTTATCAAGGTGCGACGATGGGCACTGCTAGCAGTACTGCTGGCGGCAGGCTGTGGCGGAGGGGAGACACCCGTGGCGGAGCCGCCGATCGCCCGGACGCCGTTCTCGCCGGCGCCGCCGACGAGCAGCACGCCGCCGCCCCAGAGCACGACGCCGCCACCGACCATCGACACACCCGGCGCGCCACCCAAGTCGCCCACCGACCAGCAGGTCAAAGACATCCTCGTCGGGCGGGTCACGAAGGGCGGCAAGGGCCCGTGCTACGGCATGGTCACCGACGAGGGCAAGGAGTACGCCCTCTACAGCACCGCCGGCACCGCGCTCACCAAGGGCGACACCATCCGCGTCCGCTACGGGCCACTCCGCCTCAAGATCTACTGCGGCCCCGGCGAGCACGTCAGCGCACTCGACATCACGGTGGTGAAGTAAAGATCAAGGCGTGCGGC
>JBBEWH010000234.1:0-53731 GCA_037414955.1 Actinomycetes bacterium KLBMP 9797
GGGGGGCGGCCCCCCCCCCCCCCCCCCCCCGCCCCCACGTCACGTAGCGAGCCCGCGTCCGAACGAGGGTGGTCCACCCGCTCCGCCAGCCGGCGTTCCAGACTTCCGGTAGCCGTTGGATGCGCCTCCCGCGCGCTCGTACCGGCTCGAAAACGCTTTCGGAGAACTTCCGGTACCTCTGGAGTTTTGGCGGGGCGCAGTCGATGGGCATAGGGCCCACCATCCTTGCCGTTCCTCGCATGACTGCACGGTGAAGTGCGCATGTTCGCACCCGCGCGCGCATCCGTGAGTCAGTTGCGTCCGGAAGTTTTTCGGAAATTGTTGACCGTCCACGTCGGTTGTGGACATAATCTGATCCATGGAGGTCGATGCTCGGTGGACCGGATTCCGGCACTGTTAACGTGAACATCGCGGTCCCACGAAGACCTCGCAACTGCTGAACGATGATCGGGAAGGAGCCATGTGATGCTGAAGCGCAGACCGAGGTTCGGGCCCGTCGCGGTCGCGGCGGTCCTCGTCGCTGCCGCGGCCGGCGCAGCGCTCAGCGGCCGCCTCGGCGCGACCGCGTCCGCCACGGAATTCACCACCACCGCGGCGACTGCCGGCTGCGGCAAGACACCATCCTTGCGGAGCGGCACTTTCTCTATCCAAAGTGGAGGCCAGAATCGCTCCTACATCCTGCGCGTTCCCGACAACTACGATCGCGACCGTCCCTACCGGTTGATCTTCGGGTTTCACTGGTTGAACGGCTCCGCCGCCAATGTCTCCTCGAATGGCTGGTACGGCCTGTTGCCGAGGTCCAACAACAGCGCCATCTTCGTCGCGCCGCAAGGTATCGACAACGGTTGGGCGAACTCCGGAGGTCGGGACCTGACCCTTGTGGACGACATCATGCGCGTGGTCGAGAACGATCTGTGTGTCGAAACGACGCAGCGCTTCGCCCTGGGATGGAGCTATGGCGGCGCGATGAGCTACGCGCTGGCCTGCGCCCGGCCCACGGTCTTCCGCGCGGTCGCGGTCTACTCGGGCGCCAATCTCAGCGGTTGTAACGGCGGCACCCAGCCGGTGGCGTACTTCGGTATCCACGGCATCTACGACAGCGTGCTGAACATCTCCCAAGGTCGGGCGCTGCGGGATACGTTCGTCAGAAACAACGGCTGTACGCCACAGAATCCACGCGAGCCGGCGCGGGGCAGCGGGACCCACATCACCACCGTCTACGCGGGGTGCCGGTCCGGGTATCCGGTCCAGTGGGCCGCGTTCGACGGTGACCACACACCCAGCCCAGTGGACGGGGCCAATCCCGACGACTCCAGGACCTGGACGTCGGGCGAGGTATGGAGTTTCTTCAGCCAGTTCCAGAGCACGCCGCCCACGACGCCACCGACGACGCCGCCCACGACCCCACCGACCACTCCACCCACGACGCCGCCCACCAGCCAACCGCCAGGCGAGTGCACCGCCACGTACCAGATCGTTGGCCAGTGGCAGAACGGTTTCCAGGCCGAGGTGACCGTGACCGCCAGCGCCGGCGGCCTGACCGGGTGGCGGGTCAGCTGGACGTTCCCGAACGGCCAGAGCATCACCCAGATCTGGGGCGGCCGCAACACGCCCAGCGGCAGCACCCAGAACGTCTCCAACGAGACCTGGAACGGCAACCTGAACGCGGGCGCGTCGACGACGTTCGGCTTCCTTGGCAGCTGGAACGGCACCAACAGCACGCCCAGCCTGACCTGCGCGCGGGCTTAGCCGCCAACCAGCACGACGTTCCAGCCGGACACCGGTCGGGTGTCCGGCTGGAACAACTGACATCGCGAACACGTCGGCCTCAGCGACTCACGGCGGGTCCTCCCGCTCCACGCGCGACAAGGACGCCGAGAGCGCGGGGAGCACCGAGAACGCCGAGCCGGCGCCCGCCCATCCCTGATCCACCGTGACCGATGGCACGCGAGCGGGCGGTACCTCCGCACTGGCGACGCCGTGACCGCGACTGTCCGGGACGGGCGGCTTGCGCCCGTCCCAGACCGGCGGTGCTCAGGAGGCGGTGCAGACCGGGGTCAGGCCGGTGGCCGTCCCGGTGCCCTGGAAGCCGAACTCGGTGGACTGGCCGGCGTTTACCTGGCCGTTGTAGCTGACGTTGCCGAACTGCACGGCGCCGCTGGTGCCGCTGCGGGTGGCGTTCCAGCTGTTGGTCACCGCGGCACCGGACGGCAGGGTGAGCCCGACGTTCCACCCGTTGATCGGCGCGGTGCCGGCGGTGACCCGCACGGTGGCGACGAAGCCGCCGGTCCAGGAGTTCAGCGAGACCGTGGCCGTGCAACCGGTGGTCGGGATGGGCGAGACGGACGGCGACACCGTCGGCGTCACCGGCGGGCTCGACGGGGTGGTCGGCGAGGTCGGGTTGATCGGCACGCGGCCCTTGTTCAGCTCGTCGAGGACCGCGTGGTAGGCGGCCTTCTTCTGGTAGTTGCCGTTGCCGCCGGTGAACAGCAGACCCCTCTCCGAGGAGCGCCACGACTCGCTGTCGGCGATGCCCCAGACGGTGATGCCGGTGCATTTCGCGACGTTCAGGCAGGCCCGGACGACCTTGCGGTAGTTCTCCGCCTGGCCGGCGCCGATGTCGTTGTTGCTCAGGTCGTCGTCGATGTCCAGCTCGGTGATGTGCACCTCGACGCCGAGGTCGGCGAAGCGTTGGATGTTGGCCTGCAGGTCGTTGGTGATGATGCTGTTCGGATTGTCGTTGAAGTGCGCCTGGAACCCGACGCAGTCGATGTGCTGCCGGTAGTTGCGGACGATGTCGTACAGCGCGTTGGCCTTGCGGTTCTGGACGCCGCCCTGGACCGTCAGGCCCTCGACGTCGTAGTCGTTGATGCACAGCTTGGTGGTCAGCCCGCCGGCCTGCACGACCTGCTTGGCCCGGATGAACGAGTCCCGGATGACGTCGGTGTCGCCGGTGTCGAAGAAGTCACCGTCGCCGTTCGCGTCCCGGTTCAGGCTGTGCGGCCACTGGGTGCGGCGCCTGCCGGTGTTGTTGTCGTCCAGCGCCTCGTTCACGACGTCCCAGTACGCGATCCTGTTGCCCCAGCGGTTCAGGGCGTTGCCGATGAAGGTGTTCAGCGTCGCCTGGTTCGCGCCCTGCAGCGCGCCGGCCTGGGAGTGCCACACCATCGTGTGGCCGCGGACCAGCATGTTGTTGGTCTGGGCGTAGTTGACCAGGGTGTCCGCGTTGCCAGTGTTCTGCAGCGCACCGCTCGACGTGGCGATCGTGGCCGGCTTCATGTCGTTTTCGGGGGTCAGTTGGCCGAACTCCTGCCCGACGATCGAGCTGAGCCGGCCGGGGGAGGCGGCGACGCCGAAGAACAGCCCGGCCTTGGCAGCCGCGGCCCGCAGCGTCGTCTCGGCCGCGGCGGCCGGGCCGATGGACTGGACCGCCACAGTGCCGCCTACCAGCAACAACACCGCCGCCGGCAAAGCAATGCCAGTAACCTTTTTGCGTTGTCTCAGGCTGTTCACGGGACCTTCCTCAATGCTCGATGTCATCTGATCGGTATTCATGTATGTCTGTCGAAGGGCAGTATCGATACGGACCCGCTGCACTGTCAATAATTTCCGGAAATGTTCCGGAAACATTTAGGAGACAAAGAAGCTGCGGAGGCATGTTCGTCCAGGTAGGGGGAGTGTGTGACCGGCCCGTCGACGTAGGGCGCGAGGACGGCGCTCGATCGCGGTCGGCATCGACGCCACAGGTACCGGAACAGTCCGCGTGGACGTGATGGAGTGGAGGATCGCCCTGGGTCAGTCGATCATGCTGACGACGGTTCCGAGCGACCTACGCGGCTGGCGTGGCGCGAAGGGGCGGCGCAGCTTCCGTCACCCGATCATGCGGAGTCGCGCACTACCAAGCGGGTGGGAAGGATAAGGGACGCGGTTTCCCGCCCCGCGATCAATTCGATGAGTACCCGGGTCATTTCCTTGCCCAAGGACTGAATCGATTGATGAACCGTCGTCAAGGGTGGATCGGTGCGTTCGGCTATTCCCAGATCGTCGAAGCCCACCACCGCCACGTCCGCCGGTACGGACCGACCGGCCCTACTCAGCACGCGCAGGGCCCCGGCCGCCATGTTGTCGCTGGCCGCGAACACGGCATCAAGATCCGGGTGGTCGTCGAGCAGCGTTGTCATCGCCGCGGCGCCGCTGGTCTCGGTGAAGTCACCTTCGACCATGCCGTACGGAGTGAGCCCCGCCATGATCATCGCCTCGCGGTAACCGCGGTAGCGGGCCGCGCCGACCTCGGTGCTCAGCTCGCCGGTGACGGTGACAATACGGGTTCGACCTAGGCTGATGAGATGCTCGGTAGCGAGCCGCGCCCCACCGAGGTTGTCGGAGTCGACGTACCACTGTGGCTGGAAATGCAAAGGGCGACCGCCGTAGACGGCCGGCAGGCCGACTCGGCGCACAATGTGGGTCAGCGGGTCGTCTCCGCGAAGCGCCATCAACATGATGCCGTCGACGCCCCGCGTGTTCAGCAGGTTCGTGAGCCGCGACCGGCCCCGACCGGAGCTGGCCAGACACAACAACAGGTGTAACTCGGTGTCCTCGAGCGCCGCGGAGACGCCGACGATGACCTGACCGAAGAACGGGTCGGCGAACAACTCGGGATCGTCGTGGGAGATGGCGAGGGCGACGATTCCGGTCTGCTGGGTGGCCAAGGCACGGGCGGTGCGGTTGGGCAGGTACCCCAACTCCTTGATGGCCCTCTCGACGGCGTCGCGCGTCGCGCGACTGACATGCGGTGCCTTGTTGAGGACCCGAGACGCGGCCGAGCGTGACACACCAGCGAGCGCGGCCACCTCGTCGAGGGTGGGCTGGCGCCGAGTGGTGTCTGCTTCCACCTTGCTGCCGCGTCCTTCCTGCCTGACGTCGGGGACAGGCCGGCGGCGGGGGCATCCGACGCGGCTCGGCCGGCGCCAACCCGGCTGCTGACGGTGCCGGCGTCGCCGGTAGATGGTATCGGCCTCCGGCGACCAAGGTCGACACGGTCACGCCAGGTGCGACGCGCCAACAGGCGACGCGGCCGGAGTTTGGCGTAAACCGGTGCGGCCCTGGAAGCGCTTCCAGTATCGCTCCGCGCACGGCCGATGCGCCAGACCGGTGCTCTGGGGGAGGACCTTGACTTCTGCTCGCAGCATGCCCAACATTAGATCGATGTAGTTAGATAGAAGTCGGCTGGAAGCGCTTCCAGTTTGACCCGAGCCTTGGCCCGTAGGAGTTCACGACCGCCGCAATGCGGGAGGTCGCAGAGCATCCGACCGCAACGCGGTGATCAGACAGGTGGAGGTCGATCCGTCCGCCTCGGGATCCGCCTTCTCAACGCCCTAGGAGACTCGCGATGAAACGACCCGCCCGTCCGCTGCTCGCGCTCGCAGCCGCCCTGGCAGTGGCGGTCCCGACGATCCTGTTCGGCTCGTCGGCCGCCTACGCCGATCCGATCAGCCAGACCAGCGGCTTCTACGTCAATCCGCAGTCCAGTCCCGCGTCATGGGCCGCCGCCAACCCTGGCGACGGACGCGCCAACGCGATCAGAACCGAGATCGCCCAGAAACCGATGGCCTCCTGGTTCGGCAACTGGAGCGGCAACATCACCGCTGCGGTCGGGAACTACGTCGCGGCCGCGGACGCCGTCGACAAACTGCCCCTGCTGGTGGCCTACAACCTCCCCGGCAGAGACGCCTGCGGCGGACACTCCGGTGGCGGTGCCGGAAGCGTCGCCGCCTACGACGCATGGATCGCCGCCTTCGCCAGTGCTATCGGCAACCGGCCCGCTGTGGTGGTCCTCGAACCAGACTCCCTGGGCGACTTCAACTGCATGACCCAGGCGCGGATCAACGACCGCGTCGGCATGCTCGCCCGCGCCGCCAACCAGTTCCGATCCAAAGCGCCCAACACCTGGGCCTACCTCGACGCCGGCAACCCCGGCTGGGTCGACGCTCGGACGATGGCGCAACGTCTCAACATGGCCGGCGTGGCCAATGCCCACGGCTTCGCGCTCAACGTGTCCAACTACTTCACCACCGGCGAGAACACCAACTACGGCAACGCGGTCGCCGGCACGCTGCGTAGCGACTTCGGATATACCAAGCCCTACGTGATCGACACCAGCCGCAACCGCAACGGCTCCAACGGCCAGTGGTGCAACCCGGCCGGCCGCAGGATCGGCACACCGACCCAGCTCGGAGGCGGTGCCGAGATGCTGCTGTGGCTCAAGACACCGGGAGAGTCCGACGGCAATTGCGGGGTCGGAGCCGGATCCACCGCCGGGCAATTCCTCCCCGAGGTGGCCTATAAAATGATCTTCGGGTATTGAGCCCAGGTCCGGTGCGTGTGACTACTGGACGAAATCCAGGCACGCGTAGCGAGGATCCGGTGGGAGGGCGGTCTGGTTGGGTTCGGGCGGCGCGGTCAGGTCGATCAGGGTCCACCCCGTCGAGTCAGCCTTTCCGGGCGTCCAAAGGTGGGAGTCGACCACCCGGCCGCGGTCGTCGAGGGCGGCTATCACCCGATCGAAGTAGTCGACCGGGTCGCCGGAGTAGCGGGCCCCGCGCACGAACCACAGCCGCTGCGCGCCGGCCAGCGCCGTGTCCACCGAGCCCGGTTGGCAGGTGTCCGCGCTGGTCAGCTGGAAGAAGCCGGGTATCGGCAGGTCCCTGTCGCCGCGGCCGTACCAATCGGCGAAGGGCCTGCTGAACCGGTAGAAGATGATGACATCGCCCGGGCGCAGTCGGGCGGCGACCTCATCGAGGATGTCGCGTCCCGGATCGCGGTAGCGCGGCTGGCGCACCTGGTCCACCCCGTCGATGAGCGACGGGACAGCGGCCACGCCCGTCATGACGACGGCTACCGCCGCGGCCGCGAGCGCCGCCGCCGGCCGCCACAGGTGGTCGCCGGAACGCTGGGCGCGCACCGCGCGTCCAGCGAACCGGACCGCCGCGTCCACACCGGCCGCCGCCGCGATCAGGACCGGTGCCAGCAGGTAGACGGCGATCCGGCCCTCCCAGGGGTAGGCCCGGATCGCGGCTGCGCCGAGCGCGGCGACGCCTAGGCCACCGAGCAGGCCGGCCCAGATCGGCTTGCCACGCAGTGCCATCGCCACCAGGCCGGTGATCGCGAGCACCAGCAGGACGAGGGATGCTTGCCAGCCGAGCGGGTCGTCTGCGAAGCCCGACCACATCCGCGGCAGCCACGCCACCAGGTCGAACGGACCGGCATGCTCGGGCGGGAAGCCGCTGGGAAAGATCTGGTATTGGTTTCCGGGGATCGTGAACCGCAGGCGCCGCCAGACCATGAGCGCGCCCATCGCCAGCGCGGGTATCGCGGCAAGGCCCAGTGCCAGCGCGGTGCCGCGACGTCGGGACAGCAGCAGGACCAGCACGCCGCCGGCGGTGGCGCCCGCGACCACGATGATGGCGCTGTAGCTGAACGGTGCGACCACCAGGCCGGTCGCCGCGAGCGCGGCGGCGGCTAGCCGGCGCCGGCGGGGATCCGCCGATCGCTGGTCATGCTCGACGAACAACCCCATCGCCAGCAGCAGCACCAGCGCGGCGGCCGCCTCGGTCGAGTACTGCTTGAGTTCTCCCGCGTAGTAGAGCAGCCCCGGGCTGAGCGCCACCAGCGCACTGGCGACCACGGCGCCGCCCCCACCGATCGCTCGCCCGGCGACGACCGCGGTCAGGATGAGCGTGACCGCCGCGCCAAGTAGTCCAGCGAACCGCAAGGATTGCTCGGCACCGCCGAACAGTTGGTAGAAGAGCTTGCTCTCGAACAACCAGCCGGGCGGGGCGATCTGTGAGTAGGCCAGGGAGCCGGTCAGCTCCCACCAACTCTTACCCCGCAGGTTCACCGCGATGTAGATTTCGTCGGCCCATAGGCCGCGATCGCTCGCCCAGACCCGCACCTGCCCGGCGATCCCGACCAGTACGACGAGGCCGATGGCCAGCCATCGCCAGACCGCCCGGGAGCGACCGGCGTCGGCCGGCGACGATACGTCGGGCGAACGAGCGGAATCCACAGAGACCAGACGCACGCGGCCAGGCTGCCACAGGCGCCGGGTAGTCACAACATGATCAACAAGCAAGACAACCTGGTGTACGTCGGGCGCCGGCGCTCGTCAGCGGTAGGCGGATGCCTGGAGGTCGTAGAGGTGTGCGTAGCGGCCGGCGCGGTGGATCAGTTCGGCGTTGGGTGGCGGCTGGCCTCAGGCGCAGCTCGCCGAGGTGCGTCCGCGCGGTCAGATTCGTCCTGTGCGGCGCGTTCGGTCGCGAGAGCGTCGAGATGACGCGCGATGGTGGCGGTCAATGAGTCGGCAGTGTGCAGGTCTGGACGCATAGCCGCGTGCACGGCGAGACCGTCCAGCAGGGCGTGTAGGCGTTGGGTCTCGGCCGGTATGTCGGTCGGGGCGAGACCTGCCGCCGACAGGTCCGTGACTATCGCTTGACAGCCGGCCCGTAGGGCGTCGTATCCCTCGTCGCGCAAGGCTTGCAGCGCGGGGTCGACCATGGCCCGGGACGTGAAGGCCAACCAGATTTCGTTCTCCGCCTGCCGTTCGTCGTCGAGTGGGAGCAGCTCCGCCAGCACGCGTTGCGCTCGTCGCCGAGGGTCGGGCGCGGGTTCCAGGCGGGCGAGGCGGGACTCGATCTGATCGATGACGGTCCGGAACGCGAACACCATGAGTTCGGACTGACTGGCGAAGTAGTGCCGCAATGAGCCCATCGACAGTCCTGCCTCGCGGGCGACGTTGCGGACTGACGCGTGCTCCAGGCCGTCGCGGCGGATCACTCGCCAGACCGCCTCGACCAGCACTTGTCGGCGCGCTGCGGGATCCACCACTTTGGGCATTGACCTTTTATAGCACAGTCGTGTTACTGTGGCCGTTCTAGCACAGTCGTATCACAACTTCGGAGACAGCACGGTGGCGCTCATCCGCACGACCGACGCACAGCCAGCACCGCCCCGGCGTGGGCTGACAGTCCTGCTCCGCACGCGCAGCGTCCGCCTCGCCGTCGTCGGCTGGCTCACCTGCAACGCGGTAGTCCTTGCGGTGGCGGGCGACGCGCTCCCGTTCGACTGGCCGGGCACCGCGACAAAAACGCCGGTTGGCCACTTGATGGACGCCAACCTGGCCTTCGCCGAGGTGCTCCTGCTCGCCGCGCTGACGTACTGGCTCACCAGCGGACGGACGCGACCGAACCTGGCCGATCGCGCACCGGAACGCTCGGTGGCCGCCCGCGAGACGCTGCTCCTCCTTCTGTATGGGGCCGGTGGGCTCGGGCTGGGCTACCTCCTCGCCCGACTCGCCGGATGGCACCCCTTCGGGCTGCACCTGGCCGGATCGATCTACGGAACGCACGACCGTGTCAGCCCCGCCGAGTCCATCGCGTGGGCGATCTACAACCTGCTGGTCTACGCGGTGATCCCGCTCCTGTTCTTCCGGCGGCGCTACTCCGCCGAGGCGCTCAACCTCCGATCGAGCAACCGCCGGGCCGACACCGTCCTTGTCGGCGTAGTCCTGCTGGTCGAGTCACTGGTCCAGATCGCCGTGCTCGCTCCAGCGATCTTCGATCTGACCGCCGGTCAACTCGTGCTCGGAGCACCCCTCACATTCACGCTGTACCTGGCGGGCGCGGTGCTACCGGCCATGATCTTCATCTACGCGATCTTGGTGCCACGCTTCCTGCGGCTGACCGGATCATCCGGCACCACGGTGATCCTGGGCGGGCTCAGCTATACGGCGCTGCACATCTGGGACGCGTGGACGGTGTTCACCTCGCCGGGTAACGCCGCCCTGTCGGTCGTCTTCCTGCTGTTGACCTACTTCGCGCCGGGAATGTTCAAAACGGTGCTCACGCTGCGGACCGGCAACGCCTGGGTGCACGTCTGGGCCTACCACGCGCTGGCGCCACACACCCTCATCGACGCACCGCATCTGGTCCACGTCTTTCATCTCAGGTAATGGCGCACCACTAGGGAAGGGAACCACCCATGCGGAAAGTCATCGCGTCCACGTACGCCACACTCGACGGGTACATCGACAACCCGCACCTGTGGTCCATGCAGTACAACAGCCCGGACGCCATGGAGTATGCGCTGAAGCTCACCCTGGCCTGCGACGCGCTGCTGCTGGGCCGGGTCACCTACCAGGGCATGGCCGAAGCGTGGCCCAACATGGGCGGCAACCCCTACGGCGACCACGTCAACAGCATCGCCAAATACGCGGTCTCCGCCACCATGAAGGAGCCCGCGAACTGGACCAACTCGACGATCATTCCGGGTGGCGACCTCATCTCCGAGGTCACCCGGCTCAAGTCCCAGCCCGGCCGTGACATTCTCACCTGGGGCTGCGGGCGGCTCACCGACGACCTCGCCAAGCACGGGCTGCTCGACGAGTACCGCATCTGGGTGTATCCCGTCATCAAGGGCTCGGGCGAACCCCTCTTCCGGCCTGACAGCGCCACTCCCGTGCAGCTCGCCGACGCGACGACATTCAGCTCGGGAGTCGTCGTCCTCACCTACACCGCCACCGCCGCCTGACGAACATCGCCATCCGCGTCACAGCGGGCTCGCGGTGCTGTGCGGTCAGGACGTGGCCTGGTGTTCGCCACCCGGCTGGTAGTGGCGGAGGAACAGGTCGGTGATGAGCTCTCGGCGGCTGTGGGTACCGGTTTTGACGAATATCGCTTTGAGGTGGTCGCGGACCGTGTGCGGGGACAGGAACAGGCGATGGGCGATTTCGTGGGTCGAATGACCGGTGAGTATCAGGTCGGCGACCTGCCGCTCCCGCGGGGACAGTCCGTAGCTGTCCAGGGCCAACGTGGCGGCGGTCTCGGGACGGGCATGCTCGATCGAGAGCGCGATCCGCGGGCTGGGTTCCAGCCGCAGGCCGTAGACGGTGATCCAACCGCCGTACCGCGTGGGGATCCGGGCCTGCGTCGGGGCGGCGTCGGCGGAGCCGAGTGTCTGTGCGGCGACGGCCTGGAGGGCCGCCGGTAGCGGGTAGGTCGAGGACGGCTCGTCCAGGATGCCGGCCAGCAGGTGTTCGGTGCCGGGTGTGATCGACTCAACGTGCTGGTCGGCATCGAGGATGAGTAGGCCGGGGTGTTTTCGGAGGTGGCTGACACCGTCCACGTGAGAGCGCAATGACGCGCGGCGGATGCTCTGGGCAAGCGGGCCGCTCACGGACGCCAGCAGGTCGGAATCCGCCTGCGTGAACGGGGCTGACCCGCGCTCGCGGAGGAACACGAAGCCGCCCCACGGTGCGCCGCGGTCCCGGAGCACCAGACGCAGCTCATGCTCGTAACCCGCCGGGGTGAGCACCTCCCGGTACCGTGCGCTTCGCTGTGGCTGCCCATCGCAGGACTGGGCGAGGACCGCGGCCGGATGCGACGCGCGGGCAAGCTCGGCGAAGTTGTTGACGTCCTGGTGGCGGTACTCGAGGTCCAACGCGTGCCGGAAAAGCTCGCCGGACAGGCCGGCATGGTGCACGGAACCGGTCTTGACCGCGGTGGCCGGATCAAGGACGAGCCCGCACCAGCCCTCCACCGGCAGCGCGGCGCGCAGCACCGCCACGGTCTCCCGCAGCAGGTCGAGCACGTCGGTGTTCGCCTCGGCCAGCCGGATGAGCCGGTCGCGCGCCTGTCGCCGTGTCTGGTGCCCCATCGGGACGACGGTACCGGCCGCCCGCGTGGACCCCCTCATTTGCGGGATGCCGGCTGACCGGGGTGGCGACTTACCGTCGTCGGGCAGGTATCGCAAGGACGACAAGGAGGCTTCCGTTGCCCGCTCACAGCCCAGAAGAACTGCACCAACTGTTCGCCGCCGGGGTCAACGACAAGGACGTGGAGGCGCTCGTCGAGTTGTACGAACCGGACTCTGTCACGGTCGACCTGCAGGGCAACCGGCTCGACGGTGAGGCGGCACTACGGGCGATGCTGGCCGGTCTGTGCGCGGGGGTGGACCGGCTCGAAGGCACCACCCGCCGGGCGATCGTGCACGGTGACCTCGCGTTGACGTCCAGCGCCTTCCACGGCACCGGGACCGGCCCGGACGGCAAGCCGACCGCACTGAGCGGCACCAGCGCCGAGATCGCACGGCGCCAACCCGACGGAACCTGGCGGTTCGTCATCGACGACCCGAGCTTCGGCCACGGCTGAGACATCGAATACGTCGCTGCCCTGGCGGCCGCGTCAGCGCGTCCGAGGCGCGGGGACATCCTCAACTCCGAGCAGGGCGGATACCGCAGGCAGGGTGGTCACCCCATCGCTGTCCAGGAAGTGGCCGGCTCCCTCGATGACGTGTACGTGCGCTTGTAACCGGGCGGCCAGGGCGGCGGATGCCGCGGTCGGAACGATGGCGTCGTTGTCGGAATAGACCATGTGGCGTCGCAGGACGTTCGAAACGACGGCTGTCAGGTCCACGTCGTCGGCAAGGAAGGCATCCAGGTCGGGAAGTACGTCGAGCCTGCCGGTGAAACCGGAGACCAGGACGGCACCGCCCAGGACCCACGGGGCGGGCAGTTCCGCGAGGCGCCGGAGCACGGTGATCGCACCCAAGCTGTGGGCGACGATCCAGGTCTGATCGTCGACGTGAGCCAGTGCGGTGCTGACGGCTTCGTGCCAGCGGGCGGCCGACGGGGCTTGCGACTCGGGCAACGGCACCACGGTGACGTCGATGCCGTGTGCGGTGAGCAGTTCCCGTAGCCATGGGAACCAGTGGCTTTCGGGGTTCGCTCCGTAGCCATGGACGATGACGACCCGCCGGATCGGAAGCTCGGGCCTGGCCGGTGAGGTGGGGATAGGCACAGCTCGACGGTAAGGGTTGAGACCGGTGTCAAGGTCAAGACCGGGAGGATGGCTGTCGCCTTACGGTCACGCCTACTTCGGCAAGGTGAGAATTTCGGCCCCGTCGGCAGTGATAGCGATCGTGTGTTCACTGTGCGCTGTTCGGCAGCCGGTCGCGCTGCGGAGCGTCCAGCCATCGGCATCGGTGACGAGCTCGGCGGTGTCCGCCATGACCCATGGCTCCAATGCCAGCAGCAGCCCAGGGCGCAGCCGGTATCCGCGACCGGGCCGCCCCGTGTTTGACACGTGCGGATCCTGGTGCATCGTCGATCCGACGCCATGACCGCCGAACTCGGTGTTGATCGGATATCCCGCCTCGCTGAGGACCGAACCGATGGCATGGGAGATGTCACCGATGCGAGCTCCGGGGCCGGCCGCGGCTATCCCCGCGCTCAAGGCGCGCTCGGTCGCGTTGATCATCGCAACGCTCTCCGGGGGCCTCGCGTCGCCCACGATGAAGCTGATGGCGGAGTCGGCGACAACTCCGCCTTTGGAGACAGCGAGGTCGAGCGTCAGCAGGTCGCCGTTGGCGAGCGCGTAGTCGTACGGCAGTCCGTGGAGTACGGCGTCGTTCACCGACGTGCAGATGTAGTGGCCGAACGGCCCGCGTCCGAAGGACGGCTCATAGTCGACATAGCAGGACTGCGCCCCGGCCTCGGTGATCATGCTGTGGGCCCACCGGTTGATGTCCAAGAGATTGGTGCCGACGGTGGTGCGGCTCCTCAGCGTCTGCAGCACGCCGGCGACCAGGGCGCCGGCGTCCTTCGCTCGCCGCAGGTCGGTGGGGTTCAAGATCTCGATCATGCGGCGCCTTCCTCGCGCACCCAATAAGTATCCCGGCCATATTATCCCGGTATTAGAATCGGGGCCATGGTCAGATTGCCGCTCAGTCCCGCAGAGGTCGAACGTGGGCAGCGTCTCGGCGCCCTCCTGCGGCGCGCCAGGGGGGCGAGATCGATGCTCGACACCGCGCTGGACGCGGGTGTCTCACCGGAGACCCTTCGGAAGATCGAGTCCGGTCGCGTGGCGACCCCTGCCTTCCCGACCATCGCGGCGATCGCCGACGTCCTCGGCCTTTCCCTCGATGCGGTGTGGTCAGAGATCAACCAGTCAGACAGTGGGGCCCCACTCGCGAGATCAGGTCGCGGCGCGAGTGAGCGGTTGGCCTCGTAAATCTCGACCCCGCGACGCTCCCCGGCGCGGGCGGAGATCAGACCGGCCTAGGCAGGACCTCAGCGTCAATGCTCGTGGCCGAGACAGTCGCTGCCGCCAGCGAGTTCGCGAACTCACGTTCGGCGAGGAGGAAGAGGGATATGCGGCACTCGACCGTCGGCGCCGCCTCGAACACGAGTTCCTGAACGAATTCTTGGTCAGTTTCGGGCGGAAAGTGCACGACGCTCGTCTGCCCATTGACGCTCAACACGGCATAGCCATCCGCCCCCTGGGACGCCAACGCAAATCCGCTGACAGCGAAGGCTATCTGCACGGCCTCGTAGCCGCTTTCCAGCGGCAACACCAGTGAAAACGTGCGCGTGGCAACAGGTGCCGACGATTTTCCAGCATCGACCACAGTCTGCATGTCGGAAAAGGTTAGGGTGAATGCCCGCTGGTCCTCGCTGACCGAAATGTCGAAGCTTTCCGTGCTCGCGTACGTCGGCTTCTGCCCAAATGTCGCCTGACTCATGCCTACCTCCGTCGCGTTGTCCGATCGTGGCCGGGTCAAGGTGCCACGATCATCTGGTTTCCGCATCGCGTAGGGCCATTGTTCCGCCGCCGCGCCGCTTGTGACGGAGGGGCGGCTGCGTAGTGACGACGCAAAGCTACACCCGCGGACAGGCAGGCGATGTCGTAATCACGAAATGCCCTACCGGGGCGGCTCCAGCTCAGCGACCAACGTCACGGTAATGCGCCCGGCTGACACGCGGACATGCTGAATAACGACGTGCGGGATGAACGGTCCGAGTCGCCGCGCGGCGCTGGCGTACCAGACTCGGACCGTTCACCGCTTTGCTCATGGTGGGGATACCGGGCTCATGGTGGGTTACAGGCTGGCGACCTGTTCGGCGGTGAGGGCGATGCGGCCCGCCGCCACGTTCTCCTCCAGGTGCGCCACGGACGAGGTGCCCGGGATCGGGAGCATGACCGGGGAGCGGTGCAGCAGCCAGGCCAGCGCGAGCTGGGCCGGGGTGGCACCGGTCTGCGTGGACAGGGCGTCCAGCGGTCCGCCGGGCTTGGCGAGCTCGCCGGTGGCGATGGGGAACCACGGAAGGAAGCCGATACCCTCGGCCGCGCAGTAGTCGAGCACCGCCTCGGATTGGCGGTTGGACAGGTTGTACAGGTTCTGCACGGTCGCGATTTCCGCGTACTCGCGGGCCTGTTTGATCTCCTCCACCGTCACCTCGGACAAGCCGATGTGCCCGATCTTGCCCTCCTTTTGCAGCTCGGCGAAGACACCAAGCTGGTCGGCGAGCGGTACGGCGGGGTCGATGCGGTGCAGCTGGTAGAGGTCGATGCGCTCGACGCCGAGGCGGCGCAGGCTCATCTCGGCCTGCTGGCGCAGGTATTCGGGACGACCGACGGGGTGCCAGCCGCCCGGACCGGTGCGGACCAGGCCGGCCTTGGTGGCGATGACCAGGTCGTCCGGGTACGGGTGCAGCGCCTCCTTGATCAGCTCCTCGGACACGTACGGTCCGTAGGAGTCCGCGGTGTCGATGAGATTGACGCCCAGCTCGACCGCCCGACGCAGGACCCGGAGCGCCTCGTCGTGGTCGCGTGGCGGTCCCCACACGCCTGGTCCGGTGATCTGCATCGCACCGTAGCCGAGCCGGTTGACTCGCTTCTCCCCGCCGATGGCGAACGTCATATGGACTCCTCCTCATCCGCCGGCACGGCGTACCGTGCCGTGGGCCGTGCCCGGCCGCCGGGCACGGCAGCAAGGTTGCCCCAGCCGCGACGGGCTAACCAGAGCGCGGGTTTCCTACCACTGGCAGGGTCAGGCTACGGACGAGTGGGCTGGGCATACTGGCTACATGGCGGTGGATCAGTCAACCTCCGGCGGCCGGACGGTCGCCGCGCTCGACCGGCGGGCCGAACTCGGCCAGTTCCTGCGCGCCCGACGGGCCGCGTTGCAGCCGGAGGCTCTCGGGCTGTCCGGTTTCGGCCGGCGGCGCCGGGTCCCGGGCCTGCGCCGTGAAGAGGTCGCCCAGGTGGCCGGGGTGTCCGTCGCGTACTACACCCGGCTGGAGCAGGGCCACAGCGACAACGTCTCGGCCGAGGTGCTCGACGCCATCGCCCGCGCGCTGCGGCTGACCGACGCCGAGCACACCTATCTGACGCAACTGTCGAAGCCGAAGCCGTCCAAGAAGCAGGGCGTCGCCTGCCAGCGGCCGCCGGTCCTGCGTCCGGCCTTGCAGCAGCTTCTCGACGCCTTCGACGGCGTACCGGCGTACGTGATCGGGCCACGCGCGGACATCCTCGGATGGAACCGGCTCGCCGCGGCGCTGTTCGGTAACTGGGGCGAGTTGCCGGCGCAGGAGCGCAACTGGGCCCGGCTCATCTTCCTCTCCTCGACGACGCGGGACCTGTTCGTCGACCGGGATGCCAAGGCGGCCGCCATCGTCGGCTTCCTCCGCATGGACGCGGGCCGCTGCCCCGACGACCCGCAGCTGGCCGCCCTCGTCGGTGAGTTGTCGGTCAAGAGCGAGGAGTTCCGCCAGCTGTGGGCCGCGTACGCGGTGCAGCAGAAGAACCACGGGACGCTGCGCCTGAACCATCCGCTGGTCGGCGAGCTGACCCTGGCGTACGAGTTCTTCCCGCTGCCCGACGACCCCGCCCAGTCCCTGATCACCTACCACGTCGAGCCGGGCTCCGCCGCGGCCGACGCCCTGCGGCTGCTCGCCAGTTGGGGCACCGACGCCCTGCCCCCGCTCCGCTAGCCAACCCCATGCTCAGGGCGGTCCCGCACGTCGCTATCACGACGTCAGGGACGCCCTGATCATGGCCATGGCAGAATCTGCCGGGTGCAGATCGGGATGCTTGGATCGTTCGAGGTTCGCACGGACGACGGCGTCCTCGCCGACGTGCCGGGCGCGCGGCTGCGTGGGCTGTTGATCGCTCTCGCGCTCGAACCTGGTCGCGTGGTTCCGAAGGCGACGCTCGTCGACTGGATTTGGGGTGAGCGCCCGCCCGCCGACGCGACGAATGCCTTGCAACGCTTGGTTTCCCGGCTGCGCAAGGCGCTGCCGGAGGGATCCGTCGAGGGGCAGACGGACGGCTACCGGTTGACGGTGGCACCCGACGCTGTCGATGCCGTGCGGTTCGAACGCCTCATCGCCCAAGCCCGCAACGACGAGGATCCGCGGCGGGTACGGCTCCTGCGTGAGGCCCTCGCGCTGTGGCGTGGTGCGGCCATGCAGGATGTCGGTCTGCAGGACAGTGCGGCGTTTGACGCGGCGGCGAGCCGGCTTGACGGGCTACGCCTGACCGCCATGGAGGATCGGTTCGAGGCGGAGGTCAGCCTCGGCAACGGTGCCGGGCAGGTCGCGGAACTCACCGACCTGGTGGCCGCGCACCCGATGCGGGAACGGCTGGTCGCCCCCTTGATGCGTGCCCTGGTCGCGGCCGGTCGCGACACCGAGGCGCTGCTCGTGTACGAGCGTACGAGAGAAGCCCTGGCCGACGCGCTGGGCGTCGACCCCTCACCGGAGCTGTCCGCGTTGCACGTCGCGCTGCTGCGGGGCGATGTGGGCCGGCGGGAGGAGAACCGGAAAACCAACCTGCGTGCCGAGCTGACCAGTTTCATCGGCAAGGACGCCGACGTCGAGGTGGTCCGTGAACTCATCGCCGAACATCGGCTGACCACCCTGATCGGGCCGGGCGGATCGGGGAAGACCAGGCTGGCCACGGAAACCGCGCGCTCGCTGCTCGGCGACCTGCCGGACGGGGCCTGGCTGGTGGAGCTCGCGCCCATCGGCGCGGACGGCGACGTGGCGCAGGCGACGCTCGCCGGGCTCGGCCTGCGGGACGCTCTGCTGGGCGAGGGCTCGAGCGCGGAGCCGACGGACCGCCTCATCGCCGCGATCCGCGAGCGCGAGACGCTGCTGATTCTGGACAACTGTGAGCACGTGATCGAAGCGGCGGCAGCACTCGCCGACCGCCTGCTCGGGGAGTGCCGGCGGCTGCGGATCCTGGCGACGAGCAGGGAACCGCTCGGCATCACCGGTGAGGCGCTGTGGCTGGTCGAGCCGCTGGCCTTGCCGGAGGAGGGCGCCGCCCCCGGCGAGCTCGCGTCCGCGCCGGCCGTCCGGCTGCTGCGGGACCGGGCGGGCGCGGTGCGCAAGGATCTCGCGGTCGACGCCCACGCGTTGTCGACGATGGTGCGGATCTGCCGGGCGCTGGATGGGATGCCGCTGGCGATCGAACTGGCCGCGGCGAGGTTGCGCACCATGTCCATCGATCAGCTCGCCGACCGGCTCGATGACCGGTTCCGGCTGCTGACCGGGGGTAGCCGTACCGCGTTGCCGCGGCACCGGACGCTGCGCGCGGTGGTCGACTGGAGCTGGGAGTTGCTGACCGACGCGGAACGGATGGTCATGCGCCGGCTCTCGGTGTTCTCGGGTGGGGCGAGCCTGGAGGCGGCCGAGCGGGTCTGCGTGGGCGACGCCGTCGAGCGGGAGCAGGTGCTGGAGTTGCTCACCGCGCTGGTCGAGAAGTCGCTGCTGGTCGCCGAGGTCGGCGGCGCGCCGCGCTACCGGATGCTCGGCACGATCAAGGAGTACGCCGGGCAGCGGCTCGCGGAAGCCGGGGAATCCGACCTCGCGCGCCATGCGCATCTCGCCTACTTCACCGAGCTCGCCGAGACCGCCGAGCCGCAGCTGCGGCGCGCCGAGCAATTGCGTTGGCTCGCCACGCTCGAGACCGAACACGACAACATCGGCGCCGCGGTGCGGGGCGCGATCGCCGCGGGGGAGGCGCAGGGCGCGATGCGGCTCGCGGCCGCCGCCGGGTGGTACTGGTGGCTCAGCGGGCGCAAGTCCGAGGGCAACGAGCTGCTCACCGCCGCCACCACTATTCCCGGCGAGGTGACCGATCACGTCCGGGCCTGGGTGTACGCCCTCATCTCCACGTTCGTGAGCTCCGGGATAGGCGACGTACACGTCGCGGCGGAGTGGATCCACAAGGCATACCGGCTCAGCCAGCGCAGTCAGCACCATCACCCAGCGCTGGTGCTGGTCGTCCCGCTGGAACGCATGTTGCACACATCGGACGCCATGTCCGCGTGGGAACCATTGCTGGACGACAAGGACCCCTGGGTACGCGCGCTAACCCGGCTACACCTCGGCAAGATGCGGATCATGCTCGGCCAGAGCGGGCGGGACGCGGACGTGTACCTCGAGACGGCGCTCGCCGAGTTTCGGGCACTCGGCGAACGGTGGGGGATTTCGTTCGCCCTGACCGAACTGGCGGAACGAATCGCCACACGCGGCGAGTTCGCCGGTGCGTGCGCGCATTTCGAAGAGGCGATCGCGGTCGTCACCGAGGTCGGTGCCATCGAGGATGTCATCGGGATGCGGTCGCGACAGGCCCAGCTGTACTGGCTGCTGGGCGACAAGGACGCCAGTGCGGCGGCCATGGCCGAGGCGCAACGGTGCGCGGAACGGGCCACCTGGCCGGGCACGCTGGTGGTGCTGGCCCTCTCGAAGGCGACACTCGCGCGCTGGAATGGCAACGCCGAGGAGGCCCACCGGCAACTCGGCGTCGCGACCACCATCCTGGGCGACGAAGCGGAACAGACGCATGTCCGCGCGGTAACACACGACCTGCTCGGCTACCTAGTCGACGATCTCAGCGAGGCCCGTGCCCACCGCGCGGCGGCCTACCAGGCGGCGGCCGAGGCGGGGCACGCACCCCTGACCGCGCAGGTACTCGTGGGGGTCGCGGACCTGGCCCTGCGGCACGACCAGTACGAGCAGGCGGCGCGGCTGCTCACGGCAAGCGACGGCGTGCGCGGACTGCCTGATCGCGCCCACCCGGATGCGGTGCGGATCGAGGGGGCCGCGCGGGCCCGTCTCGGCGACGCGGGATTCGCCGAGGCGGCTCGGGAGGGCGCGGAGGCGAGCTGGTCTGAACTGGTCGAGGTCACGCTCGCTTCGTGAGGGTCAGGTGCGCGGCCGGTTCAATGATGATGTCGCCGTGCCGCGTGCGGGCGTGGACCGTGACCGTGTTGTCGACAGTGTCGGGGTTTTCCGGCGACGGCACCGAGTTGTGCACCGACCCTCGCTTGCTGTTGGCTTCCACGCGGGCCGCGGTGCCCTCGCTGATGCCGACCGCGATGTTTCCTGAGCCGTTCAACAGCTCCGCCCGACCGCGGGTCAACCGGCCGATCCGGATGGCACCGTCGCCTGTCTTGGCGGTGACACCGCCGTCGGCGCGGTCGATGTCGAAACCGCCGCTGCCGCTGCTGAGATCGAGGTCGGCCCGGGCATGGCCGATCCAGAGCTGCCCGCCCGAGCTGGAGAACCCGACCGTGCCCGTGACCTCGCCGATCCGCGCTGCGACCACGCTGCCTTCGATGTGGGCGCGCCCGGCGATATGGCCGATCGCGACCTCACCGGCCGCGATGTTCGCGTGCAGCGCGGTGATGCGATCCAGTTCGACCCGACCCTTTGCCATGTGCAGCTCGCACTCACCGAATGAGCCGTCCGCGTGGACACGTGAGTGCGCCAGGTACGCGAGCAGGCTGGAGCCGGCGGGCAGGTCGATCGTGATGGCGACCGAACCGTCCTTGTCGCCCGAGGCGGTCGTCTTGACCGACAGCCGACCGCTGGCGAAGGCGACCCTGGTCTTGTTGGCCACCTTGACGTCCGACTGGCTCGCCTTGTCGATGGGTTCGACCAGCACGACGGTGTCGGTCCGGGCGCTCGCGGTGACCCGCACCAGAGCGCCGGCGACCTGAACGGTGGCGGCGATGGGCCCGGGCGTGGCGAATGTCCGTGCGGCGGCGAACGCTGAAGGTGTCATACGACCACCGTCGACGCCGGCCCTGTCACGCCCCTGACATGCCACTGACACCAGGCACCTGTGGCAGTCGCTGCTCCATGAGGTGGGCGGCGCTGCCGCCACCGGCGACGTGGCAATACCGGCCAATGTGGACGGTGGTGGTCGCATCGGCCGGCCGCAACGCGATGAACGCGTGTGGCGGTAGCGTCTATCCATTGAGTACCTTTCACAGCTGCGCACAGCAGAGATCCGGTGCGCGTCAACGGAGGGCTAGGGGAGGACGCAGGAATGGACGCGATTTCGCGCCTTGACAACACAGCGGACGGCGCGCGTGGTGGCGGGCTGTCCCGCCGGCGCGTGTTCACCACCGGGGCCGCGGTGGCCGGTGGCGCGCTCGCCGGTGCGACGCTGATCCCATCGGCGGGTCAGGCCGCACCACAGAAGCCCGTGCTGCGCCCGCCGGCGCTGCGCCCCGGCGACCGGGTCCGGGTCGTCGCGCCGGGCAGCTCGCCCGACCCGACCCGCATGGCGCAGGGGATCGCGATCCTGCAGGGCTGGGGACTGGTCGTCGAGGTCGCCCCCCACGTGTACGACAAGTACGGCTATCTGGCCGCCACCGACGCGAACCGGCTGGCCGACCTGAACGCGGCGTTCCGCGACCCCGGGGTACGGGGTGTCTTCGCCGCCCGCGGTGGCTACGGCACCCAGCGGATCGTGGACGGTCTGGACACCGACGCCGCCCGGCGCGACCCCCGGGTCGTCGTCGGGTTCAGCGACATCACGTCGTTGCAGGGAAAGCTGTGGCGGGACGCGCGGCTGGTCACCTTCTACGGGCCGATGGTGAACTGGGACGCCAACCGCACCGGGCCGGCCTCGGCCGAGGCGCTGCGGCGGGCGGTGATGACCACGGACACGGTCACCATCCACCGGGACCCGGCCGAACTGAGCGCCGCGGTCGAGGTGCCCGGCAAGGCCACCGGGACGCTGCGCGGCGGCTGCCTGTCACTGGTGCACAACGGCTACCGCTCCGGCGACTGGGCGGAGCTGGACGGCGCGATCCTGTTCTTCGAGGACGTCGACGAGGAGCCGTACCGGTACGACGGGATGCTCACCCACCTGCGTAGGGTCGGTGCGCTCGACAAGATCGCCGGGGTGGCGATCGGTCAGATCACCAACTCCGTGGGCGAGGAGGGCGAGTGGGACGCCGCCGCGGTGCTGCGCGACCGGCTCGGTGACCTCGGGGTGCCCGTACTCGGTGGGCTTCCGCTCGGGCACGGCCCCGGCCAGCTCACCGTGCCGCTGGGCGCGAAGGCCACCATCGACACCGCGGCGGGCACGCTGACCGTCCAGCCCGGCGTCCGTACCCCCCGATAGCGTCACGCGAACGCGGGCCGTGACGCTCCGCCGCGGGCCGCGGGCCGCGGCCCGCCGGCGAGGAGCGCGCCCAAGTAGTGAGGATGCGACTCACTCGTTATGTCGCGTGAGCCTCGCTGGTCACTGGACCTCCATTCGCGAGCAGGCGGCGTGCGCCAGGGCCTTCGCGGCCCAGCACGTCGCGGGGATTGGTCAGGTGGCAGACCCGCAGCGAGAGACAGCCGCATCCGATGCACTCGGTGAGGTCGTCCCGCAGTGCCTGCAACTGCGCGATGCGTGCGTCGAGGTCGGTGCGCCAGGCGACGGACAGCCGCGCCCAGTCCTCGCGGGTGGGTGTGCGTTCGCTGGGTAGCTGGTCCAGAGCTTCGCGGATCGCCGTCAGCGCGATGCCGACGTGCTGGGATGCCCGGATGAACGCGACCCGTCGCAGCGTGTCCCGGCTGTACCGGCGTTGGTTGCTCACCGTCCGGGTGCTGCGGATGAGGCCCTTGCGCTCGTAGAAGTGCAGCGCGGAGATCGCGACGCCGCTGCGTTCGGCGACCTGCCCGACGGTGAGTTCGTGAAATGTGGTGTGCGCCCTGGGCATGGGTGGACTGTACCGGTTGACCTCAACCGAGGTTGAGGCCACAGACTCGGCACTGTCCACGTCGTGCGATCAAGGAGCCCCACTGTGACCACCGTTCTCGTCATCGGCGCCACCGGAAAGCAGGGCGGCGCCGTCGCCGACCTGCTGCTTACACACGGTCACGAGGTCACCGCTTATGTGCGGTCACCGGAGTCGCCGGCCGCCCGGGCGCTGTCCGCCGCTGGGGCCCGGCTGGTCACCGGCGACCTGGCCGACCCGGAGGCGCTCGCCGGCGCGGCCGAGGGCGTCGACGCGATCTTCGGCCTGTCCGTACCGTTCGGATCCGGTGGGAAGGACGAGGAGGTCGCCCAGGGGCGCCTCCTGGTCGATGTCGCGGCGCGGACCGGCGCGCACCTCGTCCACTCCTCGGTTCGCGGTGCCGACCGGATGGTCGCGACAGACATCGACCACGCCGACAGCAAACAGCTCATCGAGGCGTACCTGCGGGATCAGCGGATCCGCGCGACCGTCCTGGGACCGGTGTACTTCATGGAGAACACCCTGAACGTCGGGTTCAGCCGCCTCACCGACGGCATCCTGGCCAACCCGCTCTCCGCCGGCAAGCCGCTGGACCAGGTGACCGTCCGGGACATCGCCGGCCTCGCCGTGCACGCCATCGAGCATCCCGACCGGTTCATCGGCGAGCGGATCGACGTCGTCTCCGACCGGGTGACCGGCGACGAGGCGGCGCGGATCCTCAGCGAGGTGCTCGGCCGCGAGATCCCGTACCACCAGCTGCCGTTGGACCAGATCCGTCAGTGGGCCGGCGACGAGGTCGCCGACATGTTCCAGCGGTTCGAGGACAACACCGACTTCCTCGACATCGACGATCTGCACGCCAGGTACCCGGAGGTGGCGTGGCACAGCTATGCCGGCTGGGCCCGCACGGTCGACTGGGACTCCGTCCTACCGAGCCGGACGGCCGTGCGGTAACCGCGGCCGGCGCGCCACTCACCGTGGCGATGATCAACTTGTGGCGAATACATGATCCATTTGTGAACGCCTGTGCCACCCTTCGTCGACCCACGAGGCGCGACAGGGGCCGCAACGGCAGGCGTCGCTGACCTCGTGGGCATGAACGCTCCGAAGTAGCCAGTCGTGCACGCCCGCACCCGTTCAGTGACCCGGATAGGACCAATGGACAACGATTCGCCGCTGCCAGCCACGCCTCCGCCCAGTTCGCCGGCCGGGCCTGGTCAGCCAGGCGCCACCCCGGGCCAGCACCTGCCGCCGGGCGGCCCCGCGGGTCAGCCGATCCCGGGGCCGCCGCCCCGGCGGCCGCGCGGGAAGCGCCGGATCTTGATCGTCGCCCTGATCGTGGTCGCGCTCTGCGCCGGCCTCTGTGGCGTGGGGCAGCTCATCACCAACGTGCTCAACCAGGACGACTGGGAGGGCCTCGGTGAGCCCGTCCCGGCTGCCACGCTCCCCGCTACGCCGACACCGTCCTGGAAGCCGCCGAACGAGTTCGTCAATCCTCAGCCGGTGCTGCGGATCCGGCATCAACTGGAGGTGTGGGTGCTCGCTTCCGCTGGCGTGACAAGGCCGATGACGAGCGGTTGTGACGATGACGAGTTCACCGGCGAGCAGGCCGCGACGTTCCGCTGCACGGTCACGTACGACGGACGTGACGTCGTCTACACGATATCGGCCCGGCCCGCTGGCTCAGGAACCTTCGAGTGGGACGGCGAGGCCAAGGAGACGGTGGTGACCCGGGAAGGGCTGCTCGCCTTGGTGCACCGCCGCTTCGGCGCGAGTGGCTGGAAAGATCTTCGGTGTGAGGAGTTCCCGGAGCTGGCGGTCGTCCCGGTCGGCCAGGACATGAGCCAGTTCTGCTACGCCAAGATGGATGGCGCGATCAAGACCAGCAAGATCATGATAGCGCCCACCGACCAGGCGGAGCCTCGCCTACAGACGGAGCATCAGGAGGAAGGCTTGCGCTGACGGCCGTCGGCCGGGGATGTCCCGGAGGAAGCGGTCGGGTCGTCTTCGTGCCCATCGAACAGCTGCGCGATGGTGCCGCGGACCTGTGACTCGACGATGGACAGCGACGGCCGGCGGACCAGGTGTAGCGCGTCGTCGAGGGCGGCGCGGCCCGCGGCCCGGTCCCCGCGCTGGACGTGGCAGATGCCGAGCCCGCGCAGGGCCTGGGCCTGGCCGGTCCGGTCGCCCAGGACGCGGGTCAACGCCAGCACTTCCTGGAACAGCGGTTCGGCGATGGTGTGGCGTCCCTGCCGCAACCACAGCATGCCTCGCCAGAACAGCACCTGCGCCTGGCCCGTCGCGGAGCCTCCCGTCTTCCGCAAGACCGTGAGGGCACTTTCGAACGCCGAGTCCGCGGCGTCGTCGTCGCCGAGCTGCATACGGGCGCGGCCGATGGAGCGCAGGACCTGGGCGATCTCGCCGTGATCGTTGACGGTGCGCAGACCGGCGAGGGCAGCCGCGAAGTGCTCGATGGCGTCCTCCGGGCGGCCCCGGCCCACTTCGAATATTCCGCGAGTGGAAGAGACGAGGGCCTGCCCGTGCACGTCGCCAAGCTGCTCGAAGAGCTCAGCCGCCCGCTGGAGATGCTCCAGAGTGGCGTCGATGCGCCGGTGGACGCCATGGAGCACACCGAGCCGGTGCCTCGTGGCCGCCTCGCCCCGCAGATCGCCCGCGCGCAGCGTCGCGGTGAGTGCGGCCTCCAGGACCACCCCCATGTCGTCGTACTGCCGCCGGGTAGTGAGCGGGATCGTGGCGGCGCACGCCAGGTCCCACGCCGTCGCGCTCCGGCCGTCGCGGGCGGCCCGGCGGACGGCGGCCACGACGCTCGACCGTTCGGCGTCGAACCAGTCCAGCAGTTCGGCCTCGGCGGCGGTGGCCCAGCGGTCGTCGACGGGCCAGCGGGTCGCCGGGCCATGCAAGGTGCGGTAATCACCGCCGTTGATCGCCCGCAGGAGCAGGTCGAGCATCCGCAGGAAGGTGCCGAAACCGCGGACCCGCGCCGCCTCCAGCTCGTCGTCGGGCGACTCCACCGCCGCACGTTCCCGGGCGAAAATCCGCACGAGGTCGTGCAGCCGGTACCGCGTGCGGCCGTCGGGGTCGGTGCCGAGCTGGAGCAGTTGCGCGTCGAGCAACTGCTCCAGCAGTTCCTCGGCCGCGTCCGAGCGGCAGTCCAGCAGCGCCGCGGAGAGCCAGACGCTGACCTCCGGCAGGTCGAAGTCGCCGAGGTGGCGCAGCAGCGTCCGCGCGGCCGGTCGGAGGTGCTCATAGCTCAGGGCGATACTGGCCCGCACGTCGAGATGGCCGTGTGACAGGCGGTCGAGGCGTTCCTGCTCGTCATCGAGGAGACCGACGACCTTGTCGACGCTCCAGTGCGGTTTCGCGGACAGTTTCGCGGCGACGATCCGCAGCGCGAGGGGCAGGTAGCCACATCGGCGAGCCAGGTCCGCGGTGGCGGCGGGATCGTCGGCGACGCGGGCCGGGCCGCCGACGCGGCGCAGCAGCTCCAGCGCGTCGGTCTCGTCCATGACGTCGACGTGGAGTGGTCGCACGCCGAGCGACGCGCCGAGGTGGGACCGGCCGGTGACCAGGACGCCGCAGGTGGCGCTGTTCGGGACGAGGGGCAGCAGTTGCTCGTCGCTGGCGGCGTTGTCGAGCAGCACGATGGCGCTGCGGTCGGACAACAGGCTGCGATACAGGTCGGCGCGCTCCTCGACGGTGCCCGGCACCGCCAGGCCGTCGACGCCGAGTAGCCGCAGGAAACGGCCGAGCACCTCGAACGGCTCGACCGGCTCGTCGTGGTCGTTACCGCGCAGGTTCACGTAGAGCTGCCCGTCGGGGAAGTGCGCGGCGACGGCGTGTCCGACGTGGACGGCCAGCGCCGTCTTGCCGGCACCGCCGGGGCCGGTCACCGCCGCGATCGCCACCTGGCCGGTCCGCCGGTGCAGCAGCAGGTCCCGGAGGATGCGGACCTCGCGTTGCCGGCCGGCGAAGTCGGCGATGTCGGGTGGCAGGGTCCGCGGGACGGTGACGGTGAACCGGTCGGGACCGTCGAGCCGGGTGGTCGCGGCCGCCAGGTTGCCGCCGGAGGGTCTGGTCGAGCCGACCGGCGGTGACGTGCCCTGCAGTACCGACGTGTGCGTCGCCTGGACCTCGGGGCTCGGGTCGGTGCCGAGCTCGTCGCGCAGCCAGCCGCGCCAGCTGTGGTACGCCTGTAGCGCCTCCGCGGCCCGGCCGGTCCGGCTGAGCGCGAGCAGCATGTGGCCGATGAACCGCTCCCGGGTCGGGTGCTCGTTGGCCAGTCGCAGGGCCTCGTCGGCGATCGCGTAGTGGTTGTCCAGCCGGAGCTCCGCGTCGAGCAGGTCCTCGGCGGCGGTGAGCCGGGCGGCCTCCAACGACGTCCCGAATCCGGCGTGCGACCCGGTCGGCGCGCTGTCGCCGAGCACCGGCCCGCGCCACAGTGCGAGCGCCTGCCGCAGCAGCGCCCGGCGCTCCTCGTCGGTCCGCGCGGCACGCCCCCGCGCCACGAGCTCCTCGAACCGGTGGGCGTCGATGCGCTCCGGCGGGGTCTCCAGAACATAGCCCGTGGCGGTGGTGTCGACGCGCACGTCCGGATCCGGCCGCGGCATGGCAGCCAGGGTCGCCCGCAGCTCCGAGATGCGACTCTGCAGCACCGCGCGGGCCCGGGCCGGCGGCTGCTGGCCCCACAACAGGTCGATCAGGCGCTCACCAGGCACCGCCCGGTTGGGCTGCAGCGCGAGGATGCCGAGCACCAGGCGCTGCTGGCGGCGGGCGAACCGCACCACGGCGTCGTCGTGACGGGCTTCGACGGGGCCGAGGACCCAGACTTCCATGGCTCCTCCCGACCCTGCTCGTGATGCCGGCGTTCCGCCAGGTTGGCGCGTTGGGAAGCGTACGGGAAGAAGGCTGGTAAGTGGTGCCACCCACCATGTCGTGAACGAGGGCGGCCACCGGTGGAGGTTCAGTGTCGCGAACGATGAGGTTCGAGCTTCTGGGGCCCGTGCGGGCGTCCGTGGACGGCGTTCCGATCGCGATCGCTGGTCGACACACGCAGGCCCTGCTGGCCGCGCTGTTGCTCGAACGAGACAGGGTGCTGCCGATGGACCGGTTGATCGATGTCGTGTGGGGTGACGCCGCACCGGCCAGTGTGCGCGTGCAGGTGCAGAACAGGGTGGCGATACTGCGCCGACTCCTGCGCGACAAGGACGGCCGCGCCGGCGGCGTCATAGAGACTCAGGGCAGCGGATACCGTATCCCCGCTGATCGGGCGCAGCTCGACGTGGATCTCTTCGAGCATCGGGTGCGCGAAGCCGAGTGGCACGCCGGTACGGGTGCGGGTCCGGCGGCGGCGGAGCTGCTCTCCGCTGCCCTGTCGCTGTGGCGGGGCTCCGCATTGGACGGTCTCGAGTCGCCGGCCATGGCGGTCGCCGCCCGCCGGTTGAACGAGCGTCGCACGGCCGCCCAGATCCAATGGGCGGATATGGAGATCAAGCTCGGCCGGGCGCCGGAAGTGTTGGGCGAACTGACCGAGTTGGTCGCGCAGCATCCTTGGCATGAGCAACTGGTGGCCCAGTTGATGACCGCCTTGTACGTGTCGCATCGGCAGCGTGAAGCACTGCAATCGTTCGACCAGCTCCGCCAGCGGTTGGCCGATGACCTCGGCGTCGATCCGGGGCCGGAACTGTCCCTCCTGCGCGACCGGATACTGCGCAACGACCCGGCACTGGCCATCGCGGCACCATCGCCAGTGACAGCGCTCGGAACCGCCGCCGGCGGGGCGACCGTGCCTCGTCAGCTGCCGGGTGACGTCCCGGTCTTCGTCGGCCGTGCGGAGCACCTGCGCCAGCTCGACGCGCTCCTGTCCGAACTGGACAAGGGACCGACGACGGCCCCGATCACGGTGCTGGAGGGCTCGGCCGGCACCGGGAAGACGACGCTGGCCGTTCACTGGGCTCATCGGGTGGCGGAGCACTTTGGTGATGGCCAGCTTTTCGTGAACCTTCGGGGTTTCGGCTCCGATCGACACCCGATGAGTACCGCTGAGGCTCTTCGCGGATTGCTGGAATCATTGCCGGTGCCGGCACCGCGTATCCCGGTCGGTTTTGACGCTCAGCTGGGTCTCTACCGCAGCATTCTGGCGGGCCGCCGGGCGTTGATAGTCCTGGACAACGCCCACGATGTAGACCAGGTCCGCCCGTTGTTGCCCGGCGCGTCCCGTTGCCTGACCGTGGTGACCAGCCGCAACCGGTTGTTCGGCTTGTTCGCGAAGGAGGGTGCCCAGCCGCTGAGCCTGGATCCGCTTTCCGCCACCGAGGCCCACGAGCTGTTCGCCCGCCGTGTCGGCGGCGATCGGGTCGTGGCTGAGCCGGAGGCCACGGAGCTGATCGTGGCGGGATGCGCCGGGTTGCCACTGGCGCTGGCTGTCCTCGCGGCCCGCGTCGTGACGCGTCGCGGGTTTCCGCTCGCGTCGCTGGCGGACGAGTTACGTGATGCGCATGGTCGTTTGGACGTGTTCGACGCCGGTGCGGCGGACACCGACGTGCGGGCGGCCTTTTCCTGGTCGTACCAGGCGCTCGGTCCGGAAAGCGCGAGACTGTTCCGGCTGCTGGCGTTGCATCCCGGCCGGGTCATCGCCGCTCCGGCCGCGGCGAGCCTGGCGGGCGTGCCGGTGAAGCGGGCCCGGGCACTCCTCACCGAGCTCGACAGCGCGCACATGGTCATGGAATGCGCGCCCGGCCGGTTCGTGACGCACGATTTGCTCCGTGCCTATGCGACCGAGCTGACCGGCGTCCATGACACGGAGGCCGAACGTCGGCTGGCGATGGAGCGGATGCGCAACCACTATCTGCAGACGGCGCGCGCGGAGGCGCTGCTCTTCAATCCACGTCTTCGCCGGGACGAGTGGGCCGCTCGGGCGTAGGTTGCTGGAAGGGGGGCAAGACCGGCATGGGTGATTGGTTCCATCGCACGATCGTGGAGACCGGCCGGCTGCCGCTCTTCTGCTTCTTCGTGGGCATGGTGGTCGGTTTCGGGTTCATCCGCGCCTCGGTACGCATGATCAGGGCACAGGTGCGCTGGTGGCCCGGTAATGTCCAGCCGGGTGGCCTGCACATCCACCATGTGGTGTTCGGCGTCGTGTTCATGCTGGTGGCCGGCGTGGCGGCGCTGGCGATGGCGGACACCACCGGACCGGGGATCGCGGTGGCGGCGACTGTCTTCGGCGTCGGCGCCGCGCTCACGCTGGACGAGTTCGCGCTGATCCTGCGCCTCGAAGACGTCTACTGGGCCAACGAGGGGCGCACTTCGGTCGATGCCGTGTTCGTGGCGGTGTCCCTCACCGGCCTCCTGCTGCTGGGCGTCCGGCCGATCGGCCTGGACGAGTTCCAGTCCGCGCGCGCCGGGGGCGGTGGCGCGGCGTTGTGGGTGGGCGCGCTGGTCGGTGCATTGATCAATTTCGGCCTCGCGGCCGTCACGCTGATCAAGGGCAAGATCTGGACCGGCATCATCGGTCTCTTCCTCCCCGTCCTGATCTTCGTCGGTGCGATCCGGCTCGCGCGACCGCACTCGCCCTGGTCTCGCTGGCGCTACCACCGCCCAGGCGCCCGCGCGGCGCGCAAGCTGGCCCGAGCCGAGCGCCGGGAGGACAAGGTACGCGCGCCGGTGGCGCGGGCCGGGGCGCGCCTGCAAGATCTTGTCGCGGGCCGGCCCAGCGGTGTGGAGTCGGGTGTAACGCATGGGCCTGAGCCGGACGTAAGAGGGGATGGTGCCGGACCGGACAGGAGCAGCGATTGGGACACGACCGGAACATGAGCGACGCGGCGGGGAGATTCACCGCCGCGTTCCAGCGCCATCACCTCCAGGTGTACGCCTACGCGTTGCGGCGGGTGGACGAGGCGTCGGCGCACGACGTGGTGGCGGAGACCTTTCTCGCCGCGTGGCGCCATATCGACCGGCTTCCGGAGGATCCCTTGCCGTGGCTGTACCGCACGGCCGGTTACTGCGTCGCGAATCAGGGCAGGGGCAGCCGGCGGCAGGCGCGGCTGGCCGGTCGGATGGTGGCGGCGGCCGAGGTCACCGCGCCGGACCATGCGGACACGGTGGTGGAGGCGAGTCGCCTGCATGCCGCGCTGGCCGAGCTCAACGCCGCTGATCGGGAGGCCTTGCTGCTGGTGGCGTGGGAGGGCCTGGACCATCGCGCCGCGGCATTCGCGGCGGGCTGTTCGGCCGCCACCTTCCGGGTCCGCCTGTACCGCGCCCGGCGGCGCTTGGCGCGGCTGTTGCGCGAGGCGCCCTCCCCGCATGCCCGCCTACCGCTCGCCGCCAGTTTCGAGGAGATGTGATGTCCCAGTACGACGTTCTGGACGCGCTGGCGGCCGTCAACCCGGTCCGGGTCGACGAGCTCGACGGCAGCGTGAAGCAGCGCGGCGAAACGCTGTGCGATGAGATCCTGCGTCAGCCGCGAGTCGAACGGCGCCAGATGCCGCGCCGGTTGGTGCTCGCCGGTGCCGGGTTCGTGGCGGCCGGCGTGCTGGCCGCGACCGTGGTGGTCTGGCCGACAGACGCCGAACCGGCCGTTGCCGCGACCCCGCCGATGCTGGCCTACCGGCCCGACGGCGCGCCGGCCGCCGAGGTCCTCCAGGATCTGGCGCGCCGCGCCGAACGCGCACCGGCGCCCGCCGTTGGCCGGCTCCACTACGTCCGGATGCAGAGTTTCTACCTCGACACCGCCAGCAGCGGTGGCGACCGTGCCTCGGCGCTGCGGATCGTGCGCGAAGAGCGCTGGCTGGCACCGGATGGATCCGGGCGGGCGGTGGACACCGACGGATCGGCGCAGATCGTCAACGCCGACAACGCCGAGACGATGAGCGCGGTCACCTATCCGGACGGCGCGCGGCGCGATGAACGCTACGGTCCGGGCAGGTTGAGTGCGGTGGCCGACCTGTCGTCGATGTCAACCGACCCGCGGCCGCTCGCCGGTCAGCTCGCCGGTAACCGCACCAGCTTCGGCTGGAGCGACACCGCGCCCAACGGACCCGACTGGTACCGGCGCGTCGTTGTGGCGACCGGAATCGCCAAGCAGCAGGCGGTGCCACCCGCGCTGTGGGCGGCGATGCTGCGCGTCCTGGCCACCACACCTGGCCTCACGTCGCAGGGCACCGTGACCGACCGCGAGGGCCGGCGCGCCGTCGCGGTCAGCTTCGACTCCACCCACGGCGGGGGCCGTCCGTCCCGGACCGTCCTGCTGTTCAGCCCCGACACCGGGGCGTTTCTCGGTGAGGAGCACATCCTGATCACCAAGCTCGGCGACGGCCCGTACGACGCCTATCTGAAGACCAGAATTCCCGCGGTGACGACGTACCACTCCCTGCTCGCCGCGGGCGGCGTGGCCACCGACGACGAGCGGCTGACGGGAGCGGGCAAATGAGGCGTCGACAGGTGTTTCCGATGATCGTGGTCCCGGTGGTGGGCGCGCTCGTGGCGACCGCGCCGCTCGCCGCGGCCGAGCCGGTCGAGGACCGCTCGCAACCGGGCGGACCGGCGGCGTCCACGTCGGCGGCTTTTCGCGGGCCGCGGTGGGAGCAACCCGAGACCGTGCCCTCGGTCGACGCGCCGCGAGCATCCACTGAGGAGTTCGCGACGGTCGAGGTACGGGCTGCGGACCGGGCGGGTAACCCGGTCGAGGGAGCGTCGTACAGCATCTACGACCTCGACACGGCGGCGCAGGTCGGGTTCGGGCGTACCGGACCGGACACCACGGTGCGCCTACCGGTGGGCCGGTACAGCGCCACCGCCATGGTGACCACATCGGACACCCGCACCATGGTGGTCCTGCCCGAGGTGTCGGTCACCGCCGACACCACGGTCGTGTTCGACGCACGAGACGGCCGGCAGGTCTCGGTGGCACTGGACGAGCCGCGGGCACAACAGGTCAGCGCGGCGGTGCTCGTCTACCAACGCGCGGGCAACGGCAGGACAATCAAGTACGGGCTCGGCGCGGAGAACTTCGCCGGCGGCGTCTATGTCACCCCGACGCCGACGCGCGCCGATCTCACCACCTACGTCTACACCTTCTGGACCAGGCCGGACCTGCCCGACGTCTACAACCTGATCAACCGCTCCGCCGGACGCGTGCCGGCCCGGCCGTCCTACCAGGTGCGCACCGCCGACCTCGCCGCGGTGCGGGTCCGCTACGCCGCCCAAGCCGTGGACTCCTGCGGTGGCACCTACATCGGTCCGCACCTCGCCGGCACCCGCGCTCCGCTCGCGTACGGCACCACCTTCCGACTCCCGACCCAGCGCACCGAGTTCTACACCGCGGAGCGCGCCGGCGACGTCGCCTGGTACACCGAGTTCGGGCAGACCACCGCCGACTGCTCGTTCGACGCGTACGACACGCTCACCAACACACCGACCCGATACCCGCGTCGCGGCTCGTACACCGCGTCGTGGAACACCGCGCCGCTGGCTCCCCGCACGGCAACGGACGCCGACGGGCGCCCGACAGCCGTCCGGCACGGCGACACCATGGCCATCGGCGTCCCGATGTACGTGGACTCGCAGCCCGGCCACGCCGACCTCGGCGACCTCCCCGCCGGTGCCACCGGCACCGTCAAGCTCTTCCACGGCGAGCGGCTCGTCGCCGAGTCGCCCAGCCCTCGTCCCCTCACCGGCCAGGTGCCGCCGGACGTCGGGGACTACCGGCTCACGGCGAGCGCCGAGCGCAACGTCGGCTGGTCCACACTCGCCACCCGGACCGAGACAACCTGGACCTTCCGCTCCAGAACCACGCCGGAAGCGCTGGCGCTACCGCTGATCAACGCGCGATACCGCCTGGCCCTCGACGACCACAACCGCGCACCGGCCGATGTCCCCGTCCGGCTGTCCGTACACTTCGAACACCCGCTCTCGATAGTCCACACCCGACTGTCCATTTCCCACGACGAAGGCGGCACGTGGCGACCCGTCACGCTGACGGGATCCGGCGACCAGCGGCACGCCCTCCTGCGGCACCCCGCCGGCGGGTCGGTCTCGCTGCGACTCGAAGCACATGACCGGGAAGGCAACGGCATCACGCAGACACTCATCCGCGCGTACGTCACCCGATAGCCACTGCGCGCGGCCTCGGGTCGCCAGCCACTCGGATGCGTGAATACCGCCGCGCGGGCGCGTCCCTACCGAAATACTGCTGGTGAGGACCGGTGTACGGCATACCGCCGCGCCGTGCGCCGCCGCCGAGCAGCCCAGGGGTGATGACAATGCGGGTGCTGATGAAGGCAGAGTTCGACACCGAGGCCGGCAACCGAGCGATCAAGGACGGCAGACTGCCCCAGGTGCTGAACGCCATGCTCGAACAGCTCAAGCCGGAAGCCGCCTACTTCGCCACGATCGGCGGCCACCGCGGTGCGTACATCGTTTTCGACCTGAACGATCCCGCGGACCTGCCGATGATCGCCGAGCCGCTCTTCATGGAGATGGGCGCGAAGATCGAAATGATGCCGGTGATGAACGCCGACGACGTCCGGAACGGCCTGGGCAAGCTACCGCTCTCATGATCAAGGCGTCCTTCACGTCGTTGCCGGTGGCACCGGGGAGGTGGGTGGGGACGTGAAGGACGCCTTGATCATGGAGTGGCTGGGGTGGCCGCGACCGACGTCAGAGCGGCGCGGAGGTCGGGCAGCGGCCCGATGTGCTGCGTCAGGTCGCCGCCTTGCGGGGTGCCCGTGGCCTTCAACAGGTCGTTGAGTTGGCGGGCGGTCCACAACGGGCGGCCGGTCGCCTTGAGGTAGGACTGGATGGCCACCACGGCGCTGGTGACGATCGGTCCGGCACCGGACGTGCCGCCGAACGATCTGGTGTAGCGGATGTTGATGTTCTGCGGGGCGGTCCCGCCGTGCAGGTTGCCGTTGCTGCCGGTGGTGGTGATGTTGTGGCCCCAGCCCTGCAGGTCGACCCGGGAACCGTAGACGGAGAAGTTCAGGCGCGACCGGGTTGTGCTCGAACCGGCACCGACGATGATGGAGCCGGAATCGCGTACCGACCGGTCGAAGCGTCCCTGGAACTCCGGACCGTCGAGGTTTTCGCCCCCGTTGCCGCCGGTGGCGACCACGACGACGCCGAGCTGGGTGAGCAGCGTGGTGGCGTCGAACACCGACTGCGTCCACTCCGCCGGGACGTACCGGGTGCCGCCGTTCGGGCCCACGGTCTGCTGCTCGATGAGCACCGCGTCGCCCGCGCTGAGCACGGTCGCGAGGTGGGACATGGCCGCGCCCGGACGGTAGCTGACGGCGCCGTTGCTGAGGCGCTGCATCGGGGAGATGCCGAACATCGCGGCGTCCGGCACGCCACCGGTCACCCCGTACCCGTTGTCCTCGGCCACCAACTCGCCGAAGACGGCCGTGCCGTGCTCGTCGGCGAAGCTCGTGTTGCGCGGGAACTGGCTGCCACCGAGGTCGCTGGACCAGTCCAGCAGGAGATCCTCATGGAACGGGTTCCAGTCGTACTCCAGGTCGACGATGCGGATGCCGGCGCCGCGGGACCGGGGATCCCGGCGGGCGTGGTCCGCGTCGATGCCCTGCGGCGCCGGCCGCTGGTAGCCCTGCATCCCGGTGAAATCCGGGGTGGCCGGCGGCGGTGCCGGCTCCGGCGCCGGATACGCCCACGCCACGGACGGCAATGCCCGCAGATCCGCGAGCGCCGCCGCCACGTCCGCCGTGGCGGGCAGCGTGAGGTGGTACCACGAGGCCATGTCCGGGGCCGGCCGGCCGGAGCGCGCCCGGGCCGTGGCGGCGGGCCCGGACAGGGCCGCCAGCGTCCGCTCCGGCAGGAGCGGGGCGAGGTCGACCATGCGATGCCGCTCCAGGACCGCCAGAACCGCGGTCAGGTCCGCACGACGGGCGCCGCGCAGGGCGGTCCCGGTACCCCGAACGGCCAGCGCCTCCTGGAACTTGACCTCGAGCACGACGCTGGGAGCGGCGGTGTCCGACCCGGCGACCGGGCGACCGTCCGGCAACCGGCCGGATACCGTCAAGCCGGTTGTGCCGGCGCTCAGCTCGCCCGCGCCACGCATGGCCTCCTTGTCGAAGAACACCCCGAGGTCGGCCCGGCCGTCGGAGTTCGCGTCCGTGACGACGGTCACGGGCCGGCCGTCGGCCCATCGGGCGACTCCCACGCCGCCGCCCGCACCGGCCTCGGCGCCGCCCTGGATCCCGCGCAGCCGAACCGTTTCCGGACGGATCCGGGTGGCGTCGACCTCGCTGGTGCTCGCGATGGTCAATGCCAGTTGGCCGTGGCCGGCGAGGTTCGGCGTGTCGGGTGCCAGGACCGCGACCGCGGCAACCGTTTCCGGGGCGTGCGGGGCGGCATGCGCGGGCGCCGGCCAGGCGCCCGCGGTGGCGGCCGCCGCGACGACGGATGCCAACGCCAGTGCGGGCATCACACGTGTGGACATGGCGAGATCCCTCCGCTGGGTGGCGCGGTCCGCTCCGCGAGGAGGAAGTCTCGTCGGTCGAACACAGCAGCCAACTCCCGATGGATGGCGTGAACTGCTCGCCCGGTACGAGTTCACAACGTTCCCGAAACCATACCCTCCAGCCACCCGTATCGACAGATGTGCGTCGATTTATCAATCCCTGACCGCGGCTGGTGAATCGCCGTACAGCTGCGTCTGGTTGTTGACGGCCGGGCAGCGATCAGCGTTGGGGGACCGCCGCCGCGATGATCTTCGCGGCGTTGGCCATGCCGGTCGCGTTCGGGTGGTACTTCAGCGCCGGGACGGCCGGGATCGCGCCCTCCAGCCAGCGTTTGGCCGGCGGTGCGCAGAGGCCGTGGTCGGCGCTGGGCGTGCGGATGTCTACATAGGTCGCGCCATGAGCGGCGGCCTGGTCCGCCAGCATCGCCATCAAACGGTCGAACGTCGCCTGGAGGTAGTCGGCGTCCACCGGCACGTAGGGATCGGCCGGGAAGCAGCCGCCTGGCTGCCAGTACGTCAGGTACCCGACCACCGCCACCGCGGCCTGGGGGGACCGGCGCTTGATCTCCTTCAGCGCGGCGGCCAGGACCGGCGCGGTCTCGGCCACCCGGGTGGCGTACTGGTCGACGCCGCCGACCGTGAAGCGCTCCTGGCAGGTCGGTCCGGTCGGCTCCGGGGTGAGGGTCGCGCACGCCACGAAGGCCTCGGACCCGGCGATGTCGTTTCCGCCGATCGCGAGCGTCACCAGATCGGTGTCCGGACCCAACGCGTCGAACTGAGGCGCGATCGAGCCGTACTGCCGGCCGCTGAGGTCGGGGATTCGCGCTCCGCTACAGGTCACGTCGGTGAGTTCGGCGCGCAGGATGGTGGCCAGGACGTGGGGCCAGTTCCGGTCCGAGCGCCCGCACGCGGCGTTGATCTGGTTCGGGATCCCCGGGCCGGCCGCTGAGGAGTCACCCAGCGCCACGTATCGCAGCGGCTCGTCGGCCGCGGCCAGCCGGGTGCCGACCATCCCGGCCACCAGGGCCGCCACCACGACGACCGCCACCCGGAACATCCGGTACCGCTTCGATCGGATCATCAACATAGCTACACACCGTCCTCGGGTCAGAAGGTCGTGATGACGAAGCCAGTCAAATGCCCACGTACGGCGCGCACCAGGCAGATCCACCGGCAGTTCCACCCTGCCCGCACCCACTTCTCCCGCGATCAAGGGCTAAGGCACGTGATTTGATCTCCGATTCGGGCACTCATGCCCTTGATCGGCGAGGTTTTCCTTGATCGACGCACCGGACCGCCGATGACTGAGGGACGAGGTTGGTCGCGCGATGTCGAGGTCCCTCGTCACGCCGTGTGAGGACGCGGCCCACGGTATCGAGCTGGCACGAACAGATCACCACCGTCGCCGGCGGGCAGACCGCCCGCGCCGCGCCCGCCGAAGCCGCACGCTTCTGCCCCCGACCCGGCAATCCCGACGTCCGGACGCCTCAGGTCGTGCCCGTCTCGTACCGCGGGCGACCCGTAACGCGGTAGGTCTGGATCGCTAGCCCTCGAGGGGTGGGCCGCAGGTCCACCAGCTCCAGTCCGATGTCCGGGCCGGTGGCGGGGAAGAGCCGGGTGCCCTGACCGACGACCACGGGATAGGTGAGCAGTACGATCTCGTCGACCAGCCGGTGGTGGAGCAGCCAGCGGATCAGGGTGCCACTGCCCCACACTTGCAGCTCACCGCCCGGCTCGGCGCGCAGCTCTCCGACGGCGGCCGCGACGTCCCCGGACAGGACGGTCGTGTTCGCCCATCGCGGGTCGGTGAGCGAGGTCGAGGCGACATACTTGGGCCGCGTGTTCAACGCCTTTCCCACGGGGTTCGCGGGATCCATGCCGGCTCCCCAGGAATCGGCGAAAATCTCGTACGTCCGCCGGCCGAATAGGAACGCGTCGGCGCGCTGGAAAGCCTGGCTGATGAACGTCGAGGTCTCGTCGTCGAGCAGCGGCGGGGCCCATCCGAAGCGCTCGAATCCGCCGCTGCCCTCGTCGTCCGGCGCGCCGGCTTCCGGTCGCGTTCCATGAATCCGCCGATGCCCCTGCGTCACTCCGTCGAGCGAGACATTCGTGATGGTCGTCAATTTCATGGTCATAGGTCCCTTCGCGTTCGCATCGTCCTTCAGTACGACCGGACCGCGGCGGCGATCTCATCGGTCGTGTGCTCACCCCCGGATCATGACGCGGACCACTTCAGGGTGCACATGAAAACCAATATCAACTAGGCTGCGGTCGTCGCTCTCACCGAGGAAGGTTCCATGGCCGCACCGTCTGCTGTCCGGCGTTCCGGGCTCGTCGCGTCGATACTCGTCCTGCTGCTCGCCGCCGGCTGCTTCAGCGGAGGTGGTGGCGTCGCCGAAGGCGCCGGCGACGACCGGCTGCGGGTGGCGATGCTGCTGCCGCCCCGGTCGGGGTTGTCGCCGTTGAGCGACGACGCGTTCAAGCTCTCCCGGCTCGGTATCGCGGAGGCGTTGACCACCCTGGACGAGGACGGCGCGCCGCGACCGGCGCTGGCGGCCTCGTGGTCGCGCGTCGATGAGCGCGGGTGGCGGTTCGCCCTGCGGGAAGGGGTGCGGTTCCACGACGGCACCGCGCTGGACGCGGCGCGGGTCGTGGACGTGCTACGCCGGGCGGCGGCGGCGCGCCCGAAACCGCGGATCCTGGACGGCGTCGAGCTGACGGCCGAGGCGGACGGCGTCTCCGCGGTGTTGGTGCGCACCGCGACGCCGGACCCGCTGCTGCCACAACGGCTGTCCAGCCCGCAGCTGTCCATCCTGGCCGCGAAGGCGTACGCGGGTGCTGCCATCAGCCCGGTGGGTGCGGGGACGGGTCCGTTCGTGCTGACCCGGCTGGACGGCACGCAGGGCGCGGCGCTGGACCGGTACGACGGGTACTGGGGTGGCCGGGCCGCCGCGCCCGGGATCGACGTGTCGTTCGTGCCGGACGGCACCGCCCGCACCGCCGCGTTGCGCACCGGCAGCGCGGACATCGTGGAGGCCGTCCCGGCCGCGCAGGTGGCGGTACTGGATGCCCACATCTACCGCACGGTGGCGATGCCGCGCACCAACACGCTGTATCTGAACACCCGCACGGGCGCGTTCGTCGACCCGGCGGTTCGGGCCGCCGCGCGCACCGCCGTCCAACGCGAGCCCTTGGTGGCCGGTGTGTACGAGAAACACGCGGACGCCGCCGTCGGCCTGCTCGGTCCGGCGGTGCCGTGGGCCGCGCAACGGCCAACGCGTACCCAGCGACCGGCCGGCTCCGCGGCCGGCAGGAAGGTCGTGCTGGCCACGTTCAGCGACCGCCCGGAACTACCTGAGGTCGCCGCGACGCTCGCCCAGCAACTGGAGGGCGCCGGCTTCGTCGTGGAGCAGGTCGTGCGGGAGTACGCCCACATCGAGGCGGACGCGCTGGCTGGTCGCTTCGACGCGTTCATCCTGTCGCGGGCCACCATGCTGGATTCCGGTGACCCGGTCGCGTACCTGGCCAGCGACTTCACCTGCCAGGGCGGGTTCAACCTCGCGCAGCTGTGCGACCCGGCGGTGGACCAGGCGATCGCCTCGGCGGCGGCGGAGGCCGACCTGACGAAGCGGCGCGGCCTGATCCTCGCGGCCGAGAAGGCGGTGCTGGAGACCGACGCCGCGGTGCCGCTGCTGCACGAACGCGTGGTGCAGGGCAACGGCCGCGAGGTCGTCGACGCGCTGTTCGATCCGCGGGAACGGCTGCTGATCGGCCTGCGAACCCGCCGTACCGGATGAGGCGCGCCCGGGTACCGGTGGCGCTGTCCCGGCTGGTCGCGGTGGCGGCAGTGGTCGCCGCGGTCGGTGCGCTGCCGTGGCTGTCCGGGCGCGACCCGGCGCGCAGCATCCTGCGTGCCCGCGACGGCGAGCGTGACCCGGATCCGGTGACGCTGGCGGCGATCCGCGAGCAGTTGGGGCTCGGCGACGGGCCGTGGGCGTTGTTCGGTCGATGGCTAGCCGGGCTGGCCCGCGGCGACCTGGGCAGATCGTGGGTGTCGGGGCGGCCGGTTGCCCCGACCGTGTGGTCCGCGCTGGGCGTGTCACTGACCCTGATGGGCGCCGCGCTCGCGGTCGCCGTCGTGGTCGCCGCGTTGCTGGTGCTGCGCCGGCTGCGGCGCGGCGGGACCGCCCAGCGGCCGGGCGCAGTGGGTGCGGCGTTGACGTCGGTACCCGAGTTCCTGCTCGGCACCGCGTTACTGCTGATCTTCGCGGTGGGACTGCGGTGGGCGCCGCCGTTCGGCTGGTCCGGGCCGGAGCATGTGGTATTGCCGGCGCTCGCGCTCGGGATTCCGGCCGGCGGCCTGCTGGGTCGGCTGGCCGACGACGCCATCCCCGGTGCGTACCGGGAACCGTGGGTCCGCGCTTGGCTAGCGGGCGGCCTGCCCCGGCGCACGATCGCGTACGGGGTGCTGCGCCGCTGCCTGCCGGCGCTGTTTCCGCAGGTGACCGTCGTGGTCGTGGGTTTGACGGGCGGAGCGGTCGCGGTCGAGGCGCTGTTCGCGATTCCGGGGCTGGGACGGATGGCGCTCGGTGCCGCTACGGCGCAGGATCTGCCGTTGGTGCAGGGCGCGGTGCTGGCGCTGGCCGCGGTGGCCGCCGCGGCGGGCGGGCTCGCCGCCATCGGGCAGCGACTGATGCTCGGACCGGCGCTGGACGCCGCCGGGCTCCAGGCGCCGCCACCACCGTCCCGGGCCGCCGGGCGGGTGGTCTGGGTAGCACCGACCGTCCTGGGTGGACTGTTGCTGGCCGCGATCCTTGCCGGTCTGGCCCGGGACCCGACCTATGTGGACACCACGATGCGGCTCGCGGCGCTGGGTTGGGACGCGCCGCTGGGGCGCGACGCGCTCGGCCGGGACCTGCTCGCGCGGCTCGGCCACGGTGCGGTGTGGACGGTCGGCACCGCCGTCGCCGTCAGTGCCGTCGCCCTGGCCTTGGGGATGGTCGCCGGGTTGGTGCCGCGGCTTTCCCAAGGGCCGGCGGAGATCGCCAACGCGGTGCCGCCGGTGCTGGTCGGGTTGCTCGCCGCCGCCGCGCTCGGACCGAGCACCGGCGGCGCCGCGGTCGCGGTCGCGGCGACCGCGTGGGCACCGCTGGCCCTGCACGCGTCCAGCCTGGTCCGCGAGGAGTTGGCCAGCGGGTACGTGTTGGCGAGCCGGATGCTCGGCGCCAGCCAGACCAGGGTGCTCGTCAGGCATGTTCTTCCGGGTGTGCTGCCTGTGGTGGCCCGGCACGCTCTGCTGCGGCTGCCCGGCGCAGCCTTGGCCATCGCGTCTCTTGGCTTTGTCGGCCTCGGCGCGCAACCTCCGGCGCCGGAGTGGGGACGGGTGCTCGCCGAGGCGATGCCGTACGTCGAGCGCGCCCCCTGGGCGGCGCTCGCCCCTGCTGCGGCGCTGGCCCTGCTCGGCGTGTTCGCCGCGACCGCGTCGACCGCGTTGACGGCTCGGCGCTAGAGGAAGCCGGTGCCGGCGGCCCTACGTTGAAGGGCCGCCGGCACGCGGTCCGGCACGTCAGCCGAGCAGTGTTTCGCCGATCCAGCCGCCGGGTTGGCAGCCGGGCGGGATGGCGAAGACAGCCGAGCCGATCGGGGTGATCCAGTCGTTGAGCAGGTCCAGCTCGGCGAGGTTGCGCTGGATCGGTAGGAATTGCTGGCCGACGTCCCGCTGGAAGGCGGCGAAGATCAGTCCCATGTCGGAGCGGCCGTCCGGGCCCGGTCCCTCGTCGTAGTTGTAGGGTCGGCGAAAGATGCGCTGCCGGTCGTCATCGACGTGCGCCCGGGCGATGTGCGACGACTCGGAGATGACCGCCAGGCCGTGCCGGTTGGTGGCGGTGTAGTCGGGCAGGTCGGTTTCCCGGGTGCCGGTCAGCGGGGCACCGGTCGCCAACGTGCGCCCGACGGCGAACTCCTTGCCGGCCACGTCGACCGCGTCCCAGGTCTCCATCTCGGCCCGGATACGGCGGATCACCACGGTGCTGCCGGCGTGCAACCACTCGGGTCCACTGTCGACCCACACGGCGCCGTCGAACACCGGCGTGCCGAGGGCGGGGTTGCGGGTGCCATCGAGTTGGCCGAGGACGTTGCGCTGGGTGACGCCGTCGTCCCGCATGCCCCGGCCGTTGCGGAAGCCGCGCTGCGTCCACCGCGGTTTCGCGAACGCGCGGGCGTCCTTGACCAGCATGCGCTGGGCGTGGGTGACGGTCATGGGGTCGTCGGCGCAGATCTGGATGAGTAGGTCGCCGCCGCTCCACCGGTCCTGCAGCCGGTCGATGGCGAATGCGGGCAGCGGTGCGACCGACGCGGGTCGCCACTGGTCGCGAGCGGCGGCGGTGAACAGCCGGGGACCGAATCCGAACGTGACGGTCAGCCGGGCCGGCAGGGCCGCGAGTTCCGGTTCGGTGTCGGCGAGGGCGGGCTGGCCCTGGGTGAGGCGGGCGGCGTCGTCGGACAGCAGCCGCATCATCCGGCCGAGCGCGGCCCGGTCGACACCGGCGGTGAGGTCGAAGGCGACGAACGCGGCGTGCGCCTGCGCCGGGGTGTCGATGCCGGCCTGGTGCGTACCGTGGAACGGCACCGTCTCGGCGCCCAGCGCGCCCGGTGGCGCCGCGCTGGCGGTACCCTCCGATCCGTTGCCGCGCCAGCCGGCGGTGACGCCGGCGCCCGCGACGGCGCCGCTCACGGTCAATGCCCCACCGGCGAGGAGCCGGCGGCGGCTGACCGCCGGCGGCCGGCCCGATTGCTCCGTGCCGGCGCCGTTCATCCGCCCGTCACCGGCGATGGCGACGCCGACATGCCCGGCATCTCCGGCTGGTAGCTTTCGTTGCCGCCCGCGAAATCCTTGCCCAGGGCCGTGAATTCCATCGTCTCTCCGCCGGCGAAGGTCAAGGTCACGGTCACCTCGGTGCCCGCCGTGACCGGTGTCTTGACGTCCATCAGCATCAGGTGGTCGCCGCCCGGTTTCAGCTCGTGCATGCCGCCGGCCGGGATGGTGATACCGCCTTCCTTCGGGCGCATCGTCATCTCACCGTCTACAGTGGCCACCTCGTGGAGTTCCATCGTGGGCGACGTGGGCGAGGTGGCCTTTACCACCGTCACGTCGGAACTGCCGGTGTTCATCAAGGTCCCGAACGCCGCGGTCATCCCCGACGCTGCCGTCTTCACCCACATGTCCTTGACCGCCAACGGCTGCCCCGCCACCGCTGGTGAGGCCGACGGCTCGGCCGCGGTCGCCGCCCCGGAATCGTCGCCGCAGGCACCGGCGAACAGCGTGGCGGCCACCAGGACGGCGCCCAGCCCGAGCGAGCGACGGCGAAGTTCCGGCGCGGCCTTGGATGTCAACATCAACGGTGTCCTTCCAGATCAACTTCGGTCACCCAGGTAGTCGCCGCCACCGTGGGGAAAGTTCCGGTCATCGCCGAGGTGACGCGCTACCGCAGCGTGTACGCCGCCGCCCGCGCCTTCCGCTGGGAGTGAAGTACGCGCGGGTATCCTGGCCGGACGTGCGCCGAACGTTTCCGGGCGCACGCGGTCGTCCATATCGGCCAGTCGCTCGACCTCGGTCCGCCGATCCACCCGGGACAGACCGGCCAGGCCACGGACGCGCGGCTCACCGAATATCTGAGTGGGCCGGTCCCGCGCCTTGATCATGAGATGCTGGCTTTTCCGGCACCGCAGATGATCATTCTGAACCGATCTCGCGGTAATTTCCGGCCGCCAATGCGGCACGGGCACGCCGCACCAGAGATAAGATCGATTGATCATGCCATTGGCGCCGCTTCGGCGCGGCTCGCCAACGGCGCGCGTGCCTGATCGCGGCCTCCGGCTCCGGAGGTGGCGGTATGGTGGCGGTCCGCGCACGCATCGACGACACGCACTCGATAACGAGGAGGTCGCGATATGGAAACGACCAGCAGGCGCAGAGCCACCGCGCGGAGGATCGCCGCGATCGCCGCCGTTTCGCTCGTCGCCGCCTGTTCCGACAACGGCGCCGGCGACGGGGGCGCCGGCGGGAACTACCCCGACCAGAACATCACCTTCGTCGTGCCCTTCAGCGCGGGCGGCCCGACGGACACCGTTACGCGCATGATCTCCGAGCCGATGGCCAAGGAGCTCGGCGGCAAGATCGTCGTCCAGAACGTGGAGGGCGCGGGCGGCACGATCGCCGCCGGCGAGGTCGCGCGGGCCGAGCCCGACGGCTACACCGTGCTCATGCACCACATCGGCATGTCCACGGCGCCCGCGCTGTACAAGAACCTGGGCTACAAACCGCTCGAGGACTTCGAGATGGTCGGGCTCGTCACCGAGGTGCCGATGACGGTCGTCGCCCGCAAGGACTTCGCGCCCGCGACGCTCCAGGACCTCGTGACCCACGTGAAGGCGAACGCCGGCAAGGTCACCCTCGCCAACGCCGGCATCGGCGCCGCCTCCCACCTGTGCGGCCTGCTGTTCCAGACGGCCGCCGGGGTCAAGCTCCAAGAGGTTCCGTACGAGGGCACCGGCCCCGCGCTGACCGATCTCGTCGGCGGCCAGGTCGACTTCATGTGCGACCAGACGACCAACACCAGCGGCCAGATCTCCGCGGGCAAGGTGAAGGCGTACGCGGTCACCACGCCGGAGCGGGTGAAGAGCCTGCCCGACCTGCCCACCACGGCCGAGGCCGGGCTGCCCCAGCTCCAGGTCAGTGTGTGGCACGGCCTCTACGTCCCGGCCGGCACGCCACAGGAGGTCATCCAGAAGTTGTCCGACGCGTTGAAGAAGGCACTGGCCGACCAAGGGGTCATCGACCAGATGGCCAAGCTCGGCACCGCGCCGGTAGCGGCGGAGGACGCGACCCCGCAGGCGCACCGGGCGCACCTCGACGAGCAGCTCAAAACCTGGGCGAAGGTGATCGCCGACGCCGGGGTCAAGGCTTCTTGAGGTGGAGCGTCGACGGTCCTTTCCGGACATCCTCGCTGGCGGAGTCTTCGTCCTGATCGGTGGCGGGTTCGTGGTGGGGGCGCTCAGCTACGAGCTGGGCACCCCACTGCGGATGGGCCCCGGCTACTTCCCGCTGCTGGTCGGCGCGATCCTGGCCGCCCTGGGCCTGGCGATCGTCCTCAAGGGACTCGTCGCCGGCGAGGCGATCACGTTCGGGGCGATCCCGTGGCGGGCCGTCATCGTCATCGTGCTCGCGGTCCTGTTCTTCGGATTCACCGTGCGGCGCCTCGGATTCGTCCCGACGTCGGCGGTGACCGCCCTCCTGACCACATTGGCCAGCTCGCGCGTGCGGCCGCTGGTGGCCGTGGCCGTGGCCGCCGGGCTGACCGTGGCCAGCACGCTCATCTTCGTCGTCGGACTCCAGCTGCGGATTCCGCTCTGGGGCCCCTGGCTCTCGTTCTGACGCGCCGTCCGGCGGCCTGCCCTCGGGGGAAGTGAGGCATGGAACTTCTCGACAACCTCGCGCTGGGCTTCTCGACCGCCTTGCTGGTCCAGAACGTCCTCTACTGCTTCGTGGGCGTGCTGCTCGGGACGGCGGTCGGCGTGCTGCCCGGCATCGGGCCGACGGCGACGGTGGCGATGCTGCTGCCGATCACGTTCAGCTTCGAGCCGGTGACCGCGTTGATCATGTTGGCCGGCATCTATTACGGCGCGCAGTACGGCGGCTCGACGACGGCCATCCTGATCAACCTGCCGGGTGAGTCGTCGGCGGCGGTCACCGCGCTCGACGGCCACGAGATGGCCCGCCAGGGCCGGGCGGGCCCGGCGCTGGCGGCCGCCGCCATCGGATCCTTCATCGCGGGTACGGTGGCCACCGTCGTCCTGGCCGTCGCGGCCCCGCCGCTGGCCAGCGTCGCGCTGAAGTTCGGTCCGGCCGACTACTTCTCGCTGGTGCTGTTCGGCCTGATCGTGTCGATCGCGCTGGCGCGCGGCTCGGCGTTGAAGGCACTGGCGATGATCGCGCTCGGCGTCGCGTTCGGCACGGTGGGGCAGGACATCTACACCGGCGCTCCCCGGTTCGTGTTCGGCCAGCGCGAGCTGTACGGCGGCATTGACTTCGTGTCGGTCGCCGTCGGCATGTTCGGGGTCGCGGAGATCCTCCGTAACCTGGAGCACGAGCACACCCGCACCGCCCTCGTCAGCAAGGTGACAAACCTCTGGCCGACCCGCGAGGACCGGCGCCGGATCGTCGGCCCGATCGCGCGCGGCACCGGCCTCGGCTCCGGGCTCGGCGTCCTGCCCGGCGGTGGCCACGTGCTGGCGTCGTTCACCTCGTACGCCGTCGAGAAGCGGATCTCGAAGCGGCAGCAGGAGTTCGGGCGCGGCGCGATCGAGGGCGTCGCCGGCCCCGAGTCGGCGAACAACGCCGCCGCGCAGACCTCGTTCATCCCGCTGCTCACCCTCGGTCTTCCCGCCCACCCGGTGATGGCCCTGATGGTCGGCGCGTTCATCGTCCACGGCATCACCCCCGGACCGAACGTCATCACCGACGAACCGGCGCTGTTCTGGGGCCTGATCGCGTCGATGTGGATCGGCAACGCGCTGCTCCTGCTGCTGAACCTGCCGCTGATCGGCGTCTGGGTGCGCATGCTGCGCATCCCGTACGAGGTGCTGTTTCCGATGATCATCCTGTTCGCCGCGATCGGCACCTACTCGCTGGGGTTCAACGCGTACGACGTCTACGCGATCGTCTTCTTCGGGATCCTGGGCTACATCCTGATCAAGTGCGGCTGCGAGCCCGCGCCGCTGCTGCTCGGCTTCGTCCTCGGCCCGCTGCTCGAGGAGAACCTGCGGCGGGCGCTCATCATCTCCCGCGGCGACCCGTCGGTGTTCCTGACCCGCCCGATCTCCGCGGCGTTCCTGGCCCTGGCGGTGGCGGCGCTCGTCATCGCCGCCCTGCCGATGATCCGCAAGCGCCGCGAGGTGGTGTTCGCCGAGGAGGACTGACGGCGCTGTGAGATGCTGACCCGCGATGGCGAAGATCGGCTTGGGGCTGGCCGCGCTGGGCCGGCCGGCATACATCAACCTGGGGCGTGACCTGCCCACCGACCGCTCGGTGGCGGCCCTGCGGGCGCGGGCACACGAGGTGCTCGACGCCGCGTACGCCGGCGGTGTGCGATACCTCGACGTGGCCCGCTCGTACGGCCGGTCGGAGGCGTTCCTCGCCAGTTGGCTGGCCGCCCGGCCAGACGTCACAGACGTGACGGTAGGTAGCAAATGGGGCTATACGTACACGGCGAACTGGCGGCTCGACGCCGACGTGCACGAGGTCAAGGACCACAGCGTCGCCACGTTCGACCGCCAGCTCGCGGAGACGCGCGCGCTGCTCGGCGAGCGGCTCGACCTGTACCAGATCCACTCGGTCACGCCCGACAGCCCGGCGCTGGCCGACGGCGCCCTGCACCGGCGCCTCGCCGTGCTGGCCGCCAGTGGCGTCCGGATCGGCCTGTCCACCAGCGGGCCGCGCCAGGCCGACGCGATCCGCGCGGCGCTCGCGGTGCGGGTCGATGGGCGGCCGCTCTTCCACGCGGTCCAGGCGACGTGGAACCCGCTGGAGCCCTCCGCGGGTGACGCCCTCGCCGCCGCGCACGACGCGGGCTGCTTGGTGATCGTCAAGGAGGCGTTGGCGAACGGCCGGCTCGCGGTCGAGCCGCCGGCCAGGTTCGCCGAAGCCGGGGCCGCGCCCGACGCGCTGGCGCTGGCCGCCGCGCTGCGGCAGCCGTGGGCCGACATCGTGCTGTCCGGCGCGAGCAGCGTCGCTCAGCTCAACAGCAACCTGGCCGCGACTACCGTTACATTCGATCTTGACCTTCGTGGGCTCGCCGAGCCGCCGGACACCTACTGGCGGCGGCGCGCGGCCCTCGGGTGGAGTTGAGGAGGCGTCATGACGCGCGTAGTGGTGACCGGCGGCAGCGGCAAGCTCGGCCGCGCCGTGGTCGAGGAGTTGGTGGCGCAGGGGTACGACGTGGTGAACGTCGACGCGGCGCCGCCCCGCGAGCCGCGCTGCCCGTACGTCCGCGTCGACCTCACCGACTACGGGCAGACCGCCGAGGCGCTGTCCGCTGTGGACGATCGGTTTCACGGTGCCGACGCGGTGGTGCACCTCGCCGCGATCCCGGCGCCGGGCCTCACCACGAACGCGGCCACGTTCGCCAACAACGCCACCGCCACCTACAACGTCTTCGCCGCCGCCCGCGCGGCCGGCATCACCAACGTCGTGTGGGCGTCCAGCGAGACGGTGCTCGGGCTGCCGTTCGACACGCCACCGCCGTACATCCCGCTCGACGAGGAGTACCCGGCCCGCCCCGAGTCCACCTACTCGCTGGTCAAGCACCTGGAAGAGCAGATGGCGGCGCAGTTCTGCCGGTGGGACCCGCGCCTGAAGATGATCGGTCTGCGCTTCTCGAACGTCATGGAGCCCGCCGACTATGCGGCCTTCCCGTCGTTCGACGAGGACCCCAATCTGCGCAAGTGGAACCTGTGGTCGTACATCGACGCCCGGGACGGCGCCCAGGCGGTGCGCAAGGCGCTGGAGCACGACGCCACCGGCGTCGACGTCTTCATCATCGCGAACGCCGACTCCGTGATGAGCCGGCCCTCCGCCGACCTGGCCGCCGAGGTATTTCCCGGCGTGCCGGTCACCCGCGAGCTCACCGGCACCGAGACGTTGATGTCGATCGACAAGGCCCGCCGCGTGCTGGGCTACGAGCCCCAACACACCTGGCGCGCGCACGCCTGACGGGGCAGGGTCACAGCATCCAGAGCTCGACACCGCTCCGGACGCTGACGGCCAGCATCCCCGCGGGGGCGAACCTGGCGGTTTCGCCGGGGATGGTGTGGGTGCGCGCCGGGTGGGCCGGGTCGGTGACGTTCCACAGCTGAACCATCCCGTAGCGGTTCACCGTCGCCACCGTATCTCCGTCGGGACTGAAGTGGGCGAGCTGACCTGACAGCGTGGCGCCCTTCGCCGGTCGTTGACGGTTGAGAACGTCCCACAGGGTCGTCGTGTCATCGTCGGCGGTGGCCAGAGTGCGCGGATTCGCGCTCATCGCCAGTCCCTGGCTGGTTCCGGTGGCGGCAACGGTGGCCATGCGGAACGGGATGGGGTCCCGGTCCTCGAACTCCCACAGGATGAGCGCCGGGGCACCGTCCAGTGTGGCCATGAGCTTCCCGTCCCGACTGAACGTGACATGGCTGACGGCACCGGTGAAGTCGGTCAGGGCGGCCGTGCGGGTTGGCCGTTTGCGGTTGGTGACGTTCCACAGTGCCGTGAGCCTCAGGCTGGCGGTGGCCAGCGTGCGCCCGTCCGGGCTGAACTCAAGGTCGTACACGCCCGTCGCGAAGCCGGTGAGCGAGGCGGTGCGGACGGGACGGGCACGGTCGGACACGTCCCACAGCCCCGGCGAGGCGCCCTGCCCGGCAATGGCCAAGGTGCGCCCGTCCGGGCTGAACTCGACCGCGTTGACCCAGGCGACCTTGGGTGCGATGGTCGCGGTTCGGCGAGGCTTGGCGGGATCGGCGACGTCCCACAGCAGGACCGTGTAGTTGGGGCCCGAGGTCGCGATCGTGCGCCCGTCGGGACTGAACGCCATGGTTGTGCCAGCGCCGGCGAGCGTCGCGATCCGGCGCGGTGCGCCCGGCGTTGCCGACGGCGCTGGGCTGGTGGACGGTGTGTGCGTCGGTGCGGATGAGGGTCGTTGGGCCGCGGCGCCGTCCTGGCGGTCGCGGGCCTCGTTGACGACGACCGGGACCGCGACGGCGACCGCGGCGACGGCGGTGGCGGCGAGGAGGAGTTGACGCCGGCGAACGCGCCGGCGACGCTCCACATCGGCCGGTGCGGCGGGCGGGTCTCCGCCGTCGATCCTTCGGCCTCCGGCGCCGGCTTCGCGGCCTCCGGCGGTGGTCTCTCGGGCTCCGGCGGTGGCCTCTCGGCCTCCGTCGTGGGCCTCTCGGCTCGCGGACGGGGGATCGGTCTGGATCGGACGTTGCTCGTGGGCGGCTGAGCCGCCCGTCGTGACCGGCGGCGCGCTCGCGGCCAGCACGACGGGCGCGGCCACTCCGTCCTCCACCTCCCACCGCCGCACCGGGCCGCCGTGGCCGGCGTCAGCGGGGGTACCGGTATCGGCCTCGGCCGGGACGCGCAGGCTGCCCTCGGCGACCACCATCTCAGGACGGTCGATCACCGTCGGCGCGAGCCCGAGCGTCTGGTGCAGCAGGGTTGCCACCAGCGGCATGCGCGTGGAGCCGCCGACGAGGAACAGCCCGGCGACCGATTCGATCCCAATGCCGGCCCGGTTGATGACGGCCCGGGTCGTGCGCACCGTGCGGTCCAGGATCGGCCGGGCCAGCAGTTCCAGCTGTTCGCGGCCGAGTGGGGCGTCGAAGTCGAACAGCGGGAGGCGGATGAACGTCGACGAGGTTCGGGAAAGCACTTCCTTACCGGCACGCACGTCGTCGCGGAGCATGCGGGCGGCTCGCCGGTCCTCGGGCGTGGCAGGGTGGTGCAGTCGGGCCCACCGGTTGGCGTCTCGGGTCACGAACACACTGCCGAGGTACGCGACGACCGCCTCGTCGATGTCGAGGCCGCCAGCGTCGGAGAGCCCCGCCTCGGCCACGACCTCGAACCCGGCCGCGGTGCGACGCACCACGGCCGCGTCGAACGTGCCGGCCCCCAGGTCGTAGACCACCGCGTACGACCCGACCGGAAACTCGCGCCCGGCGCTCTCGACGAACTGACTGGCGGCCGCCACCGGCTCAGCCACCAAGGTGGGCGTGCCCAGCCCAGCGATGTCGGCGGCCGCCGACAGAACGTCTCTGCGCTGCCGTCCCCACCCCGCCGGGCAGGTCAGCGTCACCGGCCCCAACTGGCCACCGGCCACCCGGCGGGCCTCGACGGCGACCCGCCGCAGCACCGCGGCGAACATCTCCGGAACCGGGACCTCCACCGCGCCGAGCAGGACCGCACCGTCGTCGACGCATCGCTTCGGATTCGGCTCGAAACCCTCGGGATGGGTGCGGGCGGCGTGGATCGCGTCCCGCCCCACCAGCATCGCGCCGTCGCCGGTGGCGCACACGGCCGAAGGCAGCAGCTCGGACCCGTCGAACACCAACGGCTTGACCGCGCCGTCCGGCCAGGCGAGCACCGCGACCGTGGTGGAGGTACCGAAGTCGACGCCCAACCGGTACGCGTCCATGGTCACGTCCACCACCTTAAGACAGGGCGTCGATACGCCGCACCGGCCGCAGGTCCGCCAACCAATCCATGGCGAAACCGGGCGGACGGTGGAGTTCGCGGCAATGGCGTGCCGTCCTCTCGTCGCCGGGCAGGTACGTCTCGATCGCGATCTCTTCCAGGGCGACGTCGAAGGCCACCCCGAACGTCGTGATCGTGTTGATGAAGCACAGGTCGGCTCCGGCGTGCTGGACCCGAATCGTCAGCGCGATATCGGCCGGGTCGGGCGCCGGCGTGTCACCGTTCGGCCCGTACGCCAGCAATTCCTTATGCAGCGAAGCCAGTTCCGGGTCACCGCTGTTGGCGGCCTGCCGCCCGAGCCGGGGCAGCAGGTGCCCACGCACCTCCGCCAGGTTGCGGATCCGACGCGCGAGACCACCCGGGTGCAAGCCCAGCCGCATCATGTTGACCGGCGGCCGTAACAGGCTCCGGTCCACGCCGTCGAGGAGAACGGCGAGGGCGGAGTTGGCCAGCACAATGTTCCACCGGCGGTCCAGGGCCACCGCGGGATAGGGCTCGTGGGCCTTCAGGATCCGCTCGAGGGCTTCGCGCACCCGCCCGAACTCAGGGTCCTTCAGCGGAGAATCCCGGAAGGCCGGCGCGTGGCTGGCCGCGACGAGCAGGCGGTTGCGTTCCCGCAACGGCACGCTCAGGTGGTCCGCGAGCCGCAGCACCATGGCGCTGCTGGGTATCGTCCGGCCGGTCTCGACGAAGCTGACGTGTCGCGCGGAGACCCCGGCCTGGACGGCCAGGTCGAGCTGGCTGAGCCCGCGCAGCCGCCGCCAGTGGCGCAGCAGATCGCCGAAGGTCTCCTGAACGGGCATGCCCCGATTGTCGCGACCACGGGGGCAAGCCAGCCATTACCTGCGACGTAATCGACACCCCACCGCCAAACTGCGACGGTTGGCGCATGACAAGCACAACCGTTGCAGAACGCAACAAGGAACTCGCGGTGCGCGGCTTCGCCGACTTCGCCGCGGGCAACATCGAGGCACTCCGCACCCTGCTACGGGAGGACTTCATCGAGCACAGCCCCGGCAACCCGTCGGGACGCGACGCGTTCATCGAGTTCATCGCCACCGCACCGGTCGCCGGGGCCAAACTCGACCTCAAGCGGGTCATCGCCGACGACGAGTATGTCGTGATGCACTATCACATGCTCTCGCCGGAGCACGAACGCGGCGTCGCGGTCGTCGACATCTGGCGCTTCGTCGATGGCCAGATCATCGAACACTGGGACGTGCTCCAGCCCGTCCCGGATACGTCCGAGACCCCGCACGGAATGTTCTGACCGTGCGTGCGGCGATTTGGGCGTTGGGCAGCCCGTCGCCGACGCCGGCCAGCACCGCACGCTCGCGCTCGGTGAGCTGGCCGGCGCGGCCAGCCGCCCGATGCCACGCCCGCCGAGGGTGCGTCGTGCGCCGCGCGCTTTACCGCTGTGAATCTTGACGTCGTACCGTCGTGATAGCCACGCTACGGCGTCAAGATCGCCAGCGTGGAACCGTGTTCCCGCAAGGTCCTGGCGTTGCGGGTCCGGCTGTCGGCGTGAGGGCCTCCCACCGGCCGTCTGGACCGTGCGAAATGCGGCGTCTACTACGTGAGGGACGCCTTGATCTTGAAAGAGGTGCAGGTCAGGGCATGAATGTGCCCGACACGCCGGGAAGCTCGTGATCGACATTGATCCGCCTCATACGAGCGTTCGAAGATAGAGCGCATGTTGGAGACGTTGACGCAGCTCGGTGGCCTGACCGCCGGAGTCGTCGACGCCCCCGTATGGCCGCTGTCCGACAACGACCTGGTCACCTCGCTGGACGAGGTGCACCGGCTGGAGCAGCAGTTGGCCGCGACCCGGCTGCACCTGATCCGGGAGATCGACGGCCGCTCCTTCCTCAACAGTGAGCATCTGACCTCGACGGCGGCGTGGTTGCGGCATCGGTATCACGTGTCGGCGCAGACCGGCACCCGCTGGGTCACCCTCGCCAAAGAACTCGACCAACACCCCGGTCTGGACGCCGCCCTGTCCAAAGGCGCCGTCAACAGCGAGCAGGCGCAGGTGATCGCCCAGCAGTTGCGGCAACTGCCCGACGACCTCGACCCCGACCTGGCCGACCTCG
>JBBEWH010000235.1:0-1534 GCA_037414955.1 Actinomycetes bacterium KLBMP 9797
GGCAGCGGCAGCCGTGCGGGGGGAGGCGGCCGGGAGGCTGGCAGCGGCAGCCGTGCGGGGGGAAGCGGCCGGGAGGCTGGCAGCGGCAGCCGGGCGGAGAGAGGCGGCCGGGAATCTGGCAGCGGCAGCCGGGCCGAGCCGGGGAAAGGTGGGCGGACGCCATCGGGCAGCCGGGCCGAGGCGAGTGGTCGGACGCTGCCGGACGGCGAAGCAGTGCCGGGCGGCCGGATGCCATCGGTGGGGCAGGTGGAGAGAGACAGCCAGGCGCTGTTAGGCGGTGCGACGCCAGCGGTCTCCGCGGTATCAGCGGGTGGCGGCACGGAGACGGGCGACGGGGTGGCGTCGGGCAGTGCCTCGCTGGTGCTGGCGCTGATCGCGGCGGCTTCGCGGGCCGGGTCGTGGTGCGCGTTCGTCGGGGTGCCCACCTTCGGCGCGCTCGCCGCCGCCGACATGGGCATCGCGCTCGACCGGCTCGCCCTCGTGCCCAACCCGGGACCGGATTGGCCCACCGTGGTCGCCGCGCTCATCGACGGCGTTGACGTGGTGGTGATCGCCGCTCCCGGCACGGCGTCGGCGTCGATCGCCAGCCGGCTGGCCGCGCGTGCCCGCCAGCGCGGGACCGTGCTTGTCCCTTATGGACGGTGGGCTGGCGCCGACGTCACGCTGCGGGTGGTGCGGGGCGAGTGGGAGGGGCTGGGGGAGGGCCGTGGACGGTTGCGCCGGCGTCAGGTCGTCATCGCCGCCCACGGCCGGGGAGCGGCCAGCCGGCCCAAGGAGCTTACGGTCTGGATGCCGGGTGACGATGGGCGTACGGTCGCGGCGGTGACCGCGCTGGCGCCGCGCCGCCGCGCGCGCCTTACCGTAATGCGTCCTGCCTCATAATGCCGTTCCCCTTGCCTCTTCTCTGCGTAACGGCGAGAGAGTACGCGATAACATGCCGCGGTGGATCGGGATGAACCGCTCGAACGTGTCCGAACACTCCGGGCGAACGGTGTCGCTCCGAAGACGATCGCCCGCGCGATCGCCCGCGCGATCGCCCGCGCGATCGGCCTCCGACCGGCCGAGGTGGCACCCCTGATCTAGGCAGTCGCCCAGCAGAGTGCCGACGCACCGGTGACACGGGATCTTGTCGGGTGCTGGATCAGTCCGGGCTGGGGCCATGGTCTCGGGGTCGGCGGCCACCCCGAGTGGCCCCGGTCCGATGCACAACTCTCCGAGAGCGGGCTGGTCACGGTGCTCGTCGCGCGGGAGGACCGGCCGGGCCGGGTACGGGTGAGTGGCTTCTGGTCGACGTCTACTGCCTCGGTGTGAAGAACGCGGTGGGGCCGAAGCGGATGGACCGGGGTGAACTACCCGCGTTCGTGGACGACTATTACTCGGCACACGGCGACCCGATCAAGGTGCCGCTGGAGTTGGCGCAGCAGGGTGATGGAGACACTGGAGCGCACGGTCGGCACGGGCAACTACGAGTTTTCCGTGGCGGTCTCGCACCTCCCATGATCAAGGCGTCCTTCAAGTCGTTAGAACGACTTGA
>JBBEWH010000236.1:0-5510 GCA_037414955.1 Actinomycetes bacterium KLBMP 9797
TGAAGGACGCCTTGATCATGAGGAGTGTTATCTCTGGGTTCGTACATGTGTTCTATGATGGCGAGGTGCGTACCCTGCTGGTCTGGTGTCCCGACTGGCCGGTCGTCGCGGTCGAGATCACCGAGGGCGTGCCGGCGTCCGAGCCGGTCGCGGTGCTGCGCGCCGGCCGGGTGATCGCCTGCTCCGAGGCGGCCCGGGCCGCACGGGTGCGGCGCGGGCTGCGCAAGCGCGAAGCGCAGAGCCGCTGCCCGCAGCTGACCGTCTTCGATCACGATCCCGGCCGGGACGCGCGGGCGTTCGAGCCGGTGGTGGCCGCGGTCGAGGACAAGGCCGCCGGGGTCGAGGTGGTGCGCCCCGGTGCGTGCGCGCTCGCCGCCCGCGGACCGACCCGCTACTTCGGGGGCGAGGAGCGGGCCGCCGAGCAGATCGTGGAGCACGTCGCGCAGGAGTGCGGCGTGGAGAGCCAGGCGGGCATCGCCGACGGGGTGTTCGCCGCCGGGCTGGCCGCGCGGGCCGGGCAGCTCGTGCCGCCGGGGCAGACGCCGCGGTTCCTGGCCAGTCAGCCGGTCGAGACGCTCGACCGCCCGGAGCTGGCTGATCTGCTACGCCGGCTCGGTGTGCGTACCCTCGGGGATTTTGCCGGGTTGGCCGCCGGCGACGTGCTCGCCCGGTTCGGGTTCGACGCGGCCTACGCCCATCGCCTGGCCGCGGGGCGCGACCAGCGCCCGCTGGCGGTCCGCAAGCCGCCGCCCGACCTCGATGTTGTCGAGGTGTACGACGAACCGCTCGACCGGGTCGACGTGGCGGCCTTCGCCGCCCGGGCGCTGGCCGAGCGGTTGCACGCGGGGTTGGCCGGGCACGGTCTGGCCTGCACCCGGCTGATCATCGAGGCGGTGACCGCTCACGGGCAGGAGCTGCACCGGGTGTGGCGGCACGACGGGCTGCTCACCTCGGCGGCGATCGCCGACCGGGTGCGCTGGCAGCTCGACGGCTGGCTGACCGGCCGGCGGGGACGCCCGACGGCCGGCATCGTCCGGCTGCGCCTCACGCCGGACGGGGTGCTCGCCCACGTCGGGTTGCAACCGGGATTATGGGGCGAGACCGGCGAGGAGCGGGAGCGAGCTCAGCGGGCGTTCAGCCGGGTGCAGGGCATCCTCGGGCCGGACGCGCTGTTCACCGCCGTGCTCGGTGGTGGGCGCGGCATCGCCGACCAGGTCCGCTTCGTGCCGTGGGGCGAGGAGCGCGCCCCCATCCGGCCAGGGCCGCCACCACCCGCGGCGCCCGCCGCCGAGTCCGCCGCCGAGTCCGCTGTCGAGTCCGCCGTGGAGTCCGAGCCGCCGTCCGTCCGGCTCGACGAGTCGCCTGGGCGGTCCGCCGCGCCGAGGCCGACGCTCGTGCGGCCCACCGCGACCGAGCCGGCGTCGCCGTCCGTGCGGCCCGCTGGCGGGGGGTTACCGTCCGCGCGGCCTACGGGGCCGGTGTTGCCGTCCGCGCAGTCTGCTGGTGGGGGGTTACCGTCCGCGCGGCCTACGGGGCCGGTGTTGCCGTCCGCGCAGTCCGCTGGCGGGGGGTTGCCGTCCGCGCAGTCCGTTAGCGGGGGGTTGTCGTCCGCGCGGCCCGCCGGCGGGGCGTTGCCGGCCGCTGCCGCCTGGCCGGATCCGGCGCCCGGGCGGCGCGGTGGCGGCTCGGGAGCGGCCGTGCCTCGTGCGGGACCGCCGTGGCCGGGCCGGATGCCGCCGCCGCAGCCGGTGACGGTGCTGCCCGTGCCGCTGCCGGCCGCGCTGTACGACGATGCCGGCGAGCCGGTGCGGCTCAGCGCCCGGCTGGAGGTGAGCGCGGCGCCGGCCCGGCTCGCGATCGCCGGGCGCCCGCCGGTCGCCGTGACCGCGTGGGCGGGGCCGTGGCCGGTCGACGAGCGCTGGTGGGCGCGCGGGGAGGCGCGCCGGCGGGCCCGGTTCGAGGTAGCGCTGCGCGACGGGCGTGCGCTGCTGCTCTCGCTGGCCGGCGGTGCTTGGACCGTGGAGGCCATCTATGACTGACAGCTCCGGGCCCGGACTGACAGCTCCGGGCCCGCGTGGGCGGACGTCCATGATCAAGGCGTCCCTCATGTTGCTCTAACTACTTGAAGGACGCCTTGATCATGGGGGAGGGGGAGTGCGGTGGGGTGGAACAATCCTCCGATCTCGTGGGGGGAGATGGAGGGGCGGCTGTCCGGGCGTCCGGTGGTCGTCGATCCGCTGGCGGTCGACGGGGACGGCGGCGACTCGGCGGCGTGGAGCCGCAAGCGCCCGCCCTACCAGCCGCCCGCCCTGATCCGGGCGGAGAGCCCGGTGCCGTACGCCGAACTGCACTGCCACAGCAACTTCAGCTTCCTGGACGGTGCCAGCCACCCGGAGGAGCTGGTCGAGGAGGCGGCGCGGCTGGGGCTGACGGCGCTGGCGGTGACCGACCACGACGGGTTCTACGGGGTGGTGCGGTTCGCCGAGGCGGCCCGCGCGGTCGGTCTCCAGACCATCTTCGGCGCGGAGCTGTCGTTCGACCTGCCCGGCCGGCAGAACGGGGAGCCGGACCCCGTCGGGCGGCACCTGCTGGTGCTGGCGCGCGGTCCCGAGGGGTACGCGCAGATCGCCCGCACGGTCAGCCGCGCCCAGCTGAGCGGCAAGGAGAAGGGCCGCCCGGTGTACCCGCCGCTGGAAGAGCTCGGCGAGCACTTGAAAGACGTCCTCGTGTTGACCGGCTGCCGCAAGGGCCACGTGCCCGCGGCGCTGTCCAACGGCGACGCGGCCCGCGAGTTGGCCCGCCTCACCGACACGTTCGGCCGGGAGAACGTCGCGGTGGAGCTGACCGACCACGCCGACCCGGCCGACGGCGACCGCAACGCGGCGCTGGCCGCGCTCGCTGCTAAGGCCACAGTGGACACTGTGGCCACGAACAACGTTCACTATGCCACGCCGGGCCGGCGCCGGCTGGCGACCGCGCTCGCGGCGGTACGGGCCCGGCGCAGCCTGGACGAGATGGACGGCTGGCTGCCGGCGGCGGCGACCGCGCACCTGCGCAGCGGGGTGGAGATGGCGGCCCGGTTCGCGGACTACCCGGGTGCGGTGGCGCGGGCGGCCGAGCTGGGCGCGGCGCTGGCGTTCGACCTGGACCTGGTGGCGCCGAACCTGCCGGATTGCCGGGTGCCGGCCGACCACACCGAGATGAGCTGGCTGCGCCACCTCACCATGCAGGGCGCGCTGCGCCGGTACGGTCCGCGCGCCGCCCATCCCAAGGCATACGAGCAGCTCGACCGCGAGCTCGCGCTGATCGAGCGATTAGGCTTCCCCGGGTACTTCCTGATCGTCCACGACATCGTCGACTTCTGCCGTCAGCGGCGGATCTTCTGTCAGGGGCGGGGGTCGGCGGCCAACTCGGCGGTGTGCTACGCGCTGGGTATCACCAATGTGGACGCGGTGGAGCACGGGCTGCTCTTCGAGCGGTTCCTGGCGCCGGAGCGCGACGGCCCGCCCGACATCGACGTCGACATCGAGTCGGACCGGCGGGAAGAGGCCATCCAACACGTCTACAACACCTACGGTCGGGACCACGCCGCCCAGGTCGCCAACGTCATCTCGTACCGGCCGCGGTCGGCGGTGCGCGACATCGCGAAGGCGTTCGGGTTCTCGCCCGGCCAGCAGGACGCGTGGAGCAAGCAGATCGACCGGTGGGGCGCGGTGGCGGCGCTGGACGTCGACGACATCCCGGAACAAGTCATCGAGTTCGCCAACGAGTTGCAGAACTTCCCGCGGCACCTGGGCATCCACTCCGGCGGCATGGTGATCTGTGATCGGCCGGTGATCGACGTGTGCCCGGTCGAGTGGGCTCGTAAGGAGAACCGCACGGTCCTGCAGTGGGACAAGGACGACTGCGCGTCGGCGGGACTGGTCAAGTTCGACCTGCTGGGCCTCGGCATGCTGTCGGCGCTGCGCTACGCGCACGACCTGATCGACGACGAGCTCGACCTGTCCGCGATGCCGCTCGACGACCCGGAGATCTACAAAATGTTGTGCCGGGCCGACTCGGTGGGTGTGTTCCAGGTGGAGAGCCGGGCGCAGATGGCCACCCTGCCCCGGCTCAAGCCCCGCGAGTTCTACGACCTGGTGGTCGAGGTGGCGCTCATCCGGCCCGGCCCGATCCAGGGCGGCTCGGTGCACCCGTACATCCGGCGCAAGAACGGGAAAGAAGAGTGGGACTACCCGCACCCGTTGATGCGCAACGCGTTGCACAAGACGCTCGGCGTGCCGCTCTTCCAGGAACAGCTGATGCAGCTCGCCATCGACGTCGCGGGGTTCGACGCGTCGGAGGCCGACCAGCTGCGCCGGGCCATGGGCTCGAAACGGTCCACCGAGCGGATGGGCGCGATCCGTGACCGGCTCTACGCCGGCATGGCCGCGCGCGGCATCACCGGCGCGCTCGCCGACGACATCTTTCTCAAGCTGTCGTCGTTCGCCAGCTTCGGCTTTCCGGAGAGCCACGCGATCAGCTTCGCCTACCTCGTGTACGCGAGCGCGTGGCTCAAACGCTACTATCCGGCGCCGTTCCTCGCCGCGCTGCTCAACGCCCAGCCGATGGGCTTCTACTCGCCGCAGACCTTGGTGGACGACGCCCGCCGGCACGGCGTCGAGGTGCGCCGGCCGGACGTCAACGCCAGCAACGCCAAGGCCACCTTGGAGTCCACACCGGACACCCGCTGGCGTGCCGGCACCGACGAGCCGCCGCACCAGTGGGGGCTGGGCGGCCCGGCCGTCCGGTTAGGACTGTCCAGTGTGCGCACACTCGGCGACGAGGTGGCCGAGCGCGTGGCGGAGGAACGGGCGGGCGGCGGCCGGTACCGGGACATGGCCGATCTGGCCCGCCGCACCGGCCTGTCGACGGCGCACCTGGAGGCCCTCGCCACCGCGGACGCCTTCGCCTGTTTCGGCCTCCCGCGGCGGGAGGCGTTGTGGGCGGCGGGCGCCGCCGCCCAGGAACGCCCCGACCGGCTGCCCGGCACCGCCGCGATCGCCCAGCCGCCCACGCTGCCCGGCATGGACGCGGTCGACCGGCTGGTCGCCGACGTATGGGCGACCGGCCTGTCACCGGAGAGCCATCCGGCGCGGTTCGTCCGGGCCCGCCTCGACGACCTCGACGCGGTGCCGATCGCCCGGCTCGGCCAGATCGAGCACGGCCGGCGGGTCCGCGTCGGCGGCATCGTCACCCACCGGCAGCGGCCCGCGACGGCGGGCGGCATCACGTTCATCAACCTTGAGGACGAGACCGGCATGCTCAACGTGACCTGTTCGCCCGGGCTGTGGCAGCGATATCGCAAGGTGGCCCGGACGAGCAGCGCGCTGGTGGTGCGGGGAATCCTGGAGAAGGCCGACGGCGTGATCAACCTGCGGGCCGACCGGCTCGACCCGCTGACCGCCCCGGTCACCCCCGCCTCCCGCGACTTCCGATAGCTCTTCATGATCAAGGCGTCCTTCACGTCG
>JBBEWH010000237.1:0-8397 GCA_037414955.1 Actinomycetes bacterium KLBMP 9797
AACGACGTGAAGGACGCCTTGATCATGGGGAGGGAGATCATGGGGAAGGGGAGCCGCGGAGCTTCGTGTACAGGGCGGTGGTCTCCGGCGCGGGCGCGGCGCCGATGTCCGCGTGGAGCAGGTCGACCAGTTCGTGGTACTGGCGGATGGCGCGCGCCCGGTTGCCCAGCGCCACGTGGCAGCGCATCAGCCCGCGGTGGGCGGCTTCGAGGAACGGGTCGTGCTCCACCAGCCGGGCGAACGTCTCCGCCGCCTCCCCGTACCGGCGCTGTTGCCCCTGTAGCTGGCCGAGCGTGAGCATCACCTGCTCGTACCGCCGGCGCAGCTGCTCGCGCCGGGCGTCCGCCCAACCGCCGACGGCGAGGTCGACGAGGAAGTCGCCGGGGTAACCGGCGGCGGCCGCCGCCAGCGCGGGAATGGTGCCGGCCGCCAGCCCTTGCTCCGCCGCCAGCTCGAACTCGTCCACGTCGTACCAGACCCCGAGGGTGCGGTCGATGAAGTAGCCGCCGGCCGCGAAGCGGACCCACCGCTGGTCGCCCAGGGCCCGGCGCAGGTGCTTCATCCCGGTGTGGAAGCTGTTGCGCAGCTCCTTCGCGGACGCGTCCGGCCACAGCGCCAGGCCGACCTCGGCCTTCGTGGCGCCCGGCTGGGTCAGCAGGTGGTAGAGCAGCTCGCGCGGCTTCGCGTACGTCCAGTCCTCGGTCGCCAACGCCCGGCCGGCCAGCTCCACGCGGGCCCGGCCCAGCGCGTGCACCCGGAGCCCGCCGGCGGGTTCGGACCGCGCCGGGACCGGCGCCCGCAGCAGGTCGTCGGCCGCCGCGACGGCGACCGCGACCGCCTGGTCGAACGGCATCGCCTGGCCCGCGACGACCGCGGGCGCCAGCTCCGGACCCAGCGCGGCCTCGATCGCGCGGCGCCGGCGCTCGTGGTCGTCCCGGTCACACGGGGGTACCGGGGTGCCGATGGTCATGCGCAGCTCCGCCGCCGCGGCGAACAGCGTCCCCGCGGTCCGGGCGTCCGGTCCGCGCGCCAGCTCACCGGCCAGCGCCTCCAGCACGCTGGCGGTGCGGCAGCGGTCGCCCAGCTCGTCGTGCAGGACGAGGCTGGCGCGCAGCAGGCGGAGGGCTTCGCGGTGGTCGCCGCCGGCCGCGGCGAGCAGGCCCAGCTGCTCCATCGACCACGCCGTGCCCTCGCGGGAGCCGAGCCGCCCGGACAGCGTGAGGCTCTCCCGCAACAGCAGCCGCGCCCGGGCGTGGTCGCCCTGGCGGTAGCTGGTCGCGCCGAGGTCGACCAGCGCCCCCACGATGCCCGCACCGTCGCCGAGGTCGCGGAACCGGCGCAGCGCGTCGCTGGACAGGCGGCTCGCGCGCGGGTAATCCCCCTCCAGCCAGGCGGTGAAGCCCAGCGACTTCAGCGAGCGGGCGACGCCGGTCGCGTCGTCGAGCTGCCGCCACGTCGCCAGGCACTCCTCGTGCCGGGCCCGCGCGGCCGCGTAGTCACCCTGCTCCCGGGCGATGCTGCCGAGCACCTGCCGGGCCGCCACGGCCACCCGCGGATCGGCGGCCGGGTCGGCGATAGGGCCGGCGGCCGGGTCGTAGCGCTCCAGCGCCTGCCGGAGGCGGGCGGCCGCCCGGTCGTAGTCGCACAGCAGCCACTCCAGCATGCCCAACCCGAGCAGCGCCTTGGCGTGCACCGCCGGCGGGGTACGGCCGTCCACCGCCGCGACGGCGGCCTGCAGCCACTCCCGTCCTTCCGCGTAGTTGCCGCGCACCCGGCAGTACCGCCCGAGCGCGGCCGCGAGCCGGACGCCCAGCGGCGGGTCGTGCCGCCGCGCCCAGGTCAGCGCCGCCCGCAGGTTGTCCTGCTCCCGGTGCAGCCGGTCCAGCCAGCGCGCCTGGTCGTCGGTGGCGAGCTGCGCGTCGGCCCGCTCCGCCAGCTGGAGGTAGTGGGCCGCGTGCCGGGCGGCGGCCCCGCCGGGCCGTACCGCCAGCCGCTGTTCGGCGTACTGCCGGACGACTTCCAGCAGCCGGTAGCGCTCATCCTCGCCCTCGCTGTGCACCTGCACGAGCGACTTCTCGACGAGCCGGGTGAGCAGCGCGAAAACCGGGCCGCCGGCGACCGCCTCGGCCGCGCACGCCGTGAAGCCGCCGCGGAACACCGACAGCTGGGCGAAGAGCTGGCGCTCCGCCGGTGGCAGCAGGTCGTAGCTCCAGTCCAGGGTGGCGCGCAGCGTCTGGTGCCGGGGTGCGGCGTCCCGCACGCTCGTGACCAGCAGGCTGAACACGTCGTCCAGCCGGTCGACGACCTGGGGCAGCGGCAGGACCCGCAGCCGGGCCGCGGCCAGCTCCAGCGCCAGCGGCATGCCGTCGAGCCAGCGGCAGAGCCGGGCGACCGCGTCGGCGTTGCGCTCGGTGATGCCGAACGTCGGGTGCACCAGGCGCGCCCGGTCGACGAACAGCTGCACGGCCTCGCTGCTGGCCAGGTCGGCGACGGACACCGCGGGCCCGGCGGCGGGCAGCGACAGTCCGCCCACCGCCCAGGTCGTCTCGCCCGCCACCGCGAGCGGCTCCCGGCTGGTGGCCAGCACACGTAGCCGGGGGCACGCGCGCAGCAGCCGCCCGACGAGTGCGGCGGCGGGCTCCACGAGGTGCTCGCAGTTGTCGAGCACCAGCACGGCATCGCGGTCCTGAAAGTGCCGGGCCAGCGCGCGATCGGGCGCGGCGCCGGTCGCGTCGGTCACCCCGACGGTGGCCGCGACCGCGTGCGCCAGCAGCGCGGGATCGTCCAGCTCGGCGAGCTCCACCCAGGACAGCCGCGCCACGCCGCCAGCGCGCGCCACGCCGCCAGCGCGCGCCACGCCGCCAGCGCGCGCCACGCCGCCAACGTGCGGGCCGTCGCGCGGCTCGTCGCCCACGTGCGGGCCGGCGCGCGGCTCGTCGCCCACGCGCGGCCCGTCGCGCGGCTCGTCGCCCACGCGCGGGCCGTCGCGCGGCTCGTCGCCGGAACGCGGGCCGCCGCCGGCGCGCAGCAGGTCGCAGACGGCGAGCGCCAACCGGGTCTTGCCGCTCCCGCCCGGGCCGGTCAGGGTCACCAGTCGTACCTCGTCCAGGCGCCGGGTCAGCGCCACCACCTCGGTGACCCGCCCGACGAACCGGGTGAGCGGCGCGCCGGTGCCCAGGCCGGCCAGGTCGCCGTCACCATCCGGCGGCCGACGCAGGTCGGGCAGGACTGACGTCACACGGCTCAGCATCCGCACGCCCGGCGGAGCGGGTCAAGGGGATTGTCGGCTAGCCGCCGCCCGCGCGCCACCGCGCTGACCTGCGGTTCCCGCGCTTCCCACCGCGGCACCCCGCGTCTCCCCCCGCACCGCCCGCGCAGGCTGGGTCGGCCTGGACAGTCCAGGCACGTCCAATTCCCGGGGGAAGCAGCCCATCATGCGACAGAACACCAGTGCACTACGCCGCCGCGTCGTCGGCCTGGCGGCCGCCACCGCGGCGGCCGCGTCGGTCGGCATCGTGGCGCTGGCGCCGCCAGCGTCCGCCGCGGTCTCCAAGATCGAGGGAACGGCCGCCAACGCCGCCAGTCTGACGCCCATCGTCAACGCCTACCGCGCACTGCTCGGCGACCCGAACAACGGCAGCGCCCTGGGCAGCCAGCCCGCCGGCCGCCGGGAGATCAACTGGGACGGCACGCCGGACGCGCAGTCCTCGCCCAACCAGCTGCCGCGGGACTTCTTCAACACCACCGTCCCGCGCGGCGTGGTCTTCTCCAACGCCAACAACCGGTTCCAGGTGAGCGCGGACAGCGCGAACCCGACGACCACCCCGGTGCGCTTCGGGAACTTCAACGCGCAGTACCCGAACATCTTCGGCACGTTCAGCCCGGAGCGGCTGTTCGCGCCGACGCACAGCACCGTGACCCGCATCCACTTCTTCGAGCCGGGCACGAACTGGCCGGCGACGGTCAACGGGTTCGGCGCGGTCTTCACCGACGTGGACCGGACGGACAGCACGAAGATCGAGCTGTACGACCAGTGGGGCGGGCTGATCTGGTGGCAGAACGTGATCCGGGGCCAGCAGGCCAGCAAGAGCCTGTCGTTCCTCGGGGTCACGACCGACGCCGAGATCTACGAGGTCCGGATCACCAGCGGGAACACCCCGCTCAGCGCGGGCAACAACGACGGGGGCAGCTGGGACGTCGTCGTGATGGACGACTTCCTTTACGCGGAGCCCCAGCGTCTCTGACCGCCTCACCATGATCAAGGCGTCCCTGAAGTCGTCCTAACGACTTGAGGGACGCCTTGATCATGGGAAGGGGTCTCGCGCGAGAGGGTGGACGGCCACCAGATGTGGCGGCCGATGTCGAGGTTGAGCGCCGTCACCAGGACCGCCCGCACCACGATCGTGTCGAGCAGCACCCCGAAGGCCACCGCGAACCCGATCTCGGCGAACGTGGTCAGCGGCAGCGTGAACATCACCGCGAACGTGCCCGCCAGTACCAGCCCGGCCGACGTGATCACGCCGCCGGTGGCGGCCAGACCGGTCAGCGCCGCCCGCCGGGTGCCGTGCTGGATGGTCTCCTCCCGCACCCGGGTCATGAGGAAGATGTTGTAGTCGATGCCGAGCGCCACCAGGAACACGAACACGAACAGCGGCAACGCGCTGTCGGCGCCGCCGAACCCGAAGACGTGCCGGAAGACCAGCGCGCTCACGCCCAGGGCCGCGCCGAACGACAGCACCACGGTCACCATCAGCAGCAGCGGCGCGAAGATGGCCCGCAGCAGCAGGGCGAGGATGAGGAACACGACGACCAGCACGATCGGGATGATCAGGTTGCGGTCGTGCCGGGCGGCCCGCTGGAGGTCGAGGTTGACCGCGGTCTGGCCGCCGACCAACGCGTCGGCCTGGGGCACGGCGTGCGCCGCGTCGCGTACCCGATCGATCGTGTCATAAGCCGCCGGGCTGTCCGGCGGGTCCGCGAGCGTCGCCTGCAGGTAGGCGTATTCGCCGCGGCTGACCGGCTCGGTGACCGCCGCGATGCCCGGCGTGGTCGCGACCACGCCACGGACCCGCGCCGCTTGCGGCGCGTTCGCGATGACGACGACCGGGCTACCGGCGCCGCCGGGGAAGTGCCGGGCGACGACGTCCTCGCCCGCGACCGAGTCGGGGGTACCCCGGAACGACTCCTTGTTGGACAGTCCGGTCGCGTCGAGCTGCACCGCGCCGAGCGCCGCGACGGCCAGCACGAGTGCGGTGGCGATCCAGGTGACCCGGGGACGGCGGGCGATGCGCGCGCCCATCCGCGCCCACAGGCCGGTCGTGGTGGGCTCCGGCGTGCCGTATCGCGGGCGGAGCGGCCAGAAGATCCACCGGCCGGCGGTGACCAGCAGCGCGGGCAGCAGGGTGAGCATGGCGGCGAGCCCGACCGCGATGCCGATCGCGGCCACCGGGCCGAGCCCGCGGGTGGCGTTGGTCTCGGCGAACAGCAGGCACAGCATGCCGATCGCGACGGTGGCGGCGCTCGCGATGATCGCCGGGCCGGCGCGGTGTAGGGCGACGGCCATCGCCTCGTGCCGGTCCTGGTGGCGGCGCAGCTCCTCCCGGTACCGGGCGACCAGCAGCAGCGCGTAGTCGGTGCCGGCGCCGAAGACCAGCACGGTGAGGATGCCGGCGCTCTGCGCGTTGACGGTGAGGCCGGCCTGCTTGGCGAGCAGGTAGATCACCGCCTGCGACGCGCTCAGCGCGATCCCGGCGGACACCAGCGGGAGCAACCAGAGCACCGGGCTGCGGTAGGTGAACAGCAGGATCACGATGACCACGCCGGCCGCCGCGTACAGCAACGTGCTGTCGATGCCCTCGAACGCCTCCGCCGAGTCGGCGGCGGCGCCGGCCGGGCCGGTGACGTGGGTGGTGAGCCCGCTCGCGCCCGCGGCAGCGGTGTCGCGCAGGTCGCCGACCAGCGCGCCGGCCCGTTCCCACCCCTCGGCACCCAGGTTGAGCGGCACCTGCACCTGGACCGCTTGCCCGTCCTGGGCCGGGATCGGCCCGGTCACCTGCCCGTCGAGCTCCGGGAGCTGGGCGAACCGCCGCGCGTCGGCCGCGATCTTCGCCTGGTCGGCCGCTGTCAGGCCGGCGGCGCGCTCGTAGACCACGACGGCCGTGACGGTGTCCGGCGACGCGAACGCGGACTGCCGGTCGAGCACCTTGGTCGACTCGGCGCTGCCGGGCAGCCAGGTGGCCGCCTCGTTGTCCTGGACGTCGGTGAGCTGCCCGGCGAGCGGCCCGGTGACCGCGGCCACCACGAGCCAGAAGACGATGACGGCGTACTTGCTCCAGCGGCCAGTGAGCGCGCCGGCGACGGACCTCGGCATGACGACCCCCCATACTACGTCCCGTAGTAATACCACATATCCGTGAAGATCGCTGTCCCTAACGCCTCGGGCGGCCATCGGGACCCTGGTGCTCTAGGCTGCGTCGGGTGGAGCTCACACACCCCCGGCTCAGCGGTCCGCGCACCGCGGCGGTCTGGGCGTCACTGCGCCGCGAGCTGGACCGGCACCGCGGGCAGGCACTCACCGTGCTCGACGTGGGCGGCGGCACCGGCGGGTTCGCCGTGCCGCTCGCCGAAGCCGGCCACCGGGTCACCGTCGTCGACACCAGCCCCGACGCGCTCGCCGCGCTGACCCGCCGGGCCGCCGAGGCCGGGGTCGCCGAGCGGGTCCGGGCGGTGCAGGGCGACGCCGACGCGCTCGGCGGGTTGGTCGAGCCGGGCAGCGTCGACCTGGTCCTGTGCCACGCGGTCCTCGACGTGGTCGACGAACCCGCCGGGGTGGTGGCCGCGCTCGCCGCCGCGCTCCGGCCGGGCGGGGCGGCCAGCGTCCTCGTCGCCGGCAAGGCCGCCGCGGTGCTGCACCGGGCGGTCACCGGCCACCTCGCGGCCGCCGCCGAGCTGCTCGCCGACCCGCGCGGCCGGGTCGCCGGGCGGGACACCGCACAGCGGCGCTACGACTGCGCGGCCGCCGCCGACCTGCTGCGCGCCGCCGGACTGGAGGTGATCGAGACCCATGGGGTACGGGTCATCGCCGACCTCCTTCCCGCGGCGGTGGCCGATGCGAACCCGCAGGCCGTCGTGGAGCTGGAGTTGGCGGCGGCCGCCCTGCCGCCGTACCGGGACATCGCCGCCCAGCTGCACCTGCTCGCCCGCCGGCCATGAACCCCCGGTCGGCGAACGCCCTCGAGGTGGTGCGGCCGGCGTACGGGCGGGCCAGCCTCGCCGAGGTGCTGCCGAGCGTGCTCGCCGCGCTCGGGATACCCGGTCAGCGCGACCGCCTCGGCCTGGCCGCGCGGCTCGACGGCGTTCGGCGGGTCGCGGTGCTGCTCGTGGACGGGCTCGGCGCGTACCAGATCCCGTTGGCGGCCCCCCACGCGCCGCTCCTGGCGGAGCTGGCGCGCGACGGCGCGGAGCTGACCTGCGGGTTTCCCTCCACGACGCCGGCCGGGCTGGCCAGCCTGGGCGCGGGCGTGCCGCCCGGCGCCCACGGCCTGCTCGCCTTCACGCTGAACGTGCCCGGCACCGACCGGGTGCTCAACCACGGCGAGTGGCGCGACGACCCCGACCCGGCGGTGTGGCAGCCGGCGCGCACGCTGCTCGACGTCGCGCGCGCCGCGGGCGTCGCGGTCACGGCGGTGAGCCGTCCGGAGTACGCGGGGAGCGGCCTCTCGGTGGCGATCTGGCGGGGCGGCGTCTACCGCAGCGCGACGGGGGCGGACGCCCTGGGCACCGAGATGCTCGGCGCGCTGCGGGCCGGTGACGGGCCGACGCTGGTGTCCGGGTACCACCCGGATGTCGACCGGGCCGGCCACATCCACGGCCTGGACTCACCGGAGTGGCGGGCGGCGGTGGCCGGGGTCGACGGGCTGGTGCGACGCCTCGTCGACGGCCTCCCGCCGGACGGGGCGCTCCTGGTCACCGCCGACCACGGGCAGCTCAACGTGCCGGCCGACCGGAAGTTCGACATCGACACCGATCCGCGGCTGTCCGCCGGGGTGCGGGTGGTGGCCGGCGAGCCCCGGGTCCGATACCTGCACACCCTGCCCGGCGCGCGCGATGACGTGCTGGCGGCGTGGCGCGCGCTGCTCGGCCCCGCCGCGTGGGTAGCGACGCGCGAGGAGGCGGTGGCGGCCGGCTGGTTCGGCCCGGTGCCGGAGGCGCACCTGCAGCGGGTCGGCGACGTGGTGGTGGCCTGCCACGACCGGTACGCGGTGCTGGCCACCGCCCACGAGCCGGCCACCGTGGCGAACATGATCGCCTACCACGGCTCCTACACCGCCACCGAGATGACGGTCCCGTTGCTGGTCGCCCGCCCCCCCCTTCTCCATGATCAAGGCGTCCCTCACG
>JBBEWH010000238.1:0-31907 GCA_037414955.1 Actinomycetes bacterium KLBMP 9797
CACGTCGTTCTAACGACGTGAGGGACGCCTTGATCATGGGCATGTTCTTGTCGTACGGGGCCGTTACGGTGCTTCCGTGGGTAGAAGTCAGGCGGTGCCGCGCGGTGGGGGTGCCTTCGGGGCGGACGGCGACGACACCGGTTGCCGGATCCTGCACGTCGACATGGACGCGTTCTTCGCCTCCGTCGAGGTCCGCCGCGACCCGTCGCTGCGCGGGCGGCCGGTCGTGGTCGGCGGGGTCGGGCCGCGGGGGGTGGTCAGCTCCGCCAGCTACGAGGCCCGCCGCTTCGGGGTACGCAGCGCGATGCCCACCAGCCGGGCCCGGGCGCTGTGCCCACAAGCCGTGTTCATCCCGCCCGACGGCCCCGCCTACACGGAGGCGTCCCGGCGGGTCATGGGCTTCTTCCGCGACGTGACGCCGCTGGTCGAGCCGCTCTCCCTCGACGAGGCGTTCCTCGACGTGGCCGGGGCGCGCCGGCTGCTCGGCCGGCCCGCGGTGATCGCGGCGTCGCTGCGTGCGCGCGTGCAGGAGGAGCTGGGCCTGACCTGCTCGGTGGGGGTGGCGCCGACCAAGTTCGTGGCCAAGCTGGGCTCCACCCGCGCCAAGCCCGACGGCCTGCTGGTCGTGCCCGCCGGCCAGGTGCTCGACTTCCTGCACCCGCTGCCGATCGCCGCGCTGTGGGGCGTCGGGGAGAAGGCGGCGGAGAAGCTGGGCCGGCTGGGCCTGCGCACGGTCGCCGACGTGGCGGCGGCGCCGGTGGGCATGCTGCGCAGCGCGCTCGGCGAGGCGGTCGCGGCCCACCTGCACGAGCTGTCCTGGGGGCGCGACCCGCGGCAGGTGTCGCCCGAGCAGGTCGACAAGTCGATCGGAGCAGAGGTGACGTTCGACACAGACATCGCCGACGTGGACGTGCTCCGGCGGTCGCTCCTCGCCCTCTCCGACAAGGTGGGTGTCCGGCTGCGCCGCTCCGGCCAGGTGGGCCGCACGGTGTCGATCAAGGTGCGGCTCGCCGACTTCCGCACCGTCAACCGTTCCCGCACGCTGCCGGTGGCCACCGACGTGGCACGCGAGGTGTTCGACACGGCGTGGGCGCTGTTCGAGGCGCTGCGCCCCGGCGACCGGATCCGCCTGGTCGGGGTCCGGGTCGAGGGGCTGACCTCGGCGGCCGGCACGCCTCGCCAGGCGGCGCTGGGGGAGCCCGAGCACGGCTGGCGCGACGCCGAGGCAGCCGCCGACGCCGCAGCGGCCCGGTTCGGCGCCGCCGTCGTCCGCCCCGCCAGCCTCCTCCCACCCCCATGATCAAGGCGTCCTTGATCATGGAGCGTCCGTGAATCTTGACGCCGCACCGTCGTGATAGCGACGCCACAACGTCAAGATCCCTCGGTTGAAGTGGAAACGCACCGATAAATCCAAGATCGCGGGGAACCGCCGGGAAGTTGGCGGCATCGCTGTCTCCCTCCCCATGATCAAGGCGTCCCCCACGTCGTTCTAGCTACGTGAGGACGCCTTGATCATGGGTTGTCTCGGCACGTTGACCAGGGATGAACCGAAAATCACGAAGAGCCGTCGGTCGTCCGGCTTTCCGACCCGCGAAGCCCCTCGTAGACTTGCGGTTAAGCAGCCGCTTGGCTGCCACGGTCTGTTGGTCCGACCGGACCGACCTGTGTGACCGGGGAGGAGTGCCGTGCCGCTCTCGGAGCACGAGCAGCGGCTGTTCGAGCAGATCGAGCGGTCGCTTGCCGAGGACCCGAAGTTCGCCTCGGCTGTGCGCGCCAGCGACCCGCGCTTCCACGCGCGGCGTCGGCTGCTCGTCGCTGCCGGCGTGATCATCGCCGGCCTAGCGTTGGTTGTCTACGGCACGGTGAGCCAGATAACGCTGCTGGGCGTGGCGGGTTTCGTCGTCATGCTGGGTGCTGCCGCGTTCGCGATGCAGTCGCACCGCAAGGCGCAGTCACCCGACCTGCGCGCCGTGGGGGGCACCGCCAGTCGGCGCACCCGCGGCCGGCGGATGTCGTTCATCGACCGGCTAGAGGAAAGGTGGCGTCAGCGGCCCGAGGGCCATCGCTGATTCGACCTTCAACCCGCGAGCGACGAGGGCGCTGCGGCGCTTCCGCGCGCCCCGGTCCCGTCCCCGTCCCACTGTCATGATCAAGGCGTCCCTCACGACGTGAGGGACGCCTTGATCATGGGTGAAGGGGGTGCGGTGCGCGGGTGGCGAGCGACTCTGCGGGCTCAGCCCGTCATGATCAGGGCGTCCTTCACGTAGTTCTAACTACTTGAAGGACGCCCTGATCATGACGGGGTTAGGGGCGGGAGCGGGCGAGGAGGCGGCGGGGGCTGAAGCGGAGCAGGCGCTCACGGATCCGGCCGCCGGCGGACATCAGCCCGATCGACGTGTCGACGATCGCCAGCCGCCAGCGCAGCAGCACCGACGGTGGCAGCACCGCCGCCGCCAGCCGGGTGCGCCGGCCGGCCTGGGCCCGCAACGCCTGGCGTACCGCGCGCAGCGCCTCGCCGAGCCCGCCGGCCTGGAGCGGCTCGCGGGCGTACCGGGCGCGCTCCTCGGCCTGGCCGAGCAGCCGGGCCGCCGCCGCGGCCGGCCCGTCGACGACGCTGCCGGTCGCCAGCCGGTCGGCGGTGGCCCGCGGCGTCTCGGTCGGGTCGACCGGCACCCGGTAGTCGATCATCGTGTCGAGCAGTTCCGCCCAGGCGGCGTGCGCGTCCTCCCGGGCCGGGCCGGCCGCGGACACGTCGATGACCACCTGCGGCGCGCCGGGCGGGCCCGCCGGCACTAGCGCCGCCGGCGCCGCGGTCAGGCGGGATCGGCTGCGGCGGAGCAGGCGCCGGCGCAGCGCCGGCACCGCGAGCAGCGCCAGCGCCAAGAGCACAGCGGCCAGCGTGTACCAGGGCCACCTGGGCTGGGTGGGCGTGGTGTCGCCGAGGCCGGCGCCCAGGTCGGCTTCGTCGTTGGTGCTGTTGTCCGGTCCGAGCGGGCCGCTGGAGGAGCCCGGGACGGGTGCGGTGGAGGTGCTCGGCGTGGGGTTGGGGGTCTCGACGGCGTCCGGGTCGGGTGCCCACGCGGACCGGCTGCTGCCCTGGACGCTCGTCGCGGGCGTGGCGTCGAACGGCACCCACCCGATCTCGTCGCCGAAGTAGACCTCGGTCCAGGCGTGCAGGTTGCGGTTGGTCAACGTCGTCGTGTTGTCGTCGCGGCTGCCGCCGCCAGTGAAGCCGAACGCCACCCGGGCCGGGTAACCGGCGGCCCGCACCATCCACGCCATGGCGGCGGCGTACTGCTGGCAGAAGCCGACCTTGTTCTTCAGGAAGTCGACGATCTGCGAGCCGCTGGTGCCGAGCTTGGTGGCCAGGCTGTACCGGAAGCCGTTCTCCCACGAGAAGTACTGGTGGATGGCGAGCACCTCGTCGTACTGGTTCGCCTTTCCACGGGTCACGTCGGCGACCAGCTTCTCCACCTCGGGCTGCGGCGGCACGTTGACGAACTGGCGGGCCGGGTCGGTCTCGTCGATCTCCGCCCGGCGCAGCACGGTCTGGGCGTACTCCGGCCGCACGTACGTGAACCCGTACGTCTTCTCCTTGGAGCGGAGCCGGTTGGAGAACAGCACCTGCCGGTTGGTGTCGTACTGCCAGTTGCCTTCGACGTCCTGAGTGCGGATCGGCGCCGTGTAGACCGGCAGCATCGGCATGTCGAAGTTCTCGGTGATCTCGACGGTGGCCTCGTACTCCCGGAACCGCACGCCGCGGTCCGCGGTGTCCCGCGGGTCGGGCAGCCCGTTGCGGACCGCCGCGCCGCGAAGCCCGCTGGGGCTGAACCCGTCCTGGCCGAGCTGCTCGGCCACGCCGAAGCGGAGGTAGAACGGGTTCGGGTCGTTCGTGGTGACCTTGACCAGCTCGCGGACCTCGGTCTGGTTGAGCTCGCCGCTCAGCTTGGAGAACAGATTGACTTGGCCGGGGCTGCCGCCGCGCCCCGGGCCGACGCCCGCGCCCGCGCCGGTGCCGAAGTTGGCCAGCAGGCCGGTGGTCATGCCGGGCACGGCCAGCGGCAGCAACACGGCGAGCGCGACGCCGACGACCGCGAGTCGGCGGCCGGCGGCCGCGAGCGGCGACGGCTCCCACACGTCGACGTCCCGGCCGTCGCCGGTGAACCGGCGGCCGAACCGGCGGACCCGGTCGACGTTGTCGGCGGCCAGCAGCCAGAGGAAGCCGACCGCGCCGATCACGAACGGGACCGGGTTGACGCTGGTGGTGTAGATGGCGACCGGTACCGAGTAGATGGCCAGCATGGGCAGGCCGGCGAGCGCCGGGCGGCGCAGGCTGACCGTGAGCAGGTCGACCAGGATGGCCACGCCGCTGACGCCCAGGACGGTGAGGAACTGAAGGCCGGGGCGGTCGGGTACCGGCACGCCGTAGGCCTGCATGTCGTCCATGGCGAAGCCGATCAGCGCGCCGAAGTGGCTGATCGTGTCGGGCGTGGGGATGAGCAGGAGCAGCTCGTCGCCGCTGGGGAACATGACGGTCAGCACGATCAGCAGCGTGGCCAGCATGCTGAGCAGCTGCGCCCACACCGGTGCGCGCAGGGCCCGGGTCAGCGTGGCCGCCCCGGCGATCAGCGCGACGGCGACGATGCTCTGGATCAGCCAGGTCCACCGTTCGAAGATCGTCGCGAGCGGCGCGGCGGCGAGCAGGGTGGCCGCCGCGGCCACGAACCCCAGATGGCGGTTGCGCATGGAACTACCTCATCCCTCCGGCTACCGTCTCGGCCATCGTCGCCCGGTATGCGAATCCCTGGGAGCCGCGGGCCGCCTGCGGCCACAGCGCGGGCAGCTTGGCGCCGTGCTCGACGCCGATCACCCGCCAGCCCATCCGCATCAGGCCGAGCGCGGACGCCCCGTGCGCCCGGCCCGCCTCGGCGCGGGACTCCGGCGGCAGGGTGAGCCACGTCGAGCTGTCGATCAGGAACGCGAGGCAGGTGCTGTTGTTGCCGCGCAGGCCGGCGAGCAGCTCGGCCTCCGCGCTGGTCAGCGTGCCGAGCAGGGCGATCACCAGGCCGCCGTCGTTGCGCCGGCGGACGGCTTCGACGAGCTGCGCCACGTCGCCCTTCTTGGTCAGCTTGACGTCGGCGAGGTGGTCGAGCAGGACGCCTTCGCCGCCCTCGCCCGCCTCGGTGTCGATGCCGCTGTCGCTGACCAGGCGCAGCTTGTACCCCGCCTGCTGGAGATGGACGGCGATGCTGGCCGCCGCGGACACCGCCCACTCGAAGCTGGCCGTCGGTCCCTCGCCCCGGTGGGCGAAGGACCGGGTGTCGAGGACGACCGTGGCCCGGCTCTCCCAGGGCTGCTCCTCGCGGCGCACCATCAGCTCGCCGAGGCGCGCCGTCGACTTCCAGTGCACCCGCCGCAGGTCGTCGCCGCGCCGGTACTCCCGGGTGGCGGCGTCGTCCTCGCCGTGGACGGCCACCGAGCGGGCGCGGCTGTCGCCGGCGCCCGCGTACTCGCCCGCGAGCCGGACGTTCGGCAACGGCAGGACCTGCGGGATCACGGTGAGCCGGTCGACGCTGGGGAAGGACCGGGTCAGCTCGCACAGCCCGAACGGGTCGGTCAGGCGGACCACCAGGGGGCCGACCTCGTACCGGCCGCGCACGTCGGCCCGCACCGTGTACGCCACGGAGCTGGCCTGGCGGGCGCCGAGCCGTTCGAGGACGACCCGCGGGCGGCTGCCCAGGGCGTACGGCAACCGGTCTTCCAGCAGCAACGTGCCGGTGGGCAGCCGGGACATGTTCTGCAGCCGCAGCACCACCCGCGCGCTGGCGCCGACATGTGCCCGGTGCGGCTGGAGCGAGCGGCTGCACGCCAGCCGGTACCGGCTGCGGCCGACGTAGACGGTGGCGAGCAGCGGCAGGACGGCCAGCAGGATCGCGACCCGCAGCAGATCTTTCTCGCCGAGGATCAGCGCGGAGAGCGCCGCCGCGGCGGCGGCCGCGAGGAACGACCGGCCGCGCGTGGTCAAGCCACGGAACGCCTCACGCACGGTAGTTATCCCCTCTGAGGCTCGGCATCGTACTGCGCGCGGCCGTCGGGGGTCGGCTGGGAGTCATAACGCACGGTATTTATCCCCTTCGCGGATCGTACTGCGCGCGGCCGTCGGGAGCCTGCCGGGTGTCGTACGGCGAGCGCTGGCGCTCGTGCGGCAGCGGCAGCCGGTGGACCAGGTCGGCGATGATCGCGTCGGTGGTGCGCCGAGCCAGCTGCGAGTCGGCCGTCGGGATGACCCGGTGGGCCAGCACCGGCACGGCGAGCGCCTGCAGATCGTCGGGCAGCACGTAGTCGCGGCCCTCCAGCGCGGCCACCGCACGGGCGGTGCGCAGCATCTGGAGCGTCGACCGGGGGGATGCGCCCAGGCGCAGCTCGGGTGCCTCGCGGGTGGCGGTCACCAGGTTCACCGCGTACTGCTTGACGGCGTCGGCGACGTGCACCTCACGGACCGTCGCGATGAGCCTCCGCACGGTGGCGGCGTCGGAGACCGGCTTCAGCGCGAAGAGCGGGTCGCGGGCGCCATGGACGTCGAGCATGGCCAGCTCCGCGCTGGCGTCCGGGTATCCCATCGCGATGCGCGCGGTGAACCGGTCGCGCTGAGCTTCGGGCAGGGGGTAGGTGCCCTCCATCTCGATGGGATTCTGGGTCGCGATGACCATGAACGGCGTCTGCAGCTCGTAGGTGACGCCGTCGACGGTGACCTGGCGCTCCTCCATGCTCTCCAGCAGCGCCGACTGGGTCTTCGGGGATGCCCGGTTGATCTCGTCGCCCACCACCAGGTTCGCGAACACCGCGCCCGGCTTGAACTCGAAGTCGTGGGTCTCCTGGTTGTACACGCTGACGCCGGTCACGTCGCTGGGCAACAGGTCAGGGGTGAACTGGATCCGCCGCACCGAGCAGTCGATCGACCGGGCCAGTGCCTTCGCGAGCTTGGTCTTGCCTACGCCGGGTACGTCTTCGATGAGCAGGTGGCCTTCAGCGAGCAGCACCGCGAGCGCCAACCGCACGGTGGCGGTCTTACCCTCGATGACCTGCTCGATGTTGGCCACGATGGCATCGCTCGCGGCTCGAAACTCGGGGCTCGCGAGGGCGCCGCCAAGCTCGTCCCAGGATTGCTGTGTCACGGGCCTCCTCCTCGTGGTGCCACGACCTCCCCTATAGATACGTTGGGAGCGCCGTAAGGTTCGCGGGAGTGCAGGCCGGATTGCGACGGACCACCCGCATGCCCACAGGCTAGCCCGGTCGGTGGATTTCGCCGAGTCGGTCTTGACGGCTGCGGTGTACACTGCGGGTCATGGCCAGGGCCTTCCTGCTCCTTAGAAGGCCGCACTGACGACATATCGACAGTGCGGCTACCCCTCCTGCGTGAGGGGCTTTTTTGTGTCCTGACGAGAATGGCCCTGGAGGTAGAAAGATGACCGAAACAGCCGATGTCCCGTCGCACCGGTACACGGCGGCGCTGGCGGACGAGATAGAACGGCGCTGGCAGGACTACTGGGACGCGCACGGCACGTTCGACGCGCCCAACCCGACCGGCGACCTGGCCGACGCCGCGCACCCCCGCGCCGGCGCCGACAAGCTGTACGTGCACGACATGTTCCCGTACCCGTCGGGCGCCGGCCTGCACGTCGGGCACCCGCTGGGTTACATCGGCACCGACTCCTTCACCCGGTACAAGCGGATGGCCGGCTACAACGTGCTGCACCCGATGGGGTTCGACGCGTTCGGCCTGCCGGCCGAGCAGTACGCCGTGCAGACCGGCACGCATCCGCGGGTGACCACCGAGGCGAACGTCGAGCGATACCGCGCGCAGCTGCGCCGGCTGGGCCTGGCCTACGACAACCGCCGTAGCGTCGCCACCACCGATGTGGACTACTACCGCTGGACACAGTGGATTTTCCTGCAGATCTTCAACTCCTGGTACGACCCGGAGCTGCGCCGGGCCCGGCCGATCGCCGACCTGATCACGGCTTTCTCCGCCGGCGCGCGACCGACCCCGGACGGGCGTCCGTGGTCGGAACTGTCCGCTGTGGAGCGCCGGCAGGTCGTCGACGACCACCGCCTGGCGTACGTCTCCGAGGCTCCGGTGAACTGGTGTCCCGGCCTGGGCACGGTGCTGGCCAACGAGGAGGTCACGCCGGACGGGCGCAGCGAGCGCGGCAACTACCCGGTCTTCAAGCGCAGCCTGAAGCAGTGGAAGATGCGCATCACCGCCTACGGCGACCGGCTGCTGGACGATCTGGACACGCTGGACTGGCCGGAGCCGGTCAAGCTGATGCAGCGCAACTGGATCGGCCGCTCCACCGGCGCGCACATCGACTTCCCCACGGATGCCGGCGCGATCCGGGTGTTCACCACCCGCCCGGACACCGTGTTCGGCGCGACCTACATGGTGCTGGCACCCGAGCACGAGCTGGTCGACCGGCTGGTCCCAGCCGCCTGGCCGGACGGGACGAAGGACGCGTGGACCGGCGGGCACCCGACGCCGGCGGCGGCCGTCGCCGCGTACCGTGCCTCGATCGTCGGCGAGACGGAGGCCGAGCGGACGGCGGAGAGCAAGCAGAAGACCGGCGTCTTCGTCGGCGCCTACGCGACCAACCCGGTGAACGGCGCGCACATCCCGGTGTTCATCGCCGACTATGTGCTGGCGGGCTACGGCACCGGCGCGATCATGGCGGTGCCCGGGCAGGACGAGCGGGACTGGGAGTTCGCCGAGGTCTTCGACCTGCCGATCATCCGCACCGTCCAGCCGTCCGAGGGTTTCGACGGCAAGGCGTATGTCGGGGAGGGCCCGGCGATCAACTCGGGGTTCCTGGACGGTATGGGCGTCGTGGCGGCCAAGGCCGCGATCATCGAGTGGCTGGAGGCCAACGAGGCCGGCACCGGCGCCGTCACGTACCGGCTGCGGGACTGGCTGTTCAGCCGGCAGCGCTACTGGGGCGAGCCGTTCCCGATCGTGTACGACGAGACCGGCCTGCCGATCGCGCTGCCCGAGGCCATGCTGCCGGTCGAGCTGCCGGAGATCGACGACTTCTCGCCGCGCACCTTCGACCCGGACGACGCCGCCAGCGACCCGGAGACCCCGCTGTCCCGGGCGAAGGAATGGGTGCAGGTCGAGCTGGACCTGGGCGACGGCCCCCGGCAGTACACCCGGGAGACCAACACCATGCCGCAGTGGGCCGGCTCCTGCTGGTACTCGCTGCGCTACCTGGACCCGCACAACGAGAAGGCGCTGGTCGACCCGGACATCGAGCGCTACTGGATGGGCCCGCGCGACCAGGCCGACTGCGGTGGCGTCGACCTGTACGTGGGCGGCATGGAGCACGCCGTCCTGCACCTGCTGTACGCGCGGTTCTGGCACAAGGTGCTGTTCGACCTGGGCCACGTGTCGTCGTTCGAGCCGTACCGGAAGCTGTTCAACCAGGGCTACATCCAGGCGTACGCGTACCGCGACGCCCGCGGCGTGATCGTGCCGGCCGAAGAGGTCGAGGAGCGCGACGGGAAGTACTTCTACGCCGGCCAGGAGGTCGTCCGGGAGTACGGCAAGATGGGCAAGTCGCTGAAGAACGTGGTCACGCCGGACGAGATGTGTGAGCGGTACGGCGCCGACACGTTCCGGGTGTACGAGATGGCGATGGGCCCGCTGGACGTCTCCCGGCCGTGGGAGACCCGCGCGGTGGTCGGCTCGCAGCGGTTCCTGCAGCGGGTGTGGCGGCTGGTCGTCGACGAGGAGACCGGCGCGTCCCGGGTGGTCGACGAGCCGGCTACCGATGAGGTCCGGCGGCTGCTGCACCGGGTGATCGACGGCGTCCGCGGCGACCTGGACGACCTGCGGTTCAACACGGCGATCGCGAAGCTGATCGAGCTGACCAACGCGGCCACGCCGCTGCCGGCCACGCCCCGCGAGATCGCGGAGCCGCTGGTGCTGATGCTGGCGCCGTTCGCCCCGCACATCGCCGAGGAGCTGTGGGGGCGGCTGGGGCACGACGGCTCGCTGGCGTACGCCGACTTCCCGACCGCCGACCCGGCGCTGCTGGTGGCGGCGTCGGTGACGTACCCGGTGCAGGTCAACGGCAAGGTGCGCGGCCGGGTGGAGGTGCCGGCGGACGCCGCGGAGGCGGCGGTCCGGGAGGCCGCGCTGGCCGCGGTGGCCGACCACCTGGAGGGCCGCGACCCCCGCAAGGTCATCGTCGTCCCCGGCCGCATGGTCAGCGTCGTCCTGTAACCCATGATCAAGGCGTCCTTCACGTAGTTCTTACTACGTGAAGGACGCCTTGATCATGGAGGGGTTAGGCGGGGGTGGCGCGGGACGCGCGGCGCCAGCGGGTGACGATGACCGTCGTGGCGATCAGGCCGAGGCCGGCGGGGGCGATCGCGAACCAGTTGATGCCGCTGGGGTTGGCCACGGCGGCGCCGACCGCGGCGTACCCGAACGCGGACGGCACCGACGCCAGCACGCTGCCGAGCAGGTACGGCCACAGGCGCGCGCCGGTCGTGCCGTACCCGTAGCTGACCAGGCCGAACCCGCCCACCGGCAGCAACCGCACGGTCACCACCCCGAGCACGCTCTGCCGGCCGAACCAGCCGTCGAGACGGGCGAGCCGGCCGCGGACCCGTTCGGCGACGAAGTCGCGGCCGAGCAGCCGCCCGACGGCGAAGCCGAGCGCCGCGGCCAGCAGGGCGCCGGCGAGCGCGTAGGCGGCGCCGCCGACCGTGCCGAACAGCGCGCCCCAGGCGACCGAGACCAGCGTGCGGGGGATCAGCGCGACCATCATCAGCGCGCCCACGACCACCGCGGCCGGCGCCGCGAAGGGGCCGAGCTGGTCGACCAGGCGCGGCGCGTCGGCCAGGTCTGGCGGCGGCAGGACGAGCACGACCACGCCGAGCGCGGCGAGGAGGCCGAGCAGGAGCGTGAAGCGCTTGGCGGCCGCCGACCGTGGTGGCCGCAGCCTTGCCAGCCGCGAGGGAAGCCCCGCCAGCCACGAGCCGAGCCCTGCCAGCCGCGAGCGGAGCCTTGCCGGCCGGGAGCGCAGCGCCGCGCCCTCGCCATGATCAAGGCGTCCCTCATGCTGCTCTAACGACGTGAAGGACGCCTTGATCATGGGGGGAGAAGGCGTCTCGGAGGGGGCCGTGGGGGTGACGGGCTTCACGAGGCCGCCACGGCGGACATGCGCTCGGCGCGGAGCCGGTCGGACCAGGTGTCGTCGAGCGCCGGCAGCGCCTGGTAGCCGGTCGCCCAGCGGAGCAGCAGGTCGGCCAGGGCGGGGTTACGTGCCAGGGCCGGACCGTGCGAATACGTCCCGAGGAGCTTGCCGCGCCACGCGCCCTCGCTGGCGCCGTCGTTGCCGACGCCGGTGGTGACCTTGGCGAGCGGCGCGACGCCCGGGCCCAGGTGGGTGCGGCCGCCGTGGTTCTCGAACCCGGTCAGTGGCGGCAGGCCGAGCCGCGGGTCGATCACCCCGCCCAGCTCGCCCACCGCGCGGGTGGGACCGCGGTCGGAGTTGAGGTCGAGCAGGTTGAGGCCGGCGCACTTGGTGCCCTTCGCGAAGAAGGAGCCGCCGAGCAGCTGGTAGCCGGCGCACACGGCGAACACCACCGAGCCCTGCGCGACCGCGCGGTGCAGGCCGCCGTCGGCGTTGAGCCGCTGGGCGGCGAGCGCCTGCGGCCCGTCCTCGCCGCCGCCGAGCAGGTAGATGTCGGCGGTGCCGGGCAGCGCCTGGTCGGAGCGCACCTCGATGGTCTGCACGGGCAGCCCGCGCAGGGCGGCGCGGCGGGCCAGGATCAACATGTTGCCCCGGTCGCCATAAGTGGACAGCAGGTCTGGATAGATCCAGACGATGCTGATCGCGCTATCAGTTGACACGGTCCAGCTCCGCTCGAATGTCCTGAAACGCCGTGTAGTTGGCGATCACTTCCAGCCGTCCTGGCGGTACCGCGGCGACGGCCTCGTCGAACGAGAGTACGTGCCGGAACGGTACCCCGTTCACTTCGAGGCGAACCGCGAGGTCGTACGCCCGGTCGCCGGTGATCAACACCTGCCGGCCGCGCAGCGGGCCGAAGTCGACGTCGAAAAGCCACGACGTGTCGAGCCCGTCAGGGTCGCGCGCGTTGATCGACAGCAGCGTCGGCGCCTGGTCGACCATGTCGAACGCCTCCAGCCAGCTCGCCGGGTTCTTCGCGAGCAGCAGCCGGACGTTGCGCCCGTCCCGCACCACCTGGGCGTACCGGCCGGCCACCGAGGTCACCGTCGAGAGCCGGCCGACCGCGTCCGTCGGGCGTACCCCGAACTGGGCGGCGACGGCCAGCGCGGTGGCCGCGTTGCCGACGTTGACCTTGCCGGGGATCTGGAGGCTGACCTTGTGCCACGCGCCGCGCGGGTCGATGACACCGTCGTCCTCGACCACCCACTGCGGCACCGGGCGGCGCAGCGGGCACCCGGTGCAGCCCCAGTAGCCGGCCTGGCGCTCGATCGGCGCGCCGCAGTTGGGGCAGACGTGGGAGTCGTCGTGCCAGCGCTGCCCGGCGCTGAACCAGCCGACCCGGGGCGCGGAGGCCGCCGCGTAGACCACCATCGGGTCGTCCGCGTTCGCCACCACGACCACGTCGGGATGCTTGGCCAGCGCCTCGCGCCAGAGCTGCGCCATCATCGCGACCTCTTTGGCGCGGTCCAGCTGGTCGCGGGAGAGGTTGAGCAGCGCCACCACCCGCGGGTTGGTCGCCTCGATCACCTGCGGGAGGTAGTGCTCGTCGACCTCCAGCACCGCGTACGGCGTCTGGCCGGCCTTGGCCAGCGCGGAGGTGTGCCCGGTCGGCATGTTGGCGCCGAACGAGTTGGTGGCCACCCGTCCGAGCACGCCGACCGCCGCGGCGGTGAGCCGCGTCGTCGTGGTCTTGCCGTTGGTGCCGGAGACGAGGGCGATCGCCCGCCCGGTGGACAGATGCGCGAGCAGATCGGGGTCGATCTTCAGGCCGATCCAACCGCCGATCACCGATCCGTCGCCCCGTCCGGCGGCGCGGGAGAGCGCCGCCGCGGTGCGCGACACCGAGCTGGCGACTTTGGCCCGTAAGGGCATCCGCGCCTCGTTCCCGTCTGTGTTCCCGTCCGTCACGCGAGCGAGGTTACCGGAGCAAGGTGTGTGGGCTTCTTCACCGCCCATGATCGACGACGCGTGCGCGCAAGTTAGCGGAGCGTAGTCACATTCCGGACGGCGTGCGTCTGTTTCGGACATCGGACGGTGTGCCAAATTCGCTATGCAAGATCCCGATTACGGAGCGTCGATATCGCCATCGGATACAAACGTTGAGCCGGTCGCGATTCGCGTCCCGGCCGCGCCGCGGGAACCGCCTAACCCTGCCCTCCCGTGCGGCGCAAACCCCTTGACCGACGAGACAACGGCGATAGGGGCAGGGATGGGGGACCCAAGTAAGGCGGCCTTGTGACCAAGGCCTTGGGGTGAAGTCGCCGCGCGCGGCCGGGCCAACCTTCGCGTCCGAACCCGACAGCTAACCCCGTAGGCGTGCCGGAGGGATCTCACTTCGTGCACGAACACCGTTCGCGCCGGCTGCGGCATGCCCGCATCGGCAAGCTCGCGCTCGCCCTCGGTACCTGCCTCTGCGCCGGCACGCTCCTCGCCGGTCCGGCAGCGGCGGCGCCCGCGACCACCACGGCCGCCGCGCCCATCACCACGGCGGTGGCGCAACAGGCGGCAGCACCGGTACACCCGATCGTGCGGATCGGCGCCACGAAAACGATCCGCTGGGGGGCCACGACCAAGCTGAGCACCTGGATCACCGATCCGAGTACCGGTAAGCCCGTCAACGGCGGCAACCTCCAGTTCCAGGCGTGGCGCAACGGCGCGTGGCGCACCTGGATGACCCGCTGGGTCCGCAACGGCGTGGCGACCTATTACGCCAAGCCGTTCGTCAACAGCAGCTTCCGGCTGGTCTACACCGGCATCGCCGGCAAGTACAAGGCGACGGCCAGCGCCACCGCGCGGGTCTACGTGCTGCCCAGCGGCGCGAAGATCCTCAGCGAGGCGCGCAAGCACACCGGCGCGCCCTACCGGTTCGGTGCCAGTGGCCCGCGGGTGTTCGACTGCTCCGGCTACACGTCGTACGTCTACCGGGTGGCCGCCGGGAAGAAGCTGCCGCACAAGGCCAACCTGCAGCAGCGGTACGGCAAGGCGGTCGCCAAGTCGAAGGCGAAGCCCGGCGACCTGATCGTCATCCGGAGCGGCACCTACGGCACCCACGTGGGCGTCTACGCCGGCGGTGGCTATATGTACGACTCGCCGCGCGCCGGCAAGACGGTCGGCAAGCACAAGATCTGGTCCCGTAACTACGTGGTCCGCCGCCTGATCTGAGATCCCCCCACCCCCCACCCCCACTACCCCGCGGGGCGGGCATCCCCCCACCCCCGCTCCCCCCACGCGGGGGCAGCCCGCCCCGCGGGGCCCGCCCCGCGGGGCCCGCTCCGCCGGGGGCCGCTCCGCGGCGGCCCGCCCTGCGGGGCGGGCCCCCGCCGGAGGCGGCCCGCCGGGGGCGTGGATCAAGGCCCTATCCGTCGATCAAGGGCTGAGGCACGTGGTTCGATCTCTGTTTCGGGTGCCTAAGCCCTTGATCGGCGGGGGTGTCCTTGATCGGCGCCGCCAGCGATGCCGCCGCCAGCGGTGGGGCCGCCGCCTGAGGCGCCGGAGTTGGCGGCGGCCGCTCCGGGAGCCCTCCACTTTCCCCCACAGCTTTACTCCTCCCCCCAGGAAAGCCGCCCCCTTCCCCGCTTGAGCACCTGCTCACGGGGGAGGGGGCGGCTTTGTGCGGGGCTGTGTCGGGTCTCTGACCCTCCACTCCGCTCCACCGTCCGTGAGCAGGGATTTTGATCCACAAGGGGGTGGCGGGAACCCGCGTTTCCGGTTGCGGGTGGAGGGAAGTGGAGTACAGTGGGGCGCAGTGGCGAGGCTGGGAGGGCTCGCCGGCCCGGGGGAGCGACACCGCGCAGGGCGAGGGGGTGGGCCGAATGTTTCTCGGCACCCACACTCCGCGCCTTGACGACAAGGGCCGGTTGATCCTGCCGGCGAAGTTCCGGGACGAGCTGGCGGGAGGTGTCGTGATTACCAAAGGGCAGGAGCGCTGTCTCTACGTCTTTCCGACACCGGAATTCCAGCGCATCGCGGACCAGTTGCGCGAGCAGCCGATGACGCACAAGGCGGCTCGGGCCTACAGCCGGGTGTTCTTCGCGAGCGCTCACGACGAGGTGCCGGACAAGCAGGGCCGGGTGACGATCCCGGGCCACCTGCGGGAATATGCCGGGCTCAACCGCGAACTCGTCGTGATCGGAGCGAGCAGCCGGGTGGAGATCTGGGACAAGCAAGCATGGGAGACCTACCTCGCGGAGAGCGAAGACGACTTCGCCGACATCGAAGAGGGGGTGCTGCCCGGGGGACTGTAGGGCTGGCATGCCGTACTGCGAGATCTCCAGCCGCTCGTGCACCTGACATCTCTTCCCCGATGCCAGGCGCGTTCGGCCCTCTCCGGAGGGCGGGATAACACCCGGAGGGCGGGAAGAGCGGATGGGGATCTGGCAGTACGGCGTACGGCGCGCAGCGGACCCGGGCGGATGCGGGACGACGTAGGTCTGGGGGTCGACATGGGGGAGCTTCGCGGTACGCACGTACCAGTGCTGCTCGACCGATGCCTGGCCCTGCTCGGACCGGCGCTCGACCGCGCCCCCGGCACGGTGTACGTGGACGGCACGCTGGGGCTCGGCGGGCATGCGGAAGCGGTGCTCACCGCGCACCTCGCGACCGTCCTGATCGGACTCGACCGGGACACCGAGGCGCTGGCGCACGCCCGCGCCCGGCTCGCGCGGTTCGAGGACCGCGTCCACCTGGTGCACGCCGTCTACGACGAGCTGCCCGACGTGCTGGACCGCCTCGGCTTCGAGGAGGTCCACGGCGTCCTGTTCGACCTGGGCGTCTCGTCACTGCAACTCGACGCGCCCGACCGCGGGTTCGCCTACGCGCAGGACGCGCCGCTGGACATGCGCATGGACCAGAGCCGCGGGATCACCGCCGAGGAGGTCGTCAACACGTACGGCGTCCCGGAACTGGCCCGGGTGCTCCGGGTGTACGGCGAGGAGAAGTTCGCCGCGCGGATCGCCGCGGCGATCGCGCGGGAGCGGGCAAAGGCGCCCATCACCTCGTCGGCGCGGCTGGCCGAGCTGGTGCGGGATTCGATCCCGGCGCCGGCCCGGCGCACCGGGGGGCACCCGGCCAAGCGCACGTTCCAGGCGCTGCGCATCGAGGTCAACGGCGAGCTAGCCGCCCTGGAGGCGGCCCTGCCCGCCGCGCTGGACGCCCTGGCGCCCGGCGGCCGCCTGGTGGTGCTGTCCTACCACTCGCTGGAGGACCGGATCACCAAGCGGGCGCTCGCCGCGCGCGCCCGGCACACCAGCCCGGTCGACCTGCCGGTCGAGCTGCCGGGCACCGGACCGACGCTGCGGTTGCTGACCCGCGGCGCCGAACTGCCGAGCGACGACGAGGTCGCTGCCAACCCGCGCGCCGCCTCCGTGCGGCTGCGGGCCGCGGAGCACATCGATCCGACGACCGAGGCCGACCGCGAACGGCCACGCCGGCGGATCCCGCCGCTCCGCCAACCTCAACAGTCCACAAGGGAGAGAGGAGGAGGCGCGTCGCACCAGGGGGCACGGCAAGACGAGGAGGGGGAGGGGACGTGAACAAGAACAAGCGCATCGCACCGCGGTCGGGGGGCCGGACCACGGCGCGGCAGCACATTACCGAAGGAAATACCGCTCTGCAAACCGCACCAGAGAACCAGAGCCAGCCGAGCAAGGCGCAGTCCTGGCTGCGGGTCGCGCCGCCGCTGCCGGTGTCCGTGCCGCGGGCGCCCTTCGTGGCGCTGATCCTGGTCGTGGTCGTCGGTGGCGTGCTGGGCATCCTGATGGTCAACACGAAGATCAACGAGAACGCGTTCCGGCTGGAGAAGCTCCAGCAGCAGCAGGACGCGCTCAACGTCAAGGAGCAGGAGCTGGAACGGCAGATCGCCCAGGCCGAGGACCCGGGCAGCCTGATGGCAGCGGCCCGCACGCTGGGCCTGGTCCAGGGTCAGCCGGCGCTGATCCGGCTGCCGGACGGCCGGATCACCGGCATGCCGGTACCGGCGAACGGTGAGCCCGCGATCACCAGCCAGCAGAACGCGACCGGCCAGCAGGACGGCACCGGCCAGCAGGGCACTGCCGGCCAGCCGGACGCGGGGCGGTAGCCGATGCCGCGGCGCTAGCCGTGCCGGCCGCGCGGACGACGGCGACGGCTTCACGGGCATCTCCGAGGCGCGTGCGTACACGCCCCGCGGCCGCACCGTGCGCGACCGCACGCCGCGCACCGGGCGCACGACGGACCCGTTCCGGCCGGCGCTGCAGGTGGTGGAGGGCGGCGCAACCGCGCCCCCGCGGCGCGCGCCCGCCCCGGCACCGGAGGAGGCACCGGTACCGCCACCGCGCCGCCCGGCCACGAAGGCCGCCCCGGCGAAGGGTGGCCCGCCGCCCGCGCGGAAAGCCGCGCCCGCGCGGAAAGCCGCGCAGAAGGCCGTCAAGAAGGTGGCGAAGAAGGTCGCGCGGCCGCGCCGCCCACCCGCCCCGCCGAAGCTGGCCGACTCGCGGCGCCGGCTGCGGGTGGCCACCGTGGTGGCGCTGACGCTCTTCACCACGGTCGGCATCCGCCTCGTCGGGCTGCAGTTCACCGACTCGCCGGAGTTCACCGCCAAGGGCCTGGACGACCGGCTGGCCACGGTGGACCTCCCCGCGCCCCGCGGCGCCATCTACGACCGCAACGGCAAGGTGCTGGCGCACAGCGTCGAGGCCCGGTACGTGGCGGTCGACCCGGAACTGGTCAAGGACCCGGCCAAGACGGCCGCCGCGCTGTCGCCGCTGCTCGGCGTCCCGCAGTCCAAGCTGATCGAGCAGATGCGCAAGCGCACCCGGCCGGGCGGCGGCGCGTCCCGGTTCGAGTACCTCGCCCGCGGCGTCGACATCCCCACCGCCGACCGGGTCAAGGCGCTGGACCTGCCGGAGATCGACGTGAGCCGCGACGAGCGCCGCGACGTGCCCGGGCACGATCTGGCCGCGAACCTCATCGGCTTCACCGGCGACGGACTCAACGGCTTGGAAGGTCTGGAGGCGCGCTACGACGAGCTGCTGCGCGGCGTTAACGGCAAGCGGGTGTACGAGATCGGGCAGGGCGACCTGGCGACCGAGATCCCGGGCGGGTACAACCGGGTGACGCCGGCCCAGCCGGGGAGCTCGCTGGAGCTGACCATCGACCGCGACCTCCAGTTCGTGGTGCAGAACACCCTTACCAGCTACATGGACGGCGTGAAGGCGTACACCGGGGCGGCGGTCGTCATGGACACCCGCAGCGGTGAGGTGCTCGCCCAGGCCAGCTACCCCACCTACGACGCGGCCGACTGGGAGAAGAGCGATTCGACCGACCGGGACGACGTCGCGACCAGCTTCGTGGTCGACCCGGGCTCGGTGCACAAGGCGATCACCATCGGCGCGGCCCTCGAGGAGGGCGCGATCACGCCACAGTCGGTCATCACCGTGGAGCCGGCCCTCTACAAGGGCGGTAAGAGGTTCGACGACACGCACCCGCCGCCCGGGTACAAGGCGACGCCGATGACGATCCCCGGCATCCTGGCCTACTCGTCGAACATCGGCACCATCCACATCGCCGACAAGCTGGGCGCCGAGAAGCTGTACGCGTACCAGCGCGCGTTCGGGCTCGGGCAGGCGACCGGCGAGGGCATGCCGGGCGAGGCGTCCGGCCGGGTCCTGGCGCCCAAGGACTGGAGCGGCTCGGCGTACGGGTCGGTGCCGATCGGGCACAGCGTCGACGTGACGCCGCTCCAGATGGCCGCCGCGTACGCGGCGATCGCCAACGACGGCGTCTGGGTCCAGCCACACCTGGTCCGGGAAACCATCTCGCCGAAGGGGGAGCGCACCGCCGCGCCGGCGCCCACCACCCGGCGGGTGCTGAGCCCGGAGACCGCGCGGGAGCTGCGGCAGATGATGGAGGCGGTGGTCACCGTGCCGGACGCCACCGGGCGGAAGGCGGCGGTGACCGGGTACCGGGTGTCCGGCAAGACCGGCACCGGCTCGCGCGTCGTGAACGGGCAGTACGCCGGTGGCGAGGTGGCGTCGTTCATCGGCATGGCGCCGGCCGAGAACCCGCGGTACGTGATCGCGGTGTTCGCCCACGTGCCCAACAAGGGCGCCAGCGGCACCGTGACGGCGCCCGCGTTCAGCGACATGATGGAGTACGCCCTGACCCACTACCGCGTCCCCGTAACGGGAACCAAACCCCCCAAATTCACCGTCTACCCATGATCAAGGCGTCCCTGTAGTCGTTCTAACGACTACAGGGACGCCTTGATCATGGGCGACATGGCGCTCCGCCGGCTCGCCGAGAAGTACCGGGTGATGACGTGTCTGTGCGTATGGAGCGCCCGGACTAGAGATGGGAAGGTACGTTCAGGTCGCGGTGGAGGCGCAACTCACCCGCAACGCTGATCGGTCAGTACCTTCGTGCAAGCGCACTGCGGAAGGCACGCGTAAGTCCAAGCAATGATGCAGTAGACATTCCCACGATGGTGGCCGAGTTGCGTAATTTTTACGGTGTAGATGGAGTTAATAGGATTCCTCAAATGGAAGGGGAATTGTTGGTTCGTGCCGCTTTGGGTGACGAAGTGTCCGTAAATGATATTCCGATGCAGGTTTCGTTTTCGGTTCGAGGGCTGATTTTTGCCGCGTTGTGTCGTGACCTACGTTATGATGAGCCGACGCTAGATAAGGTTATCGTGAATGCTGAGAAGGTTGCGATCTCCGAAGGGGTCCGCGCCGATTGTTTAGTCCCGACGGAGGCAGCAACCCTCGGCCACGTTGATTCGTCAATCTCTGCGCGACCTTCCGGACGGTAGTTCAGGCATGTGTGCAGTCCTGACAATATCGTCTCGGACATGCCAACGATGATTTCGGGAATGCGGGAGTTTTTTGGGGCCGATGCGTGAACAGGATTCCCCAGGCGAAGGCGAGTTGCTCGTCCCGGCTGCGTTGGATGATGAAGTGCCCACAGACGATATCCCGGTCCCGCTGGCGTTCGTCGTCCACTCGTTGGTTTTGTAGGACTTTCCCGAGATATGCGGTACGACGAGTCAATGCTTGACAAGATCATTGTAAACGCCGAACAGGTCGCGAAATCTCAAGGTTTTGGCCCCGTCTTCGCTGCGCTGAGGAGGTAGCGGTCGGATTCGTCATCCTGGATCGGGCCGTGCCTTGACCGAGCTCAGCTTGGTGATGCCCTCGGAGATGCCGTCCGCTTAAGCGCGCCCCACAGTGCCCGCCGGTCAAGGTCCTGCCCACCGATCAACGCACTGTCCACTAAAACTCATTAGGGCTTGGGTGCATGGTTTGGTTCAGATCAGGTGCCCGAGCCCTTGGTCGGCGTGGTTCTCGTCGATCGACAGTCGCGATGGGTCGCGGCGGTGGTGTGGCGACCTGCGGCCGGCCGGTGGGCGTGCCGATATGTTCGGATTGCGGGTTCCTCGCGGTGAATCTTGACGAGAAACGGCTCGAATCGAACCGTTTCTCGTCAAGATTCACCGCAGGTGGGCCACAGACCCCTGCGGACCCGCTGCCTCACCGACGGGATGAGCTCTTACTACTTGAGGGACGCCTTGATCAGGGTTGGTGGGTGGCGCTGTGCTCGGGGTGGGTGGGTAGCGGGTAGGGTCTAGCGCCGTGCCCGGCAATCTCCGCCCCCGCAGGGTGACCCCCCAGGCGCTGGCCAAGCTGGCGGCGCTCGCAGATGCCAGAGCCACCGGCGATGCCCAGGTCACCGGCGTCACCCACGCCAGCACTGGCGTGCGCCCCGGCGACCTGTACGCCGCGCTGCCCGGCGCCCGCCGGCACGGCAGCGAGTTCATCCCGGGCGCGAAGGCAGCCGGCGCGGTGGCGGTGCTGACCGACCCGGCCGGCGCGGCGGCGGCCGCCGCGGCGGGGCTGCCCGCGCTCATCGTGCCCGACCCGCGCGCGGTGCTCGGCACGGTCGCGTCCGCGATCTACGGCGACCCGACCGGGACACCGACCGACGTGCGGGACGGCGACCCGACCGGGACACCGACCGACGTGCGGGGCGGCGACCCGACGGGGATAGCGGCAACGGCCGAGAACGAGGCCGAGGACGAGGACAAAGGTCTCATCGTCATCGGCATCACCGGCACGGCCGGCAAAACCTCCACGGCCTACCTGATCGAGTCCGGTCTGCGCGCCGCCGGCCACGTGACCGGGCTGATCGGCACCGTCGAGACCCGCCTCGGTGACCTGGCGGTCGACAGCGTGCGCACCACCCCGGAGGCCACCGACCTGCACGCGCTGCTGGCGGCGGCCCGGGAGCGCGGCGTCACCGCCGTGGTCATGGAGGTCTCCAGCCACGCCCTCGTGATGGGCCGGGTCGGCGGGGTGCGGTTCGCGGTCGGCGGATATACCAACTTCGGCCTGGACCACCTGGATTTCCACGCCGACGCCGACGACTACTTCGCCGCCAAGGCCAAGCTCTTCGACGGCCGGTGTCGGGTGGAGATCCTCAACCACGATGATCCGGCGCTCGCCCCGCTGCGCAAGCCCGCCACGGTGACGTACTCAGCGGTTGGCGATCCCCAGGCCACCTGGTGGTCGACCGATGTGCGCGGCACGGCGTACGCACAGCTGTTTATGGCCCACGGCCCGGACGGGGCGGTGGCGGCCGGGGTGGCGTTGCCCGGCCGGCACAACGTGGCGAACGCGCTGCTGGCCATCGCGGCGCTGGCCGCAGTCGGGATCGATCCGGCGACCGCGGCGCGCGGCGTCGCGGCCTGTCCGGGCGTTCCCGGCCGGCTGGAGCGGGTCGACGCGCCCGGACCGGTGCTCGGCGTCGTCGACTACGCGCACAAGCCGGACGCGATCGTGGCCGCGCTGACCGCGCTGCGCGACCTGGCCGCCGCGCGCGGCGGCCAGGTCATCTGCGTCATCGGCGCCGGCGGCGACCGGGACAGGAGCAAACGGCCGCTGATGGGCGCGGCCGCCGCGCACGGCGCCGACCTCGTGGTGGTCACCGACGACAATCCGCGTACCGAGGACCCGGCGGCCATCCGTCGCGAGGTGCTCGCCGGCACGGCCGGCGCGTCGGCGAAGGTGATCGAGGTCGCCGGCCGCCGCGCCGCCATCGACGAGGCGGTCCGGCTCGCGGCACCCGGCGACGTGGTCGCGGTGCTCGGCAAGGGGCACGAGCGTGGCCAGGACGTCGGCGGCGCGGTGCTGCCGTTCGACGACCGGGTGGAGCTGGCCGCCGCACTATCTGAAGGGAATGCATGATCCCCCTGACGCTCGCGGAGGTCGCGGCCGCGGTGGGCGGCCGGCTGGTCGCGGACGACCCGGCGGTACCGGTGACCGGCTCGGTCGAGTTCGACTCGCGCAAGGTGACGCCCGGTGGTCTGTTCGTGGCGTTCCCCGGTGAGCAGGTCGACGGGCACGACTACGCGTCCGTCGCCGCCGCCGCGGGTGCGGTGGCCGTGCTGGCCAGCCGCCCGGTACCCGGTCCGCACATCCTCGTCGACGACCAGCTGGCCGCGATGGCGGCGCTGGCGCGCGCGGTGCTCGACCGGCTGCCCGAGCTGACCGTGGTCGGGTTGACCGGCTCGTCCGGCAAGACGAGCACCAAGGATCTGATCGCCCAGCTGCTGAGCCGGCTCGGGCCCACCGTGGCGCCGCCCGGCACGTTCAACAACGAGCTGGGCCTGCCGTACACGGCGCTCCAGGCCGACGAGAAGACCCGCTTCCTGGTGCTGGAGATGGGCGCGCGCGGGCGGGGCCACATCACGCACCTGTGCGCGGTGGCGCCGCCCAAGGTCGGCGTGGTGATCAACGTGGGGGTCGCGCACATCGGCGAGTTCGGCTCGGTCGACGCGATCGCCGAGGCCAAGGGCGAGCTGGTCGAGGCGCTGCCCGCCGACGGACTGGCGGTGCTCAACGCGGACGACCCCCGGGTGGCGGCCATGGCGTCCCGCACGCCGGCGCGGGTGCTGCTCGCCGGTGAGTCCCCGGCCGCCGAGATCCGCGCTCGGGACGTCGTGCTGTCGGCCGGGCGGGCCGCCTACACGCTGGTGACGCCCGCGGGCCAGGCGCCGGTGCGGCTGGCCCTCGCCGGGCGGCACCAGGTCGGCAACACGCTGCTGGCGGCCGCGGTGGCCGGCGAGTTCGGGATGCCGTTGCCAGACCTCGCGGCCGCGCTGTCGGAGCTGCGGCTGGTGTCGACCCGGCGGATGGACATCTTCGAGCGCCCCGACGGGGTTACGGTGATCGACGACTCGTACAACGCCAATCCGGCCTCGACGGCCGCCGCCCTGCACGGCCTGGTGTCGGTGGCGGGGGAGCGCCGCACGGTGGCCGTGCTCGGATACATGGCGGAACTCGGCGAGCATGAGCGTGCCGGCCACGAGGAGGTCGGGCGGCTCGCCGCGGAGCTGGGCGTGCACCGGCTGGTCGCGGTCGGCGACGCGGCCGCCCCGATCCTGGACGGCGCGGCCACGGTGCCCGCGTGGGAAGGAGAGTCGGTGCTGGCAACCGATCAGGCCGCGGCGGTCACGCTGCTGGCGGGCGAACTGCGCCCGGGTGACGTGGTGCTCGTGAAGGGCTCGCGGTACCGGACCTGGGATGTGGTGGACGCGTTGCGCCCCGCGGTAGGTGATCCTTCTTGAGAGCCGTCATCGTCGCGGCGGCGGTCGCGTTCCTGGTGTCCCTGTTCGGCACCCCGATCGGCATCCGGGTCTTCACCGCGCTGAAGGCCGGGCAGCCGATCCGGTCCGTCGGCCCGGCCAGCCACCAGGGCAAGAAGGGCACGCCGACGATGGGCGGCGTGGTGTTCATCCTGGCCACCGTGATCGCGTACGTCGCCGGTCACGTCGCCCTCACCACGCTGCCCGAGGCGCAGATCGCGCAGATCGGGCCGACCATCACCGCGCTGGTGCTGCTCGGCCTGTTCGTGTTCTGCGGCGCGGTCGGCTTCCTCGACGACTACCTGAAGGTGCGGCGGCGCAACAGCGGCGGCCTCAGCGGGCGGTACAAGCTGGTCGGGCAGGCCCTCGTCGGCGGCGTCTTCGGCGCGATCGCGCTCTACTTCCCGAGCACCATGGTCGACCAGGAGGGGCGGCGCTCCAACACGGAGACCGTCGGCAGCACCACGATCTCGTTCATCCGGGACATCGACTGGCTCAACGTCGGCAAGGTCGTCTCGGTGATTATCTTCGTGCTCGTGGTGATGGCCGCCAGCAACGGCGTCAACCTCACCGACGGTCTCGACGGCCTCGCCACCGGCGCGTCGGTGATGGTGCTGGCGGCGTACTCGCTGATCGCGTTCTGGCAGTACCGCCACTGGTGTGCCGACTCCAACTACAACGTGGACTACTGCTACGCGGTGCGAGATCCACTGGAGATCGCGCTCATCGCCGCCTCGGCGGCCGGCGCGTGTGTGGGCTTCCTGTGGTGGAACACGTCGCCGGCGCGGATCTTCATGGGCGACACCGGCGCGCTCGGCCTGGGCGGATTGATCGGCGGGCTGGCGATGGCGACGCGCACGATGCTGTTGCTGCTGATCATCGGCGGCCTGTTCGTGATCATCACGATGTCGGTGGTGATCCAGATCGCCTCGTTCAAGACCACCGGCAAACGGGTGTTCCGCATGTCGCCGCTGCAGCACCACTTCGAGTTGGCCGGCTGGAGCGAGGTCAACATCGTGGTCCGCTTCTGGATCATCGCCGGCATCGGCGTCGCGATCGGCCTCGGCCTCTTCTACAGCGAGTTCCTCACCGCCGTCAGCGGATGATCTTCCCAGCGCTGCCCTCGTCCCCAAAGGGCAGCCCTGTGGGCCGCCCCCGTCCCCCAAAGGGCAGCCCTGTGGGGCGTGAATTCCGAAGAGAGCTCCCCTATACCCGCTGAGGCGGGTATAGAGCTCCCCTATGGGGGCGGGGGCTCGCCGCGGCGGCGCGGGCGGGGGCCGCGCGGCGCGGGCGGGGGCACGCGGCGCGTGCGACACGCCCGAGTGGGAGTAGCGCGGGTTCGGGCGCGTCAACGCCCATGATGGGGCCGTGGGGGAGGACGAGAAGTACGGAGGGCCGCTGCCCGCCCTGCGCGGGCTGCTGCAGCGCCCCCTCGCGTCCTACTACCTGTTGATCTCCAGCTCGGCGCTGCTGCTGGTGATCGGCCTCACCATGGTCTTCTCCGCGACCAGCGTCCGGGCGTACGTGACCAACGGCAACGCCTTCACCATGATCACCAAGCAGGCCCTGTTCGCGCTGGTCGGGCTGGTCGCCTTCTGGGCCTGCCAGCGGCTGCCGGCGCGCACGTTCCGGGCGATCGGCCGGCCCGTCCTGCTGGTCTCGCTGGTCCTGCTCGCCGTGCTCGACCTGCTGGTCGTGTACGGCCGGTTCACCGAGGACCTGGACGGCGTCGTCCAGCTCGGGCCGCTCAAGGCCGACCTGCTCTGGCTGTACGTCGGGCCGATCCAGTTGCAGCCGTCCGAGCTGGCCAAGTTCGGCCTCGTGCTGTGGGGCGCCGACCTGCTGGCCCGCAAGGGCTCGTCGCTGGGCTGGTGGCGGGAGCTGGCCACCCCGCTGTTCCCGGTGGTGGCGCTGCTGTTCCTGCTGGTCGGCTACAACGACCTGGGCAGCATGCTGCCGATGCTCGCCGTGGTGACCGGCATGCTGTGGGCGGCCGGAGTGCGGCTGCGGGTGTTCGGCGCCCTCTCCGCGCTCGGGCTCGCCGGCATCGGCCTGCTGGTCGCGGCCGCGTCGGCGGGTGGCGGGTCCAGCGCGGAGGGCGAGGAGAACTATCGGCTGCTCCGGCTGACCTCGTTCTTCAACCCGCCGGTCGACTGCGACCAGGGCACCTGTTACCAGGCGCTCCAGGCCCGGTACGCGATCGACCACGGCGGCTGGTTCGGCGTCGGGCTGGGCAAGAGCAGCATGAAATGGGGCTGGCTGCCGGCCGAGCACAACGACTTCATCTTCGCCGTGGTGGCCGAGGAGCTGGGCGTGGTGGGCTGTGTGGTGGTGCTCGCCCTGTTCGCCGTGCTGGCGTACACGGGGTTGCGGGTCGCCCGGCGGGTCGACGACCCGTTCCGCCGGTTCGCCGCGACCGCCGTCACGACCTGGTTGATCAGCCAGGCGGTCATCAACGTCGGCGGCGTGGTGGGCCTGCTGCCCATCACCGGCCTGCCGTTGCCGTTCATCTCGGACGGCGGGAGCGCGCTCGTGGTGACGCTCGCCGCCGTCGGCATGCTCGCCTCCTTCGCCCGCGCCGAGCCCGACGCGGCCCGCGCCCTGAACGCCCGTCCGCCCGCCCGATGGGTACGACTAGTCTGGGCCCCGTTGCCGCCGCTGCCGGCGCCGCGCAAGTCGGCGGCGAAGCCGGCGGTCAAGGCCCCGGCGCCGGCCGGCGCGGAGAGTGAGAGGAGACGGTGATGGGCGTGCTGCGGTCGGTCCTGCTGGCGGGAGGGGGGACCGGTGGTCACATCTATCCGCTGCTGGCCTTCGCCGACTGCCTGCGCCGCCACGACCCGGAGGTGCGCATCACCTGCGTCGGCACGCCGAAGGGCCTGGAGAACGAGCTGATCCCGCCGGCCGGCTACGACCTGCGGCAGATCCCGGCCTACCAGCTCCCGCGCGCGGTGAACATGAATCTTCTCCGCACCCCGGACCGCATGTGGCGGTCGGCCCGCGCGGCGGGCAAGGTGATCGACGAGGTCAAGGCCGACGTCGTGGTCGGTTTCGGGGGGTACGTGTCGGTCCCCGCCTATCTGGCCGCTTGGCGGCGCGAGATGCCCATCGTGATCCATGAGGTGAACGTGCCGCCGGGCGTCGCGAACCGGATGGGCATGAAGTTCACCAAGCACGTCGCGCTCGGCTTCCCGCACCAGCCGCTGCAGGCCGAGGCGCTGCGCGAGGGCCGGGTGGTGGGCGTGCCGTTGCGCACCACGATCTCCCACCTCGACCGCGCCGGACTCCGCGAGCAGGCTCGCAACCACTTCGGCCTGCGGCCGGACCTGCCGGTGCTGTTCGTGTCCGGCGGCTCGCAGGGCGCCCGCTCGATCAACCTGGCCGTGTCCGGCGCGGCGAAGGAACTGGCCACCGCCGGGGTCCAGGTGCTGCACGTGATCGGCGCCCGCAACGAGCCGGTACCGGTGCCCGCCGACCTGCCCGTGCCGTACGTGACGCTGCCGTACCTGTCCGAAATGGAGCTGGGCTACGCGGCGGCCGACCTGATGCTGTGCCGGGGCGGCGCGATGACCTGCGCGGAGGTGGCCGCGATCGGCCTGCCCGCGGTATACGTGCCCTACCCGCACAGCAACCAGGAGCAGAAGCGCAACGCGCTGCCGGTGGTCGAGGCGGGCGGCGGGCTGCTCGTCGACGACGGCGAGCTCAGCCCCGACTGGATTGAACGGATGGTGATCCCGCTGATCCGCGATCCGCGGCGGCTGGCGGCGATGAGCGCCGCCGCGTCCGGATACGGCCGGCGCGACGGCGACGAGGCGTTGCTCGACTTCGTGTACGAGGCGGTGGCTGGGCAGTGAGCGACCTGTTGACCGCCGAGGACCTCGGCACCGTCCACCTCATCGGGGTCGGTGGCGTCGGCATGAGCGGCCTGGCCCGGCTGCTGCTGACCCGCGGCATCCCGGTCTCCGGCAGCGAGTTGCGCGAGTGGCCGACGCTGGCCGGCCTGCGCGCGCTCGGCGGCACCGTCCACATGAGCCACTCGGCGTCCAATCTGGACGGTGTGGACACCGTGGTCTACTCGACCGCGATCCCGCGGGACCACCTGGAGCTGGCCGAGGCGCGCGAGCGCGGGCTGCGGGTGCTGCACCGGTCGGAGGCGCTCGCCGCGGCGATGACCGGCCGGCAGGCGGTCGCGGTCGCCGGCACGCACGGCAAGACCACCACGACGTCGATGGTCACGACGATCCTCCAGCGGGCGGGGCAGGACCCGTCGTTCGTCATCGGCGGCGAGATCTCCGAGGCCGGGTCCAACGGGCACCACGGCTCCGGCGACTACTTCGTGGTCGAGGCGGACGAGAGCGACCGGTCGTTCCTCGTGTACCGGCCACACGTCGCCCTCATCACGAACATCGACGCCGACCACCTCAACACGTACGGCGACATGGCGGGCCTGGCGGCCGCCTTCGGCGAGTTCGCGCGGCTGGTCGAGCCGGGCGGCTTCGTGGTCACCTGCGCCGACAACGAGGGCACCCGCGCGCTGGCCGTCCAGCTGCGCGCGGAGGGCCGGGCGGTGCACACGTACGGCGAGGCGGCCGACGCCGACCTGCGGCTCACCGACATCCGGTCCACTGTGCACGGTGTGCGATACGCGGCCACATTGGACGGACAGGCGCTCGGCGAGGTGACGATGCCGGTACCCGGCCGGCACCTCGGGTTGAACAGCGCCGGCGCGCTGCTGACCGCGCTGCGGCTCGGCCTGCCGCTGGACGTGGCGACCCGCGCCCTGGCCGCGTTTCCGGGGGTGCGCCGCCGGTTCGAGCGCAAGGGCGTGGCCGGCGCGGTGGCGGTCTACGACGAGTACGCGTACCACCCGGTCTCGATGACCGCGGCGCTGGAGACGCTCCGCGAGGTCGCGGCCGGCGGCCGGCTGATCGTGGTGTTCCAGCCGTACCGGGTCTACCGCACCCGCGATCTGGAGGCCGAGCTGGCCACCGCGCTCGCGATCGCCGACGAGGTGGTCATCCTGGAGGTCTTCGGGCCGGGCGAGGTGCGGCAGCCGGGCGAGGGCGGCGCGGCCCTCACCGCGGCCGTCGACCTGCCGGCCGAGCACAAGGTGTTCGTCCCCTCCTGGGAGGACGTGCCCGCCGAGGTGGTGCGCCGGGCCCGGCCCGGCGACGTGGTGGTGACCATGGGTGCCCCGCCCATCTCCCTGATGGGCGACGAACTCCTGGCCGCCCTCTCCCGTCCATGATCAAGGCGTCCCTCATGTCGCTAGAACAACTACAGGGACGCCCTGATCATGAGACGGGAGCGGGAGTGGTGCGGTGACGGCGCCGGGTGGGCGCGGGCTCGGCCGGGCTCGGCGGTGGCGCCTCGTCCGGGCGGACAGCGACGCGGTGCCGCCCTCGGTCCGCCGGTTCATGGCGCGGGCCCGGCGGCGGCGCCTCCGCGCCGCGCTGCCCTGGGCCACCATCGGCACCGTGCTGGCGCTCGCCGGCCTGATCTACTGGATCACGTACGGCACGTCGGTGTTCGGCGTCCGCGACGTGCGCGTCACCGGTGTGGCCATCCTCACCGCCGAGCAGGTACGCCAGACCGCCGCGGTGCCGGACCGCGAGCCGCTGGCCCGGGTGGATCTCGACGCGGTGGAGCGCCGGGTGGCGGCGCTCGCCCCGGCGGGTGAGGTGACGGTGTCCCGGGACTGGCCGCGCACCATCGTGGTCGCGGTGCGCGAGCGGACGCCGGTGGCCGCGGTGCCGCGGGGCAAGCAGTTCGCGCTGGTCGACGCCGACGGTGTGGCGTTCCACACGGTGCGGTCCCGGCCGCGGGGGTTGCCGCTCGTCAAGGTCGCCACCCCCGGCCCGGAGGACCCGGCGACGCGGGCGGCGCTGCGGGTCCTCGCCGCGCTCACCGACCAACTGCGCGGGCAGCTGTCCGCGGTCTCGGTGGAAGGGCTGGCCCGGATCAAACTGGAGCTGGCGAAGGGCCGCACGGTGGTCTGGGGCGACTCGTCGGAGAGCGACACCAAGGCGAAGGTGGCGACCGCGCTGCTCAACCGCAAGGGCGACACCATCGATGTGAGCGCCCCCGACGTGGTGACGATCCGGTGATCAAGGCGTCCCTCAGGTCGCGATGACGACGACCGGGACGCCTCGATCATGAGGAGAGCGTCCGGCGACACGCCGAGGCGGTCCTTGGATCAGGGGGTAGCTCCGCATACGTTGCCGTGGAGGCTCAGTAGTTGACATAACTGTAAGCCTCTAGTAGAGGGTGAGGGTTAGCCGTCGCCCGTGTGGTACAGAGCAGCGGACGTCGCACAGCCGGGTCGGCGCCGCCCAACCTCCGAGGGGAAGGCAGCCTGATGACACCACCGCACAACTACCTCGCGGTCATCAAGGTCGTCGGCATTGGCGGCGGCGGTGTCAACGCCGTCAACCGCATGATTGAGGTCGGGCTCAAGGGCGTCGAGTTCATCGCGATCAACACCGACGCGCAGGCGCTGTTGATGAGCGATGCCGACGTCAAGCTCGACGTCGGGCGGGAGTTGACCCGCGGCCTCGGCGCCGGTGCGAACCCCGACGTGGGCAAGAACGCCGCCGAAGACCACCGCGACGAGATCGAAGAGGTGCTCAAGGGCGCCGACATGGTGTTCGTCACCTGTGGCGAGGGCGGCGGCACCGGCACCGGTGGCGCGCCGGTGGTCGCCAACATCGCCCGCAAGCTGGGCGCGCTCACCATCGGCGTGGTGACCCGACCATTCTCGTTCGAGGGCAAGCGCCGGCAGGTGCAGGCCGAGTCGGGCATCGAAGAGCTGCGCAACCAGTGCGACACGTTGATCGTGATCCCCAACGACCGGCTGCTCGCGCTCGGCGACCGGGGCATCTCGATGATGGACGCGTTCCGGCAGGCCGACCAGGTGCTGCTCTCCGGTGTCCAGGGCATCACCGACCTCATCACCACGCCGGGCCTGATCAACCTGGACTTCGCCGACGTCAAGAGCGTGATGAGCGGGGCGGGCAGCGCGCTCATGGGCATCGGCAGCGCGCGCGGCGACAGCCGGGCCGTCGAAGCGGCCGAGGCGGCCATCTCCAGCCCGCTGCTGGAGCAGAGCATGGACGGTGCGCGCGGCGTGCTGCTGTCCATCGCGGGCGGCTCCGACCTGGGCCTGTTCGAGATCAACGACGCGGCGCAGCTGGTCACCGACGCCGCGCACCCGGACGCCAACATCATCTTCGGTGCGGTCATCGACGACGCGCTCGGCGACGAGGTGCGGGTCACCGTGATCGCGGCGGGCTTCGACGGCGGCGCCCCCGCATACAAGCCGGTGGAGTCCCCCCGCAAGGCATCGCGCCCGGAGACCCCCCTCCCCACGTCCGCCCCCCCGGTACCCCCGACCCCACCACAGCCCGCCCCCCGAAGAGTCCTCTTCGACGACGTAGACGTCCCCGACTTCCTGAAAAACGGCTCCTGACCCCCCTAACCGGCGATCTTGCAGAAATCAGGTTCGAATGTCCGAGATGGCACCTGAAAACTGCAAGATCGGCCGGGGGGGCGAGCTTGCCGACGGGCTCACCCGCGTGCGGGCGCGCATCGCCGCGGCGTGTGCCGACGCCGGGCGGGACGTCAGGGAGGTCACGCTTATCGTGGTCACCAAGACGTACCCCGCCAGCGACGTCGAGCTGCTCGCCGAGCTGGGCGTGACCGACGTGGGGGAGAACCGCGACCAGGAGGCCGCTCCCAAGGCCGCGGCGGTGGCGGCGGCCGGGGCGCGGGTCCGGTGGCACTTCGTCGGCCAGCTCCAGCGCAACAAGTGCCGGTCCGTGGTGACGTACGCCGACGCGGTGCACTCGGTCGACGGCGTCCGGCTGGCGGAGACGCTGGCCCGGGCCGCCGACCGGCGCCGGGAGCGGGCGCTCGACGTACTCGTGCAATTGAGTATTGACGGTGATCCGACCCGGGGTGGTGCGCTCGCGGGCGCGGCAGGGTCCGGACAAGCAGAGCCGGACCGGGATCTCGACCGGGTCGCGGCGGCCGTGGCCGCC
>JBBEWH010000239.1:0-45822 GCA_037414955.1 Actinomycetes bacterium KLBMP 9797
CGATCAAGAAGCCCTGGCCCTTCGGGCCGCCCGTAGGTGAGTGAAACTCGTGGTGGCGTCGCTCGCTGTCGCTGGTTGTCCTTGGCGCCGCTGTGGGTGCCTGTGATCAAGAATGGTGCTGGAGTCTGTCCCTGGTATCCCAGGTTGTTGCCCCGGTGCACGTGTCTCAGTGTCATGAGTTCGTGACGGACTTCGTGAGCGGCGCCGCCTGTGTGTTGGCGTGTTGTCGGGGAAGGGGACGGTGGCTTGGAGGTTTTGTACCCGTTCGCGGGTGGGATTGATGTGCACAAGAAGCAGGTGACGGTGACGGCCCGGGTGCCGGACGCCTCTGGTGGCCGTCGGGAGGTCACTCGCAGATTCCGGACGTTCTATCGGGATTTGCTGGTGATGGCTCGCTGGTTGTTGGGCGATGTGCGGGTCACGCATGTGGCGATGGAGTCGACCGGGGCGTATTGGTGGCCGGTGTGGACGGCGTTGCGGGAGGTCGGTGGCCCGGACGTGGTGATCGAGGTGGTCAACGCCGCGCATGTCAAGGCGGTGCCGGGGCGTAAGACCGATGTGAAGGATTCGCAGTGGCTGGCCCGGTTGATGGAGATCGGGTTGTTGCGGGGTAGTTTCCTGCCTCCGGAGCGGGTGCGTGTGTTGCGGGACTGGACCCGGTATTTGACGAAGTTGGTCCAGGAGGCGGCCAGGGAGAAGCAGCGGTTGTTGAAGGTCCTGGAGGCGGGTGGGATCAAGCTGGACAACGTGGCTTCGGACTCGTTCGGGGTTTCGGGTCGGGTGATGCTGAAGGCTTTGGCGGATGGGCAGCGTGATCCGGTGGCCCTGGCGCAGATGGCGCGTGGGGTGCTGCGTAACAAGATCGATGATCTGCGGTTGGCTCTGGAAGGTCGGTTCAGCGACCATCACGGGCAGATGGTGGCCGTGCACCTGGAACGCATCGAGCAGTTGGAAGGCATGATCGCCAAGATCGGGTCCGAGAAGATCGGCCGTCTCGCCGACGGTGTCGACGCGGGCGGTGTGGCGGCCCCGTTCCGGGTCCAGATCGAACTGTTGACCAGCATCCCGGGTATCGGGGAACGGGTGGCCACCGCGGTGATCGGGGAGATCGGCACCGACATGACCCGGTTCCCGTCGGCGAAACATTTGGCGGCCTGGGCCGGGCTGGCCCCGGGTAACAACGAGTCCGCCGGCCGGCGTCGCCGCGCCGGGCACCGTAAAGGCAACCCGCACCTGGCCGGGCTGCTGCAAAACTGTGCGTTCACCGCGGCGAAGACCGCCACCCGGGTCGGGGCCCGCTACCACCGGCTGCATCGCCGGTTCGGTGGGAAGAAGAACAGGGCGGCGGCGAAGAAGGCCGCGTTCGCGACCGCGCACACCCTCATCAAGATCATCTGGTCGGTGTTGTCGACCGGCCGGCCTTACCAGGACCTCGGGGCCGACTTCTACACCCGCCGTGTGGACACCGAGACCCACAAGCGGAACCTGATCGCCCGTCTGGAGGCCCTCACCGGCCGCAAGATCACGTTCGTGGACATCGACCCGGACATTGATGCCGTCACCGAGCCCGCCCGGGAGCCCACCCCCACCTGACCAGCCCCACCACCCCCGATACGAGGGTGGGAAGGACGCCGACAAACCGTTCTCGACGGCGAAAGCCGTACCCGTGAGGGTCGGCGACGTGGTCGCCCCTCCCACCACCTCATAGCTTGCCGGCAACCGAGCCCGGCCGGCAAGCCGACCCAGCACGCCCACACAACCCCAAGAGTCCCGGCTTCGCCGGGACGCTGCCGCACACGTGGCTGAGCCGAGTTTCGTCTCAGGGCGTAGGCACGTGCTTTGATCTCTGTTCCGGGTGCCTAGGCCCTTGATCGGCGCGTCTTTCCTTGATCGACGTGGCCAGCTGACCTCCGTCGAGCGCTTGCCGGCCCGTCCGTGTCCCGGTGAGGCGGCGCTGTCGGGGACATTGCGGGTTCGACGTGGCGAGTTGGCCTCCGTCGAGCGCTTGCCGGCCCGTCCGTGTCCCGGTGAGGCGGCGCTGTCGGGGACATTGCGGGTTCCCGCGCTCCGGAGGCGGCGGTGACCCCGACATGGTCGGTACTGCCGATCATGGACGTCGCGCCGCCCCGGGCGGCGCGACGCACGCGGCAGGAACCGCGCCGATCATGGGCGGCGGCCCGCACCCGGGTTGCGACCTGCACCCTGAGCGCGCTCCACAAGTGGCCCGTGATCGCGCCGACCTGGGCGGCGCTCCACGTGCCTAGCGGTCGCGCCGATCAAGGGAAAGTGCGCCGATCATGGGCCCAGGCACCCGGAACAGAGATCAAAGCACGTGCCCAAGCCCTTGATCGGCGAGGAGGAGGGGCGAGGAGGAGGGCGGGGAGGGGGCGGCCGGGAGGAGGGGGGTGGGGAGGAGTGGTGCGGCGGTGGGGAGCGGGACGGGATATGCTCATAAGTCACCGATCCGACGTGGTGCGCCGCGCGCGGTCCCTCTGGCGCGGCGTGTCGCGCCAAAGCTGCACCGCACACCCTCGAACTGCGCTATAGGGTTGGCCTCATTGGGAGGTTGCCACATGTCTGAGGGTTCCTCTGAAAGCGACCAGCCGGATGTCGATAACGTCGGCTACCGTGGCGTGACCGCGTGCCACGCGGTCGGCATCAGCTATCGGCAGCTCGACTACTGGGCGCGGACGTCGCTGGTGGTGCCGAGCATCCGGGACGCGTCCGGCTCGGGCACGCAGCGGCTGTACTCGTTCCGCGACCTGGTGGTGCTCAAGGTCGTCAAGCGCCTGCTGGATGCCGGCGTGTCCCTGCAGAATATCCGCAAGGCGATCGAGACGCTCCGCTCGCGCGGCGTCGGCGATCTGGCCGGCATCACGTTGATCTCGGACGGCACGACGGTCTACGAGTGCCGTTCGCCGGAAGAGGTCGTCGACCTGCTCCAGGGTGGGCAGGGCGTGTTCGGCATCGCGATCGGCGGCGCCTTCAAGGAGATCCAGGGTTCGCTGTCGCATCTGCCCGCCGAGCCGGCCGCGGGTGCCCCCGCCGCGGGTTCGGCTGCGGCCGCGGACGAGCCCGAGGCTGACGTGGTGTCCGGCGACGAGCTCGCCGCCCGCCGCGCCGCCCGCCGCCGCGCCGGCTAGCCCCGCTCGTTTCCCACCCCCCGAGCATCCAGCGGAGCACCCTCCGAGCACCCCGGAGCACCCTCGGAGTGCCCTGGTTCCCCACCGGGCAGCCCTGTCACCGCCTGGAGCGGTATAGGGGAGCCCTGTTCAGAATTTCGTCCCCAGAGGGCTGCCCTGTGGGGAGAGGGGACGAAAGAGGGACGGGAGTGTCGGGGGGTGGCTCTAGCATGCGGGCCATGGAGTTGACTTTCGGGGCTGTGGACGTGGGGGATGGGCGCGGTGGCGCCTGGTTGGCACAGGCGGAGCAGGCCTGGCCGGCGATCGTTGCCGAGACCCAGCCGGGTGCGCTCGAGCCGGCCGGCGAAGCCCCCGCCCGCGCGGCCTTCCGCGAGCACATGCCGGAGCTGGAGCCGATCCTGGACCGGCTCGCCGCCCAGCTCGACCGGCCCGGCGCGGCGGCGGTGCTCACCCACACCGCGCTGAAGCCGTTCTTCTCCGGCTGCTCGATGACCGGGGTGGCCGGCGCCCTGGTCCGCAACTACGACTTCGCCCCGGAAGGGTGCGAGCGCACGGTGGTCGCGTCCCGCTTCCTGCGCCCGGTGATCGGCATGGGCGACTTTCTGTGGGGCCTGCTCGATGGTGTGAACGACGCCGGGCTGGCGGTGGCCCTGTCGTTCGGCGGCCGGTTCGTGCACGGGCCGGGGATGAGCATCCTGGTCGTCGTCCGCTACTTGTTGGAGACCTGCGCCACCGTCGACGAGGCGTGGAAGTCGGTGGCCCGCATGCCGATCTCGACGTCGCAGAACCTCATCCTGGTCGACCGCGAGCAGACCACGGTCGTCCACCTCGGGCCAGACCGGGCGCCGGCCCGCGTCGACGCGACGTGCGTGACCAACCACCAGGACGCCGCCGTGCCGCCGGAGCAGGAGGCGTTCTCGGCCACCCAGCGGCGCCTCGACACGCTGCGCGCGCTGCCCGCCGGCGCCGATGTGGAGACCGCGATCGCGGCGCTGCTGCGCCCGCCGCTCTACCAGACGGCGTACGCGGAGGGCATGGGCACGCTCTACACCGCCGCCTACCGTCCGGCGGAGGGCCGGGTCACATACGCGTGGCCGGGCGCCCGCCGCGAGCAGTCCTTCGCCGAGTTCACCCCGGGGGAGTGGACCGTGACGGTGCCCTGATCATGAGGCGTCGGCGAGGACCTCGTCGATCACGTGTCGCTGGATCGCGGCCTGTGCCGGGTCGGTGTCGACGCAGCCGGACAGCACCAGCAGCGCCTTCCACAGGGCCCAGCCGCGCGCCCGCGCCCACGCGTCCTCGTCATGGGCGACCGCCTGCCGAAAGGCGCGGCGGCTGTCGCCGGCGAACATCGTCCACGCGATCACCAGGTCGCAGGCCGGGTCGCCGACCCCCGACGTGCCGAAGTCGATGACCGCCGCCAGCTTCCCGTCCACGACCAGGAGATTGCCCGCGGCGATGTCGCCGTGGAACCACACGGGCGCGCCCCGCCACTCGGCGGCGAGGGCGGCGTCCCAGACGGCGGCGGCGCGCGCCGTGTCGACGCGGCCGGCGAGCCGGACCAGGCTGCGGCGGGTCTCCTGGTCGTAGTGGGCCGGCGAGGCGCCCCGGTGGAAGCTGTGCTGACCGGCGTGCGGGGCGCCGACGGTGTCGCAGCGCTGGAGGGCACGGATGAACTCGGCCACCGAGACGGCGAACCCCGGCATGTCGTCGATGCGCGCCGGGTCGGCCGTCTCGCCGGGCAACCAGCCGCGCACCGACCACGGGAACGGGTACCCCTCGCCGGGCGCGCCCGCGGCCAGGACCGGCGGCACGGCGACCGGCAGCGCGGGCGCCAGCCGGGGCAGCCAGTCGTTCTCCTTCGCCACAGCCGGGACGTAGCCGGCGGCGGTGGGCAGGCGCACGGTCATGTCCTCGCCCAGCCGGTATGTCCGGTTGTCCCAACCGTCGACCGCCACCGGCGTCACCGGCAGGTCCCGCCACTGCGGGAACTGCGCGGCGATCAGCCGCCTGACGAGGGCGGCGTCGATGCCGGCGCGGCCGTCCGGGGGAGTCGAGACCATGCAGAGATCCTCACCATGATCAAGGCGTCCCTCAAGTGGTTATCACGACAACAGGGACGCCATCACGACAACAGGGACGCCCTGATCATGAGACAGCGGCGTCGATGGCGGTGAGCTCGGCGTCGGTGAAGGAGAGGTTGTCCAGCGCGGCCACGTTGGTCTCCAGCTGGGCGACGCTGCTGGCCCCGATGATCAGGCTGGTCATGCGGGGGTCGCGCAGCGCCCAGGCGAGCGCCGTCTGGGCCAGCGACTGCCCGCGCGCGGCGGCGAGGTCGTTCAGCGCGCGGATGGTCGCCAGCCGCTCCTCGGTCAGGTCGCTCTCGTTGAGGAACACGCTGGTGCGCACCCGGGAGTCGTCCGGGATGCCGCGCAGGTACCGGTCGGTGAGCAGGCCCTGGGCGAGCGGGCTGAACGCGATGCAGCCGGCCCCGGCCTCCGCCAGCGTGTCGAGCAGGTGGTCCCGCTCGGTCCAGCGGTTCAGCATCGAGTACGACGGCTGGTGGATCAGCAACGGCGTACCCAGGTCACGCAGGATCGCGGCGGCGGCCGCGGTCTGCGCGGAGTCGTAGTTCGAGATGCCGACGTAGAGGGCCTTGCCGGCGCGGACCGCGGCGTCCAGCGCGGACATCGTCTCCTCGAGCGGCGTGTCCGGGTCGGGCCGGTGGCTGTAGAAGATGTCGACGTAGTCCAGGCCCATCCGGGCCAGCGACTGGTCGAGCGAGGACAGCAGGTTCTTGCGCGATCCCCACTCGCCGTACGGACCGGGCCACATGTGGTAGCCGGCCTTCGTGGAGATGATCAGTTCGTCCCGGTACGGCGCGAAATCGCTGCGCAGGACGCGCCCGAAGTTCTCCTCGGCGGCGCCGGGCGGCGGGCCGTAGTTGTTCGCCAGGTCGAAGTGCGTGATGCCCAGGTCGAAGGCGCGCCGCAGGATCGCCCGCTGGGTGTCGAGGGGGCGCTCGCCGCCGAAGTTGTGCCACAGGCCCAGCGAGATGGCGGGGAGCCGGAGGCCGCTGCGGCCGGAGCGTCGGTAGGTCATCGAGGAGTAGCGGTCGTCCGCGGCAACAAAGGTCACGTGGAGCACGGTAATCGCCGCTGGTAGTTTGGACCTTGCCGGTACCACCGTCGCGGGAGAGATCGCCCACCCCAGGGCGGCGCCGAAGGGGCAAATCCTCCCCGGAACCTCTCAGGCAAAAGGACCGCGACGGCAGGCGACTCTGAAGGGCCCATCCGGGCGCGACAGAGGGGGAGGCCGCATCGTCGACCTTGCCCCAGGAGCCCTCATGAGTTTCGCCGGCCGGCACATCGGACCGTCCCCCGACGAGCAGCGCCGCATGCTGGAGACCGTCGGCTACGGCTCGCTCGACGAGCTGATGGACGCCGCGATCCCCGAGGTGATCCGCTGGCACGGCGGGCTCGACCTGCCGCCGGCGGCCAGCGAGGCGGAGGCGATCGCCGAGCTGCGCGCCCTCGCCGACCAGAACACGGTCGCGGTGAGCATGATCGGGCTCGGCTACCACGGCACGCACACGCCGGCCGTGATCCGCCGCAACGTGCTGGAGAACCCCGCGTGGTATACGGCGTACACGCCGTACCAGCCGGAGATCAGCCAGGGCCGGCTGGAGGCGCTGCTCAACTTCCAGACCATGGTCACCGACCTGACCGGGCTGGCCACCGCGAACGCGTCGCTGCTCGACGAGGGCACCGCGGCGGCCGAGGCGATGACGCTCGCGCGCCGCGCGTCCAAGAGCAAGAGCCGGGTGTACGCCGTCGACGCGGACACCCTCCCGCAGACCCTCGCCGTGCTGCGCACCCGGGCGGAGCCGCTCGACATCGACATCGTCACCGTCGATCTGGACTCCGACGCGCTCCCCGCCGAGTTCTTCGGTCTCCATCTCCAGTACCCGGGCGCGTCCGGCGCGGTCCGCGACCACGCCGCGCTGGTGGCGGCCGCCCACGAGGTGGGCGCGCTGGTCACGGTCGCCGCCGACCTGCTGGGCCTCACCCTGCTGCGCCCGCCGGGCGAGATCGGCGCCGACATCGCCGCCGGCACCACCCAGCGATTCGGGGTACCGATGGGGTACGGCGGGCCGCACGCCGGTTACCTGGCGGTGCGCGCCGGCCTGGAGCGGATGCTGCCCGGCCGGCTGGTCGGAGTGTCCCGCGACGCGGACGGCGCCCCCGCCTACCGGCTGGCGTTGCAGACCCGCGAGCAGCACATCCGGCGGGAGAAGGCGACCAGCAACATCTGCACCGCGCAGGTGCTGCTGGCGGTGATGGCCAGCATGTACGCGGTCTACCACGGCCCCGACGGGCTGCGCGCGATCGCGACCCGGGTCGCCGGGCGGGCCGCCACCCTCGCGGCGGGCCTGCGGGCGGGCGGGGTCGACACGGCGTACCCCCGGATTTTCGACACCGTGACCGCCGTGGTGCCGGGCCGCGCCGCGGAGATCGTCGCGGCGGCGGCGTCGTTGGGAGTGAACCTGCGGCTCACGTCGCCCGACACGGTCGGGGTGACCTGCGACGAGACCACCACCCGCGCCCATCTGGAGGCCGTGTGGGCGGCGTTCGGGGTCGCCGGGGTGCCGGATGTGGCGGCCGCTGCCGCGCTGCCGCGGGCGTCGGAGTTCCTCACCCACCCGGTGTTCCACGAGCACCGGTCGGAGACGGCGATGCTGCGCTACCTGCGCCGGCTGGCCGACAAGGACTACGCGCTCGACCGCGGCATGATCCCGCTGGGCTCGTGCACGATGAAGCTCAACGCCACCACCGAGATGGAGCCGGTGACGTGGCCGTCATTTGCCGACGTGCATCCGTTCGCGCCTTCTTCGCAGACCGGTGGCTACGCGGCGTTGATCGGCCAGCTGGAGGGCTGGCTGGCGGAGGTGACCGGCTACGACGCGGTCAGCGTGCAGCCGAACGCCGGCTCCCAGGGCGAGCTGGCCGGGCTGCTGGCGATCCGGGCCTACCACCGGGACCGCGGCGACCTCGACCGCGACGTGTGCCTGATCCCGTCCAGCGCGCACGGCACCAACGCGGCGAGCGCGGTGATGGCCGGCATGCGGGTGGTCGTGGTGGCGTGCGACTCCGACGGCAACGTGGACATGGCCGACCTGGACCGGCTCATCGATCTGCATCGCTCCGCGTTGTCGGCGATCATGGTCACGTATCCGTCCACGCACGGCGTCTACGAGACCGGCATCGCCGCGCTCTGCGCCAAGGTGCACGACGCCGGCGGCCAGGTCTATGTGGACGGTGCCAACCTCAACGCGCTCGTGGGGTACTCCAAGCCCGGGAGGTTCGGCGCGGACGTGTCGCACCTGAACCTGCACAAGACGTTCTGCATCCCGCACGGCGGCGGCGGGCCGGGTGTGGGACCGGTGGCGGTCCGTGCGCACCTGGCGCCGTACCTGCCCACCGCGGTCTCCGCGGCTCCGCTGAGCTCGTCGGTGCGGGTCGCGAGCGCCCCGCACGGCTCGGCGGGGATCCTGCCGATCTCGTGGGCCTACATGCGGATGATGGGCGCTGACGGACTCGCGCGGGCGACCGGCGTGGCCGTGCTGTCCGCGAACTACGTGGCGGCGCGGTTGCGTGACCACTTTCCGGTGCTCTACAGCGGCAACAAGGGCCTCGTCGCCCACGAGTGCATCCTCGACCTGCGGCCCCTGACCAAGGCCACCGGCGTGACCGTCGACGACGTGGCCAAGCGGCTGATCGACTACGGCTTCCACGCGCCGACGATGTCGTTCCCGGTGGCCGGCACGCTGATGGTCGAGCCGACGGAGTCGGAGGACCTGGGCGAGCTGGACCGGTTCTGCGACGCGATGATCGCCATCCGCGCGGAGATCGCGTCGGTCGCGTCCTGGGGTGCGGACAACCCGCTGCGGAACGCCCCGCACACCGCGTCGATGGTCACCGCCGACGAGTGGGACCACCCCTACCCGCGCTCGGTCGCCGCGTACCCCGACGGGGTGGACCGGGCCGCGAAGTACTGGCCGCCGGTGCGCCGCATCGACGGCGCCTACGGCGACCGCAACCTGATCTGCGCCTGCCCACCCCCCGAAGCCTTCTCCTAACCCCCACCCCCCACCCCGTCGATCTTGCGGTTGTCAGGTCCAGATGCCCGATTTGGCGCCTGATAAGTGCAAGATCGACGGGTGAGAGGGGGCTAGCGGCGGGACCAGGCGGCCGCGCGGATCTCGCGCAGCGCTTGGCGGCGGGTGTCGCCGCGCAGGGTGTCGATGTAGAGGCGGCCGTCCAGGTGGTCGGTTTCGTGCTGGAGGGCGCGCGCCAGGAAGCCGCTGCCGCTGACGGTCAGCGGCTCGCCGTACTGGTCGAAGCCGCGCACGGTCGCCGACATCGCGCGCGGCGTCTCGAAGTACAGACCGGGGATCGACAGGCAACCCTCCTCGCCGCCCTGCACCTCCTCGGTGACCTCGAGCTCCGGGTTCACGACGTGCCCGACCTGCCCGTCCGCGTCGTACACGAACACCCGGGCGCTGACACCGATCTGGGGCGCCGCGACGCCGGCCCGGCCGGGCGCGCCGAGCAGGGTGTCCAGGAGGTCGGCGACCAGCGTGCGCAGCTCGGCGTCGAAGCTGGTGACCGGGTCGGCGGGGCTGCGTAGGACCGCGTCACCGAGGAGGCGGATGGGCCGCATCGTCATGACCGAGAGGCTACCGCGTGCCTTACTCGGCGGCACTCCGCGGCGCGCCGTGCCGCGCCGCGCTGGCGGTGCGGGGCGTGGGGGACAGGGCGTGGCGGAGGGGGGCGGCCTTCGCGGCGGCCTCCGCGACCTCGGCGTCGGGGTCGCTGCCCCAGGTGATGCCGCCGCCGGCCCAGAGGTGCACCCGGTGGGCGTCGATGGCGGCGGTGCGGATTGTCAGGCCCAGGTCGATCCGGTCAGGGCCGACCCAGCCGAGCGCGCCCATGCTGGCGCCCCGGCCGACCGGCTCCAGCGCCGCGATCTCGGCGAGCGCGGCCTGCTTGGGCGCGCCGGTCACCGAGCCGCCCGGGCAGACCGCGCGCAGCAGGTCGGCGAGGCCGACGCCGGGCGCCGGCGCCGCGGACACCACGGACTCCGCCTGCCACAGGTCGCACCAGCGCCGGATCGCGAAAAGTTCATCGACCCGTACCGACCCGGTCCGGGCGAGTCGCGCGAGGTCGTTGCGTTCCAGGTCCACAATCATGATGTGTTCGGCGCGTTCCTTGGCGGACGTCAGCAGCTCGTGCCGGCCGGTGGCGGTCGCCGGCCGGGTGCCCTTGATCGGCCGGGTCACGACCCGGCCGCGGGTCACCGCGACGAGCGTCTCCGGCGAGGCGCAGCCGATCGCCCAGCCGGTCCCGGCGAGCACGCCGGCATACCGGGCACCGGGCAGCCCCGCCAGCCGGTGCAGCGCCGGCAGCGGGTCGCCGGTATACGGCGCGCTGGCATGCCCGACGAGGTTGACCTGGTAAACGTCGCCGCGCGCGATGGCGGCGCGCACCCGCCGCACGGCGTCGGCGTGCGCCGCGGGCGTCCAGCTCTCGCGCCACGCTCCCAGGTGCCACGGCCGTGCGGTCCGCGGCGCCGCTTGCGCTCCGTGCGCGTGGACCACCGCGACGACATCGGGTACCGCGGGCGCGGGGCTCGCCGCACCGATGGGTCCGCCGATCATCCGGGCGCCGGCCGCGGCCGACACGAAGACGGACGCCCCGCAGAGCTCGCCGGTCGGGTGGGCGCCACCGATACCCCCGATGTCTCGCACCGGGAGTCCGTTGGCGGCGAGGAAGTCTTCGAGAAGCTGGGCTGGATCGCCGCCGTCGTCGATCCGCCACTCCAGCCGAGCACGCGCCATCAGCGGTCGGTAACAGGACAGCGGACGCCCTGTCACGAGGCTAGACTCGGATGGGAGCGTTTCCACGCCAACCGGATTGAATCGACTCATCCGAAGGGAGGATTCTTCCGTGAGAGGGGCATTACTCGCTCGTAGGAGTGTCGTTCAGCTTGGTAGCGTGCGTCACTGGTCATGTGAACCGTGACACAGCACCCCCACAGTCCGGAGAACCCGATGTGTTCGCACCAACCGACCTGTCCCTCAGCCGAAGCCACTGACCGGGAAGCGGCACGCTGTGTCGCGTCTTTCCCGGAGCAGGGGTGGAGCCTGCTCTGCAACGGCGTCATCGTCTTCGAAGACACCGGTGAGCTGCTGCCGGACGGCCGCACCATTGCCCCGCACCGCGGTCCCGCGCGCCACGCGCTGGCCGCCTGACTGCACAAAGACGCGGCACGCTCCATCTGAGTGAGCATGCCACCAGCCTCCGCCCCCATCGTCCGCGGGCTGAGGCTCTCGACGGACACCGTCGTCCCTCGCAGACCTGGCCACCGCGGCTCACCTCCGCGGGAGTGCCCCTTTGCCATCCCGCGCCGAGCCCTCGCCCGTGGCCAGCCGGCGCCAGTGCCTCCCACCCCCTTGGTGCCGCCTGCGCGCGCTGTGCCTTGATCATTTGCCCGAAATCGGTATGACACGCCGCGCGAAGCACTGATTTCGGGTCTGATTTCGGGTAAATGATCAAGGTGCCATCGGGAGCCGGTGCAAGATCGACTCAACCGCGCGACAGCCGCCGTGTCGATGCGCCCGTGGCGGATACCCCACTTCCACGACGGTGTGTCGATCGTGCCCGGCAGGCGTACCCGTGTCCCGTCGTTCCTGGACCCACCGCGGCACTTCTGGCGCGATCGAGGGCGCATCGTCGCGGTTTGGCGATCAACTCGCGACGATAGGGCCTCGATCGACGGATATCTGGCACGATAGGGCCTTGATCGACGGGACACAGGGCGTGGCGCGCACTCGCGCGTTCGTCGTGCCCACCGCGCCCACCGCGCACTCGTGAGCTCGTCGCGCCACCGCGCACTCGCGCGTTCGTCGCGCTCACGCGCCCTCGTGGGCTTTCGCGGCCGTACCGGCCACCGTCGTGAATCTTGACGCCGCAGCGTCGTCATAGCGACGCTACGGCGTCAAGATCTCCAGGACGCCCTCGGCGAGCGTGGCGCAGCGCCGCCCCCGCCCGCCGCGGCCTGCGCGCCCCCATGATCAAGGCGTGCCGCACCTCGTTATTGCGACGGGTGGGTCGCCCGGTAAAGGGGGGGGTGTGGGGGAGGCCGGGCCCCCCCAATTTAACCGGGGCCCCCACTGTTTTTTTTCGCCGGGGGCGGCACGCCTTGATCATGGGAGGGTTAGGGGAATAGGTGATGGGCGTGGCGGAGCGTGTGGGCGGCCACGGCGCGGCCCAGCTGGGCGCCGACCACGTCGGCGGTGCGGGTGTGGATGCCGGACCAGACCCGGGCGTCGATGTTCTCGTCGGTGGGCCCGCGCCACGTGGCGTACGTCCGGGTGGCGCCCGGCTGGCTCGGGCTGTCGATCGTGTACGGCGCGCGGGCCCGCGGTCCCACCAATCCGGTCAGCACCTGCTCGGCGGCGCCGGAGTAGGTGGCGTGCCCGCTGGGGTAGTCGGGGTGGGCGGGCGTGACGTGCACCGGCGTCCACAGTGGGTCGTCGGTGGCCCGGATCGCCGTCACCGGGCGCCAGCGCAGGTAGGCGTACTTGGTGTCGGACGTGGCGATCTGGGTGTCCACCAAGGACACGTGGAAGAGGGCCACCAACCGAGCCCGCCAGGCCAGCGGCTGCCGTGACTGGGTGAGCGCGGCGCGCAGGATTCCGGTGTAGAGGGTCAGCGACGAGCCGTACCAGAACAGGGCGGTGTCCAGCTGCTCCTGGGTGCGTACCGTGCTGTCGACCGCGCCGTATGCCCGGACCTCGGCCAGGTCGGCCGCGTACCGGGCGGAGCCGAGCGCGGGCGGCGGTCCTGGCCGGTACTGGTCGGCCCGGGCCAGCAGGAACGGCCTCGCGAACCGCGTGCCGGCCTGCTGGCCGGGCGTGTGGGCCGGCGGCGCCGGCTGCCAGATACCGGGCGCCGGCGCCGGCGTCGGGAACGCCGGGTTCACCGACGCCGCGTCCAGCCCGTCGCCGGTGCGGTCCGCGATCAGCGCCCGGGCGGCGTGCCGGCCGGCGGCCACGCCGCGCTCCTTGGCGCCGCCGGCGGGGATCCGCGCCAGCGCGGTGGCGAGGGCCGCGTCGAGCGCGGCGGCGGAGTCGGGGAGCAGGGTGCCAAGAGCCTCGTGTACCGCCGACGCGAGCGCGGCGTCGCCGAAGTCGCCGGCGGACGGGGGAGCGGCGCGCAGTGCCCGGGCGGCGGCGAGCCAGGCGATGGCCCAGGCGCGGCTGCTGGCGACCTGCGGGCGGGTGCCGGACGCGATGGCGGCGGCGGTCACGTCGTACCACTCGACTGCGGCATCCACAGTGGAGGCCGCGGAAGCGGTCCCGGGCAAGGCGGTCAGCGCCGCGACGGCGACCGTGCCGGCGAGCAGCCCGCGGCGGGCGGCGGGGGCGGAGGCGACTGCGGAGGTGGGCCAACTTCGATCCATGCCGGAACCGTAGCGGCGGCGCGACCCGAGCGTCCATACATAACCCATAGACTTAATAGTATTGCGAATCGGGTGCCGTGATCATCAGCTTGACCAGGCGCATTAGGGTGTGGCGCGTGGATGGGGTACGGAGAGTGGTGCGCGCCGCGGCCGAAGGGGCCGATCCCGGCGCGGCGGCGGTCGGCGAGTTGCGCCGACGGATGGGCTACGAGCAGCTGCCCGACGGGGTCCAGCAGGCCGCCAGTGCGGTGGCCGGGGCGGTCCAGGGCGCGGTCCAGCAGCGGGGCGCGGCCCAGCAGGAGGGTGTCGACCCGGCCGACTTCCCGGCGGCGCGCGACCTCGGCGGCAGCGTCGACACGATCACGGAGCAGCGGTCGGTGCCGCTGGACGAGGCCGGCGAGGTGCTCGGCCGCAGCGAGCAGCGGCGCGAGGACGGCACGCAGGTACACGTGATCTGCCCGATGGTGATCCCGCGCGGCCGGTCGCTCGTGACCATGCTGCCGGTGTCGCTGTTGCTGGTGGTCGGCGCGATCGGCACCGCGGTGGTCGCGGCCACCGCGTCGAACCCGCTCACCCACCCCCTGTTCGGCGTGCACTACTGGGTGCTCGCGCTGCTGGCGGTCGGGTTCGTGTGGTGGAAGCAGGGCATGGTGATGGTGCCCGACGGCTGCCAGGCGCTGATCACCCGGTTCGGCAAGCTGGAGCAGGTGGTCGGCCCGGGCCGGGTCATCCTGCTGAACCCGTGGAAGCGGGTCTCCTACATCATCAACACCACCCGGGAGTATCCGTTCAACGCGCCGGTGCGCGAGGCGCCCACCAAGGGCGGCGTGAAGGCGTCGATCGACCTGTTCATCCAGTTCCGGATCAGCGACCCGGTCGAGTTCGTCTACACGCTCGGCGCGGTGCGCGGCTTCGAGGAGAAGCTCGGCAACGCGATCAGCGAGACCATCCGCAGCCTCATCTACGAGCAGGAGGCCGCCGGCATCTACAACATGGTCGGCGAGGACACCGGCCGGCTGCTGGACCAGCTCAACCAGCAGTTCCAGCCGGCCGTCGAGCTCACCAACGCGAACATCACGCACGCGGAGCCGTCCGATCGGCGCTACCGGATGGACCTGGCCGCCCCGGAGATGGTGCGGGTGGCCAAGGAGGCGTACACCCACGAGTACACGTTGCAGCTGCGCAAGGAGCAGGACGAGGGCGACCTGACCAAGGAGCTGGCCGGCCTGCACGAGACGCTGACCGCGATCCACGCGGAGATCGCGCAGTACCAGGCCCAGATGGACACCGCCGTCGAGCGGGAGACCAACCGGGCCGAGGCGATGGCCCGCCAGCGGTATGTCTCGGCCGAGTCGGAGGCCCGCGCGAACGCGGCGCTGCTGGAGGCGCAGGCCCTGGACATCCGCGCGGTCAGCGCCGCGGAGGCGCCGGAGATCCTGGAGTACCGGTACCAGCGCGAGGTGCTGGACACCCTCGAGGAGGTGGCCGACCACCTGCCGCAACTGGTGCACGTGGGCGGCGCGGCCGACGTCGACTTCCTCCAACTCGCCCGCCAGCTGATCGGCGAGCGCGGCGCGGAGCTGTTCAGCGACGCCGACATGGCCACGATGCGGGAGCGGCTGACGGAGGTCGCCCGCCGGATCGCCGAGCGCGAGCCGGAGATCAAGGTTATCCAGGAGGGTGTCCAGTGAGCACGGTGCGCGGCGGCCGGCGGTCGGTCATCTCGGAAGCGATGGCGCAGTGGAGCGACATCGCGCGGCTGCTGCGCGGCGGTGAGGCCGGCACGCTGGTCCCGGTCATCATCCCGCGACACCGGCGCAAGCTCGGCTGGATGATACCGCTGTGGCTGGGCCTGCTGGCGCTGCTGACCGGCGTGCTGGCGAGCATCCGCGGCGACGGCGGGCTGGCCGGCTTCGCGTACGGGGCGATCGCCGTGCTCGGCTACGTCGCCGGTGTCGTGCTGCTGCTGGCCGGCGCGCTGTGGTGGTGGCGATCGTCCATCGTGGAGATCGAGCAGGGCACCAACGGCATCCTGACCCGGTACGGCGCGGTCGAGCGCACCCTGGAGGCCGGCCGGCACTACCTGTGGCACCCGTGGTCCAGAGTGGACTTCGTGGTCGACGTGGCCACCGAGATCCCGTACTCGGCACCGGTGGTCGCCTGCCCCACCCGGGAGAACGTGCCGCTGCGGGCCATCGAGTTCTTCCTGAAGCTGCGCATCACCGACGCGGTGCGGTTCGTGCGCACCATCGGCGCCAGCAACTTCGACCTCGTGCTGTCCAGCGCCGTGCAGGACGCCATCCGGCAGCGCGCCCGCCTGGTGCAGACCGAGCGGGCGTACGACCTGCGCGGCTCCGACGTCGCCGACATGCAGGAGTTGCTCAACCGCCAGCTCGACCGGTACGGGGTGCGGATCACCGGGTGCAACATCCCCGACGTGCAGCTGCCCGCGCAGTACCAGCACCACCTCGCCACCCGCGAGCGGGTCGCCAAGGAGAGCGCCGCCTACGAGCAGGAGTGGGGCCTGACCCGCAAGCGCCGCATCGACAGCCTGCTGATGGACATCGAGCGCGCCAAGAAGGTGCGCGACGCGCGCATCGTCGAGGTCAAGGCCGCGCTGAACAAGGCCCGTGAGCAGGTCGCGCAGCTGCTGGAGGAGCAGGAGACCAACGCGCAGCGGGTGCGTTTCGAGATCGAGACCCGGGGCCGCAGCGGCTTGATCGCCGCCGAGAACGAGGCCCGCGCGCAGCGCCGGCTCGCGCAGGCGTACCGGGACAACCGTGCCGTGCTTCAGTACGAGCTGGCGCTGCGCCGCCTCGAAGTGGGCGCCACCCTGGCGGGGAAGGCCCCGAAGCCGGTGGTGGTGCGCACGGACGGCGGCGGCGACACCAGCGCGCTGTCCACATTGCTCACCGCGCAGTTGCTCCCGCAGCTGCGGAACGGAACCCCGTCATGATCAGGGCGTCCGTCAAGTAGTGATCACTACTTGACGGACGCCCTGATCATGGGCGGTCCTTCTTGGGGAGCTTGCTGACGACGGCGTCGTAGGAGGCGTCGATCGCCTCGACCAGCTCGTCGTCGGGGATGGCGCCGCCGAGACGGAGCGTGTTCCAGCCGGACCGGCCGATGTAGGCCATCACGGACGCGTCGTCGGGGTAGCGGTCGAGCCACTCGTTCGCCACGTCCCGGTTCGGGCCGCACTTGAGGCCGACCGTCTGGTCGGCGCCGGAACCGAAGAACGCGAAGATCTTCGGCCCGACCTTCGTGACCACGTCGCCCTCCCACGGCTCGTCCTGCCACGCGCCGGGCTTCGCCAGGCAGTACGCGAGCGCCTCCGCCCGGGTCATAACGATGCTCCTTTCCTCGCCACGATCAAGGCGTCCCGCACGTTGTTAGAGCGACGTGCGGGACGCCTTGATCATGAGGCGAGTCGCTGGTCGTGGGTGCCGAGGGCGGCCAGCGTGTCGAGGTCGACGGCGAGCACCCGGGCCAGTGCGGCCACCGTGAAGAAGGTGGGCGTCGCGATCGCGCCCCGCTCGATCTTGCGCAGCGTGTCGAGGGAGATGCCGGCGAGCGCGGCGACCTCGGCGGCGCTGCGCCGGCCGCGCGCCCGTTGCAGGGCCTGGCCGAGCGCGAGCCCGCGGGCGCGCTCCTCGACGGTGAGCGGGTTCCGCACCATGGCACAGATACTAATCCTGGTATTAGAATCTTCGCCATGGTGGTGTTGCGGACCAAGACCGAGATCGAGACCCTGCGCGCGGCCGGCCGGGTGGTCGCCGAGACCCTGGCCCTCGTGGCGTCGGCGGCGCGGCCCGGCGTCCGCCTCGACGAGCTGGACGCGCTGGCCGCCGGCGCGATCGCGGCCCGCGGCGCGAAGCCGTCCTTCCTGCACTACCTGCCGTCGTGGGCGCGCACGCCGTACCCGGGGGTGCTCTGCCTGTCCGTCAACGACGTCGTCGTGCACGGCATCCCGGACCGGCGCGTGCTGCGCGACGGCGACCTGCTCTCCATCGACTGCGGCGCGCACGTCGACGGCTACCACGGCGACGCGGCGATCACCGTCCCGGTCGGCGCGGTCGATGCCGCCGGCCGCCGGCTGGCCGACACCGCCGCGGCGGCCCTGGCCGCGGGCATCGCGGCCGCCGTGCCCGGCGGCCGGATGGGCGACATCGGGCACGCCATCGAGTCGGTCAGCCGGGCCGCCGGCTACGGCATCCCCAGCGGGTACGGCGGGCACGGCGTCGGCACGGCGATGCACGAGGATCCGCACGTGCCGAACACCGGGCGGGCCGGGCGCGGCCTGGCGCTCCGCGAGGGCCTGGTGATCGCGATCGAGCCGCAGCTGTGCGAGGGCGGCAAGGACCGCACCCGGGTGCTGCCCGACGGCTGGGCGGTGGCCACCGTGGACGGCAGCCGCGCGTCGCACGCCGAGCACACCATCGCCATCACCGCCGACGGCCCGGTGATCCTCACCCTCCCATGATCAGGGCGTCCCTCAAGTAGCTAGAGCAGCATGAGGGACGTCCTGATCATGGGGGTGGGGCGGTGGAGGTGCGGGTGACGAGGCTCAGGGGCAGCAGCACCGAGCGCGGGTGGCGGCCGGGCTGGCCCAGCTCCTCCAGCAGCAGGCGGGCCGCCTCGGCGCCCAGGTCGTAGTGCGGGATGCGCACCGTGGTCAGCGGCGGGGCCAGCTTGTCGACGAACGGCATGTCGTTGAAGCCGACCACGCTGACGTCGTCCGGGCAGCGCAGGCCGCGCTCGGCGAGCGCGTCGTAGCAGCCCAGGGCGAGCAGGTCGTTGCCGGCGAGCACGGCCGTGCACGGTACCCGCTGGTCCAGCAGGTGGCGGACGGCGGCCGCGCCGGCCGCCTCGGTGAATCCGTCGCAGACGACGGCCCGTTCGGGCCGCCCGTGGTCGCGCATCGCCTGCCGGTACGCCCGCAGCCGGTTCACGCCGGTGGACACGTCCTGCGGGCCGGCGAGGTGGACGATGTCGCGGTGGCCGAGCTCCACCAGGTGCCGCACGGCGAGCGCGACGCCGGCGGCCTCGTCGGGGGTGACCGAGCAGACGTCGGAGCGGGCGGTGCGGCGGTTCACCAGGACCAGCGGGCTGCCGGCGTCGAGCAGCTGGTCGAGCAGCGGATGGTCGAGCCGCGCCGTCGCGACGACGAAGCCGTCGACGGTGCGGCCCAGCATGGCCTCGACGGCGGCGGCCTCGCGCTCCGGATCGTTGTCGGTGTTGGCGATCCAGGCGCCGTATCCGGCGCCGCGCAGCACGTCTTCGACACCGCGCGCGATCGGCGGGAACAGCGGGTTGGTCAGGTCCGGGATGAGCAGGCCGACGCTGGCGGAGCGGGCGGTCTTGAGGCTGCGCGCGATCGCGTTCGGCCGGTAGCCGAGCCGTTGCGCGGCGCGGGCGACCCGCTCGGCGGTGGCGCCGTTGACGAGGTGGCGGGTGCTGGGGTTGAGCGCCCGGGACGCGGTGGCGCGGTGCACGCCGGCGCGGTCCGCCACGTCCTGCAGGGTCGGCTGCCGGTCGGTCACCGCACGGCCCCGACAGGATCAGGGCGCCCCCCAGGCAGTACGAGGGACGCCTTGATCATGAGGGAGTGACCGCTCCGCACACGAGCATGATAGCGGCAATCGGTTGCAGCGCACCCCCACCAAATGGCGCGCGTGCGATGACAGTTCCCCCATGATCAAGGCGTCCCTCATGCTGTTCTAGCGACGTGAGGGACGCCTTGATCATGGGATAGCTGGCACGCTGGGGGCCCTTGACAGGTCATGGCATAGGTCACACGCTGGTGGATGCAATCGATTGTGACGCCCGCCCAAGTGGAGGTGGGTATGGACACCGTTGGCTGGATCGGCGCGGGCCGGATGGGCGCCGCCATGGCCCGGCGCCTGGCCCGGGCGGGCGTCGACGTCACGGTGTGGAACCGCACCCGGGCCAAGGCCGAGGCGCTGACCGCCGACGGCGCCCGGGTCGCCGACCGGGTCGCCGACCTGGCCGACCGCGACGTCGTCTTCACGACGGTCGCCGGCGACAGCGACCTGGCCGCGGTCCTCACCGGACTGTTCGCGCGCGCCGACGCTGCGCCGGCCGTCGTGGTGGACTGTTCCACGGTGTCCGCGGCCGCGTCGGCGGCGCTGCGCGGCGCCGCCGCCGACCGCGGGGTGGCGTTCCTCGCCGCGCCGGTCAGCGGCAACGGCAGGGTGGTCGCCGCCGGGCGGCTCGGCGTCGTGGTCTCCGGGCCCCGGGACGTGTACCAGCGGGTCGCGCCGCTGCTCGACCACATCGGACAGGCCACGACGTACGTCGGCGCGGGGGAGGAGGCCCGCCTGGTGAAGCTTTGCCACAACCTGGTCCTCGGCGTGGTCACCCAGGCGCTCGCGGAGGCGACCGTGCTCGCCGAGAAGGGCGGCGTGTCCCGGGCCGCGTTCCTCGACTTCCTCAACAACAGCGTGCTGGGATCGGCGTTCAGCCGGTACAAGACGCCGGCCTTCGTCGCGCTCGACTACACGCCGACGTTCACGCCGGTGTTGCTGCGCAAGGATTTCGACCTCGGGCTGAGCGCGGCGGCGGAGCTCGGCGTGCCGATGCCGGTGGCGGCGCTGACCCAGCAGCTCATCCAGGGCACGATCGGCGCCGGCCGGGCGGCGGAGGACTTCGCCGTCCTGCTCGCCCAGCAGGCCGCCCTCGCCGGCCTGGACCTCAAGCCCGAGCCGTCCGACGTCGACGACGGCCTGTCCTCCCCATGATCAGGGCGTCCCTCAAGTAGCTCTAACGACGTGAGGGACGCCCTGATCATGGGGAGGAGATGGCGGCGATGACGCGTTCGGGGGTCAGCGGGAGGTCGCGGACGCGCACGCCGAGGGCGTCGGCCACGGCGTTCGCGATGGCCGCCGCCGTCGGGCCCTGGGCGGCCTCGCCGGCGCCCAGCGACGGCTCGTCCGGCCGGTCCAGCAGCACGACGTCGACCGCGGGCGCCTCGGTGAACCGCAGGATCGGGTACGCCTCCCAGTCCACACTGGTCACCCGCCGCCGGTCGAAGCGCACCCGCTCCTTCAGCGTCCAGCTCGTCGCCTGCACCGCGCCGCCCTCGATCTGGTTGCGCAGGCCGTCCGGGTTGACCACCCGGCCCACGTCGACGGCGGCGGTCAGCCGGCGCACCCGGATCTCGTGCGTCGCCTCGACCTCGGCCACCACCGCGCAGTACCCGCCGCTGTTCTTGTAGCGGGCGTAGCCGAGCCCGAAGCCGGCGTTCTCCGCCGGCTGGCGCGGGGTGCGCGCGGCCGCCGCCTCGATGACCGCGCGGGCGCGGGGATCGGTGAGGTGCGCCAGGCGGAACTCCACCGGGTCCCGGCCGGCGGCGGCCGCCAGCTCGTCCATGAAGGACTCGATCGCGAACACGTTGGCGAACGCGCCCAGCGAGCGCAGCGACGACGACCGCAGCGCCGTCCGCAACGCCCGGTGCGCGACCACCCGCCGCCGCGGAAAGGCATAACCGGGTACGGCGTTGCGCGCGCTGCCGCCGTCGGGCAGCGGCGGGTCGGCGGCGGGGAGCGGCTCGGCGTCGCCGGACAGGTGTGCCAGCGCGAGGAACCCGGGCGTGCCGGCGTACCCGGGACGCGCGACGTGCCCCTGGCTCCACACGTCGAACGACCAGTCCACCACGTTGCCGGCCGCGTCCAGGCCGGCCGCCACGTCGATCGCCATCGCCGAGCCGAACGGCGCCCAGGCCAACTCGTCCCGGCGGCTCCACAGCACCCGTACCGGCCGGCCCGGCACCGCCCGGGCCAGCAGCACCGCGTCGAACGCCGCGTCGTCGGCACCGTTGTGGCCGTAACAGCCCGCACTCTCCACATGCGACACCGTGACCCGGGCGGCATCCAGGTGGAGCGCCTGGGCGACGGCCCGCCGCAACGGGTGTACCCCTTGGGTGTGGCTCCAGACCTCGACCGCGTCGCCGTCCCAACGCGCGATCCCACAGCTCGGCGCGATCGACGCGTGGGCGAGGAACGGCCGGCTGTAGCGGGCGGTGACCCGCCGCGCGGCGGCCGGCGCCGGGCCGGTCGCCTCAGCCACCACCGTGGTCTCGACCGGTCCACTCCGGAGGTACGCCGGCAGGTCGTCCTCGTCGGGCAGCGTGTCCCGCTCGGCCCAGCGGGCCGTCTCCGCCAGGGTGGCGGCCGCCCGGACGGCGTCCTCTTCGGACTCCGCCACCACGCCGAGGAAGCTGCGGTCCCGGACCACCACGGCGTTGTCGGGAACCCCCTCGACATCGACGAGCGTGGCGCCCGGCGACGGCGGCCGGACCACCCGCCCGTGCCGCAGCCCGGGCAAGGCGACATCGTGGATGAAGCGCGGCCGGCCGGTCACCTTGTCCGGCAGGTCCAGCCGCGGCACGCTGGTGCCCACCACGCGTAGCTCGCTGGCCCGCTTCGGCTGCGCCGCCGTCGCCCGCTCCAGATCGACCTCGCCGGCCAGCTCGCCGTAGCTGGCGGCCCGGCCGGCGGCGTCCGCGACAACGCCACCGTGGACGGTGACCGTCGCGGGGTCGAGCCCCCGGGTCGCGATCGCGTGCGCGACGAACAGCGCGCGCAGCTGGGCGCACTCGTCGCGCAGCGCCGCGCCGGCCGCGGCCACCGACCGGCTGCCGGCGGTCAGCCCCTCGTCCGGACCGTCCACCGTGGTCGCCGGCAACACCCGCAGCTGGGCCAGGTCGACGTCGAGCTCGTCCGCGGCGATCTGCGCGAGCGCGGTGAGAATGCCCTGCCCGAGCTCCACCTTCCCGAGCCGAACCGTGACGACCCCATCCGCCGCCACCCGCACCCTACGCAAGGAAGGGCCCCTTCCCATCGTTTTTCGCATAGGAAGGGTCCCCTGCTAACCGCGCGGCCGCCAGCACGGCGCGGACCATGCGCGGGTGGGCGCCGCAGCGGCAGAGGTTGCGGTCGAGGGCTGCGGCCACCGCCGCCTCGTCCGGGTGCGGGTCGCGGGCCAGCAGGGCGGCGGCGCTGATCAGCATGCCGGAGACGCAGTAGCCGCACTGTGCCGCCTGCTCGGCCAGGAACGCCTCCTGCACCGGGTGGAGCGCACCGTCCTCGGCGAGCCCTTCGACGGTGGTGACGTCGCGGTCGGCCGCCGACCACATTGGCACGTCGCAGGAGGGTACGGCGGTGCCGTCGACCAGCACGAAGCAGGCCCCGCACAGCCCCTGCCCGCACCCGAACCGGCTGCCGACCAGGCCGAGCCGGTTGCGCAGCACGTCCAGCAACGTGGTGTCGGGCGACGCGGTGACGGCGCGCGGCTCGCCGTTGACGGTCAACTCGAAGCGGTCCTCCACGCCGTCGATTCCACCACAGCCGTCACCCCCATGATCAAGGCGTCCTTCATGTCGTTAGAGCTACTTGAGGGACGCCTTGATCATGGGGGCGGGTTAGCCTTCGTTACCGTGGGCTCACAGGAGATTTTCGAGCGGTACATCTACGCGGGCATGACCCGGAACGCCGAGATGCTCGCCGACCTGTTCGCGCCGGACGGCGTCTACGAGGCGCCGCTCGAACCGCCCGACGGGGCCTTCCCGCGTCGGCTCGTGGGTCGCGACGAGATCCGCGCCGGCATGGCGACGTACTACCAGCGGCCGGCGGACACCCGGACGGTCGACCTGGCGAAGACCGGGTACGTCCTGCACACCACGGCCGATCCGGACGTGTTCATCGCCGAGATCGACGCGGGCTTCGAGGACGGCTCCGGCATGGCGCTGGTGCAGATCTTCCGGGTACGCGACGGCAAGATCACCCTCCTCCGTGACTACTTCGCGGCGTTGTGACGATCATTGGCTGGCTGTTCCCGGCACCGGCCAGGGCATAGGAACTGGTCGACCTGCAGTCCACCTCGCAGGGCTAACGATCCAGACCTAGCGCGCCAGGGGTCGCCCGCAGTACGAGAAGGCCACGAACTGGAGCATTTGACAGAGGTCTACTGGAGATGAAGGCGCGCGGCGCCTTCTGGATCATCGCGGCCTCCGGGGTTCGACGTCGCGGAAAGTCGCCGGAGGATCGTATTGCCGAGTCAAGAACTCAGGCCGTTGCTCCACCACCACACCGCCGCGATAATATTGCCAGGCGCTTGGATATGTAACCGGCCCACGGTACATCGTCACATAGCCAGGAAAGACGGTAATCTGCCACCGGTCGTCGGTCGACCCTGAGATGTCCGAAAAGAATTGGTGGGCGGTCAGCGATCGTTTCTGTGGCGCAAATAATGTCGACATGAGACTTGGATCATTCCATCCACCCCTAAAGACATAAGGTAACTGTTGCCGCGCACTGTCAAGCGCCTCCGTGATTGCCATCGGGTTCAACGAGGCCCACTCGAGGCGATATGCTAGATTGATTGGGTATTGCACATCGAAGTGGTTGCTGCTCACCCGAGCGCTGTCTCGACTGCGACCCGGATCCATGTTGCCAAAGCCGTTTCGATTCCATTCGGATCAAGGCTACGAATAAATGGTGTGGCGATGATGAACTTCGAGCCAAAAGAGGTCAGTTCGTCACTTACATAAAGTCGGGAGAATAAAATCAGCTGCGGATCGATCCCACGGCGACCTCTAAGCTTTCGATGATGCCTGTACAGCCGGTCCCTCAAGGACCGCTCAGTCCCCCCAACATACATAGTTTCGGACTTGCCGGCAGCACCGTCCAAAACAAGTCGGTAGAAGCCAGGGGAATCACGGATCTCTTGGAGATTGCGATCACATAAGCGATGCTTGGGGCTCTGCATCAGCATCAGTGCCAGTTGATTTCCTAGTTCCACGCCGTGGAGCTGTACGACTTCATCCTCTGACATCGTCAGGGCAAAGTTCGCTAAAGGCTTGGCCGTGTCACGGACACCATAGGAAGCGTTCCATGAGAATGGGTAGAGGTGAACCGTGTCCGTGCCTCGCTGGTTGGGGGTTGGCAGGTCCAACGCTCGCAGACGCTTTTTTTACCTCTTGATAGAGGACCCCAAGAGTGAGCGTGGGAAGGCCATTGGGGAGTCCGTCCTGGATCACCTCAATAAGTGAGTTTGTGAAGGATGTGCAGACGCCTTCCCGCTGCATCTCAGGAACGTGAGCCATCTGGTCTGCGGCGGTCAGCGTGCAAGTGCCGGTGATCTCGCTGGCGTCGGCCAGCGCCGATTCGTTCACTCCCGACAACCCATGCACGACGCGGCCGGAATAGCAGCAGTCAAGAATGACGATCTTCGTTTGAGCTGGGCTGTTGATGAGGGCCTGTCGCACGCGTTTAAACTCCAAGCCAGTCAAATCTGGGTCACTAGCTTCAGTGTCTCGTAGTACAAGACAGAGCTCACCTGTTTCCGTCAGGACACCATGGCCCACGAAATAGACAAACAGCGTCCCTGCGGTCTCTTCCGCTATCCTTCGCAGGCGCTGCGCCAGCTTAGAAGGATCGGCCGGATTCAGTAGCACTTCGATGCGCTCTTCAGGCCAGCCGCAAAACGATGGATGTGCGAGTATCGAATTCAGCCGGTCGAGGCTGTTTTTGGCGGCCGGTACGTGCAAGAAGGATTCGTCCTCGTACTCTGATGCCGCAACCAATATCGCCCGCGAGTCGGAGTAGTCATTGACTGGTAGGCTCATCAGATATGCCCATCAGTCGTTGAATCAGATCCGCGGCGTTCTGGATGTTGTTAGCATCTATCTCCGTGACTTGACCATTACTGGAGATGCGTATACGAACCTTGGTACGGTTTTGGAGCCAGGTGCTGAGGCTACCTGCGAGTACAGTGGCCAATCCACCTGACCCGATCGCGACCGATATTAGTTCGAATGCACTTCCGAGCTCAGTATTACTTGGCGGCTGTCGGACCATTCGAACGCGGCCCTGTAGCGCGCGTTCGCGGCGGAGCCAACTCGCAAGGGATATGGTGTCATCTCTGGTGGTGTATCCATCTGAGCTGAGTTCGACGTCCACGTATTACGCTCCGCCCGCCATGGTTGGATATCCAGAACATGCACGATCGCCGCAACCGCGTCAGAGTAGCAAGGCGGAGCACACATCTGTCGACGACCATACCGACCGTACTCTCTTCGGCAGGTTAGCGCGTCGATCAAGGGAGGTCGTGCCGATCAAGGACAAAGGCACACGGATCGGAGATCAAACCATGTGCCCAAGCCCTTGATCGGCGGGGGGATGGCGGTGCCCCTGATCATGGAAGGGGTTAGCGGTAGAGGATGTCGGAGGAGGAGTAGATGCAGTTGGTGCCGTCGGCGCCGGTGCCTACCTGGGTGGGCTCGTCGCCGCTGTTGTTGCCCTGGTACTTGCGACAGATCACCATGGCGCGGCCCGCGTCGTTGACGATCGTGACCCCGCTGAACCGGGCCGTGTCGCCGTAGTTGGTGTTGATGCCGGCCACCGTGTTGCCCGGTCGGGTCAGGGTGACGTTCCGGATGACCACGTTCCGCTGCGTCTGGGTCGAGCAGTTGCCGCACGACCGGTAGAACGTGCCGAAGTTCGTGGCCTGGAAGCCCTGGATGGTCAGCGTGCCGGGCCCGTTGTGCTGGAAGACCTTGTCACTGGCCGACCGGGCGCCGCCACCGTCGACCAGGAACTGCGGTGACCCGCTGCCCCGGAACGTCGCGGCGTCCTCGCCCACGTCCTCCCACCACACGTTGCGCAGGGTGCAGGGGCCGGAGCAGTGCACGCCGTCACCGGCGGGCGCGCCGATGATGACGTTGGACAGCGTCGCGCCGGCGGCGAGCTGGAACATCGGGTCCTGGCTCTCCTCCTGGCTGCCGTCGCCGATGCAGCAGTACCGCCGCATGCCGCCGTCGAGGCCGCTGGCCGGTACCTGGATGGTGCCGTTGACGGCGACCTGGCCGGTCGGCGTCGGCCAGCCGCCACTGGGCGGCGGTGTGGTGGTGGGCGGCGGGGTGGTCGGTCCCGACGAAGTCGGGGGAGGCGTGACGGTGCCGCCGGTGCACGCGACACCGTTGACCGCGAACGCGGTCGGCACCGGGTTGGACCCGGTCCACGACCCGTTGAAGCCGAACGACACGCTCGCGTTGGTCGCGACGCTGCCGTTGTAGCTGGCGTTCGTGGCCTGTACCGCCGCGCCGCTCTGTGTCACGGTGGCGTTCCAGGCCTGCGTCACCGCCTGGCCGGCGGCGGGGAACGACCAGGTCAGCGTCCAGCCGCTCAGCGGGTCGCCGACGTTGGTGAGCGTCACGTTCGCGGTGAAGCCACCGGCCCACTGGGAGCCGACCGCGTACCCGACGCGGCAGCCGACAGCGGCCTGTGCCGCCCCGGCGGTGACGATGATGCCGGACGCGGCGACGGTGGCCGCCGCGGCTGTGGTGGCGATGAGCGTGGTTCGTCGCCATCTGTGGAGCATGGGCTCTCCCGGTGTGAGGGGTCGGTGGCCCACCTCGGCACCGTTGCCCGATCGGTGCCGCGCGGTGGGCCGGCCAACGTGCCCGGACCAATGCGGCCGGCTCCGGCAAGCGCTTTCCCGATCAAAGCATAGTTAGTAGTGAATGTAAATCACGCCGCCTCGCTCCCATGATCGCCGCCTCGCTCCCGTGATCAAGGCGTCCTTCACGCCGTTCTCACGACGTGACGGACGCCTTGATCATGGGGAGGGAGCTACTGGAAGGCTGGCGTCCAGATGCGCGCCTTGTAGAACTCGGCGCCGGAGCGGGTGCGGTCGGCCGACTGGGAGAACCGGACCGTGGGGCTGGCCCAGGTACGGGAGCCGGCGTTGTCGCCGCGCACCGACAGCACCTCGCCGGACGAGTGCCGCACGTACGACTTCACCCGGGTCTCGCTGGAGATCTTCTTCTTGCTGAACGTGCCGTCCGTCGTGCTGATCTCGTACACGCCGTCCGTGGCGGTGCACAGCAGCCGCTGCGTGTTGCTGTAGTCGGGCTGCAGGTCGTGCCCGAGGTTGCTGCTGCCGAGGCTGACCGCCGCGCCGTAGTGCCGCAACCGGGTGCTCCGGTACGTCCCCTCCACCGCGTACCCGCGCAGCGTGCCCTTGCCGATCGCCCACAGCAGCTGGTACGTCGGGTCCCAGAGCACCCCGTGCGCGCCGGCGAGGTTGATGGTCTGCACCTTGGCGAGGCTGGCGAGGTTGCTGACGCTGCTCGGCGCGTACACGGTCAGGTAGCCCGCGGAGCTGGCCACCACCACGGACCCGTTGCCCGGGATGCGCTCGATGGCGTGCGGGTTGCCGCCCGGCGTGGCGCTCCACTTCAGATCGTTCAGCTCGGTGTGCTTCTCGCTGGCGATGTCGACGATGCCCGCCTTGCCGCCGGACGCCGCCACGAGCGCGATCCAGCCCTGCGCGGACGTCGACCGGATCTTCACGTCCGACAGGTTGCCCCAGACGCCGGCGCCCGGGCTGAAGCTCCAGTGCACGTTCGCGTCGGTGAAGGCCTTGTTCTTGTCGAAGACCAGCACCTTGTTCTTGACCTGCTCGGTGGTCGCCACGTAGTAGCTGGTCGCGGCCAGTGCCGGGCGCGCGCCGAGAACCGCCGCGGCCGGCGCGGCGATGGCGCCCGCGGCCACGCCGCGCAGGATGGTGCGTCGCTGCATCGGATACCTCCCCTTGATCCATGTGATGCGGCGAACAGTGTGCCACACGCCCAGAGAGGCATAACATCCGTTACGTAACGTCCGTAATGGAACGGAGGCGCGGTGCCGAGACAGGTGGACCACGACCAGCGCCGGGGCGAGCTGTCCCGCGCGGTATGGCGGCTGGTCGGCGAGCGCGGGCTCGACGGCCTCACCCTCCGCTCGGTGGCCGCGGCCGCCGGCTGCACGACCGGACGGGTGGCGCACTACTTCCGGGACAAGAACGCGCTGCTCAGTCACGCCCGCGACGTCATGCACCGGCGGATGGCGGCGCGCATCGACGAGCTGCCCGCGCAGCCGGACGCCCGGGCCCGGCTGCGGGCCGTCGTCCAGCAGGGACTGCCGCTCGACCCGGACCGCGCGCTGGACGCCACGGTGTGGGCGCACTTCCTGCTCGCCGCGCGCACCGACCCCGAGCTGCGCGCGCAGCACACGGTGCGGCACGAGTCGTGGGTGCGGCGCCTCACCGGCCTGCTGGGCGAGGTCTACGCGGGGGAGGGCCGGCCCGCACCGTCCGACCTGGAGTTGCGCGCGCGCAGCCTCGCGATGGGCATCGACGGCCTCGCCCTGCACGCCGTGGCCACCCCCGAGTCGTACCCCGCCGAGGTCGTGACCCGCCTCGTCGACACCCAGTTGGAAGGAGTGCTGCCGTGACCGACGAGATCATCGAGGTCGACCCGGCGGATCCGCGGCTGTCGCCGCTGATCGCCGCGCTGCGGGCGGAACTGGACGGCCGGTACCCGGAGGAGATCGACTTCGCGCACCCCACGGTGCGGGAAGCCGCGCGGTACCTGCTGGCCACCGCCGACGGTACCGCCGTGGGTTGTTGCGCGGTGCAGCCGCTCGACGGCGGCGACAGCGAGCTCAAGCGGATGTATGTGACGCCGGCCGCGCGCGGCCGCGGCCTCGGCCGCCGGCTGATGACCGAGGCGGAGCGGCTCGCGGTGCGGCTCGGCCGCACCCGGATGAAGCTGGAGACCGGTCCGCGGCAGCCGGAGGCCATCGCGGTGTACGAGCGGGCGGGGTTCGCCCGGATTCCCAACTACCCGCCGTACGACCGGTGGGACCTGAGCCTCTGTTACGCCAAGTCTCTCGGGGTTACGCCAAGTCCCTCGGGGGAGTTGTGAAGCTCCGGACTTCCTCGGAATAGCGCGCGCCTTCTGGACAATATAGGTCTATTAGGTGCACAGTGCCCTCGTGGGCACTCATCGGCCTGTGATCGTGTGTGGCTGCCCCCGGTCCGGCACCACGCTTCTCCAGCTCATGCTGCACGCACACCCCCGGCTCGCGATCCCGCCGGAGACGCGGTTCGTCCTCGAGGCATACCGGCACCGCCGCGCGTTCGGCGACCTCGATGCCCCGGACCGCCGCCGGGCGCTCGCCGGGTGGATCGTCGACCGGCCGGAGACCCGGTTCGCCGACCTCGGGCTCGACGCCGACGAGGTCCGTGCCGCGATCGTCGCCGGCCCCGGCACGCTCGGCAGCGCGCTCGGCGCGGTGTTCCAGGCGTACGCGCGGCGGTTCGGCAAGCCCCGCTGGGGCGACAAGCGGCCCGCCTACGTGACCAACGTCGCCGTCCTCGCCCGGCTCTTCCCGGACGCGCAGTTCGTCCACATCGTCCGGGACGGGCGCGACTGCGTCGCCTCGCTGAAGCGGATGCCGTGGCACCGCGGCGGCGTCTACCAGGGCGTCGCCGCGTGGGCGCGGGCCGTCGACCACGGCCGCTGGGCGGCGCGGGTGCTCGGCCCGTCCGCCTACCACGAGCTGCGGTACGAGTCGCTGGTCGCCAATCCGGAGAAGGAGCTGCGCGCGCTCTGCGGGTACCTGGGTGAGGAGTTCGACCCGGCGATGTGCGACCCGGCGGCGCAGGCCAGCGTGGCCGTGCCCGGGTACAAGACCTGGCACGCCCGCACCCACGGCGCGGTCGGCGCCGACCGGGTCGGCCGGTGGGCGGGCGCCCTGGAGCCCTGGGAGCTGGGGCTGTGCGAGGCGGTGCTCGGCGACCGGCTGCGCGCGTGCGGGTACGAGCTGGCCGGCGCGCCGCCACCGCCGCTGGCACACCGGCTCCGGTACGCGCGGGTGGCGGCCCGCCACCAGCTGGGCCCGGCGAAACGCGCCGCGATCCGCGCCGTGACCCACCTCCCCGGCGCCGCCGACGTCGCCCTGCGCTGTTAACGCACGGCGGCGAGCCCCGGCCCTCGGCAAGGAAGGGCCCCTTCTTATCGTTTTATGCAGAGGAAGGGCCCCTTCCCAACATCCACGCGCGGACCTGTCACGTAAGAATGAGGATGTTGAGACATCCGATGTGACCACCGGGAGCAGGAACAGAATGGCTGAGAGCACCCGCCTCGATCAGACGCCGGAGTGGGCGGCGCTGGCGAAGCACCGTGAGGAGTTCGGCGACACGCACCTGCGGGAGCTGTTCGCGGCCGACCCGGGACGGGCCGAGCGGTACGCGGTGGAGGTCGGTGACCTGCACCTTGACTACGCCAAGCACCTGGTGACCGACGAGACGCTGGCGCTGCTGCGCGAGCTGGCGGCGGCGCGCGGGGTGGCCGAGCTGCGCGACGCGATGTTCCGCGGCGAGAAGATCAACATCACCGAGCAGCGGGCGGTGCTGCACACCGCGCTGCGCGCGCCGCGCGACGCGGTGATCGAGGTCGACGGCGAGAACGTGGTGCCGATGGTGCACGCCGTGCTCGACAAGATGGACCGGTTCGCCCGTGCCGTCCGGGAAGGGGCCTGGCTCGGCGCCACCGGCGAGCGGATCACCACCGTGGTCAACATCGGCATCGGCGGCTCCGACCTGGGGCCCGCGATGGCGTACGAGGCGCTGCGCCCGTACACCGCCCGCGAGCTGAGCTTCCGGTTCGTGTCCAACGTGGACGGCGCGGACCTGCACGAGGCGGTGCGCGACCTCGACCCGGCGCGCACGCTGTTCATCGTCGCGTCGAAGACGTTCACCACCATCGAGACCATCACCAACGCCAGCTCGGCGCGGTCCTGGCTGGTGGCGGCCCTGGGTGACGCGGCCGTCGCCAAACACTTCGTCGCCCTCTCCACCAACACGGAGAAGGTGGCCGAGTTCGGCATCGACACCGAGAACATGTTCGAGTTCTGGGACTGGGTAGGCGGCCGGTACTCGTACGACTCCGCCATCGGCCTGTCCCTGATGATCGCGATCGGGCCGGACGCGTTCCGCGAGATGCTCGCCGGGTTCCACCTCGTCGACGAGCACTTCCGCACCGCGCCGCCGGAGCGCAACGCGCCGCTGCTGCTCGGCCTGCTCGGCATCTGGTACCGGCAGTTCTTCGACGCGCAGACGCATGCCGTGCTGCCGTACAGCCACTACCTGTCCCGCTTCACCGCCTACCTCCAGCAGCTCGACATGGAGTCCAACGGCAAGTCGGTGGACCGGGACGGCAACCCGGTGCGCTGGGAGACCGGCCCGGTCGTGTGGGGCACGCCCGGCACCAACGGGCAGCACGCGTACTACCAGCTGCTGCACCAGGGCACCGCGCTGGTACCCGCCGACCTGGTCGGGTTCGCCCGCCCGGTGGCCGAGCTGGGCCCGGAGCTGGCCGCGCAGCACGACCTGCTGATGGCGAACCTGTTCGCCCAGGCGCAGGCGTTCGCGTTCGGCAAGACCGCCGACGAGGTCGCCGCCGAGGGGGTACCGGCCGCGCAGGTGCCGCACCGCACGTTCCGCGGCAACCGGCCGAGCACCACGATCCTCGCCACCGCACTCAGCCCGTCGGTGCTCGGCCAGCTCATCGCGCTGTACGAGCACAAGGTGTTCGTCCAGGGCGCGATCTGGAACATCGACAGCTTCGACCAGTGGGGCGTCGAGCTGGGCAAGGTGCTCGCCAAGCGGATCGAGCCGGCGCTCACCGAGGGCGCCGACGTCCCGGGCCTGGACCCGTCCACGGCGGCGCTCGTGTCCCGGTACCGGGAGCTGCGCGGACGGTGACCTCCGGTGACGACACCGGCCGGCGCGGGGTGCGCGCGGTCGACCGGGCGCTCGACCTCCTCAGCGCGTTCAGCACCGCCCACCCGCGGCTGTCGCTGTCCGAGCTGGCGGAGGCCGCCGGCCTGCCCCGGGCCAGCGCGCACCGGATCGCCGCGACCCTGGTCGAGCGCGGTTTCCTGCGCCAGGACCCGGACGGTGCCTACCTGCTCGGCGTCCGCCTGCTGGAGCTGGGCAGCCAGGTGTCGCAGACGTCGGCGGTCACCCACCTCACCCAGCAGGCCGCCGACGAGCTGCACCGGCTCACCGGCGAGACGGTGCTGATCGCCGAGGTCGACTGGGACGCCCTGTCGTACGTGATCACCGGAAAGCGCGAGGGCCGGCGGCCGCTGGCCCTCGCGTCGCCGGTGGGGCGGCGCTCCGCCCTGGCCAGCGGCGTCCTCGCCAAGGCCGCCCTGCTCGGGCTGCCCCCGGAGTCGGTGGCCGCGGTGGTGCCGCGGCTGCGCCTGGTGCCGCGCACCACGCGCACCATCGTCGAACCGGACCGGTTGCGCGCCGCCGTGGAGGCCAGCCGCCAGCGGGGGTACGCCGTGCAGTACGGCGAATATCTGCTGGGTGTCGCCGGGGTGGCGGCGCCGGTGTCGATCGCGGGCCGGGTGGCGGGCGTACTGGCCGTCATCGGCGCGGCGTCCCGGCTGCCGCCCCGCCGGCTCGACGAGACGGGGCAGCAGATACTCCAGGTGTTGGCGCGCTTGCAGCCCGTCTAACTCGTTTCCACCCCAGGTCAAGACCATGATCACGGCGCGTGACCACGTTTCGCCGTGCGGAATGGGCTCTCGTCCGTTGTCGATCTTCCTGCCTACGGTCTGTCGCGCGAAGACCGTTCCGGAAGGAGAAATCGTGGCGGGGACAGACGAGGAGCGTAGCGGCGGTGGCCTGGGTGAGACCCTGCTCGTCGGCAGTTTGGTGGTGCTGTTCGTCGCCGTCGTGGTCGTGCTGCTCTACGTCGCCCTGACGGGCTGACCAAGATCAAGGCGTCCCTCACGTAGCTAGTGCGACGTGAGGGACGCCTTGATCTTGGGTGTGGGCGCGCCGGCCGAACAGGGCGGCGAGCGGGATCGCCATGGCCACCACCCCGGCGAAGATGGGCAGGCCGTCGACCGGCGTCCCATACCCGGCGGCGGCCATCAGCGGTCCGCCGACCAGCTGCGCCGGCATCAGTTGGAGGTATGCCACCGGCACGGCCAGCAGCACCGCCGCCACCGGCGTCGCCACCCGCGCGAACCGGCTCCGGTCCGGCGCCAGCACCGCCAGGTAGTACGCGACGAACGGCAGGCCCAGCGCGAACGCGTACCCGAATCCGACCGTGACCAGCGCGACCGCCAGCACCACCGGCCCGGCCACTACGGCGATCCGCGTCCCCGGGCGCACCGGCCGCGGCCGGGCGGCCACTGCCGTCAGGCCCGCGACGGTGAGCGCGGTGGCGACCACCACGCCGGTCAGCACCGGGAACGCGGCCGGCACCGTGCCGTGCCAGCCGGTCTGGAAGAACAGCCCCGGCGCGCAGAACGCCGCCACCACCGCCACCTGGGCGAGGTGACGCCGGCCGCTGGCCCGCGCCGGCGACGCGCCGCCGAGCCACCAGGCGGCCGCGACGATGGCCACGCCCCCACTCAGGGCGATCGGCCCGGCTCCGTCCGACCGGTCGACCACCGCGTCGACCGCCAGCAGGGCCGCGCCGGCCAGCAGCGCCACCGGCCACACCGCGGCCCGTCCGGCCAGGGCGACGACCAGTCCGAGTACGGCCACCACGATCGCCGCCTGGCGCAGCTCGTGCGCCCACAGCATCAGTTCCCAGCTCAACACCTCGTCGACCACCGCCACCGCGGCGATCCGCCCGGGGAGCGCCGCCGACGCGCACCCCCACAGCGCCAGCCCGGCCGCGATCACGCCCAGCCCGAGGCGCTGGTGCCGCGGAGCCTCCGCCTCCGGTGCCACGATCGGCTCCGGCGCGTGGCGTGCAGCCGCGATGTAGCGGGCGACGAATGCGGTCGCCACCAGCAAGGGCCAGACCGTCTGGGCGACCACCATCGGGACGGCGTCGCCGGTCAGCCGGTCGTACTGGAACGATTGGAAGAACCACCAGGGCGCGCCGGCGCGCGGGACGCCGACCGCCGTGGACAGGTGCCAGCCGGCGAACACGCCGGCGACGTCGAAGAGGAGCAGGCCGCCGGCGCCGGCGGCGAGCCAGCGCCATCGGCGCAGCTTGAGTACGGCCGCGGCGAGCGCGGCCAGCGCCACGCCCCACCACAGCGACGCGGCGACGGGAACCGGCGCGACCGTGACCACCGTGCCGTCACCCGGGTCGTCGGGCAGGCTGGCCCACTGCGCCCAGCCGATCACCGCGAACCCGGCGGCCAGCACGAGCGGCGCGATCAGCGCCGTCGCAAGCACCGACGGCGTGGTTGGTGTGGCCGCGGGCACCGACGGCGTGGCTGCGGGCACCGACGGCGTGGCCGGCGTGGCCGCGGGGACCGACGGCGTGGCCGGCGTGGTGCCGCGGACCGGGAGGCGGCGGCCCAGCCACCCGCCGGCGAGCCCGAACAGCACGGCCGAGACCACCAGACCTGCGATCGAAACCATCCGGTACGCCCACGGCGCCGCCGCGCCCCGCTCCAGCAGCATCTCCCCGAGTTTGGGCAGGCCGAAGGTGAGCGCCTGGCACAGCAGCGGCACGGCGAGCAGCATGAGGATCGGCTGGACCGCCCGGCCGGCCCCGAACAACAGCTCACCCCTCGCCGGCGGCGACGCGGCGAGGCTCAGCGCGAACCGCAGCTGCCGCACGGTGCGGCTGACCGGGCCGAGGTCGGTGTCCCGCGCGAGGGTGGCCAGCTCAGCGCGCCACTCCCGCAGCAGCGGCGCGCGCAGCTCGCCGGGCCAGTGCCGAGCACCCACCCGCAGCAACCAGTCCGCGGCGGCCGTGGTGCTCGGGTCGGCCTGGGCTTCCCCATCTCGGCTGTCGCCGGGTGGGTTGGTTGTCGCGCTCATGCCGGCGTCGGCTTGCTCGTGTTGGCTGTCGCCGTTGGCGTCGCCATGCGGGTTGGCTGTCGCGTTCACGCGGGCCTCGGCTTCCGTGCGTTGGCCGGCGCGCTCGTGCCGCCGAGTTGCGCGCGTAGCTCGGCCAGCTCCACCCGGGCGCGGGCGACGCCGTCCGGAGTGAGTCGGTAATACCGCCGCGCCGGCCGGCCGGCAGCCACCGGATCGATCCGCTCCCACGCCGCGGCCACCCAACCGGCCCGCTCGAGGCGCACCAGGATCGGATACAGCGTGCCGCTCGGCAGCCCGGTCGCGCCGATCAGATCCAACCCGTACCGATCGGCGGCCGGATCCTCGAGCAACGCGGCGAGCACTCTCGCCACCGCGGTGGTGACCCGCACTTCATGTCCCATACCCGGTACCCTACATAGGGTCTAGTGTGCATGTCTACATAGGGGTCATGGCGCCCTCTCGGTAGCGGGCCAGCACCGCATCCCACCCGGTGTTGTAGTTCTCTCGCAGCTCAGGGCCGCGGTCGCCGAACTCCTCCCAGGCACCGTGTTCGAGCAGCACCTCGGTGCCCCCGCCATCCGCCGGCTGGAACGTCACCTCCAGGCGGGACGCGGCCTGCGGGTCCACGTTCGGATGCCAGGAGAGGACGAACCTGGTCGGCGGGTTCCAGGCCACCACGTCCGCCCAGCTGTACTCCTGGCCGTCCGTGGTCACCTCGACCACCCGGCCGCCGACGCGGCCCTCGAACCGGAGGTCGGCGATGCCCTCGGCGGCGCCGCTGATGGAGTGGCTGCCCGGCCACCACTCCGCGATCCGGGTGGTGAAGAGGGCGAACGCCGCCGCCGGGTCGAGCGGGACCGTGCAGGTCTTCCGCACCGGCGGGATCGTGGCAGTGACCTTGGACATGACGGCTCCTTCTCGTCGGGCTGCGGCGGCGAAGTTGTCGAGGACGTGTTGCCAGCGGGCGTCGACCCAGCGGTGCAGCGCCGAGAGCCCGGCCGGGTCGACGGCGTAGATCCGGCGGCTGCCCGCCGCGTCGGAGTTGACCAACCCCGCGTCGACCAGCGCCTTCAGGTGCTGGGAGACGGCCGGCCGGCTGACCGGGAAGGCGGCCGCGACCTCACCTACCGCCTGCGGCCCGCGCTGGAGCAGGTGCTCGAAGATCCCACGCCGGGTGGCGTCAGCGAGCACCGTCAACTGCTCCGCCCCATCCACGCCAAACCCTCCACCGGTAAGCTGAGACTTACCGTAAGCGTTGACTTACGTCCGGGTCAAGTGGGCGCCATAGCAGATCGTTGACGCGATGTCCGGCTGTCCACAGGCACCCGGGTTATCCACATGTCGATCTTGCGCCGTTGCGGGACGCCCCCGCCGTCCGCGACGGTCGGCGCCATGAATCCGCGACTGCGAACCCTCCTGGACGAAGGCCACGGCGTGGTCACCCGCCGCGAGGCATGCCGGGTCGCTTCGGCGCGGGTCTTGGAGGATGCCTGCGACGGCGGGGAGCTTCGCCGCGTCTTGCCGAGTGTGTATGCCGACGCGGCCCTCGCGTTGGGGCCGGAACTGCTGCGGGCCGCGGCGGTGCGTTACGCGGACGGTCGCGGTGCGTTGAGCCACACCACGGCCCTGGATGTGTGGGGCGTCCGGCCTAGCGAGCCAGACGAGCCGGTACATCTCAGCGTGCCGGCGGGGGTGCGGCTGCGGTCGCGGAAGCTGCTTACCGTTCATCGGCGAAAGGACCTGATCATCGCGCCGCCGCAGGTCGTCGTGCGCCAGGACCTGCCTGTCATCCGACTCGAGCAGTCCCTTGTGGACTCGTGGCCGCTGCTGCCGCCCGGCGAGCGGCGGGCGCCGTTGATCCGGGCCATCAACGACCGGCGCACCACACCCGAGCGGGTAGCGGCGCTCCTGGCCGGCGCACCGAGATTCGCGGACCGCGCCGAGTTGCGGAGGCTCCTGGATCTGCTGGCGGTCGGGTGTCGCAGTGAGCTGGAGATCTGGGGCCACGATCGGGTGTTCACCGGCCCGGGGATGCCGGAGTTTCAGCGGCAGGTTCCGATCCGGGTCGGCGGCCGCGTCTACTACCTCGACGTGTACGCCGAAGCCGAGCGCGTGAACTTCGAACTCGACGGCGCGGCGTCGCACGGTTCGCCGGGCCAGCGGGAACGAGACCTACGCCGCGATGCGATCCTTGCCACCGTAGGCATTCTGACTGTTCGGTTCAGCCACTACCGTCTCTACTACGAGACTGCGGCCGTGCGTCAGGAGAGCCTGGACATCCTGGCGGTGCGGCGCCGAGAGCCACCATGATCGTTGTCCCAAAAACCACCTAGAACACGGCGTGTCGCGTGGTTTTTGGGACAACGATCATGGGTGGTGGTCAGCGGGTGGCCTGCTGGGGGATTGGCGTGCGGGTGCCGGTTTGGGCGTCGCGCTTCCAGGTCTGCACGTACGTCGACGCGGTGATCCGTTGCAGGTCGTCGAGCCGCAGTTCGGCCGTGACCAGGTCGACCAGCGTCGTGTGGTCCTCCCGGCCGTCGGGGGAGGCGAACCGGTCAAGCGTCTCGTGCACCCGCCGCCGCAGCGACGGCTCCTCCCGCGCGGCGGGTGTGGCCCCGCGAACGACGGGCTCGGGCGGCGACGACGGCGCCGGCGGTGACGGTGACGGGGATCGCGGTGGCGATTGCGGTGGCGATTGCGGTGTGGGGTGAGCTGGTGCCGGAGGGGTGGCGCGGGTGGCCGCGCGGGTGCGGCGCCGGGGCTCGGCGGTGGGGGCCTGCAACTCCTCCAGTTCGCGGCGCACCGCGGCGAGTACCTGGAACTCGGCGCTCGCCTCGGTCAGCGCCGCGGAGGGCGCGCCCCGCTGGAGCACGCGCTCACTCGACGGCGCACGCTCGCCCGTGGGCACGCGCTCCGTCGAAGGGGCGCGCTCGCCCGTGGGTGCACCCTCGGCCGTGGGTGCGTGTTCTGTCGAAGGTGCGGGTTCTGTGGAAGCGGCGCGTGCCGCCGGCGGGGTGAGGTCTGCGCGCGGCGCTGGCGGAGCGGGGTGGTCGACGGACGAGGTGGCCGCGCCGTTGGGGGAGAGGGCCGTCGGTGTGGCCGGCGCCAGGGCGGTCACGGCCTCGGACGCGGTTGTGGCGTGGGGGAGCGGGTCGGGGAGGGCGCCGGGGGCGAGGCGTTCGGGCAGGAGGTCGACGGCGATGAGGTCGGTGAGGCGGTCGTAGTCGGCCCGGTCGCTGAGGCGGGCGGCGATCTCCTCCAGGTCGTACACGGCCAGCGCGATGTCGGCCGTCGCCGGGTCGACCGCTGACCGGATCTTGCGGTGCAGCACCTTGGCGATCGCGCGCTGCCGCCGTTCCCGGGCCACCTGGGTGCGGGCGGCGCGCGTCGACCCGTACAGGCCGAGGGCGGGGTCGGCCTTGGCCAGTGACCGGGCGCGGCGGGTGAGCAGCGGGTGGCGCAGCCAGTGGCCGACCACCTCGTACGCGGGTGTGGTGGGCGGGGCGTCGCCGGTGGCGCGCAGCCGGTCGCGGCGCTGGTTCTCGGTGTGCGTCAACCACACCAGGTAACCGAGTGCGGACATGCCGGCGAAGAAGCCGCCGACGAGGTGGTCGTCGTGGGCGAGCCAGTTGAACGCGACCGCGCCGGCCGCGATGGCGGCCGACAGCAGCCGGGAACCGACGGCGCGTTCGCCGAGTCGCCTGCGCACGTCGGCGTTGGCGAGCACCACGATGCCGCCGAGTTCGAGGGCGCCGACGGCCGGGATGGCGGCGGCGAGCGGGATGTCGAGTGCCTGCACCGCGCCGGACACCTGGCCGGCGAGCGCGACGAGCAGGACGACGATGTAGAAGCCCTGCCGCATCACCGATGCCCGGCGCACCGCGCGGTCCAGCGCCACGTCGTGGCTCGATGTCATCGATGTCCTCCCAAGGATGGATCTCGGGGGACTCTACCGGCATCGGAACCGATCATGGTTAAGGCGCACGCACCGGGAGGTAACGGTAGGGTTTGGGCCGTGGAGGCGATTCGCGTAGAAAAGCATGGCGGGCCCGAGGTTCTGGTGCCCGCGCAGGTGCCCACACCGGCGCCCGGTCCCGGGCAGGTGCTGGTCAAACTGGCCGCGACCGGTGTCAACTATATCGAAATCTATCAGCGCACCGGGCTGTACCAGGTGCCGATGCCGCTGACCCCCGGTGCCGAGGGCGCGGGCACGGTGGTGGCGGTCGGTGAGGGCGTGACCACGCCCGCCGTCGGTGACCGGGTGGCGTCGACCAACTTCGCGGGCGCGTACGCGGAGTTCGCGCTGGCGCCGGCCGACCGCACGGTGCCGGTGCCGGACGGCGTGTCCGACGACGTGGCGGCGGCCGCCCTGCTGCAGGGCATGACCGCGCACTATCTGCTCTTCGACAGCTACCCGGTGAAGTCGGGTGACGCCGTGCTGGTGCACGCCGCGGCCGGCGGCATGGGCCTGCTGCTCACGCAGCTGGCCACCCGGCTCGGCGCCCGCGTGATCGGCACCGTGTCCACTTCGGAGAAGGAGAAACTCGCGCGCCAGGCCGGCGCGGCCGAGGTGATCGGGTACGACGATGTGGCGGCCCAGGTGCGCGAGCTGACCGGCGGCGCGGGCGTGGCGGCGGTCTACGACGGCGTCGGCAAGTCCACTTTCGACGGGAGCCTGGCCAGCCTGCGGATGCGCGGCACGCTGGTCCTCTATGGACAGGCCAGCGGCCCGGTGCCGCCGATGGACCCGCAGCGGTTGCAGGCGGCCGGTTCGGCGTTCCTGACCCGGCCCACGCTGCAGCACCACATCGTGACCCGCGACGAACTGTTGCGGCGGGCCGGCGACGTGTACGGCTGGGTGGCTGACGGTTCGCTCAGCGTGCGCATCGGTGGCCGGTACCCGCTCGCGGAGGCCCGCCGCGCCCAGGAGGATCTCGCGGCCCGGCGCACCACCGGAAAGCTGCTCTTGATGCCATGACGGCCCGGATCCCGCCCCACGAGGAGCCGTACCCGCCGGAGGTGGGCGATCTGCTGCAGCGCCTGGTTCCGCCGGGCCTGCCGCCGTTGCGGATCATGCGCACCCTGGCCCGCAACGGGCACATGGCGGGCGCCATGAACAGCTGGATCAGCTACACGCTGAGCGACGCGCTCAGCATCGACCTGCGGGCCCGGGAGATCATCATCACGCGCACCTGCGCGCGGTGCGGCTGCCAGTACCAGTGGGGACTGCACGTGGCGGTGTTCGCCGAGCGGGCCGCGTTCACCCCGGAGCAGCTGCGGTCGCTGACGTACGGCACGAGCGCCGACCCGTGCTGGACCGAGCGCCGCGATCAGCTGCTGGTCGACCTCGTCGACGACCTGCACGAGCGGTCCGATGTGGACGACTCGCGGTGGGCGGCGCTCCGCGAGTACTTCACCGAGGAGCAACTGCTCGACGTGATCGCGCTGTGCGGGTGGTACCACACGATCAGCTTCCTGGTCCGGTCGGCGCGGGTGGAGCGGGAACCGGGCATTCCCGGGTTCGGTGACCTGGGGCTACCGGCGTAGGCGGGCCGGCGGCCGCTGGTACGGGATGAGTGCTGGCGGCCGGCGGGCGGCGAGGTCCTCGACCCAACCGACGGCGAGCACCACGCCGCAGAGCGCGACGGTGCCGGCCGTGAGGACAGTGAGCGGGCCGGCCCACGCGAGCGCCAGGGTGACGCCGAAGAACACCGGCAGATGCCACACGTAGACGGTGACCGCCCGGGCATTGACCGCGCGGAGCGCCCACGCCAGCGCGGGCAGCCGGTCCAACCAGGACAGTTCGGGCCGCAGTCGCATGAGGACGAGCGTGTAACCGGTGCCCCACAACAGGTCGGTCAGCGCGTCACCGGGGCCGTGGCCGGTCGCGGACCAGGCCATCGACGCCGCCGCGAGCGCGGCGGCCAGCGCGGTGACCGTCCACGGGCGCAGCCGATCCAGCAGCCGGGTGTGCCGGGCGTACCCGATCAGCCAGCAGGTGCCGTACGTCGCGGTCGACCACAGGTTGTCGGTCACGGGGCTGGCGGGCAGGCCGACCGCGTACATCAGGACGGCCGCGCCCGGCGCGGCCAGCAGCGTCGCGCGCGGCCACCGGCGGAACGCCCACCACAGCGCGGGGGAGACCAGCACCAGGAAGAGGTACGCCCGCAGGTACCACAGGTGCAGCGTGAACCCGCCGGCCCACGCGCTGCCCGGTGGGTTGGCCAGCGGCACGATCCACCAGAGCACGTCCCACCAGCGGTGCGGCCAACCGCGCAGCGTCATGAGGGGCACGGCCAGCGCCGCCAGCGTCCACAGTGGTGGGAGGAGGCGGCGGACCCGGGAGCCGACCGTGCGGACCGGGTCGCCGCGCTCCAGCGACGCTGCGGTGAGCGTGCCCGCGATCGCGAACATCACCCAGATCGAAGGGAACAGCGTCGGCAGCCAACTCCACCACAGCGCGTGCAACAGGTACACCCGGAGGACGGCGATCACTCGCAGCGTGTCGAGGTAGCGGCTACGCTCTGCCATCCGGAGGAACTTAGCCGCGCCGTCTGCCGTGGGCCGACCTCCGCGCGTCGACCGGATGAAGTCTGGCCGAAGCGGAGGTTACCGGGCAAACCGGTCGGTGGCGGCGACGATCGCGGCCTGCGTCTCCTCGTCGCGGGCGCCGTGCCCGGCGTCGCCGATCACGATCAGCTCGCTGTCCGGCCACGCCTGGGCGAGGTGCCACGGGTCGTCCAGCGGGCTGCTGATGTCGAGCCGCCCGTGGATCAGCACGCCCGGGATGCCGGCCAGCTTCCCGGCGCCGGCCAGCAGCTCGTCGTCGCCCAGCCAGCAGTCGTGGCCCCAGTAGTGCGTGACCAGCCGCGCGAGCACCATCGAGAACTCCGGATCCTGGTACCGCGGACTGGGTTGGTGGCCGGGCGCGGTGGCGACATGGGTGTCCTCCCACCGGCACCACTCGGCCGCGGCCCGCTCCCGTACCCCCGGATCTGGGTCGTGCAGCAGCCGGCTGTAGGCGGCGGCCAGGTTGCCGTCGCGCTCGGCCGGCGGCACGACGGCGCGGAAGCGGGCCCACTCGGCCGGGAAGACGCGGCCCATGTCCCGGGTGATCCACTCGGTGGCCTTGCACGGCCGGGTGGCGATGCTGAACAGCACGATCTCGCTGACCCGGTCGGGATGCCGCTGCGCGTAGGCGAGGCCGAGGACCGTGCCCCACGAGGCACCGAGAAGCAGCCACCGCTCGATGCCGAGGTGCGCGCGCAGCCGCTCCATGTCGGCGATCAGGTGGTGGGTGGTGTTGGTGGACAGGTCGGCGTCCGGTGCGCCGGCGCTGGGCGTGCTGCGGCCGCAGCCGCGCTGGTCGAACAGCACCACCCGGTACCGGTCGGGGTCGAAGAAGCGGCGCCACGACGGCCCGGCGCCGGAGCCGGGCCCGCCGTGCACCACCACGGCGGGCTTCCCGTCCGGGTTGCCGCAGGTCTCCCAGTACACGCGGTGGCCGTCGCCCACGTCCAGCCATCCATGGTCATACGGCTCAGTCTCAAGATATAACAGCACTGTTACACCTTACCGTGATCAAGGCGTCCCTCAAGCTGTCATGGCGACTTGAAGGACGCCCTGATCATGGGGACACTCGGCGGGTGGAGAAGCCACTGGCGTCGGGGCGGGACGCGGACGTCTACCCGCTCGGGGAGAGCCGGGTGCTGCGGCGATACCGTGCCGGCGGCGACGTGACCCCCGAGGCGACCGTGATGACCTACGTCGGCGGCTGGGGCTACCCGGTGCCGCGGGTCTACGCGGCGAGCGGTCCCGACCTCGTCCTCGAGCGGCTGACCGGTCCGACCATGCTGGACGCGGTCCGGGCCGGTCAGCTCACCGTGGCGGAGGCCGGCGCGATCCTGGCCGACCTGCACGGGCGGCTGCATACCCTGCCGCCGCGGCTCGGTCGCCGGCCCGGCGACCGGGTGCTCCACCTGGACCTGCACCCGCTCAACGTGCTGATGACGGCGGCCGGTCCAGTCGTGATCGACTGGCGTAACGCCGATGAGGGGCCGGCCGAGTTGGACGTCGCGCTGACCGCGCTGATCCTCGCCTGGGCCGCGCTGGATCCGGGCAGTGAGCTGGCGGAGCCGGCCCGGGCGATGCTGGCCGCTTTCCTCGCCGCCGCGGACGACGCACTGTCCAGACTGGACGATGCGGTCGCGCGCCGTACCCGCGATCCCGCCTTCTCCGCCGCCGAGCGAGACCGCCTCCCGGCGGCCGCCGCCCTCGTCCGCACCCTGTCACCGTGATCACGAGAATTGGGGAGCGGCGATGGGGGTGTCGGGGTACCGTCCGCGCCATGCCGATACCCCGTGAGCGTCCGCCCTTCGTCGCCGATGAACGCACCCAGCTCGTGGGCTGGCTCGACCTGCAGCGGTCGATCGTCCACTACAAGTGCGCGGGCCTGTCCGATGAGGACGCCCATCGGTCGGTGCTGCCGACGTCGCCGCTCATGACCGTGGCGGGCATCGTGTCGCACCTGCGGTGGACCGAGAACACCTGGTTCGAGGTGCTCTTCCTCGGCCGGCCGGCCGACGGGCCGCAGTTCAAAGAGGATCCCGAAGACCTCGACATGATGGTCGACGAGGTGCCGTTGGCAGAGCTCCTGGCGGAGTACGACCAGCAGTGCCAGCTGTCGAACGAGATCATCGCGGCGCACTCGCTGGACGACGTGGGCCGGCATCCTGACTTCCGGTCGGCGGCTGCGTCGCTGCGCTGGATGCTGATCCACATGGTGGAGGAGACCGGCCGGCACGCCGGTCACCTCGACGTCATCCGCGAGCTGCTCGACGGCGAGAAAGGGTACTACTGAGGTCAGCGCGCGCCCTCGCCGATCAAGGACATGTGCGTCGATCAAGGGCTTGGGCACCCGGCTCAGAGATCAAAGCACGTGCCCAAGCCCTTGATCGACGCCCGGCGGGTGGCGCGCCCGGCGGGTGGCGCGCCCGGCGGGTGGCGCGCCCGGCGGGCAGGGCGGGGAGGGGTCAGGAGCGGGTGGGGATGCCGGCCTCGCAGGTGATGCGGACCTGGTCGTTGGTGGGGCCCTTGAAGAAGACGCGGACCTGTTTGGCGGGGCCCTCCTGGGAGTTCTGGACCTGGTAGCCGGCCGCGGGCGTCTTGTCCAGCACCTCGGCCTGGTCGCCGACGCACTTGACCACCACCGAGCCGCCCTCGGAGGTGAGCGTGCGCTGCTGGGCGCTGGCCGGCGGGGTGGTGGTGATCGTCTGGACCGGCGTCGTGGGGTTGTCGGGCGGGTCGCCGGGGTCGCCCGGGTCGCCAGGATCGCCCGGACCACCCGGGGCGCTGGTGCGCGTCGACGGCGAGGCCGGCGCGCCTTGCCCGCCGGGGCCGGTGGTGCCGCCGCCCGGCCCACCCGCGGCCGGCAGACCGCCGTTCGGCCCGGGCGATCCGGTCGCGGTGCCCGACGCGCCGGGTGACGGGGTGCCGGTGGCGGTGACCTTGGCGTCCGCGTTGGTGCCAGGGCCGGTGGTGCCCGAGTCGAGCAGCAGCGCCAGTACCGTCACGGCCACCACCGCGCCCGCGCCGGCCACCACGAACAGCGCGTTCCGGCGCCGGTGTGACGACGACGCCCGGGCGGGGGCGGCGGAGATGGCCGCCCTCAGGACGTCGGCGACCTCGTGTGCGGAGGGTCGGTCGGCCGGGTTCTTGGCCAGGCACCGCCGATACACGTCCGCCACCTGCGACGGCACGCCCGCGATCCGCGGCAACGGCGACGGTTCGATGTAGACGTGCGCCGCCAGCATCTGCGTCGTCGTCTCCGCATCCCACGGCAGCCGGCCCACCAACGCCGCATGCAACAACAAACCCAACGCGTACACATCCGAGGCGGCCAACACATCACCACCGACCAGCCGCTCCGGCGCCAGATACGCCGGCGTACCGAACATCGACCCCTCGTCGTCCAAGTCATCGAGCGGCCCGGCCGCCGCCGCGATACCGAAATCGACGACCTTCGCCCCACCCGCCGTGAGCATCACATTGGCCGGCTTCACATCCCGATGCACCAGACCCGCGTCGTGCGCCGCCGCCAACCCGCTGGCCACCTCCGCGGCCACCCGCAACGCCTCCACCGGCGGCAACGGCCCACCCGACAACCGCCTGCTCAGCGTCGGCCCGTCCAGCAGCTCCATCACCACGAACGGCACCGGCTGCCCATCCGCACCCGGCGACTCACCGTAGTCATACACGCTGGCCACGCACGGGTGAGCCAGTTTCGCCGTCGCCCGCGCCTCCGCCTGGATCCGCAACCGCGCCGCCGCGTCGTTACGCACCTTCCCGGACAAAACCTTCACCGCGACCGGACGGCGCAACACCTCGTCGGTGGCCCGCCACACGACGGCCATGCCACCCTCACCGATCCGCTCATGCAACCGGTACCGGCCACCGAGCACCCGCTCACCCTCCACGACGGCACAGTCTGCCGTAT
>JBBEWH010000240.1:0-45359 GCA_037414955.1 Actinomycetes bacterium KLBMP 9797
TCCTGCCACTCCAACAACTCGCCTACCGCCAACTCATGTACCTCGTCCTCATCCAATCCATCGTGACCGCCCTGACCGGCGGCCGCCTACGCTGGCACAAACTGCACCGCACCGGCGACGCGGCGGTGTTGCGCCGTGGCTGAGCACCGGGACCGCTACTTCGACGCGCTGCGGGCGGCAGCGCTCGTGCGGGTCGTCGTCTACCACATGTTCCCGTTCGCGTGGCTAGGGCTGCTCGTGCCGGCGATGGGCGTGATGTTCGCGCTCGGCGGTTCCCTGATGGCCGCGTCGCTGGATCGCTCGGGCGGCGCGCCGGACCGGGTGGTCGTCAACCGGCTCCGCCGCCTCCTGCCCGCGGTGTGGGCGTTCGGCGCGCTGCTGGTGCCCGCCATGCTGTGGCACGGCTGGCCGGATCGTCCAGAGTGGTCACACTTCCTGTTGTGGGTGGTACCGCTGGCGCAGCCGCCCGGCACGGCATGGGCGACAGCGGCCACCGAGGTGCTGTGGTACCTGGTCACCTACCTGTGGCTGGTACTCCTGTCGCCGGTCCTGCTGTGGACGTACCGGCGCTGGCCACTATGGACGGTGCTGGCGCCGCTGGCGGCGCTCGCCGTGGTCGCGGAGCGCGGCGATGCGTTGACCGACCTCGCCACGTATGCGCCGTGCTGGATCGCGGGCTTCGCCCACCGCGACGGCGCGCTGCGCCGACTGGCACTGCCCTGGCTGGCGGCGCTCGCCGCCGTCAGCCTGGCCGGCGGCCTGGCCTGGGCGGTGACGCGCGGCGCCGCCGACGACCCCATCGCCCAGGCGCTGTACTCGCTCGGCGCGGTGCTGCTGCTGATGCGCGCGGCGCCGCGGATGGATTGGCTGGCGCGGCTGCGCACGCTGGACCGCTTCGTGTCCGCCGTGAACGCCCGGGCGGTGACCATCTACCTCTGGCACAACCCGGCGATCGCGATGTGCTTCGTGGTCGGCGATGTCCTGCAGGTGTGGCGGCTTGGCCACGCGGGCTATCTGGCGGTCGCGGTGCTATTGACCACCGGCGCGGTGGTCGCGCTGGGCTGGATCGAGGGCCTCTCCTCCCGCCGCCGCTCACTCCCGTGACCAAGGCGTCCTTCAGGTGGTGAGAACGACTACGGGGACGCCCTGATCATGGAAGGGTTTCGAGCGATCTATGTGCGGGTAGCGGAAAGGCATGCGTACTCCAGCGATGGCTGTGGCGGCGATGGCCGCGCTCGGCCTGGGTCTGGCCGGCTGCGAAGCCGGCACCGGCGGCACCGCGGGCGAACCCACCCCGAGCGACACCCCGACGGCGACGGCGTCCCCCGCCGACGGCGCGGCGGCGCAGTGCATGGTCGGCACCTGGCGCAGCACCGGCGCCACCGGAAGCGCGCGCACCAGCGGCGCCAGCGCCGACCTCAGCGGCGGCAGCGGCGTGGCCGTGACGATCGCGGCGGACGGCGCCGTGACGCTCGACTTCGCCAGCATGCAGCCGGTCGATTTCACCTCGCAGGTGGCCGGCACCGAGGTGGCCGGCGAGTTCGTCTACGGCGGTCGGGCGACCGGCACGATCCGGACCGATGAGGGCACCGCCAGCGCGAGCCCGGCCGCGACCGCGGGCACCGCTACCGCGAGCCCCAGCGCGAATGCGGGCACCACCACGGCGAGTCCGGGTGCTGGCGCCGCCACCGAGGGTGACGTGCGGCCGGTGCCGCCGATCGAGTGGGGCGACGTCCGGGTGACGGTCGACCTGACCGCGCCGGTGAAGGCGCGCCCGTTCGACGACGTGCGGCTCGGCGACTACGTCGGTGACGGGGTCGGCCAGACCGGCAACGTGGTCGACGTGCACCCGTTCCTCGGCGAGGGCCGTTACCGCTGCCGGGGTGACACGCTCGTGCTCTCACCCGCCGACGACAGCGGCCTCACCTGGACCCTCACCAAGGCCTAGCCCTCCCTCCCAAGATCAAGGCGTCCCTCAAGTAGTCCTCACGACTACCGGGACGCCTTGATCATGGGAGGGTCGTGGGTGGGGTCAGGGGACCACGGTGACCGGCCAGCGGCCGGCCTTGACGAGGCGGATCGCGATGGAACCGGCGAACCGGTGCCCGGCCTGCGTCGACGCGCCGACGATGACGCCGTCCGCGCTGATCTCGTCGGCCACCCGGACCAGCTCGCTGTAGGGGTCGCCGGACAGCGCGCGGAACGTGGCCCGCAGGCCGATCTCCGCCACCGCCTCGTCCACCTGGCGGCGCAGATCGTCGGCGAGCTCGTCGCTGGCCTGCCGCACTGCCGCCACCGCGCCCGGCGCCATGCCGACCAGCACCGCCGGCCGCGCGACATAGACCACCACCAGGTGGGCGCCCTGCCGGCGGGCCAACCCCGCCGCGTACGCCCCCGCGCGCAGCGAGGTGGTCGAGCCATCGACCCCGACCACCAGGGTCTTCGGTCCGTCGGTGCCGAGTTCGAAGCGGTGCTCCGGTGAGGTGCTCACAGCGATGATTATCGGGCAGACTGGCTCGATGGCGCTGATCCCCGGCCGGCTCCAGGCCCCCCTCGCGGTGGCCCTGGTGGTCGTGGTGCTCGCGTCCGTCGGCCTCATCCGGTGGCAGCTGCGGTCCGAAGCGCCGCCGGTCCAGCCGGCCACCTCCTGCGGTGGCCGGCCGCTGGACGCGCCGCGCCAGCTCCGCGGTATGTGGATCGCCACGGTGAGCAACATCGACTGGCCGAGCCGGCCGGGCCTGGACGCCGAGACCGTCAAGGCCGAGTACCGGGGGTGGCTCGACCTGGCGCAGCGGCGCGGTCACAACGCGGTGTTCGTGCACGTCCGGCCGAGCGGCGACGCGTTCTGGCCGTCGGCGTACGCGCCCTGGTCGCGCTGGCTCACCGGGCGGGCCGACGGGCAGGGACCCGGGTGGGACCCGATGGAATACCTGGTGGCCGAGGCGCACGCGCGCAACCTGGAGTTCCACGCCTGGTTCAATCCGTACAAGGCGGCCCAGACGGGCAAAATGGCAGAGTTGCCGCCGAACCACCCGCTGCGCCAGCACCCGGAGTGGGCGGTCACCTACCCGAAGGGCGGCAAGGGCAGCCGGCTCTACTACAACCCGGGCATCCCGGCGGCGCGCACCTATGTCGAGGACTCGATGCTGGAGGCGGTCGCCAAGTACGACGTCGACGGTGTGCACTTCGACGACTTCTTCTACCCGTACCCGGTGGGTAAGCAGGACTTTCCCGACGACGCCGCGTTCCAGCAGTTCGGCGCCGGGTTCCGCACGAAGGCCGACTGGCGGCGGGAGAACGTCAACACCCTGGTCCGCGAGATGAACCAGCGGATCAAGCAGGTCAAGCCGTGGGTGAAGTTCGGGATCAGCCCGTTCGGCATCTGGCGCAACCGGGCGACCGACCCGCTGGGCTCGGACACCCGGGGCCTGCAGAGCTACGACGCGATCTACGCGGACACCCGGCTCTGGGTCAAGAAGGAGTGGCTGGACTATCTCGTGCCGCAGCTCTACTGGCACATCGGGTTCGACGTCGCCGACTACCGCAAGCTGCTGCCCTGGTGGTCGGATGTGATGTCCGGCACTCGGGTGCAGCTCTACGTCGGGCAGGCCGACTACCGGGTCGGACAGAAGGGCGCCTGGCGCGACCCGGCTGAGCTCGACCGCCAGCTCGCGCTCAACCGCCGCTACCCGGTCAATGGCAGCGTGCACTTCAGCGCTCGGCAGGTGCGCGCGGACCGGCTCGGCGCGGTCTCCCGGTACGCGACGAACCACTACGCGCGCCCGGCGCTGGTGCCGGCGATGCCGCACCTGCCGGCGGCGCGCCCCAACGCGCCGGCGATCACCGAGGCCCGGCGCGACGAGGACGGCACCGTGACGTTGGCGTGGCGTGCCGGCTCCGGGCCGGCACCGGCCAGCTATACGGTGTTCATCGTGGACGGTGACACCGCCCGCGCCGTGGCCACGACCAGGGATAACCGGTGGGTTGGTCGAACCGAGGGCGACGCCGGCACGTATACCTATTGCGTAGCGGCCCTCGACCGCCTGTGGAACGTCGGTGGCGCCAGCGAGAGCAACCTGCGGGACTAGGAGATTACGTGCGCGAGCCACTCTAGACATTACCGAAAGTCGTTGCCTGATAACGCTTTTACCCTGGTCGGGGCAGTGTCGATGAATGCCCTTGATCCGGTAAGCTTTCTCGCGGTCTCCGCCCGGCGGCGCCCCCACGGCGCCGGCGGTGATCGCCGCCCAATCGCCCGCGCGGGCGAGCCGGGGAACCACGTTACTGGGGTGAATCCGCGCGAGCGGTAGGGATAGTTCCGTCCCGAACCCGTCAGCTAACTCGGTCGGCGGCCCAAGGAAGGAACGTGCATGACGGCATCTGTACGCCGCCGCTGGTGGTCGTGCGTGGCGCTGGTCGCCGCCGCGGTCGCGCTGTCCGGTGTGGCCTTGGCGCCCGCCAGTGGTGCGGCAGCCGCGCCCAGCTTCCCGGGTGACGAGGGCTCGGTCCCGCTCCTCGACGACGTGATCGCCAACGCCAACCGCGGCTACGTCCAAGCGAAGAACGCGCTCGACAAGTCGCGTCAGCGCCAGCTCCAGCTGCAGATCGAGCTCACCAAGGCCGAGCAGCGCATCAAGGAGATGGAGCCGGAGATCGCGCTCGTGGCGTCCACGTCGTACCGCAACGGCCGGGTCGGCGCCATGTCGCTGCTGCTCAACAGCGCCTCGCCGGAAGGCTTCCTGGAGCGGGCCGAGACGCTCGAGCTGCTCGCGATGCGCGACGACGCGAAGATCCGGGCGCTCAACGAGGCGACGGCCGAGGTCTCCCGCGCGAAGCAGGCGATCGACGCGGCGGTGGCCGACGAGCAGAAGCAGCTCGCCGTGCTCGCCAAGCAGAAGAAGGACGCCGAGGCGGCGCTCCGGGAGGCCGGGATCAAGGCGACCGGCGGGGTGGTCGCGGCGACCTCCCCGGTGGCCAGGCCGGCGCCACGCAACAGCGACGGCGAGTTCCCGTCGCAGTCCTGCTCGGTCAAGGACCCCACCACCGGCCGCTGCATCACCCCCCGCACCCTGCACATGCTCAAAGAGACCCAGCGGGTGGGCTTCAAACGCTTCGTGAGCTGCTACCGGTCTGGCGGGCCGTACGAGCATCCGAAGGGGCGGGCCTGCGACTTCTCGTCCGAGGTGAGCAACTTCGGCGGCGACGCGACCGGCAAGTCCCGGTTGTACGGCAACAACCTGGCGGCCTTCTTCGTGCGCAACGCCGACCGTCTCGGCGTCATGTACGTGATCTGGTACCGGCAGTTCTGGTCACCGGCGACCGGCTGGAAGGCGTACACCGGCGCCTACGGCGACCCGTCAAGCGACCACACCAACCATGTACACATATCCATGCTCTGACCTTGCATGATCAAGGCGTCCTTCAAGTAGTGAGAACTACTTGAAGGACGCCTTGATCATGGGTGGGGCTATGTGGTGGCGATGTTGCGGCGCGCCGGAGCGCGCCCCCACGGCTGGCGCGGCGCCGGGCCGACCGCTGGCGGCGGCGGCATCGACACGGTCACCGGCTTCTCCGACGTCACCACGATCTCCTCGCCGTGGTGCAGCAGGGTCAGCTCGGCGCCGTCGTGGCCGTTGCGCAGCGAATAGGTCGCCTCGTCCTTGTCGACCCGGACGCGCAGCCGCAGCCCTTGCCACAGCATCGAGAACTCCAGGATGTTGATGCGGCTCGGCAGCCGCGGCGCGAACGACAGCACCCCGCCGAAGTCGCGCATGCCGCCCAGACCGCAGACCACCGAGAGCCAGGCGCCGGCGAGCGCCGCGATGTGCAGGCCCTCGCGGGTGTTCTGGTGGATGTCGTGCAGGTCCATCAGGGCCGCTTCGCCCAGATAGTCGTGCGCGAGCTCCAGGTGGCCGACCTCGGCGGCGAGCACCGCCTGGGTGCAGACCGACAGCGACGAGTCGCGCACGGTGCGCGCCTCGTAGTACGCGAAGTTGCGCGCCTTCTGCTCGGGCGTGAACGCGTCACCCCGCCAGTGCATGGCGAGCACGATGTCGGACTGCTTGATGACCTGCTTGCGGTAGAGGTCGAAGTAAGGGTAGTTGAGCAGCAACGGGTAGGCCGTCGGCGCGGTCGCCGCGAAGTCCCACTCCTGTAGCCGGGTGAACCCCTCGCACTGCTGGTGGACGCCCAGCTCCTCGTCGTACGGGATGTGCATGGCCGCGGCGGCGTCCCGCCACGACGCGGCCTCTTCCTCGTCGACGCCGAGCCGGCGGGCCTGCTCGGGGTGGCGCAGCGCGGCGTCGGCGGCGCCGACCAGGTTCCGCTGCGCCATCAGGTTCGTGTACACGTTGTCGTTGACGACCGCGGTGTACTCGTCGGGCCCGGTGACGCCGTCGATGTGGAAGATGCCGTGCCGGTCGTGGTGCCCCAGCGAGCGCCACAGCCGGGCGGTGTCGGTGAGCAGCTCCAGCCCGAAATCGCGCTCGAAGTCGTAGTCACCGGTGGCCGTCACGTAGCGCAGCACCGCGTCGGCGATGTCCGCCCCGATGTGGAAGCCGGCGGTGCCGGCCGGCCAGTACCCCGAGCACTCGTGCCCGCGCACCGTGCGCCACGGGAAGGCGGCGCCCTTGAGCCCCAGCGTGCGGGCGCGTTCGCGGGCCAGGTCGAGGGTGGCGTGCCGCCAGCGCAGGCCGTGCTTGACCGCCTCCGGCTGGGTGTACGTCAACACCGGCAGCACGAACGTCTCGGTGTCCCAGAACACGTGCCCGTCGTACCCGGGTCCGGTCAGGCCCTTGGCGGCGATCGGCCGCAGCTCCGCGCGGGCGCCGGCCTGGAGCACGTGGAAGAGGCCGAACCGGACCGCCTGCTGGACCTCGGGGTCGCCCTCCAGCCGCACGTCGGCGGCGTCCCAGAAGGCATCGAGGTACTTGCGCTGCTCGCGCTGCAAGCCGTCGAAACCGGAGTATCGGGCGCTGGCGATCGCGGCGCCGACCTGGTCGCGCAGCGCCGGCAGCGAGCGCCGGCTGGACCAGCCGTACGCCAGCAGCTTGACCACCCGCAGCTTCTCGCCCGGCTGGAGCAGGCAGGCCACGGTGGTGCGCGCCCAGTCCGGGTAGGCCTCGGTGCTGACCGACATCTTCTCCGGACCGGTGACCACGTGGTCCATGGCGGCGGCCATCCGCAGGCCGCTCTTCTTGGTGCGGTGGATCAGCAGCCCGCTGGAGCCGTTCGACAGGTGCTCCTCGGCCTTCAGCGGCGCCTTCAGCACGGCCGCGACCCGGGGATCCTTCCGGGTCGGCGGCAGTTCCTCGTTGGCGACCAACTCGGACTGCACGATGAGGCGCAGCGGCCGGTCGTCGATCGCCTCGACCTCATAGCAGATCGCGGCGATCGCCCGCTGGGTGAAGGACACCAGCCGGGTGCTGTGCACCCGGACGCCACGGCCCGCGGGCGACACCCACTCGACGGTGCGGTCGAGCGTGCCCGCCTGCAGGTCGAGGACCCGCTCGTGCCGCCGCACCTCGCCGTAGCGCAGGTCGAACGGCTCGTCGTCCACCAGCAGGCGGATGAGCTTGCCGTTGGTCACGTTGACCACGGTCTGGCCGGACTCCGGGAAGCCGTAACCGGCCTCGGCATACGGCAGGGGTCGCAACTCGTAGAACGAGTTGAGATATGTGCCCGGCAGACCGTGCGGCTCGCCCTCGTCGAGGTTGCCGCGCAGCCCGATATGGCCGTTGGACAGCGCGAACACCGATTCAGACTGGGCAAGCACATCGAGGTCGAGCCGGGTCTCCCGGACATGCCATGGCTCGACCGGGTAGGCCCGCTCACGGATCATGAAGTCTCCAGCAACTCACTGAGGTCGCGCACGACGACGTCGGCGCCGTGTTTGTAAAGATCGTCGGCCTGACCGACCCGGTCAACGCCGATGACGTGGCCGAACTCACCGGCGCGTCCAGCCTCGACACCGGCCAGGGCATCCTCGAAAACGGCCGCCGCCGAGGGCGCGACGCCGAGCAGCTTAGCCGCGTCGAGGAACGTATCGGGGTACGGCTTGCCGCGCAGATTGTCGCGTCGGGCGACGATGCCGTCGACGATGATCTCGATCTCGTCGATGAGACCCGTAACAGTGAGGATATCGCGACAGTTCGCACTTGCCGAGACCACAGCGCGACGCAATCCGGCGGCTTTCACCGCTTTGAGGTACGCCACCGAGCCCTCGTAGACCAGCACGCCGTCTTCGCGGATGCGGCGCAGCAGGATCACGTTCTTCCGGTTGCCGAGGCCGTTGACGGTGTCCGCCTCGGGCGGGTCGTCGGGCGCCCCCTCCGGCAGCACGATCTGCCGGGAGGCCAGAAACGTGCGCACTCCGTCGGCGCGCGGGCGCCCGTCCACGTACCGGTTGTAGTCGCTGCCAGGGTCGAACGGCACGAACGGCTCGCCGGTCCTGGCTGAGCGGGCACTCAGGTAGGCGTCGAAAGTCTCCTTCCACGCCCCGTTATGAACCTTGGCGGTCTGCGTCAACACACCGTCCAGATCGAACAGACAAGCGGTCACGCCATCGGGCAGCCCCAACACACGGAAAGAGTAACCGTTGAAACCCTTCGGAAACCCACCCGGAGTGCGGCTCGCCGTAATTACTATCCGTGATGGTGACCGTGTGATATCAGTCCTGGTTCCTGGCCTGGCTCGACCACCACGAACTGGCCCATCATGCCGGCGTCCTCGTGCGCCAGAACGTGACAGTGGTACATATACGGCGTGTCCGGATCGGCATAGTCCGCAAATCGTGCGATCAGCCGCACCGTCTCGCCCTGCTCGAGGAAGATCGTGTCCTTCCAGCCGCTCAGCTCGACCGGCGGCGCGGCCCCGTTCACCGACAGCACCTGGAACTGCACGTCGTGGACGTGGAAGCTGTGCGGCGAGCCATCCCGCTTGATGATCTCCCAGACCTCCGTCGTGTCCTTGGTGATCACGGTGTCGATCCGGGACATGTCCATCTCTTTCTTGTTGATCTTCCGGCCAGCCAGCTCGAACTCCCGGACCTCCACCGCGTCCGCCGGATCCAGCCGCTCCACCGGCACCAGCCGGGCCGGCACCGCCGGCGACCGGTCCAGCCGGTCGGCCGCGCGCAACTCCAGCACGTCGAGCGTGTCGCCGGCGCCACTGAACCGCTTGTTGAAGAAGTCCAGGCCGCTGTCCTCCGGGTAGCTGCGCAGCACCGTCCGCTCGCCCGGGCGTACCCCGACCACGATCTCCGCGCGTTCACCCGGCGACAGCCGGAGCCGGTCCATCTCGTGCGGCGCGGGCAGCAGGCCGCCGTCCGTGCCGATCAGGTCGAACGCCCGCCCGTCGCTGAACCCGAAGGTGTAGACGCGCGCGTTCGACCCGTTCAACACCCGGAGCCGGACCCGCTCGGTGGTCACGTCCAGGTACGGCGCCACCGTCCCGTTCACCACGACGGTGTCGCCGAGGACGCCGTTCCCGCCGAACCCCTGCCGGTCGTTGAGCTCGCCATCGTCGTCGAAATTCCGGTCCTGCACGATCACCGGGAAGTCGTCGACGCCGTATCGCTTCGGCAGCGCCAGATCTTCGGTGCGGGCGTCATCGAGGATGAACATGCCGGCCAGGCCCCGGTACACGTGCTTGGCGGTCTCGCCGTGCGGGTGCGGGTGATACCAGAGCGTCGCGGCCGGCTGGTCCACCGTCCAGGTGGGCGACCAGGTGGCGCCCGGCCGGATCGGCTGGTGCGGGCCGCCGTCCATCTCGGCCGGCAGGTGCATGCCGTGCCAGTGCACGCTGGTCTCCTCGTCGAGGCCGTTGACGACGTTGACCACGACCTTCTCGCCCCGCTCGGCGCGCAGCGTGGGCCCCAGGTAGGCGCCGTCGAAGCCCCACGTGCTGGCCCCGTCGCCCTGCCCGGAGCCGCCCCGCCCGAAGTCGTGGCGACCTGCCTGCGCCCGCAGGTCGAACACCCGCCGGCCCTGGTCGTCGATCCGGGACTCGGCCAGCGGCGGCACCGCCAGGCGGTTGGCGAACTCGACCTCGCCCGCCGTGTCCACCCGCCCACACCCGGCCGCACCCACCAGCACGGTCAGCGCCACGAGCGCAGCCACCCGGGACCGCGTCATGCGAATCAACTCCTCGATAGGTCCAACTTCTACATGTAGAGTTGCTACCTATCGGAAGATCGTCCACCCTAGTGCGCTCATCTCAGGGACATCTCCGGGATACCCCACCCCCATGATCAAGGCGTCCCTCACGTCGTTAGAGCTACGTGAGGGACGCCTTGATCATGGGGAGTAGGGCGGCCTTGATGGTCGGGCGGGAGCCGAAGACCAGAACGAACATCGCCTCCCGCAGCAGCCGCTGGCCGTGGTCGTCGCGCCGCACCGACCGCGCGCCCCGGGTCGCCACCAACGTGGTCGCCGCCCGCATCGCCAGCTCGGACGCCGCCGCCCGCGCCGTGGGCAGCGTCTCGGGCGTGGCCGCGTCGAGCGCGGTCCGGCACGCCGCCAACTCGCCGTCGAGCGGTCCCGGACCCAGCAGGGCCAGGCACCGGCCGGCCACCCCGAGGGCGAACGAGCCGTTCATCCGCAGGCCGGCGGCGTCGCGGGCCGACCATTCCGGGTACGGCAAGGTGCCGGTGACCCGTTCGGCCGGTACGAAATGGTTGGTGAACCGCACCTCGACGGTGGCGCTGGCGTCGACGGCGGCGAGCGGCACCGGACGCACCGCCAGCGACGGTCCCGGCACCGCGTCGACGAGTGCCCACAGGATCGTGTCGCGCTCGTCGCGGGCGGCCGCGTAGAGCACATCGATCATGCCCCATCCCGTGACCCAGCGCGCCACGCCGTCGAACTGGTATCCGCCGGGAACGGCGGTCACCCGTACCGACGGAGGGCCTGGCCGGAGCGCGGCGAGCGCGATGCCGGCGCGCCGCTCGCCGCGACACAGCGGCGCCAGCCACTCCTCCACGAGGTCCGGCGGCGCGCCATCGGCGAGCGCACGGACCGCGCCGTGATGTTGCGTCCAGACGAACGCGGTCGCCAGGCAGCCGCCGGCCAGCACCTCGACGACCCGTGCGGCGGTCGCGGCGTCGGCGACGCCGTCCGGCCCCGCCAGGCCGTAGAAGCCCTCGCGCGCCAGCAGATCGAGGTGGCTGGCCGGCAGTACGCCGGATTCGTCCACGTTCAGCGCCGCAGGGAAGAGCACCTCGTCGGCGACCCGCCGCGCCCGCTCGATCGGATCGATCACGCCGTCACGGTACCGACGCCCGCCCCAAGATCAAGCTCCCGAGGGGCACCTTGATCTTGAGAGATCGAATACTATTTATCCACCTTCTCGTTCCGGGGCAAACCCTCTGAACTGCGCCTTAATCACCCTGTCACATCTGAAACATGGCACGTTTACCCGATGGGCTGACGCGGTAACGCTGGTCACAGTTACCTAGCTGGGGACCGGTAACCCTGCGCGGGGAGGTGGCGGGTGACTGCCGTCGCGCTTAAAGATGTCACGAAAGTGTTTCCAGACGGGACCGTAGCTGTCGACAACGTCAACCTCGACGTGAACGACGGCGAGTTCATGGTGCTCCTGGGACCCTCGGGCTGCGGCAAGTCCACCGTGCTGCGCATGATCGCCGGCCTCGAGGATCCCAGCAGCGGCGCCATCCTCCTCGACGGCGAGCTGGCCAACGACCTCCCGCCCCGGGACCGGCGGATCGCCATGGTGTTCCAGGATTTCGCCCTTTATCCGCACATGTCGGTCGGCGACAACATCGGCTTTCCGCTGCGGCTCTCCGGTGTGGACCAAGGGCCGCGCGGCGAGCGGGTGGCCGACGTGGCGGCCGCGCTCGGCATCGGCGACGTGCTCGCCCGCAGGCCCAGCCAGCTCTCCGGCGGCCAGCGGCAGCGGGTCGCGATGGGCCGCGCGATCGTCCGCCGCCCCGGCCTCTTCCTCATGGACGAGCCGCTGTCGAACCTCGACAGCGGGCTGCGCGCCGAACTGCGGGCCGAGATCTCCGGCCTCGTGCGCGAGCTGGGGGTCAGCACGATCTATGTGACGCACGACCAGGCCGAGGCGCTCACCATGGCCGACCGGGTCGCGATCCTCCGGCGCGGCGTGCTGCAGGACGTCGGCACGCCGACCCAGGTGTACGGCAGGCCGGCCACCCTCTACGTGGCCGCGTTCCTCGGCAGCCCGCGGATGAACCTGCTGGAGGCGTCCGTCTACGTCCACCTCGATCAGTATGTCGCCCTCCACTTCGGCGAACAGGCGCTCTACCTGCCGTGGAACGACATCCGGGCGCGCGCGGTCGCGCATTACCACGGCGAGCGGATCGTGGTCGGCATGCGGGCCGAGGCGCTCACCCCGGTCGCGCAGGGCACCCCGGGCGACGTGCTGCACGGCCGCATCCGGTATCTGGAGCACCACGGCCACGAGACCCTCGCCTTCCTCGACATCGGCGCCACGGCCGTTCTGGTCGACGAGATCGGGGGGCCGACGCCCGAGCCGCCGGGCGGGTCCCGGCGGCTGCGCCGGTTCGGCCACGTCGTACAGCGGCTGACCGGGCGCGGCGAGCCGCGCGCCGATGAGGCCGGCGGCCGCACCAGCGTGCTCAGCGACCCGGGCCGCCACCAGCGCCGCCAGGCCGACCTAGCAGTGCGCCTCGCCCCATACCCCCAGGTAGCGGCCGGCCATCCACTCTGCATCGCGGTCCGCATGGAAGCACTGCACTTCTTCGACGAACGCGGCGACCGCATCGACATCGGCTGGCGCTAACCGACCCTCTCCCCCGTTGATCGAGGAAGTTTCGTGGCTATCAGATCACGATAAATCAGGACATCATAGCCACGAAACTTCCTCGATCAACGCGACGGGAGGATCAACGCGAGGGGAGGAGGACGCGGCGGACGATGCGTTCGGCGGCGTGGCCGTCGTCGCGGTGGCAGAAGCGGCGCCGGAAGTCGGCGCGCGCCTTGGCCGCCGCGTCGCCCTCGAACGCGCCGGACCGGAACGTGTCGAGCAGGTCTGGGAACGTCAGCGCTACCGCCCCGGGCGGCTCCTCGGTGATGTCGAAGTAGACGCCGCGCACCAGCTTGTACTGCAGCCAGTCGGGCGCGTAGATCACGATCGGCCGGTCGAGCACGCCGTAGTCGAACATCACCGACGAGTAGTCCGTGACCAGCACGTCGGAGACCAGGTACAGGTCTTCCACCGACGGGTACGCGGACATGTCCTGCACCCGCTCCCGCCCACCGGCGGCGAACGCCCCGCCCTGCCGGTCGCGGAAGTAGTGGCTGCGCACCAGCAGCCGGGCGTTCGGCCCGAGCGCCTCGGCGAACTCGTCGACGTCGAACGGCGGCGCGTATCCGGGCCGGTGTTCGCGGTGCGTCGGCGCGTACAGCACCACCCGCTCACCGGGTGAGATGCCGAGCTTGCCGCGCACCCGGGCGATCTCGTCGGGCGTCGCGGTGACCAGCCGGTCGTTGCGCGGGTAGCCGGTCTCCAGCGTCTCGTAGTCGCAGGGGTAGGCCCGGTCCCACATCTGGGTGGTGAACGTGTTGGCGGTGACGCTGAAGTCCCACCGGTCGGCGCGCGCCATCTGCGCCTCGAAGTCGGGATCCTCCACGCCACCCAGGTAGGCCTGCTGGTCGATGCCCATGACCTTCAACGGCGTGCCGTGGTGGGTCATCACGTGCACCGAGCCGGGCCGCTTGCGCACGAAGTCGGGCCAGTTGACGTTGTTGATCAGCCACCGGGCGCGGGCCAGCGTGCGGTAGTACTTCAGCGAGCCGGCGACCACGTAGGGCACGCCGGGCGGCATGCTGTCGGCCTTGTCGCGGCGGACCACCCACACCCCACGCACGTCGGGCGCCAACTCGCGGGCCTTCGCGTAGATCGCGGCCGGGTTGCAGGACATCCCCCGGTACCAGTACGCGGCGTAGACGGCCAGCGACTCGTCGATCGGCAGCAGCCGCAGCTGCGCCCGGTAGAGCGCCTCGAAGCCGAGGTCGCGACCCCGTCGCGCCACCGTGCGCGCCTGCCGCCGCAGTTTCTGGTACACCCGGTAGCCGACCCGCATCGCGTGAAACGTGCGGTGCCGACCCTTGGCCACCAGGCGGTGCTTAACGCCCTCCATGCCCTCCGGCACCGGGTAGCCACCCGGCGGCAGGTATCGGTGGTAGTGGTCGTACATCTCCTGGAAGAACTTGCCGCGCAGGCGGCGCGGGATGCGCTCCTCGTTGCCGCGCACCATCAGGAAGTGCCACATCATCCGGCGGAACAGCAGCGGCCGCAGGGCGGCGGCGCCGGGCCGGGAGTCGTCGAGCGTCTCGAAGACCTGCGCCCAGTTCGGGAAGATCGCGAAGTGGCCGTCGCTGAGCGTCTTGGTGGCCGCGCCCTGACGCCGCTGCCGGTAGTACACGCAGACCTTGTCCAGCAGCGTGATCTTCTCGGCGGCGGCCAGCAGCTCGTACGTGAACGGCACGTCCTCGTACCAGCCGGACTGGAACTGGAAGCCCACCTTGGTCAGCAGCGACCGGCGCACCACCTTGTTCCACGGCACGTGCAGGATCTCGATCGCCTCGGGCCACTCGTGCAGCGCGAACGTCTTCGGCGCCAGGTGGAAGCGCTGACCGATCCGGCTCGGCCGGAACTTGCCGTCCCACGACACCTTCGCGTTGTCGACGATCACCACGTCGGCGTCGGTGGCCCGCAGCCGGGTCGCGATGGACCGCAGCGACTCCGGCGCCAGCCAGTCGTCGCTGTCCACGAACCAGACGTACTCACCGACGGCCTCCGCCACCCCGCGGTTGCGCGCGGGGCCTTGCCCCTGGTTGTGATCCTGCGTGATGACCCGCACCCGGGGATCGCGAGCCGCGTACTCGGCCAGGATCTCGCCGCTGCTGTCCGGCGAGCAGTCGTCGATCGCGATCACCTCGATGTCGGTGAACGACTGGTCGAGGATGGAATCCAGGCACTCGCGCAGGTAACCCTGCACCCGGTAGACGGGAATGACGAGGCTGATGAGGGTCATTTAGCGCGTCCTTCGTAGCCGCCACGGAAACGGGTGGTGAACACAGCCTATCCAGGTTGATCTCGTGTCCGGTGCGGAAGGGCCCAGGTACGTGTGCTGTCTGACAGCAGCACCGCGAGCAGATAGCCGGCCAGCACGCCGGCGGTCACCTCGGCCGCCCCGAGCGCGGCACCGATCGCGAGCACCAGCATCCGGCCGTCCCAGCCCAGGCTGAGCCACTGCGACGGCGGGGCGCCGAGCCGCTTCTCCAGTCGGGCGGTGAGGTCGTAGTGGTGCAGCGCGAGCGCCGTCAGCAGCCCGTACACCACGGCGGCGGGCACGTCGAACGCCGCGCCCACGGCGATCACGAACAGGAACTCGACGGCGCGCAGCGCGGCCGGCACCAGCCAGTCCAGCGCGCCCTCGTGCGGCGCCGCCGCCGGCAGGCCGGCGACCAGCACCAGCGCCACCGCGATCGGCACGACCAGGCCCCGGTCCAGCGTCTCCGGCGCCACCACCAGGGCCGCCGCCCCGAGCGCGGCGACGACCGCCGCCAGCGGCGGCACGAACCGCCGGCCGAGGAAGCGGGCCGGCAGGCCATCATCGCGGTACCGGGTGGTGTTGACCGTCGCCAGCACCGGCACCCGCATCGCGCGGGCCCGGATCGTGCGCAACACCAGCGTGTACGCGGCCGCGAGCCCGCCCCAGACGAGCACCGCCAGCAGCGCCACCCGCTGATCGAACAGCGCCGCCGCGAGGGCCATCAGCGCCCACCGCTCGCCGATCGGGAAGACGACGGTGCGCTTGAGCCAGTACGCCACCGAGCCCTGATCGGCCTGCACCCGGTTGGAGAGCGAGCCGAGCCGGCCGGTCGTGGCCGTGGATCGGGCCGCCGCCTCGTCATGGAGGGCGCCGTACCAAGCGTCGGTCTTGTGCCGCACGGTCTGCAGCGTCAGGGCGGCGATGGCGAGCGCCCACCCGTCTCCGAGGTCGGCGCGGACCGCGCCGAGCGCGAGGCCGGCGTAGACCAGGTACTCCTTGGCGCGGTCGGCCATCGTGTCCAGCCAGCCGCCGAACGCGCTGAAGTTCCGGGTGTAGCGGGCCACCTGGCCGTCGACGCAGTCGAGCGCGAAGCCGAGGTAGAGCAGCACGGCGCCGGCCACGAGCGCCGGCCGGCCACCCAGCGCGAACAGGCCGGCGGCCGCCACCGTGACCGCGACCGAGATCGCGGTGACGGCGCTCGGGCCCAGCCCGAGCCGGGCCGCCCACCGGGTGAGCCAGGGTGACCAGGTGCTGACGAAGTAGGTGGCGAAGAAGTCGTCGCGCTCCTTCACCGCCAGGCGCAGCTCGGCGGCCTCCGAGTCGACGGCGGCGACCGCGGCCTCGGCGGCCGCCCGGTCCGCCGCGTCCGGAGCCCGGGCCGCCACGAGCAGCCGTACCCGGTGGGCGAAGACCGGGGTACCGGTGCTCAGGATGGCCGCGGGCAGCGCGTCCAGATCCGCCGCACCGCGCGCGGCGGCGGCCAGGATCTGGAGGTCTTCGACGCCGACCCGCAGGGCGCCGCCGAAGGTGGCGGTCGGCGCGCCCGGCACCAGGCGGCCGCGCTCCTCGCGCACGCCGGCCCCGCTCGATGCCGGCGGCTCCGGCAGCACCAGCGCCACGGTCGGTCCGGCCGGGCTGGTCGCCAGATGCCGCAGGGCGGCGGTGTGCGCCACCAGGTCGTCGGCGCACACCAGGATCGGCTCGTCCGCGGCCGTCGCCACCTTGGCCAGACCGTCGAGGTCGGGGACCGTCACCGTGTCCCGCGCCCCCGCGGCGCGTAACTGGTCGGCGAGCCGGTCATCGGCGCCGAAGACGATCCCCAGCATTAGCGCTTGGCGGCCGCGTTATAGGCGCTCAAAGCTTCGGTGACGGTGCCGTCGACCTTGAGCAGGCCGCCGTCGAAGAAGAGGCCGCGCTTGCAGAACCGGGTCAGATCGCTCTCGTTGTGCGAGACGAGCACGAGCGTGCGACCCTCGGCGAGCAGCCGCTCCATGGTGGCGTAGCACTTCTTGCGGAACTCCGCGTCGCCGACCGCCAGCACCTCGTCGACCAGCAGGATCGGGTGCGACAGCTGCGAAATGATCGAGAAGCCGAGCCGCACCTTCATGCCGGACGAGTAGTGCCGCACCGGGGTGTCGATCGCCTTCTCCACCTGGTCGCCGGCGAACGCGATGATCTCGTCGAACTTCCGCTTCAGCTCGGCCGACGACAGCCCGTGCAGCGAGCCCACGAGGTGGACGTTTTCCCGGCCGGTGAGGTCGTTGGAGAACCCGGCCGACAGCTCCAGCAGCGGTGCCACCGGTCCGCGCACCTTGATCGTGCCCTCGTCCGGGATCAGCACGCCGGCGATCAGCCGCAGCATCGTGCTCTTGCCGGTGCCGTTGCGCCCGATCACGCCGATCGCCTCGCCCGGCATGATGTCGTAGTCCACGTGCCGCAGCGGCCAGAACTCGTCACCGCGGGGCTGCCGGCCACCCCAATGGATGATCATTTCGCGCAGCCGGAGCTGGCGGCGCCGGTTCCGGACGAACCGGATGCCGAGGTCACGCGCCTCGATGATGGGCTGGGACACGCCCCCTCAGAGCTCCTTCAGGACGGCGGGCTCAAGGCTACGGAATACCCACCAACCGCCGAACAGCATCAGCAAGCTGCCGGCCGCGGAGATCGCGGTCAACGTGAGGCTGAACTCGCCGGGGTACCAGATCGCGTGTTGCAGCTGGAAGATGCCGACCAGCGGGTTGAGCTCGTACAAGTTCTTCACCCAGCCCGGCATGCCCGAGTTCTGCACGAGCGCGAGCGGGTAGATGATCGGGGTCGCGTAGAACAGCACCCGGGTCGCCAGCCGCATGAACCGCTCCACGTCGCGCAGCAGCACGTTCAGCGAGGAGAGCAGCAGGGCGACGCCGGTCAGCAGGGTGCCCTGGATCAGGATGGCGAGCGGCAGGGCCAGCATCGACCAGTGCAGCTGGAACTCGCCGAAGATGATGGCGAGCACCACCAGGATCGGCAGCCCGGCCAGGTATTCCGCGAACCGCCCGATGACCCGCCCGATCGGGAAGACCTCGCGCGCCACCTTCATCGTGGTGATCAGCCGGGCTTGCCCGGTGAGCGCGGTGGTCGCCTCGGTGATCGCCGAGTTTGTCCACATCCAGGCGAAGATGCCGGTGATGAGGAAGAGCGGGTATGAGTCCTCGGCGTCGCCGAGATGATGCCCCGTCTTGTAGAGCACGCCGAAGACGAACCAGTAGATCAGGCCCATCGCCAGGGGCTCGATGAGCGACCACAGGTAACCCAGGGTGGACTGCTGGTATTTGACCGCGAGGTCGCGCCGGACCAGCAGGCGCAGCGCATTCCGATGCGACCACACCGCGACGACACTCGACGTCACGGGCGCCTCCCGTTTCATGATGAGATCTCCGCCGCGCCGCGCGACGCGCCATAGGTTAGCAGCCGGTGAACACCAGGTGCCACGCCATCCCGCTCCCCTCCCCCCTCTCCCCTCCCCCCTCCACACCCTCCCTTCTCGTCGATCAAGGGCTCAGGCACGTGGTTTGATCTCTGTTTTGGGTGCCTTAGCCCTTGATCGGCGCGAATTCCCTTGATCGGCGCACCTGGACCCACGCCGGCAATACGGGCATATCGGTACGGCGGTCCGGACGGGTCAACGGCCGGATGGCGGGCGCGCGCAGGCGGCCCTAGCTCATGACTTTTCGGGGTCCGCCGTAAGGGGAACTGGCTGGAGAAGTCCATCCGCGGTCGGAGGGCGACTGGGCACCCCGTTCGTACGGTGGAATCAGCCGCGGCGAGAACCGCCGCCCGACGTCAAGGAGTTGAGGGCCATGAGTCGCAAGCTCGTGCGACCCCGTGACAACCGCATGATCGCCGGCGTGTGTGCCGGCCTCGCCCGTCGCTTTGGCATGTCACCCGGCATGATGCGCCTGATCTTCGTGCTGTCCTGCCTGCTGCCCGGCCCGCAGTTCCTCATCTACCTGGCGCTGTGGATCGTCCTGCCGAACGAGGACCGCTACCACGTGCACGCATGATCAAGGCGTCCTTCACGTAGCTAGAACTACGTGAAGGACGCCTTGATCATGGGGTGTTACTTGCGGATGGCGAGGACGATGTCTTCGGGTAGGTCGTCGACGATCGTCCAATGGTCGGTGGAGAACTGCTCCGGCTGGAACCTCAGCGTGTCCCACTGCCAGCCGTTCGACCGCTCGCGCAGCACGAAGGCGTCGATCGGGCCGAACTCCGTGTCGGCGGACGCGGCGGCGAACGCGTCCGGGTCGGTGGTCGCCGCCAGCCGGTCAACCACGGCCCGGCGCTCGGTCCAGCGGGACAGCGACGCGGCGCCCTCCACCCGCAGAGCGACGTACTGCGGCCAGGGCAGGAACGAGTAGAGCCGCTCGTCGACGGTGAGCGTCACCGGCCGCGCATCGCTGCCCTTGGCCTCCGCGACGGCCTTCCGGATCGGGTCGATCGGGAACCACGTCTTGCGGTTCTCGGCCGGGGCGAACTGCGGGTACCGCCCGTTGGGCAGCGGCTCGGTGTGTGCGTCCCAGGCGTACCGGGCGCCGGTGTAGAGCTCCCCGTTCGTCTTGGGCATCCACTCGTCCGTGTAGTAGCTGCCCGCCCAGGCCAGCGACGCGGCCAGCACGGCCGCGCCGGCGGCGCGCGGCGCGGTGAGCCGCAGCCGGCGCAGCACGATCGGCCCGGCGTGCGCGAGCGTGAGCACGCCGGAGATCGCCAGCAGCACCGTGTACAGCCGGGTGGTGTAGTGCAGGAAGAACGTGTGCTCGGTGAAGACGAACCGGACCATCGAGATCAGCCGGTACGCGTACACCCCGAGCACCAGGAACAGCAGCGGCTTGGCCCACCACGTCGAGCGGTAGAAGAACAGCAGCCCCACCAGGCCCGCGAGCTGCAGCGCGCCGAGCGGCGTGAACTCGAGGAACGGGAAGAGGTTGTCGTTGACCCCGGCGGAGACGAAGAGGTCGGAGACCAGCTCGCCGTTCTGGGTGAGCATCGCCCACGCGTAGGGCACCACATACCAGCAGGAGACCGCGAAGGCCACCGCCACGACCAGGGCCAGACGCCGGACGTACGCCTTGCGGTCGGTCTCGGCGCGGAACGTGACCACCATCAGCGCGACGATCGCGAAGACCGAGTAGATGACCCACGCCTGGTAGACGACGACCATGAAGCCGGCGAGCAGGCCGGAGACCAGCCAGTGCATCCGGGCCCGGGACGGCCGCCCGAACGTCTCCAGCGCCCACGGCACGAAGATCGACAGGGTGATGACCTCGAACGCCTTGCGCGGATCGGCCCACGTGACGAACGCCAGGCCGGAGATCGCCAGCGCCACCCAGGGCCCCACGTGGCGCCGCCACAGCAGGAACGCCACCAGGAGCGCGGCGGACGTGGTGAGCACCTCGGCGTCCGCCAGCAGCCGCCACGCCTGCGTGTCGAGCAGCGCCGCCGCCCGCCCGATCAGCCAGGCGTAGAGCGGCGGGTACTCGGACACCAGCCCGGGGATCGTGTCGGACGGCTTGGCCGTGACCGTGTAGTGCTCCACCGCCGCCGACATCCGCATCATGTCGCCGGCGACCCCGCCGAACCCGAACGGCGTGCCGTACAGCGCGGACCGCAGCATGAGCGCCACCCAGGCGGCGGCCAGACCGCCCGCCGCGCCGGCCGCCAGCTCGCCGGTCCAGCGCAGACCCACCAGGAACAGCACGACCGCCAGGCACAGCGCCGCGGTGAGCGGCACCGCGAACCCCACGTATGAGAACGGGTTATATCGGAAGTAGGCCGGCAGGAAGAACGCGACCGGCGTGGCCACCAGCCAGACGAGTATCGCGATCGTGCCGGAGTTGGCGAGCCAGCGGAGCCGCTGGCGCGGCTCCCGCTCGCTCCCGGTGGTGTCTGGCGCGGATGTGACCGCCTCGGTGGGGCGTTCGCGCTCCGTCGTGCTCTCTCTCCCCGCGGTCATCAGGCGTCAGACGCCCGCGTACTCGCTGCCGGTCCGCTCGCTCGACGTCACCGGCGCGTGCACCCGGCGCAGGCTGAGCAGGCTGGAGAACAGGCCCGCGAAGAGCACCATCACCCCGAGCCCGATGGCAGTGGACGACGGCAGCACCACGCGGAGCGCCTCGCCGAGATCCTGCGCGCCGAAGCCGCGGGAGCCCCACGCCGACACGGCCAGGATGCTGCCGGCCAGGCCGACCAGGATCAGCACGATGCCCGCCGCCGCGCAGGTCTCGAACCGGATCAGCCGGGTCCAGCGATCAGCCTGCCGGTTGTTGGTGATGCCTTCGTTGTGTCCGTAGATCAACGCGAACACGCCGAACAGCCAGAGCTGCGTGCCCACCAGCATGGCCAGGCAGGTGTAGACGAGGGTGTTGATGTCGAACCCGACACCGGCCACCCGCAGCGGCCCGATGGTGAGGATGCCGGTGCCGATCAGGCCCAGGACGAACATGATCGCGCCCGGCCAGATCAGCGTCTTGCGCGGCGCGAACACCAGCAGGAAGCGCAGGTGGCGCCAGCCGTCGCGCCAGGTGCGCAGGTGCGGCGGGCGGCTGCGGCCGTCGGGCTGGAGGGTGGTGGGCACCTCGACGATGTCGTACTTGTTCAGCGCGGCCCGCACGACGAGCTCGGAGGCGAACTCCATGCCCGGCATGCAGAGACCGAGCTGCCGGATGCGGTCGCGGTTGAAGCCCCGGATGCCGCAGTGGAAGTCGCCCACGTTGCCCAGCCCGAACAGCCGCCGACCCAGCCAGGAGAGCACCGGGTTGCCCAGGTAGCGGTGCAGGGGGGGCATGGCGCCGGGCGCGATCCCGCCGCGGAACCGGTTGCCCATGACGACGTCGTGGCCGGCGCGCAGCTCACGGACAAAGGGCTCAAGGTTGGACAAGTCATATGAATCGTCGGCGTCCGCCATGATGATGTAGCGACCGCGCGCTTCGGCGATGCCGTTCAGCAGCGCCCCGCCATACCCCCGGATCGGCGCGTGGGCCACCCGGGCGCCGGCCTTGGTGGCGATCTCCTGCGAGCCGTCGGTGGAGCCGTTGTCGCTCACCAGCACCTCGCCGACCACGCCGAGGTCTTTCAGCGCGCGGAGCGCCTTGGTGACGCACACCTCGAGCGTCTCTGCCTCGTTGAGGCAGGGCAGTAGAACGGTGACCTCGATCTCATCGTTGGCCACGGTGCTTGCCACAGGCGTTCTCCAAGCTGAGTCGGGCGGCGGACGTGACGCACCTTACATGGCGACCCTACGACGCTCCCCGTCGTCAGGTGCCGGAATCCACCCGGAGAGGATAGCGGGTGCCGAGCCGACCGGGGACAGCCCGTTCTAGGTGGCGGTATAGGTGCCGTTCTAGGTGGCGGTATAGGTAACCGTGATGGTCTGGTAACCCAGCGAACGCAAGAGCCCCTCGAGCATCTTCCGGGTGTTCTCCTCGGCCCGCTGACCCAGCCCGCTCTCCGCCGCGGCGGCGGTGATCCGCTGCTGCGCGAGCACGTAGACCTCCTGCTGCCGGTTGGGGTCGCTGCGGAACACGTCGGCGAGCCGGTTGAGCGGGCCGCGCTGCTCGGCGAACACGTAGCTCTTCTCCAGGTCGAGGCTCGCCTCGCTGAGCTGCGGCGCCGGCAGCTTCACCGTGACCGACTTGGCGTCGTCGGACACCTCGATCGCACCGTCGCCGATCTTGCCGAAGTCGACGTAGGCCTCGACCCGGCCCGCACCCACGAAGAGGGTGCGCTGGTTGAGCAGGAACTCCGGCACATATTTCCGGTTGCGCTCCAGGTCGACGACCACCTGGAAGTTGCCCTCCGCGGCCACGTAGCGGCTCAGGTCCTTGATCGACAGCAGCAGCGGCGGCTGGCTGCGGTCGGTCTCCTCCTGGGCGAACGGGTTACGCCAGCTCGGCCAGATGCCGACCGCCTGGACGCCGACCACCAGGGCCACCGCGACACCGATCGCGAGCGCCAGCCAGAACAGGCCACGCCCGCGGCGCGGTGGGGCCGGGGCGGGCTCCGGCGGCTCGTCGTCGAATCGCGCGTCGGCGTCTGGCTCCGGCGCGATGGCCTGCCCTTTCTGATATTGCGGAAACTCGCTGGTCGGGTGGTTCATCCCGATCACCGTCCTCTTGCGACCTCGTGAGCTAAGAGCAACGGTAAGGCCACCGTACGACACTCGCAGGATGATCTTGCTTTTCATGATCAAGGCGTCCCTCAAGTCGTTCTAACGACTACAAGGACGCCTTGATCATGGGAGCGGACGCATCGGGAGCGGACTCAGGAGGCGAGGACGAAGACGCGGGCGTGGATCTGGGTGCGCTGCTGGAGGGCGGCGCGCAGCGCCCGGTGCAGCCCGTCTTCCAGGTAGAGGCCGCCGTTCCACTGCACGACGTGCGGGAAGAGGTCGCCGTAGAACGTGGAGTCCTCGGCGAGCAGCTTGTCGAGGGCCAGCTCACGCTTGGTCGTGATGAGCTGGTCGATGCGGATCGGCCGCGGAGGGATCTCGGCCCACTGTTTCAGCGTGAGCCCGTGGTCGGGGTACGGACGCCCGTCCCGAACCGCTTTGAAGATCACGACGGCACGCTCCCCTCCCATGTCGCCGCACCGCTCTGCCGTTTGGCAAGTTGCCAGCCTAGCGACCCGCGCCGACATCGCGGTTTGTTCCCCGATGTCAGTTTTCGGCACGCGCCGACCAGCTACCCCGGTGAACCACCTGGTCCACCGGGCGCCTCCCCCGCTTGAGTGACGGAGAACGCCGGTCCGGTGCGGGGTACCCGATCGTGATCGCCCCGATCGGGGTGTACTCGGCGGGCACGTCGAACGTATCCCGAAAATCCGGTATCTGTCCGGGTGGGATGCCGAAGAAGCACCCGCCGAGCCCCTCGTCGACCGCCGTGAGCAGCATGAGCAGGGCGGCGAAGCCGGCGTCGATGTGCCAGTACGGCACCGGCCAGCGCGCCGGATCCCGGTCGGTCCAGCCCTTGTCCGGCTCCGCGTACCGGTCCAGGTAGATCGACTCGTTGGAGTGCGGCACGACGATCAGCGGGGCCCGCCGCATCCCGGCCAACCAGCGGTTCGGGGCCTGGTCCGCCGGCGTGGTGGCGGACCAGAAGCGCGCCCGGTCGGCGGGCGTCTCCAGCACGAGGAAGCCCCAGCCCTGCGAGAACCCGGCCGACGGCGCCCGGATCGCGTGGGCCAGCAGCCGGTCCACCACGTCGGGCGGGACGGGGCGGTCGGGATCGTAGTCGCGCACCATCCGCCGCCGCCGCACCACATCCCGAAACTCCATGATCAAGGCATCCTTCACGCTGCTCTAACGACTACAGGGACGCCTTGATCATGCACGTGGGGTGATGCCCCAGGTGCCGCGCCAGGTCTCGCCGGGCGCCAGCACGATGAGGTCGCGGCCGGAGCGGAACGCGTCCGGCGGGCAGGTCATCGGCTCCACCGCGATCGACCGCCGGAACCGCTCGCCGTGCAGCGTGTCGCCGGTGAACACCTGCCACCAGCCGAACCCCGCGTCGGCCCAGATCGAAACCCCCCGGTCGCCCTCCGCGGTGGAGAGGTCGACCCGCGAGCCGCCGTCGGGCTCGCGCACCACGTCGCCGTACGCGGTGTCCAGCACCGTCGTGCCGATCCGCTTCGGCTCGGTGAAGTCGTAGGGCGTGCCGGCCACCTTCGCCGCGCCGATCGGCAGCAGCCGCGCGTCGACCAGCAGCCGGCTGCGTCCGGGCACCTTGAGCACGACGTCGTCGACCTTGACACCGGGCAGCCGCAGGTACGGGTGGACCGAGAACCCGAACGGGCAGGACTGGGCACCCACGTTGGTCACCTCGTGCGACACCCGCAGACCGCCCGCACCGACCCGCCAGGTGGCCCGCAGCAGCAACGGCGACGGGTACCCCAACTGGGCCGGCATCGCGCACTCCAGCGTCACCGCGTCCGCCGCCTGCTCCACCGCGCGCCACGGCTGCCAGTTGACGAGGCCGTGGATCGCGTTGTGCTTGGCGGGTTCGGTAAGGGCGAGCTGCCGGGCCTCACCGTCGAACGTGTATTGGCCGTCGCGAATGCGGTTGGGCCACGGCGCGAGAATTTGCCCGGCGCTGCCGACGCTCATCTCGTCTTCGCGGTATCCGTCGATGTAGTCGACACCGCCAGCCCGGTAGGCCCGCAGCCCACCGCCCACCTCCACCACGACGGCCTCGTGGTCGTCGGCCGCGATGGTCCATTGTGTTCCGGAGAGCGGGGTGACAGCGTTCGGTGCGTCAATCATGCCGGGACTTTATCTGGTACCGGAGCAGGGCCGGAAAGGCTACCGCCAATACGACGGCGAGCCCCACGGCCGCCAGCCCGCCACCCACCCAGGCCGGCGCCACGCCCCACACACCGGCCGTCGCGCCGGCGCGGAGGTCGCCGAGGCGCGGCCCGCCGGCCACCACGACGATGTTCACGCCCTGAAGGCGGCCGCGCATGCCGTCCGGCGCGTAGGTCAGCAGGATCGACTGCCGGTTCACGGCACTGACCAGGTCGGCGGCGCCGGCGAGCGCGAGCAGCGCCACCGCGAGCCACAGCTGCCGCGCGAGGCCGGCCGCCGCCACCGCCACGCCCCAGGCGACCACGGCCGCCACCAGCGCGAGGCCCTGCCGGCGCACCCGGCTCAGCCAGCCGGACGTCACGCCGCCGAGCACCGACCCCAGCGCGATCGCGCTGAACAGCCAGCCCACCGCCGCCCCGCCGCCGAACCGCTCCTCGGCGGCTTCCGGGAACAGCGCCCGCGGCATGGCCAGCACCATCGCGACGAGGTCGATCGCGAACGACAGCGACAGCACCGGCGTGGTCGCCAGGTACCGCAGGCCGACGGCGACGCTGCGCAGCCCCATCGACCGGTGCTCGCCCTCGGGCGGCACCGGCGGCAGCCGTACCGTGGCCCAGAAACTCACCCCGAACAGCATCGCGTCCACGGCGTACGCGATGGGTATGCCGGTGTCGGTGCCCCACACCGCGAAGATGAGGCCCGCGGCCAGCGGGCCGGCCACCGCGCTGCCGCTCTGGGTGGTGAAGCCCAGCGTGCTCGCGGCCGGCACCAGGTCCGGGCCGACCAGCCGCGGGATGATCGCCTGCCGGGCGGGCGAGCTGATCGCGAACGCCGTGCTCTGCACCGCGACCAGCGCCAGCAGCAGCGCGGGGCTGCCGACGCCGAGCGCGGCCTGCGCCAGCAGGCCGGCGGTGGCCGCCCACGCCAGGGCCGAGCTGACCAGCAGCAGGCGACGGCGGTCGACCGCGTCGGCCACCGCGCCGCCCCACAGGCCGAAGATCAGCAAGGGCACCAGGCCGGCCACCCCGAGCATGCCCACCCAGAAGGAGTCGCGGGTGAGCGCGAACATCTCCACGGGTACGGCGACCGCGGTGAGCTGGAAACCGAAGAACGAGACGGCGTTACCGACCCACATCCGGCGGTACGCGGGCACCCGCAACGGGCGCACGTCGATCGCCCACCGGCGCGCGTCGGTCTCCGTCAAGGCGCCAACCGCTCGATGATCCACTCTCCTTCGCCGGTACGGCGGTACCGCAGTCGATCATGCAGGCGGCCGATGCGGCCCTGCCAGAACTCCACGGTGTGGGGCGTCACACGCAGTCCACCCCAGTGCGGCGGCGCCGGCACCTCCTCGGGAAAGCGGGCGGCGGTCTGGCGCAGCAGGTCGTCCAGCTCAGCCCGGTTGGCGACCAGCTGCGACTGCGGGCTCGCCCACGCGCCAAGCTGGGCATCGCGGGGCCGGCTCGCGAAGTACGCCTCGGTCTCCGCCCGCGCCACCCGGCTCACCTCGCCGGCCACCACGACCTGCCGGTGCATCGGGAACCAGGGAAAGACCAGGCTCGCGTACGGGTTGGCGAGCGCCTCGACACCCTTGCGCGACGCGTAGTTGGTGAAGAAGACCAGGCCACGCTCGTCGTACTGCTTGAGCAGGACGGTCCGGCCGCTCGGCCGGCCGGCGGCGTCGGCGGTGGCCAGCACCATGGCGTTGGGTTCGGGCAGGCCGGCGGCGACCGCCTCGCCCAGCCAGCGGCCGAACTGCGTGATCCAGTCGCCGGCCAGATCCGCCCGGGAAAGGCCCTTCTGCCGGTCGTACTCGCGTCGCATGCGGGCCAGGTCCGGTGTGTCTCCGATCACGTCGCAATCTTCGTATACGGGTGGCCCCGTTTACGTCGCCGAAAAGAGATGATGTCGCAAGTAACACAAGACCGATGGGTCGCAACTTAGTTACTCACCAGGCAAGATGACACGAACACCCTCGCCGCGGCGCGTGGCCGACGCATCAGGAGAGCGAAATGTCCGACTTCAAGCCGGGGTTGGAAGGCGTTATCGCCTTCGAGACCGAGATCGCCGAGCCCGACAAAGAGGGTGGCGCGCTACGGTACCGCGGCGTCGACATCGAAGACCTCATTGGCCAGGTCTCGTTCGGCAACGTGTGGGCGCTGCTGGTCGACGGCCGGTTCGGCCCCGGGCTGCCGCCGGCGGAGCCGTTCCCGGTGCCGGTGCACTCCGGCGACATCCGCGTCGACGTGCAGTCCGCGGTGGCGATGCTCGCGCCGTACTGGGGGCTCGGGCAGCTCCTCGACATCGCCGACGAGCAGGCCCGCGAAGACCTCGCCCGGGTGTCCGTGACCGCGCTGTCCTTCGTCGCCCAGTCCGCGCGCGGCCTCGGCCTGCCCGCGGTGCCGCAGAAGGAGATCGACAAGGCGTCCACGATCGTCGAGCGCTTCATGCGCCGGTGGCGCGGCGACCCCGACCCGCGGCACGTCAAGGCCGTCGACGCCTACTTCATCTCCGCCGCCGAGCACGGCATGAACGCCTCCACGTTCACCGCCCGGGTCGTCGCCTCCACCGGCGCCGACGCGGCCGCCTGCATTTCTTCCGGAATAGGAGCACTGTCCGGACCGCTGCACGGCGGCGCGCCGTCCCGGGTGCTGCACATGATCGAGGCGGTCGAGCGCAGCGGTGACGCCGAGGGATACGTCAAGGGCGTGCTCGACCGCGGCGAGCGACTCATGGGCTTCGGGCACCGGGTCTACCGGGCGGAGGACCCGCGGGCCCGCGTGCTGCGGCGCACGGCCAAGGAGCTCGGCGCACCGCGGTTCGAGATCGCCGAGGCGCTGGAGAAGGCCGCCCTGGCGGAGCTGCACGCCCGCAAGCCCGACCGGGTGCTCGCCACGAACGTGGAGTTCTGGTCCGCTGTGGTGCTCGACTTCGCCGAGGTGCCGTCGCACATGTTCACCTCCATGTTCACCTGCGCCCGGATGGGTGGCTGGAGCGCGCACATCCTGGAGCAGAAGCGGCTCGGCCGACTGGTCCGCCCGTCCGCCCACTACGTCGGGCCCGCGCCTCGCAAGCCCGCCGACGTCGAGGGCTGGGACGCCGTCCCCCACGGCGCCTGAGCGCAAGGAAGGGCCCCTTCCTATCGCTTTATGCATAGGAAGGGGCCCTTCTTAACGCGGCGCGCCAGGCTTGCGCGAAGCCTGCCCCGACTCGTCCCCAGAGGGCAGCCCTCTGGGGCGTGAATTGTGAGGAGAGCTCCCCTCTCACCGTCTGGACGGGTACAGGGCTGCCCTCTTGACGCCCAGCCGCCCGTGGAAGGATCGACTCGTGGCTGACATTTCGACCATCCGGATCCCTGACGAGCTCAAACCCGCCGACGGCCGGTTCGGCAGCGGCCCGTCCAAGGTCCGCCCCGAGGCGGTGGCCGCGCTCGCGGACGTGGCGACGACGTACCTCGGCACCTCACACCGGCAGAAGACCGTCAAGGACCAGGTCGCTCGGCTGCGCCGCGGCATCGCCGAGTTCTTCTCCCTCCCCGAGGGCTACGAGGTCGTCCTCAGCAACGGCGGCAGCACCGCCTTCTGGGAGTCGGCGACGTTCGGGCTGATCCGCGACCGCGCGCAGTTCGCCAACTTCGGCGAGTTCGGGGCCAAGTTCGCCGCCGCCGTCAAGGCGGCGCCGTTCCTCGGCGACCCGACCGTGCACAAGTCCGCGCCCGGCTCCGCGCCTGCGCTGGTGGCCGAGGCCGGCGTCGATGCGTACGCCACGCCGCAGAACGAGACCTCCACCGGTGTGGCGGTGCCGATCAAGCGGGTGGCTGGCGCCGACGAGGGCGCGCTGCTGCTGGTCGACGCGACCTCCGGCGCCGGCGGGCTCGACGTCGACGTGCGCGAGACCGATGTGTACTACTTCGCGCCACAGAAGTGCTTCGGCTCCGACGGGGGCATCTGGCTCGCGCTGATGTCGCCGGCCGCGCTCGCCCGCGCCACCGAGATCAAGGAGTCGGGTCGCTACATCCCGGCCTTCCTCGACCTGGTCACCGCGATCGACAACTCGCGGCTGGAGCAGACCTACAACACGCCGGCGCTCGCGACGATCTTCCTCGCCGCCGAGCAGACCGACTGGATGCTCGCGCAGGGCGGCCTGGCGTGGGCGACCAAGCGCACCGCCGAAAGCGCCGGCGTCGTGTACGGCTGGGCCGAGCGCTCCGCCGTGGCGACGCCGTTCGTCACCGATCCGGCCCTCCGGTCGAACGTGGTGGCGACGATCGACTTCGCCGACGGCGTCGACGCCAGCGTGATCGCTAAGGTGCTGCGGGCCAACGGGATCGTCGACACCGAGCCGTACCGGAAGCTGGGCCGCAACCAGCTGCGGATCGCGCTGTACCCGACGGTCGACCCCGCCGACGTCGACGCCCTCACCCGGTGCGTCGACTTCGTGATCGACCGCCTCTGACCTTGGTCGAGGCGTCCCTGATGTGGTGAAAAGCCGCGTGCGGGACGCCTCGATCGGGAAGAATGTCCCCTGTTCACGCGCGACTTCGGACGCGACATGCCCGCGTGGCTTCCCCCACAAGTGGCGAGATCGGCGTACGGTGTCACGAAGGACGCCCGGCCGTGGCTGGCTGGGACGGGGGCCAGCTCAGCGGGACGGAGGCAACGCGATGCGGCCAGTACGCTTCGTCGCCCTCTCCGAGGACGGCCAGGCCTTGGTGCTCGCCGACGAGGTGGGCCGGCTTCTCGCGCTTCCGATCGACGAACGCGTGTCCGGTGTGCTGCACGGCGAGCCGGGCGCTGGCGCGCCTGCGGTTGCCGTGCCTGGCGCCGCCCACGAGCCGCCTCCGTCGCTGTCTCCTCGCGACATCCAGGCCCGCATCCGCGCTGGCGAGTCGGCAGACGACGTGGCTCGCGTCGCTGGCGTGCCGGTTGACCGGGTGCTGCGTTACGCCGGCCCGGTGCTGCAAGAGCGGGCGATGCTGGCTCAGCACGCCCGGCGCACCCGGTTGAAGACCTCCGAAAAGGGCGCGCCGCTCGCCGAGGTGGTCGACGGCCGCCTGGCGCAGCACGGCATCGACTCGGAAAAGATCTCGTGGGATGCCTTCCGGCGTGAGGACGGCACCTGGCGGATCGTCGCGACCTGGCCCTCGGGCAAAGCGACCGCGCAGGCCATCTGGGAGCTCGACAAGACCCGGCAGGTCGTATCGCCGCACGATGACATGGCGCAGTATCTGTGCGCCGAGCGGCCGACCCAGATCCTGGGCCAGGAGCCGCCGGTCGAGCGCGAGCGCACCGGCCACGGCCTGCCCGGCCCGTCCCGGGGCGAGCCGAGTCGCGGCGGCCACGCGCTGCCGGCCGCCAGCGCCGACAAGTCGCGCGGCCGCGACCCGATCCGGGCCGGACGCGACGCCCTGCTGGCGTCGCTCGACCGGCCGACCGGGGTGGCCTCCGGCCGCGGCCTCGACTCCGGCACCGAGCCCACCCGCCGGTCCGCCGCCGTAGCCGGCGGCGCGGCCGCGCTGCTGGGCGGCGGTCAGGGGTCGGCCTTCGACGACGACAGCGACCTCCCCAAGGAGGTACCAGCGGTGCCGTCGCTGGCGGTGCTGCGGCCCCGGCGCACGCCTGCCGCGGGCACGCCCGCCGCGAGCGAGCCGGCCGAGGGCGGCAACAAGTCGCGCAAGCGCCTGCCGAGCTGGGATGACGTGCTGTTCGGCAGCGGTCCCGCCGCCCGCGAAAGCTCCTAGCCCGTCTCATGATCGGGGCCGGACGCCCTGATCATGAGAGGGGGAACGCGGCCAGGCGGTCGTAGCGGGGCTTCGGGCCGGGGTGGCTGCGCATCAGCACCACCTCAGCGACCCTCCAGGGTGGACCCTCGTACCGGTCGAGCGCGGCCCGGTCCGCGGCGACCAGCTGCCGGTCGAGGCGGTCACCCGGTCGGGCGATCGTGAGGTGCGGCTGGAAACGCTTGCGGTCGTAGCGGATCCGAGCTCCCGACAGTCCCCGCCGCGCCAGCCGGCTCAGCCGGGTGAGCGCGGGCAGGTCACCGCCAACCCCGACCCACAGGATGGCGCCGAAGCGCCCGCCGCCCGCCAGCCGGACCTCGAACGGCGCCGCTGGCGCGACCGCCTCGCCGAGCGCACCGACCACATTGGACAGCCGGGCATCGGCTACCTCGCCGAGGAACGCGAGCGTCACGTGCCAGTGGTCGCGCGGGGCCAGCCGGGTATTGATGCCCTCGGCGGCCGCCCGCCCGACGTGCAGTTCCGCCACCCGCGCCGCCAGGTCGTGCACGACGTCGTCGGGCGGGTAGACCGCTACGAACAACCGCATCCTTTGATCCTCCATGATCAAGGCGTCCCGGTAGTCCTTCTCGCGACGATCGGGACGCCTTGATCATGAATAGGGCGCTCTCAGCGCAGGGCCAGACCGGCGGCCTGCAGCTCACCCTCGACACGCACCCGCTCGATGGCGAGGTCGACACCGTCGAGCTGCGCCAGGTGCTCGGCGACGCCGAGACACTGGCTAGCCAGGCGGAGGCGGTCGTCGTAGGCCTGCTGCACCGCGGCATGCCACACCTTGGATTGGCTCGCGACGCCCAGCCGCTGCCGGTCGAGGCGACGCAGATCGGCGGCGATCTGCTGGATGGGCGGTTGCCGGCGGTCATCGAGCGCGGCGAGCGGAATGGAGTGGGTGCCGATCAACTGGTCGAGACGCTGCAGCGTGCGGCGCTCACGCCGCAGCCGCAACCGGTGCTGGAGGTCGTCGACGACGTGGTCGGCGCAGACCAGGAAAGCCACGATGAAGGGCAGAGCCGCCAGCGCCATTAACGCCAGCACCAATGCCAACGCGTGCACGGGAGCCACAACCTCTCACGCTAAGTGCTCTCCGGAGCGACCGCTACCAATTTCATCACTGGGTGGCGGCGACGAGAAACGCCCGAAAATGCGAAATCAGTGTCGGATCACCGTCTATCCGGACGGCCTCGTCACCGGCCCGACCCCACAGCCACAACAGCACCGACTCGGGGTCGCCGCTGACCTGAGCGGCCGCTTGCCCGGCCGTATCCGGCTCCACCCGCACGCCGGTCGGGTCGAGCACAGTCAGCCAGCGGGCGCCACCGACCGCCACGGCCACCGCCCGCCCATCGGGTCGCGGCAGGTCATCGGGCACGCCGTCCCGAAGGTCATAGGCCAGAAACCGGGTGAGCACCTCGTCGACCCCGTCGGCGGCGAGGTCGGCCGGGACGGCGGCGACCGCCTCGCCGGCGGCCTGCTCGGCGTCGACGCGGTGGATCACCGTCTCGTGAGCCATCCGCCGCACCCAGAAGCCGACGGTCTGGTCCGGCTCATACCACGCGTAGGCGGGCGCGGCGGGATCACGCTCGGTCAGCTCGCGCCATAGCTCGTCGTAGGCGCGGTCGAACAGGGCGAGCGGCGCCTCCGCCGCCAGGCCCGGCGGCGGCCACGGCGACGGCGGGACCCCGGTGCGCATGCACTCCACCTTGTGCAGGTAGACCGTGGCGACGTGCTGGACCAGGTCGGTCACCGTCCACCCGGGACAGTGGGGCACGGCCGCGGCCACGTCACGCGCGGCCGCCGCTCTGAGTCGCGCCGCGTCGGCCGCCAGGCACTCCAGAAAGCGCTCCCTCTCCATCGCTATACCCAAGCACACCGGTACGACAACCCCACCACACCACCATGATCAAGAAGTCGGTGAACGCACTAACCCCGTTGATCGAGGCCTTACCGTCGTGATCGCCCGCTGATCGAGGGCTTACCGTGGCGATTTGTAGATCAACTCGGGACGATAAGCCCTCGATCGACGAGAATGAGCGACGATAAGCCCTCGATCAACGCGGCGGCCCTCCCCGCCCGGCGGAGCGCTTAAATCTTGAGGGACCCCCTGATCATGGAGAAAGAATTACCAAGCCCAGGCTTCGGGGGCGGAGCCGCCGTTGCCGATCGGCGGGAAGAGCTCGTCGAGGCGGGTGAGCGTGTCGTCGGACAGCGTCACGTCGAACGCGCCGAGCGACGCGTCGAGCTGCGCGACGGTACGCGGCCCGATGATCGGTGCGGTCACGCCCGGCCGGGAGAGCAGCCAGGCCAGCGCCACGTCGGCCGGGTCGTGCCCGAGGTCGGCGCACAGCTTCTCGTACGCCTCGACGGTTGGCCGGTGCTTGGCCAGCGTGTCCGCCGCCCGGCCGCTCTTCGACCGCGCCGCGCCGCCCTCGGCCAGCTTGCGGATGGCGCCGCCCAGCAACCCGCCGTGCAGCGGCGACCACGGGATCACGCCGATCCCGTAGTGCTGCGCGGCGGGCAGCAGCTCCAGCTCCACGTGTCGGGTCATCAGGTTGTAGAGGCACTGTTCGGAGACCAGGCCGAGGAAGTTGCGGCGGGCGGCCGTCTCCTGCGCCCGGGCCAGGTCCCAGCCGGCGAAGTTCGACGATCCGACGTAGACCACCTTGCCCTGCGCGACCAGGAGCTCCATGGCCTGCCAGATCTCCTCCCACGGCGTGCTTCGCAGCACGTGGTGCATCTGGTACAGGTCGATCCAGTCGGTCTGCAGCCGGCGCAGCGAGGCTTCGCAGGCCCGGATGATGTGCCGGGCGGACAGGCCACGCTCGTTCGGCCAGTCACCCATCTCCCCGTACACCTTGGTGGCGAGCACGACCTTCTCGCGCCGCCCGCCGCCCTGGGCGAACCACCGTCCGATGATCTGCTCGGTGACGCCCTTGCCCTTCTCCCAGCCGTACACGTTGGCGGTGTCGAAGAAGTTGAGGCCCTGTTCCAGCGCGCGGTCCATGATGGCGAAGCTGTCCGCCTCGGTGGTCTGCGGCCCGAAGTTCATGGTGCCGAGACAGAGCCGGCTGACCGACAGGCCGGTGCGTCCGAGATTCGTGTACTCCATACCCCTAGCCTTCCATGATCAAGGCGTCCTTCAAGTCGTTAGAACTACTTGAAGGACGCCTTGATCATGGGCTAGGCCTGTACGACGTACACCCTGGGGAGCGGACGGAGCTGGAGGCGCAGACGGGCGCCGGTGCGCCGGAGCTGCCACACGAGCGCGACGGCGGCCGCCGCCAGCGAGATCAGGCCGCCCAGCCAGATGCTGGTGCCGGCGCCGAACTCCTCGGCGACCCAGCCGATCAGCGGCGCGCCCACCGGGTTGGTGCCCAGGAAGACCAGCACCCACAGCGCCATCACCCGGCCACGGAACGCGGCGTCGACGCCGAGCTGCACGCGCTGGTTGGACGCCTGCGCGAAGAACACCATGAAGAACCCGGTCGGCACCAGCAGCGCGACGACCAGCCAGTACGTGGGCGCGAGGCCGACCAGCGTGCCCAGCACGGCGAAGGCCAGCGCGGACCCGATCACCAGGTACGCGGACGGGCGCGCCCGCCGGCCGCCACTCATCAGCGCACCGGCCAGCGCGCCGGTGGCGAGCGCGGTGGTGAAGAGGCCGAACGAGGCCGCGCTGGTGTCGAACACGGTCTTCGCCAGCGCGGCGAGGGTGAGCTGGAAGTTGAACAGCACCATGCCGATGATCGACATGAGCGCCATCGGCAGCATCAGGTCGGGGCGGCGTGCGACGTACCGGAGGCCGTCCATGACCCGGGCCGAGTCGCGTTCCTCGATCGGCAGCAGCGGCAGCCGGTGCAGTTCGGGCGCGCGCATCCGGGCTATGCAGACGAGCGGCGCCAGCGAGCTGATCGCGCTCACCAGGAAGACCGGGCCGACGTCGAAGGCGGCGATCGCGACGCCAGCGACGGCGGGGCCGACGATCCGGGCGGTGTTGAACGTGGCCGCCGACAGCGACAGCGCGTTGGGCAGCAGCGTCGTGCCGACCAGCTCGGACACGAACGCCTGCCGGACCGGGGTCTCCAGCGCGTTGGCGACGCCGAGCAGGGCCGCGAAGACGAAGACGTGCCACAGCTGGACCACGCCGGTGACGACGAGCAGGCTCATGGCGAGCGAGAGCACGCTCCACGCGGCGTTGGCGATCTGCAGGAGCAGGCGCTTGTCGTACCGGTCGGCGAGCCGTCCGGAGAGGAGGGTGAGCAGGAGCACGGGGGTGAACTGAAGCGCCGTGACGACGCCGAGCGCCGTCGCGGAGTCGCCGGACAGCTCCAGGACCAACCAGTCCTGGGCGATGAACATCATCCATACGCCAACGAGCTTCACCAGCTGCCCGATGGCGAAGAGCCGGTAGTTGCGAACCTTCAGGGACTGGAACGTCGTGCTCAGCTTGGCCCGCACTCGGGGTGCGCCTCCTCCAGGTCGTACGCGTCATCCACGGTGGACGAAGCGGACCCGGCCCTCGCGGGTCAGGCGCGGGCGACCTGGTGCAGGATCTCGGCGGCACGCCGCAGCGTGTCGCGTTCCTCCGGAGTCAGCGCGGCCAGCCGGGTGGCCAGCCACTCGTCGCGGGCCCGCTCGTGTTGAGCGAGCATCGTGCGACCGGACTCCGTGGCCGACAGGATCACCTGCCGGCCATCGGTCGGGTGGGGCGAGCGTTGGACGAGGCCCCGCCCCTCCAGCTTGGCGACGATCTTGGTCATCGTCGGCGGCTGGACCCGCTCGACATCGGCAAGCTCCCGGGGCGTCAGCGCGCCGGCCAGCTCGAGGCTGGTCAGCGCGGAAAGCTGAGTCACCGTGAGGTCGCCGACCGGGCGGGCCTGCCGCACCCGTCGGTTGAGCCTGGTGATCGCGTCGCGCAGCATGGGCGCGAGCTGAACGGCAGTAACCCGCACCGCCATCACCATCCGCTCCGTCACAGTCGTTAGCCTAGCTAATAAGCCAGGCTAACGACCACCGATTATGACTGGGGTCACCAGCTTAGAAGAGGAGCGTCTCGATCGGGCCACGCAGGAAGTAGATGACGAAGAGACCCGCCACTGCGTATAGCAGCGGGTGCACCTCGCGGGCCTTACCGCGCGCGATCTTGAGCAACGCGTAGGTGATCATCCCGGCCCCGATCCCGTTCGAGATCGAGTACGTGAACGGCATCAGCACGATGGTGAGGAACGCCGGGATCGCGATCTCGTAGTCGGTCCAGTCGATCTGGCGGACCGCCGTCATCATCAGGAAGCCCACGATCACCAGGGCGGCGGACGCCGCCTCGAACGGCACGATCACCACCAGCGGCGTCAGGAAGATCGCGACCAGGAACAGCGCGCCGGTGACAAGGTTGGCCGCCCCGGTCCGGGCACCCTCCGCGACACCGGCGGCGCTTTCGATGTACGACGTGTTGCTGGACACGCTCGCGGCGCCGCCCGCGGCGGCGGCCACCGAGTCGACTAGCAAGATCTCCCGGGTACGCGGCGGCGTGCCATCGTCGTCCAGCAGGTTGCCCTCCTGGCCCACCGCGACCATCGTGCCCATGGTGTCGAAGAAGTCGGTGAGCAGCAGCGTGAAGACGAACATCAACGCCACCAGCACACCGGCCCGGTCCCAGGCGCCCAGCACGTTGAACTCGCCCAGCAGCGACAGGTCCGGCGTCTTGTCCCAACTGGACGGCCACTCCGGCACGTTCAGCGACCAGCCGTGCGGGTTGCCGTCCGGGCCACCCGCCGGCCCGACGTCCGCGATCGCCTCCACGATGACCGCGAGCACCGTGGTGCCGAGGATGCCGATCAGGATCGCGCCCTTCACCCGGCGTACCACCAGGATCAGTGTGGCGAGCAGGCCGAGCACGAACACCAGCGCCGGCCAGGTCACCAGCAGGCCGCCGATGCCGAGACCGACCGGCGGCGACGCCTGGCCGCCGCGCACGAACCCGGCGTCGACGAACCCGATCAGCGCCAGGAAGAGGCCGATACCAACGCCGATCGCGGTCTTCAGCTGCGTCGGCACCGAGCGGAACACGGCGGTACGCAGCCCGGTGAGCACCAGGATGGCGATGATCACACCTTCGATGACCACCAGGCCCATCGCATCGGCCCAGGTCATCTCCGGCGCGATCTCGAACGCGACGAGCGCGTTCACGCCGAGGCCGGCGGCGAGCGCCAGCGGGAAGCGGGCGACCACGCCCATCAGGATCGTCATCACGCCCGCGACCAGGGCGGTAGCGGCGGCGACCGCGGGGATCGCCAACTTCGCCCCGTCGCCGTCCGCGGCGCTGGACAGGATCAACGGGTTGAGCACGACGATGTAGGCCATCGTGAAGAAGGTGGCGAATCCGCCACGAACCTCCCGGCCGAGCGTCGAGCCGCGCGCGGATATCTCGAAGAACCGATCGAAACGGTCCATTGGCCCTCACCTATGATCATGTGTACGGTACGGCGAATCGTCGCAGATCAGGGCCTACCGAGGAAGCACCTTCGCGTTACAAAGCCGTACCCTGGTCGCATGGGGGATCAAGAGGAATCGCGCCAACTCACGCCGCTTGACCCGCCGATGGTGCCGTTCGCGGTCGCCGGCATCGTGGTCTGGGCGGTCGTCGGGTTGGTTCTGCTGATCTTCTTCCGCGGCTGGCTCGCGGATCACGACCGCACGAGTTGGCTCTGGACCTGCCTCGCCGGTTTCCTGCTCGGCTTCCTCGGCCTCGCGGTGATGTTGCGCCACGACGCCAACCGCCGCCGGCGCCGCAGCGCCCCCTCTTCATGATCAAGGCGTCCCTGTAGTCGTTAGAACTACTTCAAGGACGCCTTGATCATGAGGTGTTATCCATGGCCGTAGGGCTCCGCCGGCTCGGCCGCCTCGACAGAGCCGTGCGCGCGGCTGATCGCCATCGCCTCGACCTCGCTGTCGTCGTACACCGTGGGGAGCTCGTCGACCGGCGCGTCCGCGTCGCGGAGCGCCTCGGAGTGCGCGCCGCAGCCGTGGTCGATGCTGACCACGCGGCCGTCGTCCGGCGCGTACAGGTTGGCGCACGCGCCGAAATTCTGCCGCATCGCGCCGGCCAGCGGCAGGTAGAAACCGCAGGACCCGCACCGGGCGGTGCGCGGCGCGGCCATCGAGATCGGCGCCTCCGGCCCGGCGTCGCCGTCATACCACCGCTGCGCCGCGTCCATCCGCCCTTCCTGGGACAGCACCCGGGGGCGGCCGAGGCCCAGCTCCCAGGCGACCTCTTCCACGGCGGGGTCGTCGGACAGGAGGTAGCCCGGCACCAGCCGGTCGTCGTCCGGCGGCGTCGGCAGCAGGTCGCCCACGCCGAGGTCGCCGGGCTGCAGCCGCTCGTGCCACGGCACCCAACCGGGTGCGAGCAGCGCGTCGGGCCCGGGCAGCAGCACGGTCTCGCACACCGTGACCTGCTTGCTGCGCGGCGCTCGGGTCACCGTGACCGCCCACCGCCAGCCGCGGTATCCAGCGAGGTGGCACGCGAAGAAGTGGGTCACCAGCCGGTCACCCTCCGCCACGGCCTCTAGGTGGTCGCCCACATCAGACGACTCGACCTCGGTGATGCCGGCGCGCGCCACGTCGATGGCAGCGGCGCAAACCTGGTCAAGTCGGGCAGCGCGGGTCGCGGGCATCCGGGTCACGCCATCATTGTTTCATGCGCCGCGACTGGTGCGCTCATGGGCCAGAATGAGGGGATGCCGTTGTTGCCTTCACTCGGACGGGCCGTCGGCTCAACGATCAAGGGCAGCCGGCTGGTCGCGCGCGGCTCCCTGCGCGGCGGGCGCTGGGCGGGCCGCAAGGTCGGCCAGGTGCGGGAGAAGGGCGCCGGCGGCGAGGTCGGCATGACCCGGCTGCTCGACCTGCACGCCGCGTCGTACGCGGGCGACACCCTCATCGCCATCGGCCTCGCCACCACCATCTTCTTCAGCGCGCCGCTCGGCGAGGCCCGCAGCGGCGTCGCGCTGTACCTGGTGATCACGATGGTGCCGTTCGCGCTGCTCGCGCCGGTGGCGGGGCCGCTGCTCGACCACTTCCGCCACGGCCGGCGGTACGCGCTGGCGGCGACCATGCTCGGCCGCGCGTTCCTCGCGTGGCTGATGTCCGACTACATCCACGGTTTCGGCCTGTACCCGGCGGCGTTCGGCGTGCTGGCGCTCTCCCGGGCGTACGGTGTCGCCCGCTCCGCCGCCGTGCCGCGGCTGCTGCCCGAGGGCCTGGGCCTGTCCCAGGCCGCCGCCCGCGCCGGCGTCTACGGCATGATCGCCGGCGCCGTGGTGACGCCGCTCGGCGTCGCCGCCGTCTGGTTCGGTCCGCAGTGGCCGCTGCGCGTGGCGTCGGTGCTCTTCCTGGTCGGCATGGTGATCGCGCTCCGCCTGCCGCCCAAGGCCGACTCCGAGCCGCCGGAGACCCTCCCCCGCCTGTTCTCGATCATCGGCTTCCGCCGCGGCGACCGTGCGCTCACCGGGCGGCTGGTCATCGCCGCGCTGGTCGGCAGCGCCACGCTGCGCGCCCTGCACGGGTTCCTGCTGCTCTTCCTCGCCTTCGCGATCAAGGCGGGCGCCCTCGGCACGGTGTTCCTCGGCCGCGATATCGGAGACGAGGCCGCGCTGGGCCTGGTCGGCGGCGCCCTGGTCGTCGGCGGCTTCTTCGCCACCGCGCTCGGCATCCGGATCCGCATCCACCGCCCGGCGGCACTCCAGTCCAACGGCTGCACCATCGTGGCCGGCGTGGCGGTGCTCGCCGCGCTCCGGCCCGGCCTGGCCATGGTCGCGCTGCTCTGCCTGCTCACCGGCTTCATGAGCGGCATCTCCAAGATCGCTGTCGACGCCTCCATCCAGGAGCGCATCGGCGACCGCCTGCGGGCCAGCGCGTTCGCCCACTCCGAGACCGTGCTCATGCTCGCCTGGGTCGCCGGCGGCGCGGCGGGGCTCATCCCGTTCGGCGGCCGCGTCGGGATCGCGGTGGCCGCCGGGTTCGCCGTCCTGGCCGCCGTCCGCGCGGTCATCGTCGCGGGCGCCCTGCGCAAGGAGAAACTCAACGGCCGCTCCACACCGGACCCGGCACGAACTCCACCCGCGGCCAAGCCATCGCCCACGCCGTCACCCCCAAAGGCGCCACTTCAAAAAGCGCCGCCCCCGCCCCCGCCCCCATCCCCGGAGCCCGTCGAGCCGGTCTCGCCGGCCGCCCCACCCGGCTTCCACATCTACCGCCCCTCCTCCGGCCCTCCTTCCCCATGATCAAGAGGTCCCTCAAGTCGTTACCCCGCCCGCCGATCAAGGGCTCCGGCACATGGTTTGACCTCGGATCCAGGTGCCCAAGCCCTTGATCGGCGCGGTCATCCTTGATCATGGGCGTCGGTAGCTGGCGAACCACGCGACGGGCGGGAGAGAAGGCACCGCCCGCGCTCAGCGGTGACATTTCCACGTATTGGCCGCCTCATAACGTGGATACGTCACCGCCGAGGGCCGTGAAGGACGCCTTGATCATGGACGTCAGTAGGGTGGGACGGTGACGCTGTTGATCGCCACGGCCGTCGAAGCCGAAGCCGACGCCATCCGCGCCGGCCTGCGCCCGGGCGTCGCCATCGTGGCCGCCGTCGGGGTCGGCGCGCCCGCCGCGGCCGCCGCCACCGCTCGGCTCCTCGCGCTCGCCGAGGCAGCCGGCCACCCGTACCGCGCCGTGCTCAGCGCCGGCATCGCCGGCGGCTTTCCCGACCGCGCCGACCTGGGCGCCACCGTGCTCGCCGCCCGTAGCATCGCCGCCGACCTCGGCGCCGACGCGCCCGACGGGTTCATCCCGCTCGACGCGCTCGGCTTCGGCACGACGACGATCGACGCGGACCCGGAGCTGCTGGCGGCCCTGCGTGCGGCGCTGCCCGGCGCGGTCGCCGGCGACGTGCTCACCGTGAACACCGTCACCGGCACCGCCGAGCGGGCGAAGGCGCTCGCCGGCCGCTATCCGGCCGCGGCGGCCGAGGCCATGGAGGGGTACGGCGTCGCGTGCGCCGCCGCGACCGCGGGCCTGCCGTTCGCCGAGTTGCGCACGGTCTCCAACCCGGTCGGACCACGCGACCGCGCATCCTGGCGTATCCCCACCGCCCTAGCCGCCCTCACCACCAACGCCACCCGCCTCCCCCTCCCATAATCAAGGCGTCCCTCAAGTAGTGACAACGACGTGAGGGACGCCTTGATCATGGGGTGGTGGCGACGAGTTCGACTTCGAAGCCGTCCGTGTTTTCGAGGTAGGCGGCGTAGTGGTCGGGGCCGCCGCCGTACGGGTGGCGGTCGGGGAAGAGCAGCGCCCAGCCGTGGGCGGGCGCCTCGGCGACCAGTGCGTCCACCGCCTGACGGTCGGCCACGTGGAACGCCAGGTGGTTCAGGCCGGGCCGCCGCCGGTCGTGTTCGGACGCGCTGAGGTCCGGCGACCGCTCGACGACGATGTACGTGTCGCCGAAGCGCCAGCTGCGTCCTACCGACCAGTCCTGGAATGGCGTGTAGCCAAGCGACTCCAGCAGCCACCCGAAGCTCGACACGGCACGGCCGAGGTCGGGCACCCACAGCTCGACGTGATGCAGCACCGCACGATCATCCATGATCAAGGCGTCCTTCAAGTAGTTCTAACTACTTGAAGGACGCCTTGATCATGAGGGAGGGAATCATGGGAGGGGGCGGTCGGTCCACGCGTCGGGGAGGTCTTGGGGGAAGAGGGTGGTCAGCTCCTCCGCGGTGTGGGTCTTGGCGCGCGCCAACCGGTTCGCGTGCTCGGCGACCATGGTCTCGAAGGTGCGGCGGGCCTCCCGGCCGTTGCCGAAGCCTTCGTCCCGGTCCAGCTGCCCGTAGTAGGCGAGCAGCTCGTCGCGGGTCGACTCGGCCAGCGTGTAGTCGTGCTGACCCGCCAGCAGCTCGGTGATGCGCACCAACTCCTCCGGGTGGTAGTCGGGGAACTCGATGGTGCGGCCGAACCGCGACTCCAGACCCGGGTTCGCGGCGATGAACCGCGCCATCTCCCCGGTGTAGCCGGCCACGATGACCACCACCTCGTCGCGGTGGTCCTCCATCAGCTTCACCAGCGTGTCGATGGCCTCCCGACCGAAGTCCCGACCACTGTCCACAGGCGACAACGCGTACGCCTCGTCGATGAACAGCACACCGCCGCGCGCCCGGTCGAAGGCGGCCTTCGTCTTCACCGCGGTGCCGCCGACGTGCTCGGCGACCAGGTCGACCCGGGCCGCCTCCACCAGATGCCCCTTCTCCAGCAAGCCCAGCGCGGCCAGGATCCGCCCGTACAGCCGGGCCACCGTGGTCTTTCCCGTACCCGGATTGCCGGTGAAGACCAGATGCCGGCTCAGCGGCGGCGTCTTGAGGCCAGCCTCCGCGCGGCGTTGGCCGATCGTGATGATGTCGATGAGGGTACGCACCTCGGCCTTGACCTCGGCCAACCCGATCAGCGCGTCCAGTTCCGCGAGCAGCTCCTCGACGGTGGCCGGGGTCGGCAGTGCCGCCGGCGGGAGCGTCCCGGACGCCCGGGCGAGCAGCGTGGCCAACTCGGTCTGGTCGGCGTTGAGCTTGGCCACCACCGCAAGCGCGACGGCCTTGTCGTCCGGGTCGGTCAACGGTTCGCCGGGCACCTTCTCGGCGATCTCTTCCAGCGCGCCGATGTGCTGCTTCATGGATCCGTACAGGCGGCGGGCGTCATCCAGATCAGTCCGATCGGAGAGCTTCAGCTTCGCCTCCACCCAGGCACTCTCCAGGCTGTCCGCCAAGGATTCGACCATGTCGGAGAACGGTGGTGGCGGCGGCTCCTGGGAAGCCGCGTCCGCGGGTACCGGCGCGCCGGGCTGGATGCCGACCTCGTCCTCCTCGCCGTTGGCGTACGACCCGCAGGCGGTCAGCTTGGCCCTGGTGTAGACCTGGAAGCCCTCGTTCGCGTTGTGGTGGGCGACGCATCCGGTCAGCGAGAGCTCACCGTCGCCGAGGTAGAAGCCGACGTCTCGACCACCGCTGACCTCGGCCTGGTCGAGCACGGCCCGGCCGCCGTCGATCCAGATACCCGGGCCGACGGGCTTGATGACGCGGCACCGGGTGATCCGAGCCTCCCCGCCATGCACGGTGATGCCCGACCCGGAGCTGTTCTCGATCACGACGTTCTCCGCGGTGAGCGTGCAGCGGTCCTCCACCTCAAGCCCGGCCATGCCACCGCGGAGCTGGCTGTCGGTGATGGTCACCTGCGCCCGGTCGGACGCCTGGATCGCCATGGACCCGCTGTTCTCGATCGTCGTCCGGAGGATCGTGACGGTCGCCTGCCGTCCCATCGCGTAGACAGCGGCATACCCCCCGGTGAGTTGGCAGTCGGCCAGGGTGAGCTGCCCGTGCTCGTAGACATTGATCGCGTTTTCGTCGTCGTCGCCCCCCTTGATCACGCATTCGGTCAGTTCAGCCCGCGTCCCCCGATCGCTGATCGTCAGCGACGCGCGTTCGATCTCCTCGAAGGTGGTGCCGGTGACCACCGCTTGGCCGCCACCGGAGACGTAGAACGTCTCCTCGCGTACGACGCAATCGCGGAGGGTCAGCACGGCGCCCTCGCCGGTCACGTTGCCCCCACTAGCGCCCGGCGCGCCGATCCGGCACCGGACGAGCGTGGGTGTCGCGCCCGCGCCGACCTCCAGCTTCCCGAACTCGCAGTCCTCGTAGTGCCCCGCGGCGGCCTCGACCAACAGCCCTTCGTCGTCGCCGACCGCCCGGCAGGCTCGGATCGTGGGGGTGGCACCCGCGGAAACTCTGATCCCGGTAGGGGATCCGAGGTGCGAGCCGGAGGTCAGTACACAGGACTCGACGACGGGCGCGACGCCATCGCCCTCGATCGCCAGCGCTACTCCCCAGCCCTCCCGGAAGCGGGCGATCGTGAGGCCGCGCACCGTGGCGTCGGCCCGCAACGTGAGTGGTGAGTCCTCATGCGTGAGGGTCACGGTGCCGGTGCCTTCGGCGGCACGCAGCTCGATCGCCTCGGCGAGCACGACCTCTTCGGTGTAGGTGCCGCCGACGACCTCCACCACGTCGCCACGCCGGGCCGCCCCGACCGCCTTGCCGATGCTGGAGTATCTGCCACCGGGTTCCACCCGTAACACCCGCCGGCCAGCATCCACCCCGCGCGCCCCGGAAGGCGCCTGTGGGTCCGCCGGGGGCACTTCTTCGCGTTTACGCCACCACGTCACGAGCGGGGAGTGTAGTGCTCACGATCAACTCACCAACATCCCGAAACCGGTCAACGGACCACGATCAGCACATCGACCAGCGCCCGGTAGCCCGGTCACCCGGTGGTGGCTGGGCTCCGGTCGGTCCACTCGTCGGGCAGGTCCTCGGGCAGCAGGGTGGTCAGCTCCTCATCGGTGTGCGTGGCCAACCGGGCCACCCGGTTCGCGTGCTCGGCCACCATCGTCTCGAACGTGCGCCGGGCCTCCCGGCCGTTGCCGAAGCCTTCGTCCCGGTCCAGCTGCGCGTAATAGGCCAGCAGCCCGTCGCGGGTCGACTCGGCCAGCGTGTAGTCGTGCTGACCCGCCAGCAGCTCGGTGATGCGCACCAACTCCTCCGCGCCGTAGTCCGGGAACTCGATGGTCCGGCCGAACCGCGACTCCAGACCCGGGTTCGCGGCGATGAACCGCGCCATCTCCCCGGTGTAGCCGGCCACGATGACCACCACCTCGTCGCGGTGGTCCTCCATCAGCTTCACCAGCGTGTCGATGGCCTCCCGACCGAAGTCCCGACCACTGTCCACAGGCGACAACGCGTACGCCTCGTCGATGAACAGCACACCGCCGCGCGCCCGGTCGAAGGCGGCCTTCGTCTTCACCGCGGTGCCGCCGACGTGCTCGGCGACCAGGTCGACCCGGGCCGCCTCCACCAGATGCCCCTTCTCCAGCAAGCCCAGCGCGGCCAGGATCCGCCCGTACAGCCGGGCCACCGTGGTCTTTCCCGTACCCGGATTGCCGGTGAAGACCAGATGCCGGCTCAGCGGCGGCGTCTTGAGACCGGCCCGCGCGCGGCGCTCGCCGACCTTGATGATGTCGATGAGGGTACGCACCTCGGCCTTGACCTCGGCCAACCCGATCAGCGCGTCCAGTTCCGCGAGCA
>JBBEWH010000241.1:0-43658 GCA_037414955.1 Actinomycetes bacterium KLBMP 9797
CCCACCGGTACGGTGTCCCCCGGCGAGGACTTTTCACCCCTTGCCGGTAGGAGTGGTTACGGGCCAGCTCCCGCCCCACCGAACTACGGTGCACCCCGATCGTTCTGGCGATATCCGCGCACGACGCGCCCTGTCCCCACATGTTCTCGATCACCCGCCGCAGATCAGCGGTGATCACTCCCGCACGAGCCATACCACCAGCCTCCCAAGATCAGCCACCTGTTGCACTGACCCCTGGAGACCACCAGATCAAACCGCGTGCCGCAGCCCTTGATCGACGAGGCGGGGGGTGGGGGCGCGGGGGCGGGGGCGGGGTTAGGGGCGGAGGTCGGGTTCGGCGGACTGGGCGGCCGTGATGACGCGGTCGCGTTCGGTGGTGGTGAGGAGGCCGCGCTGCTGCCACTGGGTCGTCACGGTGCGGACCCGCGCCATGAACGCGGCGTGGTCGGCGAACGGCGCGGGCGCCCACACCGTGTCGAGCAGTGCCTCCCGGTTCGGCACGCCGGAGTCGCGGGTGCCGAACACCACTGTCGGCTCGACCCGCCGCACGTAGAGGTGGTGCGGCTGGACGTCGCCGACGTAGAGCGGCCGCAGGGTGTACCCGTTGCTCGTGAAGTGGTTCGGCGCGCCCGCCGCCGGCAGCACCAGCTGGCCGTCGAGCTTGCGGTGCCGGTGGAGGGAGACGTCGCGCAGCGACGTCGCGGCGCTGATCGCGCCGAGCAGCACCGGGCCGTGCCGCACCGCCTGCACGTCCGCGCGGTCGAGGGCGCTCTCCACCCGGGTCCGGAACGGCAGCGCGACCCGGACGGTGTCACCGGTACGCCAGGCGCGGCTCAGCACCCGGTATCCGTCAACGGTGGTGCCCGGCGTCGCCACCCCGTTGACCGACACCTGGAACCGGTCCGCCCACAGCGGAACCCTCAGGTGGAGGTCGAAGGTCGCGTCGCCGGTGATGGTGAGCGTGCTCTCCTGGGTGCGTGGGAAGTCGGTGACCTGGGCGACCGTGACGCCCTTCTCGGTCCAGCGCAGGGTCGACCCCAGGTAGAGGTTGACGTAGAGGGCCGAGTTGTCGGGCGCCCGGAAGTAGACGGTCTCCTGGTACTTGGTGTGGTTCTCCAGGCCGGTGCCGCCGCAGCAGGTGCCGGTGTTGCCGTAGCCGCGCACGTTGCCCGGCGACAGCGGCAGGAAGTAGGTGACGTTGGGGGCGCTGGTGCTGTCCGCGTCGCGGCGGGAGCCGAGGATGTGGTTGACGAGGCCGCGCTCGTAGTACTCCAGATACGCCGGATCCGGGTCCTGGAGGTGCAGCTGGCGGGCCATCTTCAGCACATTGTAGGTGGTGCAGGTCTCCGCGCCGTTGCCGCCGATCGAGCCGGCGATGTTGCCGCGCGGCTGGAACAGCTCCGGGTTGGTGTTGGCCGGCAGGTTGGTCGCGGCCGGCCAGGTGCCGCTGGTGCCGCCGTGGGCGTACATCCGGTGCGGCACCACCATGTGCCAGAAGTTCGCGGCGGCGGTGCGGTGCTCGGCGGACCCGTTCTGGTCGAACACCCGCAGGTAGCCGAGGAACTGCGGCACGTGCGTGTTGGCGTGCAGCCGGGTGAGGATGTCGCGGTTCTCGACGCAGGCCCCGAACAGCGACTGCCGGTTGTCGAAGCACAGCGCGGTGGTGAGGTAGCGCTCCTGGCCGGTCAGCGCGTACAGGTCGGCCATGACCTCGTTCATCGCGCCGTACTCGCCGGCGATGTAGATGGCCCACATCCGGTTGAGCGTCTCCCGCGACAGCCGCGACAGTCGACTGTGGACCCAGTCGCCCATCTTGACGACCACGTCGAGCGCCTGCTGGTTGCCGACCAACAGGTAGGAGTCCAGCAGGCCGCGCATGATCTTGTGGCAGGTGTAGTAGGGCGCCCAGATCGTCGGGTACGTGGCGAACGACTCCAGCTGCACGAACTGGGTCTCGGGGTACGCGGCGAGGAAGCCGGGGTGGCTGTACCGGCCGCTGGCCGCCAGCGCCGCCTGGCAGCGGGCCAGCTCGGCCACGATCTGGTCGACCTTGTCGCGGTAGAGGGCCTCGCCGGTGCTCGCGTAGGCCTGGGCGAACATGGTGATCAGGTGCCCGCTGAAGTGGCCCCGTAGGTTGCCGGTGGCGTCGTCCCAGCCGCCGGGTGGCGCCGACCCGGCCGGCGTGGGCAGCCCGGCGGTGACCCGGAAGTTGTGCAGCACCCGGTCGATCGGGTAGGCGGTGGCGTAGCGCAGCACGCGGTCGCGCTTCTCCGCGAACACGGTGCCGTTCTGGATGGACACCCGGTGCAGCGGGAACGGGCGCACCGCCCAGCGCGGGTTGGCGTCGAGGAAGCCGGTCTGCGGCGGCTCGGCGGCCGCCGCCGGGGCGCTGACACCGGTGGACAGGGCGGCGCCGGCGGCCGCCGCGCCGGCCGTCTTGAGGAAGACTCGTCGGTCGAGCACGGGAAGCTACCTCCTGGGAGTTAGCGTGAACACCGCTCGCCCGGCGCGGATCTGTTCCCAGAACCCTACTCTCACCACGACCATCATCGATACCCCACCCATGATCAAGGCGTCCCTCACGTCGTTATAGCTACGTGAGGGACGCCTTGATCATGGGGAGAACAGCCTACGCGGGGACGGTGTACTCCGACGGCGGGCTGAAGGAGTCGTTGGCGTACTCCCCTTCGTCACGAAGACGCGAACTGCCGCATCCCTCATAGACGGTGCCACGTCCCGGGCGTACTCGACCGACAGGCCGCTGCCGTCCGGCATGAATCCATCGGGCTGACGCCAGCCGGACGCACGTGGATTGAGACACCACGGCTGGGTTTCGTTTCACCCTGGTCTGGGACTTCCAGCTGGAACGACCCATCCGTGACCGCGACCTCAAACGCCTCGCCAACCTCCTTGAGGTCGTCCCAGGCCGACACGGTCGGTGCCGTCGAGTGCTCGGGGGCCTGGTCGAGGAACGCGAGGTAGTCGTCGTTGCCGCCGTAGGCGATATGTCATCACCATGGTCAGCGGCTTCAAAGCCTGATCCGGCACCCCACGGCCACACCCCAACGGCAGCGACTTGGCGTTGAGCTTGTCGCTGAGAGTCGAGCGCGCCAAGGGCCTCCGCAGTCCGTCGGCCACCGCGACCAACCGGCTCAGCGGCGGCGACCCGGCGAGCGACCGCAGCCGTTTCAGCTCATCGACGAACGACGCCAGCGTTTCCGACCGGGTCTCACCCATGCCGCTACCCCTCGCTACGGGTGGTGCGCGCGGCTCAGCGGTGACGTAGATACCTTACGGCGGGCTCATAAGGTATCTACGTCACCGCTGAGCGTTCCGCCCCGCCGCCGCCCGCGACGTCGATCAAGGACTTGTCCGCCGATCATGGGCTCGGGCACCCGGATCAGAGATCAGACCACGTGCCCACGCCCTTGATCGGCGCGCGAAGGACTCGCCGGCCGGGAAGGCCGGCCCGGCGTGGCCGTCAGCGTGCCGGCGTCGACCGGATGTGACCCATGATCAGGGCGTCCCTCAGGTAGCTCTAACGACTTGAGGGACGCCTTGATCATGCGGGGTGCGGCGGGCGGCGACCGCGTAGGCGGCGAGGACCGCCGCCCGGACCACGGTGCGCGGCGTGTAGAGGCCCTTGCCGATCCACAGCTCCGGGAAGACCGCGTCGCCGGCCCACGCGCGCAGCCGGTCGTGGGCGGCGCCGAACACGCCTGGCGCCGCGCGCGCGCCGGCCAGCGCGTCGAGCGCCAGCACCGCGTACGCGGTCTCCTCGGCGGTGCCGCCGCCGGCGCCCCAGGAGCCGTCCGGGTGCCGGCTGTCCAGCAGCCACCGCCGGGTGCCCTCCAGCGCCGGCGGCGGCAGCACCCGGGTCAGCGCGAACACCGCCGCCGCGGTGGCGTAGTAGGGCGAGGCGTGCCACTTGTCCTGCCACCACGCGCCGTCCCGGCGCTCCGCCAGCAGGTACGCGACGATCTTCGCGAGCGCCGCCGGGAACGCGTCGGCGCGGTGCGCCAGCGCCTCCAGCACCCGGGCGTTGGCGGACACCGAACCACCCCGCTCGTACGGGAAGGTGGTGAAGCGGTCCGCCCCCTCGAAGACGAGCAGCCCCTTCAGCAGTCCACCCACGTCGTATCCCGCGTCGAGCAGCACGGTGAGCGCCATCGCCGAGTCGTCGGAGTCCGGCACCGGGAAGCTGGGGTCGATCGCGGCCAGCCCGCCGTCGCCGAGCTGGTGACGCAGCCGGGCGAGGTGCGGCCGCGCGACGGCGGGCAGCACGCCGGCCCGGCTCAGCGAGTACAGCACCCAGGCGGTCTCGAACGTCGCGATCGGGTACACCTCCGGGTACCCGCCGTCCGGGCTGGCGCCGTCGAGGCGCCGCAGGTAGTCGAGCGCGGCGGGCGCGCCGGTCGCCGCCCAGTAGGCCGCCGTGGCGGACGGCGAGTTGCCCAGCGACCCGTTCCGGGCCAGGAACCGGCCGGCCGGCGCCGGGTCGTAGGCGCCGGTGAGGACCTCGAGGGAGTACAGCAGTGTGGTGGGCCGGCTCGACCAGGCGTCGGCGGGCACCCGCGCGAGCTTGTCCGCGCGCAGCCGGGTGAGGCCGTCGAACGCCGCGTAGGGCAGGTCGTGGCCGCGCTCGCCGGCCTCGGCCAGCAGGTGCGGCACGGCCAGTTCGAACGCGATCAGCTCGTGTGGGTCGTCCCGCCACGCCGCCGGGTGGGCGCGCAGGTAGTCGAGGCCGGCGCGGACCGCCGCCGGCGCCCACGGCTCCGGCGCCGCGGCCAGCGCGCCGACCGCGGCCAGCGTCGAGACCAGCCGGTCGGAGGCCTGCGGCACCGCGCCGCCCCAGGAGCCGTCCGGCCACTGCCGGCGGCGCAGCCAGGACAGGGCGCGCGGGAAGAGCGGTGCGCCGTCCGGCGCGCGCAGCCGGGCCACGAACGCGGTCGGGTACGCGATGGAGTCGGTCGTCGCGTGGTCGAGCCCGCTGACCAGCTCGGCCGCCCGGGCGGCGATCCACTGTGGGCAGTCTGGGCAGTCCTGCGTCATGTCGCTCCCAAGGTCTGGGGGGATGGCCAGTGCAGGGGCGCCCAGTCGTGCTTGTCGGGCCCTTCGCCCTCCGGGTACCGGAAGTCGATCCGCTGGTAGAGGCGGGTGCCCCAGATCGTCATGCGGTCGAGCGCGACGGCCGGCGGGTGGCCCCGCGCGAGCAGCGGCGCCAACTGGCGGCGGCAGCTCGCCACCCGGTCGCCGACCATGCGGTGCACCACGTCCGGCGGGACACCGAGCCGGAGTACGCCGACGGCGCCCTCGGCGTGCTCGCGGGCGTGTCCCCGGGCGTCGTTGGCGAGCCGGACGGCCACCGCCGAGTCGCGCAGCGCCGGCAGGAGCGCGGCCGGGTCGACATCGTCCATGGCGCACCACAGCGCGGCCATGTACATCGGCACGCCGACGGTGTAGGCGGCGTGCTCGAGGTACTCGCCGGTCACCTCGTCGGATCGCGGCGCACCCGGCGCCAGGGCGGCGGCGGTCGCCGCCTCGTAGCGCATGCCGGTGAGCAGCCGGTCGACCGTGTCCCGCCACAGCGGTGCCAGGAGCGGGTAACCGGGCCGGGTGGCCACGTCGGCGTGGATGTCGGCGAGCGCCCGGGCCAGCGGCTCGTCGCCGGGCGGCTCCCCCGGCCCCGCGCCGGCGACGACCGCGCGGCAGGCCGCGACCAGCCGGTCGACCTCCGCCGGGTCGCGGCCCGGAGTGTCCACTGTGTCGTCGATCGCGGTGATCCAGCTCCAGATCCGGGTCGCGGTGCGCAGCACCGGCTCGGGGAGCCACGGCGAGACGAACGCGCAGCTCAGCCCGAACACCATGGCGTGTTTCGGCGAGAACGCCGGGCCGTGCCGCCGGTTCCAGTCGAGCAGCCGGTCGGCGAGCCGCAGCGCGGACACGCAGGTGTCCACAGAGGACTCGATAGCGGGCAGGTTGATGTGGCTCACCGCGATTACTCCCCCGCGACGGCGATAACCAAAGACACCAATGACGTTTGGTGATTCACACCCTACATTGGGTAGCGTCGATCACGCTAGATCAAGAGCGCGCCAAATCAAGGAGAGTGAATGTTCGGTGACGTGGCGGACCTGGCCATCTTCAGCGGCGTCCCGGAGTTCGACCGCCCCAGATACGTGGGACTACCCAACGTCGGCGACCGCGCGGCGCTGTTCGCGCTGCTGGACGGCGCGCTCGACCGGCGCTGGCTGTCCAACGGCGGCCCGCTGGTGCAGGAGTTCGAGCGGCGGGTCGCCGAGGCCGCCGGCGTGCGGCACTGCGTCGCCACGGCGAACGCTACCGTGGCGCTCGAGCTGGCGATCCGCGCGACCGACCTGTCCGGCGAGGTCCTGGTGCCGGCGTTCACCTTCCCGGCGACCGTCCACGCGGTGCGGTGGTCGGGCCTGACGCCGGTGCTGTGCGACGTCGACCCGGAGACCGGCTGCCTCGACCCGGCGCAGGTCGCCGCGCGGGTCACGGCGCGCACCAGCGGCATCATCGGGGTACACCTGTGGGGGCGGCCGCACGCGGTGGCCGAGCTGACCGAGCTGGCCGACCGGCACGGCCTCACGCTGCTCTTCGACGCCGCGCAGGCGTTCGGCTCCCGGTACCGGGGGCGCCCGGTCGGTGGCTTCGGCGCGGCCGAGGTGTTCAGCTTCCACGCCACCAAGGTGGTCAACGCGTTCGAGGGCGGCGCCGTGGTCACCGACGACAGCGCGCTGGCCGCGCGGGTGCGCGCGATGCACAATTTCGGCATCGTCGGCCAGGACGAGGTCACGCTGGCCGGCACGAACGGCAAGATGAGCGAGGCGGCCGCGGCGATGGGACTTGTCTCGCTCGACGGCATGGCATCCTTTGTGGACCAGAATCGCCGCAATCACGCACGATACCGGCAGGCCCTCGGCGAAATCCCCGGCGTGACGATGGTCACACCCGGGCCGAGTTACCACTATGTGGTCGCCCGGATCGACGCCGGCCGGCTCGGGCTGGACCGGGACGCGCTGATGGCCGTGCTGCGCGCCGAGAACGTGATGGCCCGGCGGTACTTCTACCCCGGCTGCCACCGGATGGCACCGTACCATGTGGACGGTGACGCCTTCCCGCACACCGACGCGCTGGCGGCCAGCCTGCTGACCCTGCCCACCGGCGCGGCCGTCGACGAACCCGACATCGACCGCATCGCCCAGCTCGTCACGCTGGCGGCCGCGCACGCGCCCGCGGTCACCGCCCACCTAGAGCACCCCATGATCTTGCAAGGAAGGGCCCCTTCCTAACACCTCGCGTTGTTAACAAGGGGCCCTTCCTCGGCGGAAAGCGAGCGCAAGGGTCCCTTCCACACCGCCCGCGGTGTTAATAAGGGGCCCTTCCTTGGGTCAGGAGTCGCGGGCGATGGCGAAGCGGCCCAGTGCGGCGAGCCGGTCGCCCGCGGCGCCCAGCGCGGCCAGCTCGGCCAGCGCCGCGTCGACGCCGGCCAGCTCGGCCCGCGCCAGCCCTTCGGCGAACTCCCGCCCGCCGGCCTCCTCGACCAGTCGGGCCGCCCGCCGCGCCGCCTCGTCGTCGAACGGCTCCGGGCGGGCGTACAGGTCGCGCAGCTGGTCGGCCGCCGGACCGTCGCCGGCGAGCGCGGCCACGACCGGCAGGCTCTTCTTGCGGCGGCGCAGGTCGGCCAGCGCGGCCTTGCCGGTGCGCCGGGGGTCGCCCCAGATGCCGAGCAGGTCGTCGCGCAGCTGGTAGGCCAGGCCGAGGTGCCGCCCGTACCGCTCGAGCGCCGCGCACGCCGCCTCGCCGCCACCGCCGAACAGCCCGCCCAGCCGGCACGCGCAGGCGAGCAGCGACCCGGTCTTGGCGGCCGTCATGCGCAGGCAGTCGTCCACCCCGACGGCGCCGACCCGCTCGAACTCCAGGTCCATCGCCTGGCCGTCGACCAGCTCGTCGACGGTGCGCATGAGCTCCCCCGCCGCCACCCCCGCCACCGGGTGGCCGGAGTCGGCCAGCGCCGTGAACGCCAGCGCCAGCAGCGCGTCGCCGGCGAGGATGGCCGGTGAGGCGCCGAAGACGGTCCACGCGGCTGGCCGGTGCCGGCGGGTGCGGTCCTCGTCCATCACGTCGTCCTGCAGCAGGGTGCAGTTGTGCAGCAGCTCGACGGCCACCGCCGCCGGCATCGCCACGGCCGGGTCGCCGCCGGCCGCCTCGGCCGACGCGAGTGTCAACAGTGGACGCAGCGACTTGCCGCCGCCAGATTGTCCATCGGTCCAGCCGAGCTGGTATTCGCACACCCGCCGCACCCGTGGATTCAAGCCACGCAGAGCCTCCTCCAACGCCGGACGTACCTCGATCTGCGCGCCGGCGAGCCACGCCGGAACCCCGTTACCCACCACAGTCACCGGTCCAGGCTACGAGCGACAGAGTTATTTATCGATATTGCGTTACCTTGCTCACCGTGGCAAAGTGATCCACGTTCGGTGATGTCGGGTGGGACGGACGGGGGAAACCGATGACGGCTGTCCATGGTGGGTTCACCCCAACGGCACCCGACCGGCTCCCGCTCCTCGGGCACGCGGTCGCGCTGCGGCGCCGGCCCCTCGACTTCCTCCAGGACGCGCGGCGCCTCGGCGGGCTCGTGAAGGTGTATCTCGGCCCCCGCCCGGCATACCTGGTGAACGACCCCGACCTGGTGCGCCACGTGCTGGTCACCGAGGCCCGCCGGTTCGACAAGGGCGCGTTCTTCGACAAGGTGCGCGCGATCGTCGGCAACGGGCTGGTCAGCTCCAACGGCGCGTTCCACCTGCGCCAGCGCCGCCTCATGCAACCGGCGTTCCACCGCCAGCAGATCGCGCGGTACGCCCAGATCATGAGCGACTTCCTCACCGAGTGGTCCGCGTCCTGGCGGCCCGGCCAGGTGCTCTCCGTGCACGACGAGATGCACGAGATCGCGCTGACCCTCATCGGCAAGACGCTGTTCTCGTCCGATCTGGGCGCCGAGGCGGTCGCCGAGGTCAAACGGTCGATCCCGATCATCCGCGACGGCGTGACCCGGCGCACCCTCTCGCCCGTCGAGGTGCTGGAGAAGCTGCCCACGCCGGCCAACCGCCGGTTCGAGCAGGCGGTGGTGCGCATCCGGCGGGTCATCGACGAGGTCATCGAGGCCTACCGCGCGGACGGCACCGACCGCCAGGACCTGCTCTCCATGCTGCTGCGGGCCCGCGACGCCGACACCGGCGAGGCGATGACCGACGCGCAGGTCAGCGACGAGGTGGTCACCATCATGCTCGCCGGCAGCGAGACCACGGCGAACACGATGGCGTGGACGTTCTACCGGTTGGGCCGGCACCCGGAGATCGCGGACCGGGTGGCCGCCGAGGCGGCCGAGGTGCTGGGCGGGCGCCGGGTGACGTTCGACGACCTGACCCGGCTGGAGTACGCCGGACGGGTGCTCAACGAGGTGGTCCGGCTCTATCCACTGTGGCTGGTGATGCGGCGGTCGGTCAGCCCGGTGGCGCTCGGCTCGGTGACCGTGCCGCCAGACACCGAGCTGATCCTCAGCCCGCTCGCCATGCACCGCGACCCGACCCTGTTCACCGACCCGATGGCGTTCGACCCCGACCGCTGGACGCCGGAGCGCGCGGCCGCGATCCCGAAGCACGCGTTCATCCCGTTCGGCTCCGGCAACCGGCAGTGCATCGGCGACGCGTTCGGCTGGACCGAGGCGCTGATCGCGCTCGTCACCATCGCGTCCAGGTGGCGCCTCGAACCGGTGCCGGGACGGCCGGTGTCCGAGGCGGTCGCGGCCACCGTGTACCCCAGCCAGCTGCCGATGATCGCGGTACCGCGATGAGGGTCTTCGTCCTCGCCTACGGCACCCGGGGCGACGTGCAGCCGATGGCCGCGCTGGCGCTCGCGTTGCGCCGCGCCGGCCACGAGCCGCTGCTGGCCGCGCCCGCGTCGTTCGGCGCGCTCGCCGAGGCGCACGGGCTGCCGTTCGCCGCCCTCGACGAGGGCATCCTGAAGCTGTGGTCGGCGCCGGAGATGCACGAGACCGCCGGGCACGGCAAGGGCGGTCTGGCGTCGATGCGGGCGTACGCGGGCTATGTCCGCCACATGCGCCCGGCGCTGCGGCGGCTGCTCGACGGCGCCTGGACGGCCGCCGCGGGCAGCGGCGCCGACCTCGTGGTGCACTCCCCCGTCGCGATCGCCGGACCGCACGTGGCGGAACGGCTCGGCGTGCCCGGCGTCATCGCCGCGCTCGACCCGCTCTACGTGCCGACCCGCGAGTTCGCGAACCCGCTGTTCCTCGCGCCCTCCTGGCTGCCGGCGGCGCTCAACCGGCTCACCCACGTGGCGTTCGTCCGCGGCCAGCTCCGGCTCGCCGGGCTCGGGCTCGACCGGTGGCGCGCCGAGACGCTGGGGCTGCCCCGCCGGCGCGGCCGGCACGCCCTGCTGCGCGGCCCCGACGGCCGGCCGGTGCCGGTGCTCAACCAGGTCAGCCGGCACGTCATGACGCCGCCCGCCGACTGGCCGTCCACAGTGCACACCACCGGGTACTGGTACCTGCCGGCGCCGCCGGACTGGACGCCGCCACCGGAGCTGTCGGCGTTCCTCGCCGCCGGCGAGCGACCGGTCTACATCGGATTCGGCAGCGTCGTCGGTTACGACCCGGCGGGCATGGGCCGGCTCGTCCTCGACGCGGTGCGCCGGGCCGGCGTCCGCGCGGTCGTCGTCACCGGCTGGGGCGGCATCGCGCCCGGCACCGACCTCCCCGAGACGGTGCTCGCGATCGACCAGGCGCCGCACGACTGGCTGCTGCCTCGGATGTCCACTGTGGTGCACCATGCCGGCGGCACCACCTGGACCGCGGTCGCCGCCGGCCGGCCCCAGGTGGTCTGCCCGTCCATCGGCGACCAGCCGTTCTGGGCACGCCGCCTGCACGCCCTCGGCGTCGCCCCGGCACCGGTGCCCGCGGCCCTGCTGACCGCCGAGGCGCTCGCCGCCGCGATCCAGGCCGCCCGCGCGGATCCGGGCATGGTCACCCGCGCGGGCGAGCTGGCGGACCGCATCGCCGCCGAGGACGGCGGCGCCGCGGCGGTCGCGGCCCTGGAGAAAATACACGCGGAGAAGGTATATGCCGGACGGTGAGGCACGCGGGCCGGAGTTCGACCACGCGGGCGAGGCGGCCTACGGGCCCGAGTTCGCCCGCGCGTACGACCTCACCTATCGCCTGCGCGGCAAGGACTACGCGGCCGAGGCGGCACACATCGCCGCCGTGGTCCGGGATCGCCGGCCCGACGCGACGGCGCTGCTCGACGTGGCCTGCGGCACCGGCGAGCACCTGGCGCACCTGCGCGCGAGCTTCCCCACCGTGGCCGGGCTGGACGGCTCGCCGGCCATGCTGGCGGTGGCCGGGGCCAAGCTGCCGGGCGTCCCGTTCGCCCACGGCGACATGCGCGACTTCGACCTGGGCCGCCGCTTCGACGCCGTCACCTGCCTGTTCAGCGCGATCGGCTACCTCGCCTCGGCCGCCGAGCTGCGGGCGGCCGTCGCCGCCATGGCCCGCCACCTGGTGCCCGGCGGCGTGCTGGTCGTCGAGCCGCTGTGGCGGCCCGACCAGTTCCTCGACGGGCACGTGTCGGCCCAGGTGCTGGAGCACGACGGCCAGACGCTGAGCCGGGTGTCGCACTCCACCCGCACCGGCCGCACCGCGCGCATGGAGATCCACTACCTGGTGGCCGACCGCACCGGCGTGCGGCACTTCGCCGAGACCCATCTCAACACGCTCTTCACCCACGAGGAGTACCTCGACGCGGTCACCGACGCCGGCTGCGCCGCCGAGTTCCTACCGGACGGGCCGGCGGGCCGGGGTCTGCTCGTGGGTGTCCATAAGGGAGGGAACCCGCCATGACGGTCCGCGCGTACCCGTTCAGCCAGTTCGAGGCGCTGCGCCTCGACCCGATGTACGCCCATCTGCGCACCAACGAGCCGCTGTCCCGGGTGCGCCTGCCGTACGGCGAGGAGGCGTGGCTCGCCACCCGGTACGACGACGTGAAGCTGGTGCTCAGTGACCGGCGGTTCAGCCGCGCGGCGGCCGCGGAGCGCGACGAGCCGCGGATGATGCCGCACGCGCCGGACGCCGGCACCCTCAACATGGACCCGCCCGAGCACAGCCGGCTGCGCGGGTTCGTGGCGCGGGCGTTCAGCCACCGGCGGATCGAGGAGCTGCGGCCGCGCGCCGCCGCGATCGCCGGCGAGCTGGTCGACGCGATGGTCGAGGCGGGCCCGCCCACCGACCTGGTCACCGCGTTCGGCACCCCGCTGCCGGTCCGGGTGATCTGCGAGACGCTCGGCGTGCCGCTGTCCGATCGGGACAAGTTCGCCACCTGGGCGGAGGCGGTGGTCGCGAGCACGTCGCTCACCACCGAGCAGATCGGCGAATACCTCGGCGCGCTGATGGAGTACATGTACGCGCACGTCGCGCGGCGCCGGGCCGAGCCGCGCGACGACCTCATCAGCGAGATGATCAGGACGCGCGACGAGAAGGGCCGGCTCACCGAGCACGAGCTGGTCGACCTGGCGGCCGGGCTGCTGGTCTCCGGGCACGAGACCACCACCACCCAGATCCCGAACTTCGCGTACGTGCTGCTCACCCACCCCGAGGCGCACCGCGAGCTGGTCGAGCGCCCGGAGCTGGTGCCGGAGGCGGTCGAGGAGCTGCTGCGATACGTGCCGCTGGTGGCGGGCACCGTCTTCGCCCGGTACGCCCTGGAGGACGTCGAGGTCGGCGGCGCGCTGGTCAAGGCCGGCGAGCCGGTGGTCGCGTCGCTGCCGTCGGCCAACCGCGACGAGGCGGTGTTCGCGGACGCCGACCGGCTCGACTTCCACCGGCCCGGTAACCCGCACCTCGGCTTCGGGCACGGCATCCACTACTGTTTCGGCGCTCAGCTCGCGCGGATGGAGCTGCAGGTGGCCGTGGAGACGCTGGTGCGCCGGCTGCCGACGCTGCGGCTGGCCGTGCCGGCCGACGACCTGCGCTGGAAGCCCGGCCTCCTGGTCCGCGGCCTGGAGGCCCTCCCCGTCACCTGGTAACCCCACTTCCCATGATCAAGGCGTCCCTCAAGTCGTTAGAACGACGTGAGGGACGCCTTGATCATGGGTCAGGGGCCGTCGTGGTTGAGCGGCTCGCGCCCGCTCTCCGGCCGCCGCCCGTCCAGCGCGTACCGGCGCGGCGCCAGCACGTCGGTGCGGCCCACGAGCGCGGCCAGCACGAGCGCGTGCGCGACCTCGGGAGTGTCCACACCGGACCCGGTGACGACCGCCGTCAGATCTTCGTCGACGGTCACCGACTCGGCGCGGCACGCGGTGCGGACGAGGTCGGCGACCGCCGCCGGGCGGTACCAGTCCGGGCCGGCGCGCCGCCAGTCGGCCGGGCGGCGCACCGGCTCCAGCCCGGCGGCGTCGGCGATCCGCCCGGCCGGCACGTCGCCGTCGGCCAGCCCGCGCAGTACCAGCGCCTCCACGGCCCGCAGCAGCGCCCAACCGGTCTCCCGGCTCAGGTACGCGGTGTCGGCGAGCACGAACAGCAGGCAGGTGTCCGGCGCGTACTCCAGGGTGAAGAACGCGCGGGCGCGCGCCTCCGGCGTGGTGAAGTCGACGAAGTACCGGGTCGGTGCCGGCTGGCCGGGCACCGACCAGGACCGCCCCATGCGCAGGTCGTTGAAGAACGCGAGCAGGTCCAGCGACGCGCCCCGGGCGTGCCGCACCGCGCCCTTGAGCGCGTCCAGGTCGTACGGGTCGTAGCGGCCGTACCGGTACGCGCGCCGGGCCGCCGCGTGTCCATCCTGGACGATGCCGCGCAATGTCGGTGCCGCGAGGTCGACGGCGAGCAGCCCGTCCTGGGCGAGCTTGCCGACCATGTCGCGCTGGGGTGGCTCGCGCCGGTTGCCGCACACCACGCGCAGCGCGGCGGTCTCGTGCCCGCCCAGGGTGGCGAGCGCGACGCCGGCGGCGGTCGCCAGCAGGCTGCCGACGCTCACCTCCCAGCGGGCGGCCAGCGCGGGCGCGGCGGCCGCGAGGGCCGGCGAGTCCATGCCCAGCCGCACGAACCGCTCCGGCTCGGCCGGACCGGCCGGGAAGTCCAGCGGGGACCGGGGCGCGCGGTCCAGGATGGACCGCCAGTGCGCGAGCGCCTCGGCGTTGTCCCGCACGCCGTCCGGCGCCGCCTCGGCCGCCGCCTGGTCGAGCGGATGCCACGTGGGCTCCGGCAGCGCCTCGCCGCGCACCAGGGCCGGGAACTCCGCCGCCAGCACCATCATCGCCGACCAGTCGGTGGACAGGTGCGACGTCGCGAGGGCCACGCCGGCACCTTCCACGATGGCGCACCGCACCGGCACCCCGTCGCCGTGCCGAAACGGCTCGGCCGCCAGCTCCGCCACGACCTCCTCCGGGTCGCCCTTCCTCACCAGAACGTCCAGCGTGCCGGCGCGCAGCACCCGCTGCCCGCCGTCCGGGTAGGTGGTGCGCAGCGCCTCGTGCCGCTCGACCAGCCGCCGCAGCCCCTCCCGCACGGCGGCGGCGTCGCTGCCGGCGGGGATCGGCAGCACGTACGGCACGTTGAGCGACGCCTCGTGCGGGCCCAGCCAGTCGATCCACCGCCGGACCGAGCGCTGCCCCCACGTCAGCGGCGCTTCGCCGCCGCGCGCACCGCGAAAGGAGATGACCATGGATATCCAATATGAACTCCCGGCCGACTTCACGCAATGGCCGGACGGCATCCTCGACCGGTTGCGGGACCGCGGACCGGTGCACCGGGTCCGGTTGCTGCCCGACGACGACGTGTGGCTCGTCATGTCCTATCAGGACGTGCTGGCCGCGTTCTCCGACCCGGGCCTGAGCAACGAGGACCGGTACGTCAACGGCACCGGCGAGGGCGACCAGCTCGGCGGCAGCATGCTCACCGCCGACCCGCCCGACCACACCCGGCTGCGCCGCCTGGTGTCCGCCGCGTTCACGCCGCGCCGGGTCGACGGGCTCCGCCCCGCGATCGCCCGCATCGCCGGCGAGCTGCTGGACGCCATCGCGCCCGAGGGCAGCGCCGACCTCGTGGCGAGCTACGCCCTGCCGCTGCCCACCCGGGTCATCTGCGCGCTGCTCGGCGTACCCGATGAGGACCGGGACCAGGTGCGGACCTGGTCGGACGCGCTGTTCGCCGCGCCCGTCGACGCGGCCGCCGTCGCGGCGGTCCTCGCCGCACGGTCCGCGCTGCGCGGCTACCTGGCGGAACTCGTCGCGGCGAAGCGCCGCGCGCCCGGCGACGACCTGCTCAGCGCGCTCAGCGCGCGCGACGACCGGCTCACCGACGACGAGCTGGTCGCGACCGGCGTGCTGCTGCTGGTGGCCGGGCACGAGACCACCGCCGGGCTGATCGCCGCCGCGACGCTGCGGCTGCTCGCGCACCCCGACCACCTGGCGCGGGTACGCCGGGACCGCGCGCTGCTCGCCCCGGCGATCGAGGAGTCGCTGCGGGTGGACGGTGCGGTGGTGCTCGGCGTGGTGCGCTACACGAAGGCGGACGTCACGGTGGCCGGCGTGCGGATCCCTGCCGGCGAGGCGGTGCTGCTGTGCACGCCGGCCGCCAACCGCGACCCGGCCCGCTTCGCCGACGCCGGCGCCGTCGACCTGGCCCGCCCGGAGAACCCGCACCTGAGCTTCGGGCACGGCATCCACTTCTGCCTCGGCGCGCCGCTCGCGCGGCTGGAGGCGCGGATCGCGCTCGGCGCGCTGCTCGACCGCCTGCCCGACCTGGCGCTCGCGGTGCCGCCGGCGGAGGTCCGCTGGCGCTCCGGCGCCGTCCGCCGCCTCGCCACCCTCCCCGTCCGCTTCACCACCCCATGATCAAGGCGTCCTTCAAGTAGTAAGAACTACTTGAAGGACGCCTTGATCATGGGGTGGTGAGCGCGCGCATGCTCGGAGATGCGGAGTTCACGACGACCCGGCGGGTCGGTGGCGCCGAGCGCGTCATGACCCAGCGGATCGTGCCGCTGGTTCGCCGGGCAGCGGGGAAGGGCGCTCCGATCAGCCACCGAAACCTCAAGGAGCTCCTCGAAAGCGGCCGGTCCCCGTGAAGGGGCCGCCCGATACTTGGCCATCTGGAGGCATGGAGGGGCTGGCGTACCCAGGGTCAGGTGATCCGTAATGATGTGCACGTGAGTAGTCCTGTCATCGCCGCTGGACGACGACACTCGTTGGGGCTGTGTGCCGACGGCACCGTGGTCGCGGCCGGCACGGGGACATCTGGTGAGTGTCGAGTCGAAGATTGGGTCCATGTGGTCGCCGTGGCGGCGGGCAACGTGCATACGGCGTCGAACACCGCACGGTCCCACAGCGTCGGCCTCCGCGCGGACGGCACTGTGATGGCGGCGGGCTGGAACGGTGACGGACAGTGTGACGTCGCGTCATGGCGCGACGTGACCCTTGTCGCCGCGGGCTGGCGCCGCACCTTGGGGCTAGTCGATGACGGCACCGTGCTGGCCGCGGGACGGCTCCGCGAGGGAGCATGCGACGTGAGCCAATGGCGTGAGATTGTCGCGTTGGCTTGTGGCGACTGGCACTCGGTGGGCCTCAGAGTCGATGGGACCACCGTTGCCGTGGGGAACGGTCGCCGTGGGCAGTGCGCGGTCGACACGTGGCATGACGTTGCCGCCGTCGCCGCCGGCTACCTTCACACGGTCGGTCTCACCAACGACGGACGCGTCCTCGCGGTGGGGGATCGATCGGCGGGCGCCTGTGATGTCAGTGCCTGGAGGGACGTGGTGGCAGTGGCGGCTGGGAGCTACCACACCGTCGGAGTCACCGCGGCCGGCCGGGTCGTGGCCGTGGGCGGCGACGATTCCGGCCAGTGCGACGTAGCCGGCTGGCGCGAGATCGTCGCGGTGGCGGCCGGATCTACCCACACTCTCGGACTACGCGCGGACGGAACAGTCGTCGCCGCCGGAAACAACGAGCACGGTCAGTGCGACATCACCGGCTGGGACGCGATCCGGTCGCCTAAGTAGATACCGCACGGAGGTTTGCTCCTCCTCCATGAGGGGAGGCGAGCGACCGGCGACCGCGTCAGCACGTGGGGCGGAACTGCTCGGCGTGTTCCTGTGCCCACAGTGCGAAGGTTCGAGCGGGACGCCCGGTGACGTTCTCGACGGTGGGAAGAACGACGCCGCTGACATCGGGAGGGTTGGTAGCCAGCTGGATCCCGAACTCCACGTAGTCGTCGTCGTATCCGTAACCTTTCAGCCGGGCACGTTCGCCGTCTTCGGTGAGTTGCACGAAGGTGATGTCCTGACCGGTCGCTTCGGCGAGGATGCGGGTGCGTTCCTGCGGGGTGAGCGCTTCCGGGCCGGTGAGCGGGTAGGTGCGGCTGCCGTGCCCGTCTTCGGTGAGCGCACTGGCGGCGACGCCGGCGATGTCGGCCTCGTGCACCATCGCACTGGGATAGGTGGCGAGCATCGAGACGGTGCGCTTCGTGCGGATCTCCTCGGCCCATTCGAGGGCATTGCCCATGAACTCCACGGGTTGCAGGATGGTCCAGCTGATGGTGCTGGACATGAGGGCACTTTCGACGCTGGTCGGAGACCAGCCGCCGAGCACTGTGGCTCGCTGGATGCCACGGCGCTCGGCAAGGCCGACGATCTCCGAGCCGTTGGTCAGGTCCTGGCCGTCGCCGCCGCCGAAGGTGATCAGGTGCACCCCGTCGACTCCTTCGAAGGCGGGTCCCAGGGTGGAGGTGTCGGTCAGGTCGCCCGCGACCACCTGGACGCCGGCCGGGAACTTGGCAGCCGCGGGGTTGCGGGTCAGTGCCCGGACATCGTGCCCTGCCTCATGGAGTTGCGCGACGAGGTGGCGTCCGACCTGGCCGGTCGCCCCGGTGACGAGAATGCGCATCTGTTGTTCCTTTCGGTTGGGTCCGCTTGGCTCGCAGTCCTATCCTGGCCGGTCTTGTGGCCGATATATGGCCACAAGTGTCGTTAAGCTCGCGTCATGGCGACCAGCACCCGGGTCCTCGAACTCCTCGGACTGCTTCAGAACCGGCGCCACTGGCCCGGAGATGAACTCGCGCGTCGCTTAGGCGTCAGTCAGCGCACGCTCCGCCGTGACGTGGACGGCCTGCAGGAACTCGGATACCCGATCACCACGACGAGAGGCACCGGTGGCGGCTACCAGCTCAGCGCCGGCGCAGCCCTCCCGCCGCTGGTGCTCAGCGAAGACGAGGCCGCCGCCATCGTCATGGGGCTCAAGGAGATCGCCTCCGGCGCCCACCCGACGCCCGGGGATGCCGCCCTCAGCGCCATGGCCAAGATCGTCCAGGTGCTTCCCGTGCGTATCCGACACCGCATCGACAGCCTCCGAGCCGTCACCATCCCGGTAGACGGCACCGGGCAGCGTGCCACCATCACCGATGTTGCGTCGTTGACGACCGTTGCCCTCGCCTGCCGAGACGCTGAAACGCTGGAGTTCACCTACCGCACACGAACCGGCCAGGTCGCCAGCAGCACGATCCACCCGCATCGGATCGTCAGCGTCGACAACCGCCTCTACCTCATCGCCTGGGATTTGGATCGAGGTGACTGGCGCACCTTCCGAGTCGACCGTATCGACGACCCACGACGTACCGGCAAGACGTTCGCCCCACGCCGGCTCCCCGCGGACGATCCCGTCGAGTACGTGCGTGCACAGATCAGGTCGATGCCCGCCAGGTATCAGGTGCACGCCACCGTCCAGGCACCCGCCGAGCGGGTGCGGGACGAGATCGCACACTACGGGACCGTGGAGCCCATCGATGCCACGTCCTGCCAGGTGTTCATCGCCGCCGATTCCCTCGACTGGGCCACCTTCTGCATCGGTGCGCTCGACGCTCCCGTGGTCGTTCACGGACCACCGGAAGCCATCGAGTACATGCGCGACTGGGGGCGACGCCTCACCGCCGGCACCTCACCTGGTGTCCCGGGAGGAAGCCGAAGGTTCCCCGCTCCGTCCGGGGATCACGGGCGAGGGGCAGGCCGGACGGGTTGAGCGTGGAGGCCATCGCGCCGTCACGGATAAATCTCACCATCCGGCCGACGATAGACAGTATCCACGCCCGCGTCCTGAGCACCCGGCTTACGACCGGACGCAGGCTGGCACACGCCGATGGGCGCGGCAGGCGCAGCGCGAGTGCTGACCGGACCACATCACAACCGTCAAGATCAAGGCGTCCCTGTAGTAGTTAGGACTACTTGAGGGACGCCTTGATCTTGGGTTAGCGGTGGGAGTCGGGGTCGGGGAGGAGTTCGTTCATCGAGCCGGAGCGGAACGGCTCCACGCGGAGCGCCGCCGCACCGAAGCCGGCCGCGCCGATCGCCGCCCGCAGCGCCGCGTCGCCCCGGGCCCGCTCGACCAGCGCGGCGTCCACCTCCAGCCGCACCGTGTCGCCCAGGTCCCGGACCCGCAGATCCCGGACCCCCGCCAGCGACCGGCGCGCGGCGGCCTCGGCACGCTCCACCCGCGCCAGCCGGGCGGGCGTGATCGTCACGCCGTACGCGATGCGGCTGGACAGGCACGCGGCGGCCGGCTTGTCGGCGGTCGCGAGCCCCCAGCCCCGGGCGATCGCCCGCACCGCGGCCTTGTCCAGGCCGAGGTCGGCGAGCGGGGTGCGGGCGCCGCGCTCGGCGGCGGCCCGGATGCCGGGCCGGAAGCCGGCGGCGACGTCGGAGGCGTTCGTGCCGGTGGTGATCGCCGCGTATCCGTGCGCGGCCGCCACCTCCGCCGCCGTGTCCAGCAGGGTGCTTTTGCAGAAGTAGCAGCGGGTCGGGCCGTTCTCCCGGTAGCCGGCCACCTCCAGCTCCCGGGTGGTCACCGTGTGGTGGGTCACACCCAGGCCGGCGCAGAACGCCGCCGCCGCGTCGAGCTCGGCGCCGGGCAGCGACGGCGACACCGCCGTGACGGCGGCCACGTCCGCGGGACCCAGCGCGCGCACCGCCGCCGCCAGCACCACGCTGGAGTCGACGCCGCCGGAGAACGCGACCAATGTGCGGCCGTATCCTGCGAGTTCGTGGACGAGGCGGTCGGGGAGCAGCATGACTGAACGGTACCCAAACGGCAGCGGGCCGGAGATCGCGGATCTCGGGTTCGCGAAGCTCGACCTGCAACGCGCCGCGCGGACCGGCGACCCCGAGGTGGTGTTCGGTGCCGGCAAGACGCCGGCGCAGATCGTCGCGGCCCTGCGGCGGCTCCACGAGGCGCACCCGGCCGGCGCCGTGCTGGCCACCCGGCTCAGCGACGAGGCGATCGCCCGCTGCCGCGCCGAGCTGCCGGACGCCGACCTCGACGAGGTCGCCCGGGTGGCGGTGCTCGGCGCGCCGGGGCCGGCGCGCGGCCGGGTCGCGGTGGTCGGCGCCGGCACCGCCGACCTGCCGGTGGTCCGCGAGTGCGCCGCGACGGTACGGGTCTTCGGCGCCGAGCCGGACGTGATCGTCGACGTGGGCGTCGCCGGGCTGCACCGGCTGCTGGCCCAGCGGGACCGCATCGACACCGCCGACGTGGTGGTGGCGGTCGCCGGCATGGAGGCGGCCCTGCCGTCGGTGGTCGGCGGGCTGACCGGCGCGCCGCTGATCGGGGTGCCGACGAGCGTCGGCTACGGCTGGCACCTGGACGGCCTCACCGCGTGGCTCGCGATGCTCAACAGCTGCGCGCCCGGCGTGCTGACGGTCAATGTGGACAATGGGTTCGGCGCGGGCGTGGCGGCCGCCCGGATCGCCCGCCGGGTATGGGCGGCGCTGTGACCGCGCCGGGGCCGGGCGGCGTGAGCGCGGGCGCGGGCGGTGAGCGGGCGGCGCTGTGGGTCGACGCGAGTAACGGCGCGGCCGGCGACATGCTGCTGGCCGCGCTGCTCGACGCCGGCGCGTCGCGGTCCGCGGTGGCGGATGGGCTCGCCGACCTGAGCCTCGACGTAGCGCTCGACGCCGTGCCGGTGCGGCGGCACGGCTTCCGCGCCACGCACGTCGCGGTCCGCGCTCCCGCGACCGACCACCATCGCCGCCTCCGCGACATCCTCACCCTGCTCGCGCCGCTTCCCGATCCGGTACGCGGCTTCGCGAGCACGGTGTTCGAGAGGCTCGCCGTGGCGGAGGCCCGGGTGCACGGGACCACGGTGGACGAGGTGCACTTCCACGAGGTGGGCGCGCTGGACGCGATCGCCGACGTGGTCGGGTGCGCGCTGGCGTTGCACGACCTGGACCTGCTGTCCGCACCGGTGCGGGTGGTCTCACCGGTCGCGGTCGGCTCGGGTACCGTCCGCGCGGCCCACGGCCGGCTGCCGGTGCCCGCCCCGGCGGTGGCCGAGCTGCTGGCCGGCGCCGGCGCCCCGATCGCCGCGCACCAGGCCACGATGGAGCTGTGCACGCCCACCGGCGCCGCGCTGCTGGTGACGCTCGCCACCGGGTGGGGCCCGCCGCCGGCCATGACGCCGCGCGCGGTGGGCGTCGGTGCGGGCACCGCCGACCCGGCCGGCCACGCGAACGTGTTGCGGGTACTGGTCGGGGCCGCACAGTCCACACCGGACTGGTCTACAACGGACCTCTATCAAGTAGAAGCCACCGTGGACGATCTGGACCCTCGACTGTGGCCGGACGTCCTGGAGCAGCTGCGCGGGGTGGGCGCGGCGGACGCGTGGTGCGTGCCGGCACTGATGCGCAAGGGCCGCCCCGGGCAGGTGCTGACCGTGCTCGTGGACGCCGACCGGCTCGACCTGGCGTGCGAGGTGGTGTTCGCGCAGACGACCACGCTGGGCGTGCGGGTGCAGCCGGTGGCGCGGCGCGCGCTGCGCCGGGACACCGTCGAGGTCACCGTGGCCGGCGGCACGGTCCGGGTCAAGCGGGGACACCTCGGCGACCGGGTGGTGACGGTGCAGCCCGAGTACGACGACGCCCTCGCCATCGCCCACGCCACCGGCGTGCCGATCGCCGACATCCTGGCCGCCGCCCGCGCCGCCGCCCCGCCTGCGTGAGCCCAAGAGGGCTGCCCTCTGGGGACAAGCGCCTCATGATCAGGGCGTCCTTCAAGTAGTTAGGACTACTTGAAGGACGCCCTGATCATGGAGAGGGGTTAGTAGCCGTAGCGGCTCTTCAGGTGGCGCCACCAGTCGCGGAACATCCACCGGTCGAACTCGGTGATGGTCGCCGAGCTGCCCGCCCTCATGATGAAGTTGGACACCCCGGTCGGGGTCCAGTCGTAGAAGTCGTCCAACCCGTACGTATGCCCGAGCTCGTGCAGGAAGATCGTGATGCTCGCGGCATTGAGGTTGTTGACGAAGTACTCCCGGCCCATCCGCTGGCCCCAATCACCGCCGGCGCCGCCGCCGAAGCCGTCGGTCAACCACAGCGAGTGGTCGTAGTGCCGGGCCACGCCGCCGGGGCAGTTGGGGTAGGTGCCGTTCCGGACGAAGAACCGGCCGCACGGCTCCGCGCACTGCGGCGCGTTCTCCCGGATGTTGTTGACGTAGATGTCGACCGAGGTGTCCGACCACTGGAGCTGCGCGCGATCACGCACGGCCCAGCCGACGACGCGCACCGGCACGTCGGCGTACGGGAACCCGTTGTGGCCGACCATGGCGTCCATCCACTGCTTGTACTGCCGGGCCAGCGTCGCGTGGATCTGGTCGCGCAGCGCCGCCGTCACGGTGGCGGACGAGTCCCACCGCACGCAGTAGTTGATGTACCCGCGGTTGGTGAACAGCTGGTCCCAGCCGTAGTTGGTGAACCCGTACAGGTTGCCGTTGTTGTAGGTCTGCTCCTGGTGCCGCCAGACCTCGTCGAGCGGCTGGACCAGGTTGGCCGGCGGGTTCCACCCACTGGTGGGCGGCGGCGTGGTCGGAGGCGGCGTGGTGACGGCCGGCGTGGTCGGCACCGGGCCACCGGTCGTCGGCGCGACCGACCCGGTGCAGGTGACGCCGTTCAGCGCGAAGCTGCCCGGCGTCGTGTTGGTGGTGCTGAACTGGCCGTTGAACCCGAACGACGCGCTGCCGTTGGTGGCCAGCGCCGCGTTGTAGCTCACGTTCGTCGCCGTGACCTGGGCGCCGCTCTGCGTCACGCTGGCGTTCCACGCCTGGGTGACCGTCTGACCGGACGGGAAGGTCCAGGTCAACCGCCACCCGTTGAGCGGGTCGCCGAGGTTGGTCACCGCCACGTTGCCGGTGAACCCGCCGCTCCACTGCGATGCCACGGTGTACTGCACCCGGCACCCGGCTGCTGCCGCCTGTGCCACCACCGCGGTCGTGATGCCCGCCCCTACCGCTGCCGCGGTGAGGCCGGCGACCGCCAAGGCGGCCCGCCTGCTGGCTCTCATCATGCTCCTCACATGCTTACGCGACCAGCCCGGTTGACCGCTAGCTCATTGTTGCGGGTCTATACTTAGTCGACATCGGCCCGCCGCGCAACTGGACCCGATCATGGGGTCGTCCGCGAGCCGCCCCGTAGGCTATTCTCCCCATCAACCGATGGGAGTGAATATGTCACGTCGTCGATGGCTGGTGCGCGCCGTCCTGGGCGCGGTCCTCGCCGCCGCGGGACCGGTCGCGTTCGTCGCGTCCACCGGCACCGCGCAGGCCGCGGCCGCCCTGCCGCTCGACCAGCTCACCGCCAGCCTCACGCAGGTGGCCTTCGGCCTGCAGCGACCCACTGCCATCGTCGGTGTGGCCGACGGGCGGCTGCTGATCACCGAGAAGCCCGGCGCCGTGCGGGCCTTCCACCCCGACACCGGCCTCGACGCCACTCCCCTGCTGAACATCGCCGACCGGGTCGACATCTCCGGCAACGAGCGTGGCCTGCTCGGCATCGCGCCCGCGCCCGACTTCGCCACCTCCAACACCGTGTACGTGGCGTACACGGCGCTGCCCGACGGCGCCCTGACACTCTCCCGCTTCACGCTCGGCGACCCGGCCAGCGAGCAGGTCATCCTCACCCAGGAGCACGCCCAGTTCCGCAACCACAACGGCGGGCAGGTCACGTTCGGCCCGGACGGATACCTGTACTGGAGCCTCGGCGACGGCGGCAACGCCAACGACCCGTTCAAGAGCGGGCAGCGCCTCGACACGCTGCTCGGCAAGATCGTGCGGCTCGACGTGAGCAGTCCGTGCGGCGCGCAGGCGTACTGCGTACCCGCCGACAACCCCTTCGTCGGCGTGGCCGGCGCCCGGCCGGAGATCTGGAACTACGGCCTGCGCAACGCCTGGAAGTTCTCGTTCGACCCGGCGGACCGGTCACTGTGGATCGCCGACGTCGGCCAGGGCACCTGGGAAGAGGTCAACCACCTGCCGACCGGCGGGGCGGGGGCCAACCTCGGCTGGTCGTGCCGCGAGGGCGCGGTCGTGTTCGACGCGGCGCAGTGCGCTCCCGGCGCCACCTACGTGGACCCGGCGTTCAGCTACCGCACGTCGCTCGAGGGTTGCGCGGTCATCGGCGGCCACGTCTACCGCGGCGAGCGCTACGCCGACCTCGCCGACGGCACCTACGTGGTGACCGACTACTGCTCGGCCACCATCTGGGGCGTGCGGCCGGCCGCCGGCGGCGGATACGAGAGCGCGGTGCTCACGCAGCCCGACATCGTGCAGCCCACCAGCCTCGGCGTCGCCGCCGACGGCGACATCTACCTGGTCAACGACCTGCCCGGCCAGGTGTACCGGATGTCGTTCGCCGCGAAGGTGGCGTGCCGGGTGAGCTACGAGACGCAGGCGTGGGGCACCGGCTTCCGCGCGAACGTCACGCTCACCAACACCGGCACCCAGCCGGTGACCGGCTGGACCGTCGGCTGGACGTACGCCGGCCCGCAGAAGGTCGGCAGCGCCTGGAACGCCGCCGTCACCCAGGACGGCGCGGCGGTCGCCGCCCGCAACGCGAGCTGGAACGGCACGGTCGCGGCCGGCGCCTCCGTGACGTTCGGATTCCTGGGTACGCCCGGCGGCGCGCAACCCAACCCGACCACGTTCACCCTGAACGGCGCCCCCTGCACCTGACCCCGTCGCCATGATCAAGGCGTCCCGGTAGTCGTGAGAACGACTACAGGGACGCCTTGATCACGAGAGTTCGCCGCACTGGTAGAGGCGGCGGGCCGCGGCCCCGCGGATCTTGCCGGAGGACGTCTTGGGCAGCCGGCGCGGCGGCAGGACCAGCACCGCGGCCGGCGTCAGGCCGACCTCGTCGAGGACCGCGTCCACCACCGCCCGGCGGACCGTCTCCGGCGCGCGGCTCACCGACTCCACGGCCACCACCAGCCGGTCACCGCCGGCCGCCGGTACGCCGAACGCGGCCACCCCGCCCCAGCGCACGCCCGGCACCTCCGCGGCCGCCGCCTCGACATCGCTCGGGTAGACGTTGCGCCCGGCGGCGAACACGACGTCCTTCGCCCGTCCACACACGACCAGGTCGCCGTCCGCGAGATAACCCAGATCGCCGGTACGCAGCCACGCGCCGGCGGGTGGCGGCGGCTCCCCCCAGTAGCGGCCCACCACCGACGGCCCGCGTACCTCGATGTGCCCCACCCGCCGCTCGCCGACCTCCGCACCGGTGGCCCGGTCCACGATCCGCAGCGACACCCCGGGCAGCGGCGGCCCGAGGCGTGCCAGCGCCCGCCCGCCAGCGGCCGCGACCGCCACACCCGCGGTCTCCAGTGTCACCGGGTCCACCCGGTCGACGCGCAGGCCCTGACCGCGGGGCGAATAGGTGACCGCGAGCGTCGACTCGGCCAACCCATAGGCCGGGGCGAGCGCGGCGGGGTCCAGACCGCACGGCGCCGCCGCCGCCAGGAAGTCCGCCATCGTCGCCGGGTCCACCGGTTCGCCGCCCAACACCAGGTGGCGCAGCGAGCGCAGGTCCGCCGCCGGCGCCGCCCGCAGGATCCGGGCCAGCAGGCCGAACGCGAAGGTGGGGCCGCCGGTGCAGGTCGGCCGGTACCGGTGGATGGCCGCCAGCCAGGCCGCCGGCCGCCGCGCGAACCCGACCGGCGACATCAGCACCAGCGGGCATCCGCACGACATCGGCAGCGCCAGCCCGCCGATCAGCCCCATGTCGTGGTAGAGCGGCAGCCAGCTCAGCAACGGCCCGGGATGGTCGGCCTCGTGCCCGGCGGCCAGCCGGATGCCATCCAGGTTCGCGGCCAGGTGCGCGTGGCTGACCGGCACGCCACGCGGTGTCCGGGTGGACCCGCTGGTGTACTGCAGGACCGCCAGGTCTGACGGCGCCGGCCGGATCACCGGCGCCGGCGCGGCGATGGCGGACCGGCGGACCAGGTCGGCCAGCGGGAGCACCGGGGCGCCGAGCGCACCCACCGCCGGATCAGCCACCACGACCAGGTCCAGCGCGGCGTCTGCCGCCACCGCGCGGACCCGGTCGCGGTCCCGGTGGCCCCCGGCACCCACCGGCAAGACGGTGACCGCCCCGCCGGTCAGCCACACCGCCTGCAACACCGACACCAGGTCCACACTGGTGTCGGCGAGCAGCCCCACCCGGCGCCCGCGGCCCACCCCTTCCCCCGCCAGTACGGCGGCGACGCGCCGCGCCCGCAGGTGGACCCGCGCCCAGCTCAGCTCCTCGGCCCGGCCCTCCGCGTCCAGCACCGTGAGGCTCCCGCCCCGGCCCCCACTCGCGATCGCGTCCACCACCGTTGTCATGCCCAGCAGCGTCCCGGAGCCCGGTCACAGTCCGATCAGAGTTCGCTATGACCGGACTCTGACGGGACTGTGACCAGCCGACTCCACGGTGTGACCATGACGGCCATTGTGGAGAGTACCCGCCGGGACGGGTACCGGAACGAACTCGCGGACCTGCTGGACATCGAACCGCACCGGCTCGGCGACACCGTGCGGCTGTCCGACGAGCTGGCGCTCGACAGCCTCAGCATGATGCGCGTGCTCGCCTGGCTGGAGTCGCACGGCGTGGTGGTCGACCACAGTGGACGGCCGAACACCGTGGGCGAGGTGCTGGCCCTGGTGGAGCGCGCCCGCCCGGCGGGGCTGTCCCTGCACGTGATCGACGGTCCGGACCACGGCGGTCCGACCACCGTCCCGCCCGGACCGCGCCTGTCGGTGGACCCGCTCGCGCCCGTACTGGCCACCCAGGCGCTCCATCTCACCCCCGTGCGGCCCGACGACCTCGGTTTCCTGTACGGGTTCGCGGCCCGGCCCGACGTGTCCTACCGCTGGCGATACCGCGGGGTGCCGCCGCCGATCGAGCGGTTCAACGAGACCCTGTGGCGGCAGGTGGTGGTCCAGTTCGTCGCCCGGCGCACCGCGGACCACGAGCCCGTGGGCCACCTCCTCGCGTTCGCCGCCGACGCGAGCGGCACGCACGCCCACGTGGGCGCGGTCTTCCTGCCGGAGTACGCCGGCACCGGCCTCGCCGCGCAAGGGGTCGCCACGTTCGTGCGGTACCTGTTCCGGGTGTACCCGTTCCGCAAGCTGTACCTGGACATCCCCGGCTTCAACTGGCCGCAGGTGAGCAGCGGCGAAGGCCGGCTCTTCCAGGTCGAGGGGATCCTCCGCGGGCACAACTACTACGCGGGGCGCTACTGGGACGAGTACCTGTGCGCCATCTACGCCGACCAGTTCCGGGAGGGAGAAGACCTCACCTGACCCTGTCCGTTCACCGTCTTCATTGGATTGGAGAGACCATGTCCACCACCCGTACCCGCCGCGCGCTGGCCACCGTGGCCGGCCTCACGGCGGGCGTGACCGCCGCGACGCTCGTACCGTCCGCGGCGCACGCCGCCCCCGACCCCATGCCGGTGCCGCCCGAGTTCGCCGCGGCCGTCGAGCGGCTGCGCGCCGACATCGCGAAGGCCAAGGCCGAGGCCGCCACGACGACGGCCGCGCCGCCGACCTGTCGCGGTGTCTACGACTACACCCCGAGCAACCCCACGACATGGGTTCCCGTGCCCGCCATCAGCGACCAAGGCGGCATCAACTGCCAGCTGAAATTGGACGACTACGACAACGCCGCCGTGAAGGTGCTGCAGGCCGCGCTGAAAGAGTGCAACGGCGAGTCCGCACTGGCGGTCGACGCCGACTACGGCCCCCAGACCCATGCCGCCGTCAAGCGCGTGCAGGAGCGGGGCGGACTTCCCGTGGACGGTGTCTACGACATCGACGTCAAGACCCGCATGGAGTGGCCCGCCTACAACCGGTCCAACAACGCGTTCGTCGGCTGCGTGGACGTACCGGCCTAGCGCCGCACCGAATCATGATCAAGGCGTCCCGCACGTCGTTCTGAAGACCGGGGGGTGGCCCCCAATCATCACCCCCCCCCCCCCCCCGCCTCCCAACCCCCGCGCGCCACGCCTTGATCATGGGGAGGTGGCGGGCAGGTCGAGGTCGGGATCGGCGCGCAGGATGGCCCGTTCCAGCTCGCGCAGCCGGCGCCCGGGGTCCAGCCCGGTGTCGCTGGCCATCGCGGCCCGGGCGGCGCGGTAGGTGGCCAGCGCGTCGGCGACGAGGCCGGCCCGGTACTGCGCGAGCATGAGCTGGCCGACGAGCCGCTGCCGGTACGGGTGCTGCGCCACCAGCTCGACCAGCGTGCCGAGGATGCCCACGTGGTTGCCCACGTGCAGCTCGGCGTCGGCGCGCTCCTCCTCGGCGGCCAGCCACTCCTGGGTGAGCCGGTGCGTGAGCCGGTCGACGACGTCCGGCGGCCCGGCGTTGGTGAGCGGCGCGCCGCGCCACAGGGCCAGCGCCCGGCGCAGCGGCCCGAGCCGGTCGGCGTGCCGCACGCACTCCCGCGCCTCCTGGATCAGGGCCCGGAACCGGTGGACGTCGACGCACTGCGGGTCGGCGTGCAGGGTGTAGCCGCTCCCCTGGGTGGCCAGCTCGACGTGCCGGCCACCCGTGCCGCGGCGCAGCACCGCCCGCAGCCGCGAGATGTTGACCGCGATGGCGTGCCGCGCCGTGCGGGGCGGCGATGCCGGCCAGGTGAGGTCCACCAACCGCTCGACGCTGACCACGCGGTTGATCTCCAGTGCCAGAAGAGCGAAGCAGAACCGTTGCTTGCGCGGCCCGAGCCCGAGGCGGACACCGTCCCGCCAGGCCTCCACGGGCCCGAGAAGTCGAATGTCCATAGCCCCTCGATCCCCATCGGACATTCGTTCATGTCGTTCTGACACTAATGCCGTCACCCATTAGTGTCAAGGTGACATTTATGCGGTAGCCTCGACGCCATGGCCACCGCATCGAGAGGACACGCCACCCTGTACGTCACCGTCGACCTGGTGATCCTCACCATCCGGGACGCGCGCCTGCACGTCCTGCTGGTCGAGCGGGGCAACGAGCCGCACCGGGGCCAGCTCGCCCTCCCCGGCGGGTTCCTGCGGGAGGGCGAGAACCTCCGCGACGCCGCCCAGCGGGAGCTGGCCGAGGAGACCGGCCTGGACGGCGACCGGCTGCACCTGGAGCAGCTGGCCACCTACGGCGAACCGGATCGCGACCCGCGCGACCGGGTGGTCACCGTCGCGTACCTGGCGATCGCGCCCAGCCTGCCGGCGCCGGTCGCCGGCACCGACGCCCGCCACGCCCGCTGGGAACCGGTGGACCGGGTGGGGCGGCTGGCCTTCGACCACAACGAGATCCTGCGCGACGCCCTCGAGCGGGCCCGGAGCAAGCTCGAGCACACCACGCTCGCGACCGTGTTCTGCGCGGACGCCTTCACCATCGGCGAGCTCCGGAGCGTGTACGAGGCGGTGTGGGGCGGTCCGATCGATCCGCGCAACTTCAACCGGAAGGTGACCGGCACCGCCGGATTCGTGGTGCCCACCGGCGAGACCAGGCGGCTCGCCGCCGGCCGGCCGGCGGTCCTCTACCGCGCCGGCCCGGCGACGACGCTCTACCCGCCGATGCTGCGCACCAACATCGTCATCGACGGGGATTAGTACCATGCGCGCGTGACGGGGCTGCGGGATCCCGGTGCGGACGTCGTCGTCCTCACCGCGCTGAGTCTGGAGTACGACGCGGTACACGCGCACCTGGTCGAGCCGCGGGAACACGTCGACGCCGACGGCACGCGCTACGCCCTCGGCGTCGTGCGCGGCGGCGCCTGCCGGGTGGCGCTGGCCGTCATCGGCGCCGGCAACGCGGCCGCCGCCGCGCTGACCGGCCGCGCGATCGAGGAGTTCCGGCCCCGGGCCCTGCTCCTGGTGGGGGTCGCCGGTGGGCTCGCGGACGACCTCGCCCTCGGCGACGTGGTGGTGGCCACGCACGTGTACGCCTACCAGGGTGGGCGGGCGGAACCGGAACGCTTCCGGCCGCGCCCGCGGGGGTGGCCGCTCGCCCACCGCCTGGAGCAGATCGCGCGCGGCGTCGCGCGTACCGGTACCTGGGCGGGCCGGGTGCACTTCAAACCACTGGTCTCGGGCGACGTCGTGCTGGACAGCCGCACCGGGACGGTCGCCGACCTGATCGCCGAGGTCTACGGCGACGCCGTCGCGATCGACATGGAGAGCGTCGGCGTCGCCGAGGCCGCGCTGCGCAAGGACTTCTACCGTGCGGTCACGATCCGCGGCGTGAGCGACGCCGCCGGCGGCGACAAGCGGCGCACCGACGCCGCGGGCTGGCAGCCGAAAGCGGCCGCCCACGCGGCGGCCTTCGCGGTCGCCCTGGCCGAGCGGATCGTCCGGCCGGTGCCGGCGCCGCCGCCCGGCCGGCCGTCCGAGACCGGGCCGTGCCCTTACCCCGGGCTGGCGGCGTTCGGCGAGCGGGACGCCGACCTCTTCTTCGGCCGCGGCGAGGTCGCCGACGAACTCGCCGCGCTGGTGGCCCGGCGCCGGTTCGTCGCCGTGGTCGGCGCGTCCGGCAGTGGCAAGTCGTCGCTGCTGCGCGCCGGGCTGCTGCCACGCCTACGCCCGCGGGGGTGGGCGGTCGCGGAGCTCCGGCCGCTGCCCGGCGTGCCCGCCGCCAAGACCCTGGCGGCGGGCCTGCTTCCGCTGCTGCCGGCGGGAACCCCGGCGCCGCCGCTGCCGGATCTGGTCGGCGAGGTCCTCGCCGCGGCCGGCGCGCCCCGCCTGCTGGTGTGCGTGGACCAGTTCGAGGAGCTGGATCCGGCCACCGCCGCAGACCTCGCCGGTCTGCTGGCTCAGCTGGCCACCGGCGTCGCGCCGGTGCACGTGGTCCTGACCCTGCGGACCGAGACGCTCGACCTCGCGGTCGGCCCGCTCGGCCTCGGTGACCTGGCGCGCACTTCGGTGTTCCTGCTCACGCCGATGCGGCCCGATCAGCTCCGGGCCGCCGTCGAGGCGCCGGCCGCACCGAGTGGCGTCACGTTCGAGGCGGGGCTGGTCGACCGGATCGTCGCGGCCGCCGGCGAATCCCCCGCCGCGCTACCGCTGATCCAGTTCGCGTTGACCAGGCTGTGGGAAGAGCAGGACGGGCCCGTCCTGACCCACGCGGTCTACAGTGGATTCGGCGGGGTCGAGGGCGCGCTCGCCGGCTACGCCGAGCGGGTCTGGTCCACCGAGCTCGACGACGCCGACCGGGTTTCCGCCCGCCGCCTGTTCGTGCAGCTGACCCGCCCGATCGGCGCCGACGGCGTGGTCCGCCGCACCGCCCGGGCCAGCGAGCTGGGCGCCGACCTGCTGCCGGTGGCCCGGCGGCTGGCCGCCACCCGGCTGGTCGTGGAGAGCTTCGACACCGCCGACGACGAACCGCGTTACGACCTGGCGCACGCCGCGCTGGCGACGCACTGGCGGCGGCTGCGCGACTGGCTCACCGCCGAGCGCGACTTCCGCGCCTGGCAGGAAGACCTGCGGGAGAGCGTCCGGCGGGCCGAGCCGCTGCGCGGGCAGCGGCTGACCGACGCGCGGCGATGGCTGCGCACGCACCCCGACGGCGTCACCGCCGGCGAGCGCGCGTTCGTCGCGGCCAGCCTGCGCCGGCACCGCCGCCGCACCGCCGCCTGGCGCGGCGGCACCGCGCTCGTCGCCGTGCTCGCCGTGCTGGCCAGCACGCTCGCGGTCGTGCTCGGCGAGCGCTCCCGCGAACTCGCGGAACAGGTGCGGCGCAACGCCGCCGCCGCGCTGGTCGGCGCCGCCGGCGAGCGGGCACCGTACACACCGGACACCGCCGCGCTGATGACGGTCGCGGCGTACCGGGCCAGCCCCGACCCGGCCGCGCTGGCCCACCTGGCCGGCGAGTACCTGCGGTACCGGTCGGTCGACCGCCTGCTCCCCAGCGCGCTGACCTACCTGCGCGAGGTGGAGGTGAGCGCCGACGGCACGGTGGCCGCGGCCGTCGGCACGGGTGGCGGGGTGCTCTGGCGGCTCGACGAGCCCTCACCCACCCCGACGTACCTCGACCGTGGCCTGACGACGCTCGCGCTCAGCCCCGATGGGCGGCTCGTGGCCGGCGTCGACGGCGCCGGCCAGGTCACGGTCCGGCAGCCGGACGGCACCGTCACGCCGCTCGGCACCCGCCCCGAGCTGGCGCCGTTCGGCGCTCCGCCGCTGCGCTTCGACGCGCGCGGGCGGCAGCTGCTCACGGTGCTGCCCGGCGCCGGGCTCCGCGTGTGGAACGTCGAGCGCCGGTCGGCCGTCACCGTGCCGGAGCGTGCGCGCCAGCAGCTCGCCAGCACCGACGCACAGGTGTGGTTCGGCCCCGACGGCGGCAGCCTGGTCGTCGCCGGCGGCGGCGCGCTCACCCTCTGGGACCTGGCCACCGGCCGGGATCGCCGGCTGACCACAGTGGACCCGACCCGCGCGACGGTCACCCGCGACGGGAATACGGCGCACACCTGCGCGGACGGCACGCTGGTCACGTGGAACCTGCGCACCCGGCGGGAGCGCGACCGCACGCCGGCGCCCGGTGGGGTCTGCCCGCGGTTCTCCGGCAGCCGGCTCGGCGGGGTGCGCGGCGCGCTGCTGGGTGGCGAGCCGACCGATCACGCCGGCCGCGTCCTTCTCACCGGCGCGCCCCTCGAGGGCAACGACACGCACCTCCGCTCCCGCATGTCCCTTGTGGACCTTCAGGCCGGCGCCGCCGCGTACCCGGTGCTGCCGCCCAATGCCGGCCCGGTCCTCGCCTACGACTTCGCCGCCGCCGGCGACACCATCCGGGTGGTCAGCGCCGCCGGCTCCAGCCTCGCCGTCGCGGAGCTGACGCGCGCCGACTTCGCGCCGATCAACCGCGGGCCCCGGCCGGACTTCACCTCCGGCCCGCTGCTCGCCCGGGAACGCTGGGCCGCCACCTTCGCGGAGCGCCGGCTGTCCATCTGGGACACCGGCACCGGGCGCGAGGCGGCGCACGATCCGGACGCGGGCGGCGAGGAACTGGTGCGGTTCACCGGAGACGGTCGACGGCTGATCACCCGGGTCAAGGCCACGCATCTCGTGGTGCGCGAGGTGCCGTCGCTGGCCGCCCGGCGGCTGCCGCTGCCCGCCCCGCCGACGTCGAACCCTTTCCAGGGGCACCACGGCCTCTGCGTCGACGACACCGCTGACCCGGACGTCGTGGCCGCCGTCTTCGCCGGCACCGTCAGCCGGTTCGACCTCCGGTCCGGCGCGCGGGTCGACGCGGTCCAGCTCTGGCGCGACGCTGGCGACCGGACACGCCTGGCCGGCACCGGGGTGTGCGCGGTCCGGCGCGGCGGCGACCACGTCGCCGTCAATACCGACGCGGGCGTCGAGATGTGGAGCCTCGGCACGGGTGACCGCGTGGCCGTCTTCCCCTTCGACCGGCCCACGGCGATCGCGGAGGTCGAGTTCACCCCGGACGGCCGCCACCTGGCCGTCCTCGGCGCGGACGGCACGCTGGACGTCTGGGACGTGGACCGGCACGACCCGGTGGTCGAGAAGTTGACGGTGCTGCCGGCCGGCCTGCTCTACCCCTCGATCGTGGACTTCCCGGCCGCCGACCGGATCATCGTCCGGATCGGCGGCGGCATACGGATCTGGGACCTGGCGCGGCGGGCCGCGACAGCCAACGTCGACATCGACTCGGTGGCCACCGAGCCCGCCGTGTCGGCGCACGACCGCACCCTGCTGGTGTGGATGCGGTCCGCCGGTCTGATGCGGATGCCGCTCGAGCCGGAGCGCTGGGCCGAGCACCTGTGCGGCATCGTCGGTCGTGACCTGACCGACGCCGAACGGTCCACCCTCCCCGCCGGCAGCCCCGACGGCCCGATCTGCCCACACCCATGATCAAGGCGTCCCTCACGTCGTTCTAGCGACTACCGGGACGCCTTGATCATGGTCACTCCACGACGAGGGTGACCGGCATGTTGCCGCGGGTGGCGTTCGAGTACGGGCACACCTGGTGCGTCGCCTCCACCAGCTCCCGCGCGACGTCCGCCGAGACGTGCTCGGGCAGCTCGACCCGCAGCGTCGCGTCCAGCGCGAAACCGCCCGCGCCGTTGGGGCTCAGGCCGACCTCCGCGGTGACCGCCGCCTCCGACACGTCGACGCCGCGGCTGGCCGAGACCAGCTTCAGCGCGCTCGTGAAACACGCCGCGTAGCCGGCCGCGAACAGTTGCTCCGGATTCGTCCCGCCCCCGTCGCCGCCCATCTCGACCGGCAGCGACAGCTTCAGGTCCAGCTTGCCGTCGGAGCTGACCGCGCGACCGTCCCGCCCCGAGGCGGTGGCGACCGCGGTGTAGAGCCTGCCCATCGATTCCTCCCCACATCTTTCCAGACAGACCTGTCTGGCTATGCCACCACACTAGACAGGTCTGTCTGGTACCGTCAAGCGCATGCCCGCCCGCACCGCCACCCGACGCGAAGGCCCGGCCCGCACGCGCATCCTGGAGACCGCTTCGGCGCTCTTCTACGCCGAGGGCGTGCACGCCGTGGGCGTGGACCGGATCATCGCCGAGGCCGGCGTGGCGAAGGCGACCTTCTACCACCACTTCCCCGCGAAGAACGACCTCGTCCGGGCATACGTCGAGGAGCAGAGCCGCCGCCAGCGGGTGGCGGAGGCCGCGTTCCGCCAACTGCCGCCGCGCGAGGCCCTCGTGGCCGTCTTCGACGTCCTCGGCGACATCGCCAGCGGCGCCGACTACCGCGGCTGCCCGTTCATCAACACCGCGGCCGAGTACCCGGATCCGGCCGACCCGGTGCGCGCGGCCATCGCGGACCACCGCCGCTGGTTCCGCGGCATGCTGCGCGAGTTCCTGGTCGCGGCGGGCCACCCCGACCCCGACCGTACGGCCGACATCCTCGTGCTGCTCAAGGACGGCATGGCGCTCGGCTGCGACCTCGACGACCCGATCCGGCTCCGCGCCCTGGCCCGCGACGCCGTAACCCGCGTCCTCACCCCCTAGCCCCTAGCCCCCGCGGGCCCCGCGGGCCCCGCGCGCCGCCGCTACGCACCGCCCATCCGCGTCGATCAAGGGCTCGGGCACACGCTTTGATCTTCGATCCGGGTGCCCGAGCCCTTGATCGGCGGGGTAGCCCTTGATCGACGTCGCACCCGGCCCTAGGTGGGGATTCAAGGTTCGGGTCAGGTTCGCGCAAGGCGCTTCCTTTGGCATGGATGACAGGAAGTGTTGTCCATCCGTAGGGAGCGCGATGGTGACACGGTGGTGGAAACGATCATGTCTGATCCTCGTCGCCGTCCTCGGCGCGAGCCTGATGACCGCGGTGGCGGCCGCGGCCGCCACCGAGCTGAAGCTCATGACCTGGAACGCGCGCACGCAGGGAGCGAGCTGGAGCAGCGTCGCCGAGCACATCTTCGACAGCGGCGCGGACGTCGTGGCGCTGCAGGAGGTGTGCGACAGCACCCTCGACAACGTCGAGGCCACGCTGGAGAGCGACACCGGGATGCCGTGAGCGCGTGCCAGATCCCGCTGCTGGTGGAGTACGCGCGGGTTGGCAGCGCGGCGTCATCATGGGTGACTTCAACATCCGCTCGACCAACCCGAACGCGCTCGTGCCGCTGGTGGAAGCCGGCATGGCCAACGCGCACCCGCGCCAAGGGCATCGACGTGGTGGGGCGCGACTCCCCGGACTGGAACGAGATGTCCGACCATCGCGCGCTGACGCTCACGATCACCACGTAGCGACCCATGATCAGGGCGTCCCTCATGTCGTTCTCACGACTACAGGGACGCCTTGATCATGGGGTTGGGTCAGGCGCCGGCGGCGTCCAGGCGGGCCAGGCGGTCGGCGTCCAGCTTGATGTCCAGCGCCGGCATCGCCGCGGCGTACTGGTCAAGGGTGCGCGGGCCGATCAGCGGCACCATCGTCGGATCGGTCTGGTGCAGCAGCCAGGCGATCACCAGCTGGTTCGGCGTGACGCCGAGTTCGGTGGCCAGCCCGGTCAGCACCGCGAGCCGCGCCTCCGCGTCCGGCCCCGCGTACGGCTCCATGATGTCGTGGCCGCGCCGCCTCTCCGGGTCGTCGTAGACGCCCTTGAGGATCGGCGAGTACGCCACCAGCGTCACGTCGTCGTTGGCGCGCAGGTAGTCGAGCTGCTCATCGTCCACGATGGACGCGTGGCGGAGGCCGGCCCGCCGCCGCAGGTAGCTGTGCTGCTGCTGCAGCGCGACCGGCGCCGGCCAGCCGTGCCGGTCGCAGAGCTGCCGGATGCGCTCCAGCCGCCAGGTGCGCACGTTGCTCCAGCCGATGTAGCGGGCCTTGCCGGCCTGGACCAGCTCCGCCAGCGCGGACAGCGTCTCCTCCAGCGGAGTGGACCGGTCGTCGACGTGCACGTAGTACAGGTCGACGTGGTCGGTGCCGAGCCGCTGGAGGCTCGCGTCGAGCGCGCGGCGCAGCGTGTCGCCGCCGGCGCCTTCGAAGCTCGCCTCGACCTCCGGCCAGGGCCGGCCGCGCACCGCCTCGGCGTCGGACACCCAGGCACTGCCCTTGGTGGCGAGGAACACCTCGTCGCGCCGGCCGCTCCGCGCGAACCAGCGGCCGAGCAGCGCCTCACTCTCGCCGCCCCGGTTGCCCGGGCCCGGCCACCACGCGTAACAGTTGGCCGTGTCGAGGAACGAACCGCCGGCGTCGAGATAGCGGTCCAGCATCTCGAACGACGACGCCTCGTCGGTCAGGGTCCCCATCAGCATGCACCCGAGCGCGAGCTGGCTGACCTGCTCGCCGCTGCCTCCCAGCGCTACCGTTCTCATGCCCTCGACGGTATGAGCTCGAGCGCGCTCGAAGTCAAGCCGCCCACCGGCGGTCAGTCCCACAACCGCGCGACCGCGGCCGGGTCGACGGCCTCCCACCGGTCGCGGCGCAGGACCAGCGTGTGCGCGATGCGCCACAGCATCGCCTCGACCTCGGCGAGGTCCGCCTCTGCCAGGTCGGGGCGGCGGCGGGCCAGTCGCGCGCGCTCCTCTCCCACGATGAGGCGCACCCGGTACGCCACGGTGCCGCGCAGCCGCTCCCGATCACTGGACACGAAGCAGTTTCGCGCCACCAGTCGTGGTCAGTCACCGCCCCCAAGGGAAGCCCGCCCCTCGATTAGGCTGGCGTGATGATCACCGAGGCGCTGGCGCGCAACGTCGTGGGCGCGTGGGGCGACGAGGGCACCCGCTGGCTCGACGCGCTGCCCCGGGTGCTGACCGAGGTGCTCCGAGACTGGGAACTCACCGTCGAGTCGCCGTACGACCTGTCGTTCCACTACGTCGCGGCGGTCACCCGCGCCGACGGTACCCCCGCGGTCGTGAAGCTCGGCGTGCCCACCGGCGACTCGCTGCGGTCCGAACTGCCCGCGCTGGCCGCGTTCGACGGGCGCGGCGCGGTGCGCGTGCTGCGCGCGGACCTCGACCGCGGCGCCCTGCTGCTCGAACGGGCCGCACCCGGCTCGCGGCTGCGCGACCTCGTGCCCGCCCGCGACGCCGAAGCGACGTCCGTGGCCGCGTCCATCATGCGCCGGCTGCACGCGCCGCCGCCGCCCGGCTGCACCCTGCGCGACGTGCGGTCCCTGGGCGACGCCTTCGACGAGTACCTGGCGCGGCTCGGCGACCGCGGGCCGCTCGACCACACGCTGATCGCCCGCGCCGGCGGGCTGATCCGGGAGCTGTGCGCCTCCGCTCCCGCGAGCGTGGTGCTGCACGGCGACCTGCACCACGACAACATCCTGCGCGCCACCCGCGAGCCGTGGCTCGCCATCGACCCGCACGGCTACGTCGGCGACCCCGCGTTCGAGGTGGGCGCGCTGCTGCACAACCCCGAGCCCGACGACCGCGACGAGGCGCTGACGGCGCTCGTGCCGGCCCGCGTCGAGCAGCTCGCCGACGAGCTCGCGCTGCCGCTCGACCGGGTGGTGGCGTGGGGCTTCGTGTACGCGGTGCTGTCCGACGTCTGGTCCGCCGAGGACTGGACCCCGGCCACGCCCGGCTCCCCGATCAGCCGCGCCTTCGACGTCGCGAACCTCCTCCTCCCCCACCTCGCCTAGCCACCGAGAAGGGACCGGACACGTTGATGGAGATGGTCGCCGTACCGGCCGGGCGCGTGACGCTGTCGGACCGGCGGACTCAGCGGAGCTGGGCGGTCGACGTCGCCTCGTTCGACCTCGCCGCGGTGCCGGTCACCCAGCCGGGCAACGCCCGGCTTCCGCGCGCGGGCGTCTCGTGGTGGGACGCGATCCGGTCCTGCAACGCGATGTCCGAACGCGACGGTTATCCGCCCGCCTACCGCGTCCACGGCGACGACGTCGAGTGGGACACCTCCGCCGACGGCTACCGGCTGCCGACCGAGGCCGAGTGGGAGCACGCCTGCCGCGCCGGCACGGCCGGCCCGCGCTACGGGCCGCTCGACGAGATCGCGTGGTACCGCGGTAACTCGGACGGGCGCGTCCACGAGGTCGGCACCAAGCGGCCCAACGCCTGGGGCCTCTACGACATGATCGGCAACGTCTGGGACTGGTGCTGGGACATCTACGACGCCGAGGTCTACGGCGAGTACCGGGTGCTGCGCGGCGGTGGCTGGTTCGACGAGCACTGGAGCTGCCGGGCGTCCGTGCGGCGCCGCAGCCACCCCAGCCTCCAGATCGACGACGTCGGCTTCCGGGTCGCCCGCTCCCGTCCGCGCTGAGGCGCCCGCCCCGCCGTAGCCTGGGCGGGTGATCGGGACGCTCGCGGTGGAGAACTACCGGTCGTTGCGGAGCCTGGTCGTCCCGCTCGGTCCGCTGACGGTGGTGACGGGCGCGAACGGCACCGGCAAGTCGAGCCTGTACCGGGCGCTGCGGCTGCTGGCCGACTCGGCGCGCAACGGCGCGGTGGCCGCGCTGGCCCGGGAGGGCGGGCTGCCGTCGACGCTGTGGGCGGGACCGGCGGTGATCGGCAAGGCGGTGCGGGCCGGCGAGCACCCGGTGCAGGGCACGGTGCGGCGCGGCCCGGTCAGCCTGCGGCTGGGCTTCGCCGGCGACGACCTGGGGTACGCGATCGACTTCGGCCTGCCGCAGATATACGACCGGTCGGCGTTCCAGCTCGATCCGCAGGTGAAACGGGAGGCGGTGTGGGCCGGCCCGGTGCTGCGGCCGGGGTCGCTGCTGGTCGAGCGCGCGGGCAGCGCGCTGCGGATCCGCGACGGTCGCGGGTGGTCGGCCATCCCGGACGCGGTCGGGCCGTTCGACAGCATGCTGAGCGAGTACGCCGATCCGCGGCGCGCGCCGGAGCTGCTCACGCTGCGCGAGCGGGTCCGGTCGTGGCGCTTCTACGACCAGCTCCGCACCGACGCCGGCGCACCGGCCCGGCAGGTGCGGATCGGCACCCGCACGCCGGTCCTCGGCCACGACGGCGGTGACCTGGCCGCCGCGCTGCAGACCATCCGCGAGATCGGTGACGAGGACGCGCTGGCCGCCGCGATCGACGCGGCGTTCCCCGGCACCCGGCTGGAGATCGGTGTGGACGCCGCGCGGTTCGAGGTGCGGCTGCGCCAGCCCGGCCTGCTCCGGCCATTGGGGGCCGGCGAGCTTTCCGACGGTACCCTGCGATATTTGTTGTGGGTCGCGGCGCTGCTGTCGCCGCGGCCGCCCGCGCTGCTGGTCCTCAACGAGCCGGAGACCAGCCTGCACCCGGAGCTGATCCGGCCGCTGGCCGGGCTGGTCGCCGCCGGCGCGGCGCGCGCCCAGGTCGTGGTCGTCAGCCACGCCCGGCCGCTCATCGACGCCCTGGACCACGACGCCGAGCTGACCCGGATCGAGCTGGTCAAGGAACTCGGCGAGACGCGGGTGGCCGGACAGGGCCGCTTCGACCAGCCGGCCTGGCACTGGCCCAAGCGGTAGGTTTCAGCTAGCGGCCGCCGCGCGGGCGCCGGGTCGCGACCGCGCCGCCGGCCGCGAGAAGCAGGTGCCCCAGGTACGCGAACAGCACTCCTTCGCCGGGACGGGTGGCGCGCAGCCCGTGCTCCTGCGCGTAGGGATCCCCGAGGATCGTGAGCCAGGCGAGCGTGAGCAGCCCGCCGCAGCCGACCGCCGTGACGACCAGCCAGCGCCGGCACCGCGTGCGCGCGGCCCGCTGGCGGTCACCGGTCAAGACCAGCGACGGGATAGCCAGCAGCCCCGACACCAGCGCGGCGGGCACGAGCACGACGAGCCCGTCGCCGGCGTCGGTCACGATCTCCCCGTCCGGGTAGGTGTCCCGCCACAGGGGCAGATGGCATGCGGCGAACAACGCCGCCAGGCCGGCCAGCACCGCGCCAAGGCCGGCGAACCAGCCACGGCCCGGCCGTTCCGGCTCGGCCGGCGGCGCAGCCGGCGGCGCGGTCGACGGCTCGGTCCACGGCGCGGTCGACGGCGCGGCCGGCGGCGCGGTCGACGGCGCGGTCGACGGCGCGATCCAGACCGCGAGCAGCGACGCCAGGACAGCGCCCGCGGCGAGCAGGAACGCCGGACCGGGCCGCACGTCCGCGATGCGGCTGTCACCGGCGTATCGGTCAAGGGTGGCCACCATGAGCACCAGCCAGAGCCCCAGCGCGGCGGCGACCGCGGTGGTGAGCAGCTGGAGCCGGCGCCGGGTCCGCCCGGCGGCGAACAGCACCGCCGCCGCCAGGAGCACCAGCGCGAGCATGCCGACGAGGTATCCACCCACGCCCGGGCCGGCGCCGTCGATGTTGCGGCTGGCGGAGCCGAGCAGACCCGGACGGTACTCCACGATCCGCCACCGCCACCACGCCGAGCCGATCCACGATCCGGCGCCCAGCACGGTCGCGGCCAGGCTCAGGCGGGTCCTCAGGCGGGTTCTCAGCCGATCGTGTCGCCGTTCTCGTCCACCGCCACCGCCCACTTGACCTCCACCGAGGTCAGCGCCGCCAGGACCGCTGTGGACGGATCCGTCGGAGACCCGTCGGCCGTCCGCCGCGCGGTCCCGTCGCGGCTCCGCTCCTGCCACCGGGCCTCCTCTTCGCGCTCGGCGACGCGGCGGTCGGCCTCGTCGATGGCCGCCCGCAGCGCCTCGACGTCCGCGGTGTCCCGCCTCGCCTCCTCGACGAAGCGCCGAAGGACCGCGGTGTCGTACTGGCCGCCGAGGTCGGTCGGGTAACGCTGCCGCGCCTCGCCCGGCGGGGCCCAGCGCAGCCCCCGGCCAACGAGGAAGTCATTGACCCCGGCCAGCTGCCTGACCTGGGCCGCGACGTCGGCCAGCCGCGCGCGGTAGATCTCGCCGGCGATGGCGGACTCGCCGAGGATCCGCCGGAACAGCTCGTCGACGGTGCCGTGGTCCGGTGCGGTCAGCGCGTCCCAGACCGGCTGGTAGATCAGGGCGTGGTGGATCATCGCCCCGTCGAGCGCCAGGGCCGGCTCGAACTCCGCCTGATCCTCGTGACCGTCGTGGAGAAAGACCTCCTGGTTACGCTCGACCACCTCGAGCAGCTCGTCGACCGTGTCGGTGGGCTCCAGCGATTCGCCGGCACCCACGACGAGGCGGCCGTCCGCGAGCCGCTCGGTGACGTAGGCCCAGATGAGGCCGGCGTTCACGTCTTCGCGCACGGCGTCGACGGTGCCGTAGCAGTTGTAGATTCCCTGGACGCCCAGTGCGGCCGGCCGGTAGCCGTCCCCGGCGCGGGTCAGCAGAACCGCTGTCGCCGGATCGTTGGCCGTCAGCGGCAGACCCGTCACCATGCAACGAAGGTGGTACATCCCCACTCCGACCTCCCCTCAACCACCGGCAGCGTAGCCCCCACCCCCCACCCCGCCGCCCCCTCCCGCCCACGCCCCGCCGCACCGCCACGCCGGCCCGCCTCCCTGCCCGGCGATCAAGGGCTCGGGCACGTGGTTTGATCTCGGATCCATGTGCCCAAGCCCTTGATCGGCGTGGTTCTCCGTGATCGACGCGGCGCGCAGGCCCCGCGGCATTGAGATTAGGGCTACGTGGGGGAGGCCTTGATCATGGGACCGTCCACTGTGGGGACTGCGGGATGTCGGTGGGCCACTTTAGGATGGACGTATGTTCGAGGTCGGGGTGTCCATTGAGGAGCTGGCGGCGATACCGCCCGGCCCCGACCTGGCCGACATCCTGGCCCGCGTCGACCGGCCACCTCAACGGATACGAGTTGGTGGAGGTCGCCAAAACCACCCAACGGCAGGTGTCGCACTACCAGGGCGAACTGTTGAGCACGGTATGGGAGTCGGCGCACTGCCCCGCCGGTGACCAGAGCAGCGATCCGGAACGCATGGAGTCGACGGACCAGCACGCCGACGACGAAATCCGGTTCGCGCTCACCCTGACCCGCCGCACCGCCGAATACCTACTCGGCGACGCCCACGCCATCATCGAACGGCTGCCCGCCGTCGGTGCCGCCCTACACACCGGGACCATCGACCTACCCAAAGCGCGGGTGTTCACCCTGGAAACAGTCGGCCTGCCGGACGAGACGGCCCGCCAGGTCGCCGACCAGCTCCTGCCCCTGGCCCCGGAACTGACCACCGGGCAACTGCGGGCCAGGCTACGCCGACTGGTGATCACCATCGACCCCGACGCCGCCACCCGCCGGCAAAACGCCGCCGTCAGGAAACGGTATGTGCACCACGGACAGGACCAGGACGGCACCGCAAGCCTAAGCGGCTGCTACCTGCCACCGGACAAGGCCGCCAAAGCCGCCGCCCGCATCGACGAACTCGCGAAAGCCGCCAAACAAGCCGGCGACCCCCGCAGCATGGACGAACTACGCGCCGACCTCTTCCTCGACATCCTCAACGGCGAGAATCTGCCCGAGGTCGGTCACCACCGTGGTGGGGTGGAGATCGCCGTCTCCCTCACCACCCTGATGGGCCTGTCGAAGGAGCCCGGCGACCTGCACGGCTGGGGACCGGTCATCGCCGAAGTCGCCCGCACCACCGTCGAGCAACAGCTCAAGGCCACCTGGAAAGCCAGCGTCTACGACGACAACGGCGAACTGGTCCATCATGGCCGGCTGCGCCGCCGCCCATCAACGGCCGACGCTGCGTTCGTCAAGACCCGAGACCGCACCTGTCGGGCACCCGGCTGCCGCACCCCCGCCCATCACGCGGATCTGGACCACACCAAAGCCTGGGAAGACGACGGCCACACCATTCCGGCGAACCTCGGCGTGCTGTGCCGGCACTGCCACGGCTACAAACACAGCGACGGCGTCACCCTCGAACAACCCCATCCCGGCGAATTCATCTGGCACACCAGACTCGGCCACACCTACCACATCAAACCCGAACCACC
>JBBEWH010000242.1:0-18775 GCA_037414955.1 Actinomycetes bacterium KLBMP 9797
AAGGAGGCGCTACGCAGGCAGGAGAAGCGGGCCGAACAGACCAAAGCGTTCAACCTTGCCAACAACGGCGACGGCCGCTACCGGATCTCCGGATGGCTACCGGCCGAAGCCGCCGCGATCGTCAACAACGCCCTCGACCCGCTCTGCAAGCCGCTACCCGAAGACGACCGCACCGCCACCCAACGCCGCGCCGACGCGCTCACCGACGTGTGCCAGCGGGCGATGGACGCCGGCGACCTACCCGAACAAGGCGGCGAACACGCGCACGTGGCGATCGTCGTCGACTGGGACCTCCTGCGCCGCCAGGTCGGCATCGGGCAACTCGACACCGGTGAACGGCTCACCCCCGAGCAGGTGCGCCGCTGGGCGTGCCAGGCACGGATCATGCCATTCGTCCTCGGTGGGCAAGGCCAGGTCCTCGACGCCGGCCGCTCCCGCCGACTGTTCGACGGACCGCTGCGCCGCGCCATCATCGTCCGCGACCGAGGCCGCTGCGCCTTCCCCTCCTGCGACCGGCCGGCGAAGTGGTCCCAGGTCCACCACATCAAACACTGGCTCGACGGCGGACCAACCAACATGAACAACGGTGTGCTGCTGTGTTCCCATCACCACCGCCTGATCCACCAAGGCGACTGGGAGGTGCGGATCGCCGCCGACGGGCTGCCGGAGTTCATCCCACCGCACTACGTGGACAGCGAACGCAAGCCACGCCGCAACATCTACCACCGACGCGAATGATCCCGGATCCGGTAACGCCCCCACTTTCCCGCCACCTCCGGAAGCGTGCCAGCGGCCATGGCTGGCTCGTGTGACGTGGCGGCGCGGTTGACGGCGTGCCGCACGATCATGGCTGCCTTGCCGATCCATCGCGTGAGGAGTTCTGTGTCCCGTCGGGCCGTCGCCGCTATCGCGAGCACCGCCCTGACCTCGCTGCACCGGTAGCTGGCACCAGACCTCGCCGGCACGGTCACTAGGGCGCTGCTAACGAGGGGGCAACTCATGCTCGGCAACGTGGCCACCGTGCTCGCCGGACTGATCGGCGTGGGCATCATTTTCATCGGCGCCAGCGCCTTGCGGGCGCCGCGGGCCGCAGCCGGCTTCGGCATCCCCCCACACGCCGACCGAGGCCCGCACCTTCAAGCCTGGCTGTCCGTCAAGGCCGTGCGCGACTACCTGTTCCACTGCCACAACGCCGAACACGCGGAAGTTTTCCGTCCGGCGGCCATGGGATCGTCGTTCCGTCGCTTGATCCTGGGCGGCGCGGGCGCGATTCTGTGGGCGTGTCCCTGGTCCGGTCGGCAGGCCTGCAGAAGTTCCGGCAGTGTGTCGAGGGCCTGGGTGGCGACGCGGAGGCGTACGCCCGGCGGGCGGGGCTGCCGGTCGAGGCGCTGGACGCCGACGAGCTGCTCGTGGAGGACACGGCCGTGGCCGCGGTGCTGGAGGTCGCCGCGGCCGACCTGGGCTGTCCGGACCTGGGGCTGCGGGTCGGTGCGGCGCAGGATTTCCGCATGCTGGGCGCGCTGTCGGTGGCGATCCAGCACTCTCCCACCGTCGCGGCCGCGCTCGAGTGCACGTCCCGTTACCTGTTCGTCCACGCGCGGGACCTCAGTGTGTCGTTGGTGGACGACCCCGACGAGGAGCACGGCGTCGTCGGGCTGCGGTACTCCTTCGGTGCGGGCGTGCGACCGTTGCCGCAGGCCACCGACGCGACGATGCTGTTCGTCCACCGGGCGGTGCTGGTCCTGGTGGGTGGCCGCTACGGCCTGCGGTCGGTCGACCTGCCGCACCCGCCGGTGGCGCGGCGGTCACGGTACGAGGACGCGTTCGGCGCCCGGGTCCGCTTCGGCCGCGGCAGCGCGCTGTTGCGGGTACCCGCCAGCTTGTTGTCCCGGCCGTTGGCCGGTGTCGACGAGACGGCACGCCGGCAGGCGATGGCCGCCCTGTCCCGCCAGTCTCTCGAGGCCGGGCCGATGGTGGTCGCGCGGGTCCGCGCGGTCCTCGACCAGTCGCTCGGCACCGGGTCCACCGAGCTGGCCGACGTCGCCCGGGTCCTCGCGGTGCATCCGCGCACGCTGCAGCGCCAGCTCGCCGTGGCGGGCGGGTCGTACGGTGCGATCCTCGACGGGGTCCGCCGGGACCGCGCGCGCACCTACCTGACCACGACGGACATGCCGTTGGCCCAGGTCAGCAGCCTTGTCGGGTTCGCCGAGCAGGCGGTCCTGTCGCGCTGCGCCCAGCGGTGGTGGGGCCGGACGCCGACCGCGCTGCGCCGGGAGGCACGCGCTACGTCCCTATCTGGGCGTCGGCGCGATCGGGCGGCATCCGGCGCGCGGCGGCGATGATGCGGCGGCAGCGTAGTTCGAGCATGATGACGGCGAGCCCGAAGTAGCGGAACTGTTTGTTCGTCGTCTGCTTGGTCAGGTACCGCCGGTAGACCTGCTGGGCGATGACGGCGAGGCGGAACAGCCCGAAGACGTGGTACCAGGCCCATTCCCGGTGGGTCACGCGGGCGCCGGTGCGCGCGCAGTAGTACGCGACGACCTGCTCGCGGGTCATCATGCCCGGCAGGTGCGTGGGTTGGCGGCGGAAGGCCCGCATGGGCCGGCCGTCGTCGGCCTGCACCCAGTATCCGAGGCAGTTCGCGAGGTCCATGAGGGGATCGCCGACGGTCGCGAGCTCCCAGTCGAGCAGGCCGGCGGGCCGCGTGGGGTCCCGCTCGTCGAGCACGATGTTGTCGAAGCGGAAGTCGTTGTGTACCAAGGTGTGTGGTCGGTCGGCCGGCTGGTGGTCGGCGAGCCACCGCATGACACCGGCGAAGGTGCCGACGTTCCAGGTGCGCGCCTTGCGGTAGCGCTCGGACCAGCCGTCCACCTGCCGGCGCACATACCCCTCGCCCTTGTCCAGGTCGGCGAGTCCGGTGGTGGCGAGGTCGACGGCGTGCAGGTCGACCAGCAGGTCGATGACGTTGCGGCACAGGGTGGCGACCTGTTCGCGGTCGAGCACCAGCCCGCGGGGCAGCTCCTTGCGCGGGATCGGGCCGGCGAGCCGCCGCATCACGTAGAACGGCGTGCCGATGACCGCCGGATCCGCGCACAGCGCGACCGTGCGGGGCACGTATGGCAGGAACCGCCCGAGCTGGGTCTGGATGCGGTACTCCCGGCCCATGTCGTGGGCGCCCTTGTGGTGGTTGCCCTTCGGCGGGCGGCGCAGGACGAGGTCACCGTCCGGGTAGCGCAGCAGGTAGGTCAGGTTCGACACGCCGCCGGAGAATTGCCGCACCCGCGGGATGGCGGACAGGTCGATGTCCGTACCTCCCGGTGTGGCGTTCGTGGCGAGCCAGGCGGCCATGGCCGCGACGTCGAAGGCGTCCTCGTCGCGGACCGGCCGCGCGCCACGCAGCTCGCCGTCCTGATTACCGCCGTCCTGACTACTGCCGCCCTGACTACTCATCCCCGCCCCTCTCCGCGAGCCGGTGGGCGGGCGGGGTCGCCCGCTCGCGCAGTTCGGCCTGGCGGATCTTCACGGCCGCGGCCAGCATCCGGCGGTCCAGGAGCGGGCGTGCCAGGCGCTTCATCCAGTACGCGATCCGCGCGGGCCGGTCCGGCAGGACCAGGAAGCGGCGGGCGTCGACGCCGCGCAGGACCCGCGCGGCGATCTGGTCGGCATCCAGCGGCGCGCGGGCGATCAGCTTGGTCGCCACCGCGTTCATCAGCGGGTCTTCCGCGCCGAGGGAGGCGGCCAGGTTGGTACGGAAATACGACGGGCACACCACGGTGACGTCGACGCCCCACGGGCGAAGCTCGTACCGCAGGCTCTCCGAGAGCGCGACGACGGCCGCCTTGCTCGCGTCGTAGGAGCTCATCGCCGCCGGGTGGACCAGCCCCGCCAGGGACGCCACGTTGACCAGGTGGCCGTGGCCCTGCGCCTTGAACAGCGGGGTGAAGGTACGGCAGCCGTTCGCGGCGCCCAGCACGTTGACCGCCAGCACCCGCCGCCAGTGCGCGTCGTCGAGGCGGTCCACGCGCCCGCCCGCGGCGATGCCGGCGTTGTTCACGAGCACGTCCAGCCCACCGAGGTCGCGGCCGACCCGTTCCCGGGCATCGGCCCAGTCCCCCGGTGCGGTGACGTCCAGGCGCTGGTAGAGCGCACCCGCCGGGACCTCGGCCCGCTCGGTGAGGTCGGTGACGAGCACCTGGTCGCCGCGTCCGGCGTAACGGGCGGCGAGCGCCGCGCCGAGACCGGACGCGCCGCCGGTGATGAGGACGGTGCGGCTCATCGCGCGGCACCATGTTTACCGAGTTCCATGCGGGCCACGATGCCCTTGTGTACCTCGTCCGGGCCGTCGGCCAGCCGCACCGCCCGCGCCGCGGTCCAGGCCGCGGCGAGCGGGAAGTCGCTGGACAGGCCGGCGCCGCCGTGGATCTGCATGGCGAAGTCGATGACCCGCTGGGCGACGTTGGGCGCCGCGACCTTGATGGCGCTGACGTCGCTGAGCGCGCCCAGCGGCCCCACGGTGTCCAGTTTCCACGCGGCCCGCAGCACCAGGAGGCGGGTGGAGTCGATCGCGATGCGCGCCTCGGCGATGCGCTCGCGGTTGCCGCCGAGGTTCGCCAGCGGCTTGCCGAACGCGGTCCGCGCCAGCGCGCGCTCGCAAGCCAGGTGCAGGGCACGCTCCGCCAGGCCGATCATGCGCATCGCGTGGTGCACCCGGCCGGGGCCGAGGCGGCCCTGGGCGATCTCGAACGCGCGCCCCGGACCGGCGATGATGTGGGACACCGGGACGCGGACGCCGGTGAAGGAGACCTCGCCGTGGCCGAAGGGCTCGTCGAAGAAGCCCATCGTGTCCAGCATCCGTTCCACCGTCACGCCGGGGGTGTCCCGCGGCACCAGGACCATCGAGTGCCGGGCATGCTTGGGCGCGTCCGGGTAGGTGAGCCCCATGACGATGAGGATCGCGCAGTCCGGGTGCCCGACGCCGGTGGTCCACCACTTGCGGCCGTCGAGCACGACCTCGTCGCCGTCGACCACGGCCGTCAACCGCATGTTGGTGGCGTCCGAGGACGCCACGTCCGGCTCGGTCATGGCGAACGCCGAGCGGATCCGCCCGTCGAGGAGCGGATCGAGCCAGCGGTCCTTCTGCTCCGGAGTCCCGTAGCGCAGCAGCACCTCGGCGTTGCCGGAGTCCGGCGCGTTGCAGTTGAACACGTACGGCGCCAGGAACGACCAACCGGTCGCCTCGGCGACCGGCGCGTAGTCCACGTTCGTCAGGCCCGCGCCGCCCCGGGTGCCGAACCGCCGCGCGTACGGAATCTGTTCCTGCCCGGCCGGCAGGAACAGATTCCACAACCCCCGCTCCCGGGCCAAGCGCCGCAACTCGCGCACTTCCTCCGGTACCCGCCACCGGTCGCCGCCCGCGTCCGACCGGTGGTGCAGATCCCGCTCGACCGGGGCGATCTCGTCCTGGATGAACGACCGCACCGCCTCGGTGAGCTCGGCGGCGCGCGGCGAATGGCTGAAGTCCATAGCCACCACGCTAGGGAGGACCCGGCCACCCGTTCTTGATTTGACGCGACAAGTTTTGACCACATGCGACAGCGTGGCCCGAGTACGGTGAGGGCGTGGAACAGCGCATCACATTGGTGACTCTGGGCGTTTCCGATCTGGCTCGCGCGAAGGGTTTCTACGAGGCACTGGGCTGGCGCGGGCACGAGGTCGAGGAGACGGTGTTCTTCCAGGCGGGCGGCCTGGGACTGGTCCTGTGGGGTCGCGACAAGCTCGCGAAGGACTGCGGCCTGGAGCCCGGGCCGAAGCTGGGGCCACAGGGGTCGGCCGGATTCGGCGGGATCGCCCTGGCGCACAACGTCCGGTCCGATGCGGAGGTCGACGCGCTGCTCGCGACGGTGGAGCGCGCCGGTGGCACCATCACCAAACCCGCGGCCACCAACGCCATCGGCTTCTACTCCGGCGCCTTCGTCGACCCCGACGGCCACGCCTGGGAGATCGCGCACAACCCCACGTTTCCCCTCGCCGAGGACGGCTCGGTCAGCCTGCCCTGGTAGCGGACGTCAGGCTCCGTAGCTGGATGGTTGCGGCTGGTGACGCTCCGCGGCGATGGCTTCCCGCACGGCCGGGACGACCTCGCCGGCCCAGCGGCCGAGGGAGCCGGCGTCCGGCGTCCCGCCGCTGGGCGAGAAGAGCATGAAACCCGACGCGCCGTGCTCCAGGACGGCCCCGGTCAGTTCCTCGACCCACTGGTCGGCCGAACCGCCGATCCAGCGGCCGTCGCGGTCCCGCGTGGCGGCCAGCGGCCGGTCGGTGAGGCGTCCGGGGAAGTTGAAGACGGTGCGGATCTCGCGCGGATCGCGGCCCGCGGCCGCCGCCGCGCCGTCGATGATCGCCCGGGACGTCCGGTACCGCTCACTGAGCCAATCCGCCGCGTGGCCGGGGATCCAGCCGTCGGCCACCCGGCCGGTGGCGGCCAGCGACTTCTTGCCGACCGATCCGGTCCAGACCGGCGGTGCGGGCACCGGAGCCGGCTCGATCTGGTTCACCTGGTAGTGACGGCCGGCGAAGGTGACCGGCGGTCCGCCGCCCGACAGCTCCTTGACCAAGAGAATCGCCTCCTCGAAGGCGTCCACGGCCGCGCTCGGCGACAGCCGCGGCACGCCCATGTCGGAGATCCGATCCCATAGCCCACCCGCGCCCATGCCGAGCACGACGCGGCCACCGGAGAGCGCCGACAGCGACGTCACCGTCCGGGCGAGCATGGGCGCGGGCCGGGTGGGCAGGTTGGTGACGTTGGCGAAGCCGGCGAGGCGCTGCGTCCGTCCAAGGACGAACCCGAGGGCGGCGTACGCGTCCAGCCGCTCGCCGAGGTACGGGTGATCGGACAGGGAGAAGAGGTCGAGCCCTTCCCGGTCCGCCTGGTGAGCCATGCGCAGCAACTCCGGCCCGCCCTCGATGCCGCTATGCGCCCCGAAGCCGAAGACCACGTCTTCCGGTACAAACATTTTCTCGTGCCTTTCGTTCTTCGGACGGGGGTCAGGCGGCGGTGGGGCCGAACTGTTCGGTAAAGCGGGCCGTGAACAGGTCCGCGCCCTTGTACTGGGAGACCGTGGTGGCCGGGACGACGGCCGGACCGTCGGCGGTGGGCAGTTGGCCGACGCCGCGACGCGGCCCGAGCGGGAGCAGGATCATGGGGTACGGCAACGGTTGGTAGGTGGCGGTGGGCCGCTCGCCGCGCAGCTGAGCGGTGATGTTCCGCGCCACGACCTCAGCGTGCTGCATCGCGTACCCCGCCATCTTCGCCTCGGCGACGTCGGTGATGTCGCCGATCGCGTAGACGTGGTCGTATCCGTGGACGTGGAGGGCCTCGGTCACCGCGACCTGCCCCTGGGCGGTGCGGGTGGTGAGTCGACCGTCGGCGAGGTAGTCGCTGTTGTAGCGCACGCCGAAGGCGCGGAACCAGATGTCGGCGGTGATCTCGCCACCATCGGTCGTGGTGACGGTGAAGGTCTCGGCGTGCCCGGGCTCGATCTCCGGCGGCGCCGCCAGCCGGGTGCCGAGCCGCAACTGGACGCCCAGGTCGTCGAGCTGGCGGTGCAGATCCTGGCGCAGGTCCGGCTGGAAGCCGGGGAGCACCTGCTCGGCCTGGTCGACGATGGTCACGTGTTTGTGCGGCCACACCTCCTTGATCTCCCCGGCCAGCTCCAGACCGACCGGCCCGGCGCCGAGGATCAGCACGCGCGCGGCGTCCGCCAACTCCTTGTGGGTGTGGCGGAGGTCATCCAGCACCTCCTCGGTGGCGTCGGCGTGCGGCTTGGCCGGATAGGCGTAGCTGGAGCCGGTCGCCAGGACCAGGTAGTCCGCCTCGACGCGCCGCCCCGAGACGAGGCTGACGCCGGCGGGATCCACCGACACCGCGCGGTCGCGAAGCACCGTGCCCCGGGTGAGCAGCGTGTCGAAGGGGTAGAACATGTTGCCTGCCCAGTCGGGCTGGGTCAGCGCCCGCAGCGAGCCCGCCGTGTTGATGAACGCCTCCCGGGGGTCGATGAGGACGACATCGGCTTCGGACTCCAACGCCTTGGCGACCGCCGCGCCGCCGTAACCGCCACCGATCACCGCAACCGTACGACTCATGATTTCACTCTCCACAGAAACGAGAAGCAGTTCGTGCCACGAACTATATTAGTTCGTGGCACGAACCACAAGCCCTGCGTCAGTGCTGATGAGTGGCCGGGGCGGTCTCGTCGAGTTCCAGGAAGACCGCCGGGACCTGGTTGTCCACCACGATCCGCCCGAGCAGGGCGGCGAGGGTGTCCCGCTCGGCGGGAGCGAGGCCCACGGAGAGCTCCTCGACCCGCCGGCAGGTCTCCACGTAGAAGGACTCGGCGAGCTTGCCGCCCCGCGGCGTCAGCGCCACCCGCACCGCGCGCAGGTCAGCCGGGTCGGGCTCGCGCTTGACCAGGCCGTTACGCTCACTGCGATCCACCAGGCCGGTCAGGCTGGACTTGGCCAGCCCGAGGATGGTGCCCAGTTCACCCATGCCGTACGGCTGCGCCATCAATACGCACAGCAGCTGCCCCTGCTGCGAGGTCAGGCCATACTCCCGAGCCGACTCGGCATACACCGCGTTCACCAAGAACGTGGACCGCACGAGCGCGGCCACCACCCCGATCTGGCCGTCACTCTGCTTACCCACCCAGCCAGAGTAACATCAGTTCGTCCCACGAATTACCTGCGACCATCCACACATCGCCGCGACGTTGCCCTCGTGAATCTTGACGCCGCACCGTCGTGATAGCGACGCCAGAACGTCAAGATTCGCACCTCAGAAGGCGGTGTATCCGCCGTCGATGACCAGCACGGAGCCGGTCATGAAGGCGGACGCGTCGCTGGCGAGGTAGATCAGGCTGGGCGCGATCTCCTCCGGGGTGGCGTAGCGCCGCATGGGCACGTCCTCGATCCAGTGCTGTCGAAACTCCGGGCGGTCGACCGGGGCCATCTCGGTCTTGATATATCCGGGGGCGAGCGCGTTGACCCGGATTCCCAACGGCGCCCACTCGGCCGCCAGTGACTTGGTGAGCTGGTGCACGGCCGCCTTCGAGGCGTTGTAGGCCGGCTGCCACTGTGGACGGTTGACGATCAGCCCGGAGATCGAGCCGACGTTGACGATGGTCCCGCCGCCGTGCTCGGCCATGTACTGGCCGAACGCCTGGCAGCAGTTCCACACGCCGGTGATGTTGGTGTCGATGACCTCGTTCCAGTCGGACTCGGTGACGTCGAGCGCGGGCGCGTGGACGCAGGTGCCGGCGTTGTTGACAAGGATGTCCACACCACCCATCGCCGCCGCGATCTCCCGCACGACCCGATCCACGTCGGCGCGCCGCCGGACATCGGCGTGGAAACCGCGAGCGGCCACCACCCCGCCAGGCAGCTCAGCCCCGCCCGATAGCTCGCCGAGCATTTCGGCCGTCTTCGCGGTGTCCCGGGCGACGATCGCGACGCGCGCCCCGGCCTGCGCGAGCGCGATGGTGAACGCCCTCCCGAGCCCACGGTTCCCGCCGGTCACGACCGCTACCCGCCCGGCAAGCCCGAACGCGTCCAGCACCGACATCCCAGTCCTCCAGCCTTGTCGTACACGCGTTGAGGCGCGTCCAAGAGCATCTTCCCAAAATCAGTACGACACGCCGGGGTCGGCACTGATGTTGGGAAGATGCTCTTGAGCCACGCCACCATGCCGGTCCGCGGTCGACGCACGCCACCGGAGACACACCTTCGGGCCAGGTGCTCAGGCGGCGCCGAGCAGTTCCGCGACCGCCGTGCCGGTCGCGGCGTGCGCGGCCAGGAACGCGCCTACCGCCTGGTGCTCAGACGTCTCCCCGACCGCGCCGACGCACCACCCGTCCGGGTAGCCGAGCAGGGCGGCGACCGCGTCGGTGGCCTCGGGGTGCGCCACGAGCAGGTCGGTCGTCGGGCCGCTGGGGCTCGGCGCCACGGACGCCACCGCCACCGTCACCGTCACCGGCGCCGGCCGCGCGGGCGCCGCCCACGGCGGCATCCAGGCGTCCACCGACGGGAGGCTGCCGGGGAACGTGCGGCCGGCCTCGCGCACGAGCACCGGCACCAGCTCGCCGGCCTGGTCGCGCAACGTCGTGATGAGCGTCGGTAGCCACGGCAGCAACACCGGGTCGGGCAGCCGCGCGAACGCCTTCGACAGCATTTCCACCACGAACGGCGTCAGCGCCGGCGCCGGGTCCAGCGCCTGGACGAAACCGCTCAGGTACCGGGGGAACGCCGGCACGACCAGCGGGTTGTCCAGCAGGGCGTCGGCACGCGTCCGCAGCTCGGCCAGGGTGAGCAGGCCGAGCTGGAAGCGGGCGGCCCACAGGAGAGCGACCTTGGCCGGCGCTTCCGGGTGCGACTGCTGGACGGCGATCTCGAGCTGGGCGCGTTCGCAGCCGAGGGCGATGGCGACGCTCTCCAGGTTGAACAGGAACCCGAGCATCGCGGCGACCTGCCGCACGCCGGTGTCGTCCTCGACGAACGCGGTCGGCAGCAGCGTGCAGTAGTGGGCGTATCCCGCGGTGACGAACGCCTCGTACCAGGCCGGCAGCGTGGGCTCGGTGGCCCGGTAGTGCGCGAGCAGGCGGCGCACGCGGCGCAGCACCTCGGGCGCGTCGTCCACGGTGCGCTCGGCCGCCAGCAGCTCCACCGCCCGGGCGCCGAGCTCGTCGGTGAACCGCCGGTTGCGCAGCAGCGACAGTGAGTCCTCGACCGCCGCGAGCGCGACCGCCGCGGTGGCCTTCGGCCCGTATACGCTGCGGCGCAGGCGCTGCTCCAGCACCTGCTCGACGGTGAGTCCCTCGTATCCCAGCTCGATCAGGAACCGCTGGTGCTTCCCGATGGTCAGGTCCCAGCTCTCCTGGATCGACCGCTCGCCGAGGCGCCGCTCGCCCATGATGGGCCGGATGGCGCCGTCGGGCATCAGCCGGCGCAGCACCCACAGCAGGTCCGAGCAGGGCACCAGCTCCGGCTGCGCGTCGAGGGAGAGCAGGGCCCGCTGGACGGTACGCCGGTCCAGGTCGAGCCCGAGCGGCGCGAGGCGGTCGTAGACGTCGCGGGCCAGCGGCGGCAGGGCGTCGTAGCCGACCTTGCCGATCCGGTCGCCGCCGAACAGGATCTCGCAGAGCCGCCGCACGTCCCGGCGGCCCGGCACCACGTCCTTCTCGATGCAGGTGACGGCCGCGTCCTGGAAGTCGTACGGGGTGGGTCGGCGCCGGTTGCGCATCCCGGCCAGCAGGATCGAGGTCTCGAACACCGCGATGGCGTCGGCGGTGCTCGCCAGGTATCCGTGGCGGCGGGCGAGCCGGACGATGTCGACGGACCAGCCGAGCAGCTCCGCCTCGTCGAGCCGGTGCGGGTCCGGCGGGCTCGCCAGGAAGCCGGAGAGCCGGTCGGTGACCGGCGCCGGTGCGGCGGGCGCCGCCGGCGTGGCCTTCCTCCTCCCCCGCTTCTTGGCGCCTTGCTGGCCCTCCAGCTGGAACGGTGTGATGCCCCGGTCGGTGAGCGCCTTGGCCCAGGTGGACGCGGCGATCGACACCGAGCCGGCAGCGAGCCCGAACTGCGCCTCGATCGCGGAGTGGCTCGACGGGATCAGCCCGTACAACCACTTCGTGCCGGTGCGCGGGGTGATCTCGAACGCTGACTCGCCGGGCATGGCCGTGGCGTCCGACCCGAACTGCTCGACGTGGCTGGCGGCGTGGAAGGCGCCGCACACGTACAGGCAGTCGGACCGGTCGACGCCGGACGCGGCGAGGTGCTCCCGGATCCGGGTCCACATGTACCGCTCGCGGTCCTCGTCGCGGTCGTGCCGGTCCGCCGCTGGCGGGCGCAGCCGCCGGAAGAGGCTACCGATGAGGACCATCACCTGCCGGTACGTGTCGTGGTCCGCGCCGACGAGGGGCTGTTCGACGTACTGGTCCCACCACTCCGACCAGTGCCGGACCTTGCCGTGGTGCAACAGGTGCGCCTCCAACTCGGCGAACCGGGGCCGCAGGTCGCCGATGTCGATGCCGACCGCGTCGCCGTGCAGGGCCGCCTCGTCCGGGTGTTCGGCGTCCGGCTGCGGCGCCGCCACCGGCGGGGTTGGTTCGTCGGGCGGGGTCGGTTCGTCGCGCGGTGTCCACTGGAAGACGTGGTCGGTCGAGCGGTCCACGAGGACCAGCTCCACGCCCGGCGTGTCCAACGCGTACGCGATCGCCTGGTACTCCGCGGACGCCTCGGTGATCGGTGCGATCACGCTGAGCGGTCCCCAGTCGGCCGGAAAACCGTCCAGGTCCGAAGCGAACGCCTGCAGCGCTACCGGGAGGTGGCAGTTGCGCAGTTCAGTCAGCAGCGGCTGGAGGTCCTCGCACAGCTCCAGGTAGATCACCTTGGGCCGCTTCTCCCGCAGGCGGCGCACCATGGCGAGCCCCGAGGCCGGCGAGTGGTGGCACACCGGGAAGATCTCCAGCGGCTCGCGCAGCGCCCGGTCGACGTCGCCGACCATGCCGGTGAGGATGTCGGCGAGCGCGTCCGGGCCGCCGGCGAACCGCGCGGCGGCGTCCCGCAACTGCCCGCGCAGCGCGTCGAACGTCGTTGGGGTATTCGGGGACGCCGTCATGACAGCGTCGAGATCGCCTGGCGGCCGCCTTCGAGGAACGCCGGCCAGGATCCGCCGTCCTTCTTGCTGCGCGGCTCGACGACGCCGTGCCAGTACTTGTTGAGGATCGCCAGGTCCTCGGGGCTGCGCCGGGCCAGCGAACCCACCAGCGAGCTGCCCAGCGTCTCGGCCGTCAGCGTGCGCTGGCCGAAGAACTGGCCGTGCAGGATCGCGTCCTCCAGTACCCCGATCTGCTCGGCGGTGGACAGCGCGGACTCCAACTTCTCGTCGTCGCTCGTGGCCGACGCGGCCGCGGCGCGCAGGTCGGCGAAGCTCTGCAGGAGGATGTCGAGCAGGGTCGGCGGCACGTCCAGCTCGATCTCGTGACGCCGCAGCAGCTCCGTGGTGCGGAACCGGACGATCTCCGCCTCGCTCTTCTTGTTGGTGACCACCGGGATGCGGACGAAGTTGAACCGCCGCTTGAGCGCCGACGACAGGTCGTTCACACCGCGGTCGCGGCTGTTGGCGGTCGCGATGATGGAGAAACCGGGCCGCGCGAAGACGATGTTGTCGGTGTCCAGCTCCGGGATCGACACGTATTTCTCGGACAGGATCGAGATGAGCGCGTCCTGCACGTCGCTGGTGGAACGGGTCAGCTCCTCGAACCGCCCGATGACGCCCTGCTCCATCGCGGTCATGATCGGCGACGGGATCATCGACTGGCGGGACTGGCCGCGCGCGATGACCATCGAGACGTTCCACGAGTACTTGATGTGGTCCTCGGTCGTGCCGGCGGTGCCCTGGACCACCAGCGTCGAGTTGCGGCAGATCGCGGCGGCCAGCAGCTCGGCCAGCCAACTCTTGCCGGTGCCCGGATCGCCGATGAGCAGCAGGCCCCGGTCGGACGCGAGCGTCACGATGCTGCGCTCGACGAAGCTGCGGTCACCGAACCACTTCTGGGCGATCGGCCGATCGAGGCCGTCGGCGCGCTCGGAGCCCAGCACGAACAGGCGCACCATCCGCGGGCTGAGCCGCCAGGAGAACGGCTTGGGCGCGTCGTCGATCGACTCCAGCCAGTCCAGCTCCTCGGCGTACTTCGCCTCGGCGGGTGCGCGGAGCATCTCGTCGGTCATCTGCGGGTCCTCCTAGGTCAGGAAGTTCTTCAGCTCGTGGACGAGCTTGCGGACATGGCCGGAGAGCACGGGGGTGCCCAGGTCTTTGAACCGTTTGCGGAACGAGGGGTTGACGCTCTGCTGGCCGCCGCTGTTGACGGAACCGACCGGGATGAACTTGACCCCGGACCGGTGCATGGCGGCCATGCCGTCGAAGAGCTGCTGCTCGTATGCCTCGTAGAAGTCCGATATCCAGACCACCACGGTGTTGCGCGGATCGGCGATCTTCGGCTGCACGAGCGTCAGCGCGGCGGTGCCGTCGGTGCCGCCGCCGAGTCGGGTGCGCAGCAGCACCTCGAACGGATCGTGCACCCACGGCGTCAGATCCAGCGCCCGGGTGTCGTAGGCGACGAGGTGGACGTCGACCTTCGGCAACCCGGCGAAGATCGACGCGAGGATGGTGCAGTTGACCATCGCGTCCACCATGGAGCCGGACTGGTCGACGACCACGACGAGCCGCGCCGGGATGACCCGCTTGGCGGTCTGCTTGTAGAAGAGCCGGTCGACGTAGAGCCGCTCGTCGTCGGGGCTCCAGTTGGTCAGGTTCTTCCAGATGGTGCGTTCGAGGTCGAGGTTGCGGAACACCCGCTTCGGCGGGACCGACCGGTCGATCGTGCCGGCGCTGCTCTGCTGGACCTGGGTGCGCAGCACCTCGGCGACCTCGTCGACGAACCGCCGGATCAGCGCCTTGGCGTTGGCCAGCGCTATCCCCGACAGGTTGTGCTTGTCGCGCAGCAACTGCTCGATCAGGGACATGCTCGGGGTGAGCTGCCGGGCCATCGCCGGGTCGGCGAGCACCTCGCGCAGGTGCATCCGCCGCACCAGGTCGCCCTCGATCCCGGCGAGGATGCTGCCGAGGCCGTCGCCGGTGCCCACGTCGAAGCCAGCGCCCGGCCCGAGCCCGATCCCCGGGCCGAACCCACCCCCCGAACCCGACCCCGCACCCGAACCAGCTCCAGCGCCCGACCCCGGCCCAGCGCCCGGACCGGATCCGGCACCGGCACCGGCAGGGACGCCCCCACGGCCCGGCGCTCCCCCACGGCCGGGCACCGCGCCGCGGCCGCGCAGTTCGCCCGGCCGGCAGCCGAGCGCCTCCTCGAACCAGCCGACATCGGACTGCCAACGGGCCAACTGCGTCGCGGTGACGTTGCCCGAACCGGTCAGGAAGACATTGAGCAGCAACTTCGACACCAGCGCGGCGCGGCGCACCTCGGCGGCCCCGGCCCGATGCGGCGAAGCCGGGTCCGCGGCCGACGACGGCCCATCCGACTCAGACGACGGCCCATCCGACTCAGACAGCGGCCCGTCCGGCTCAGGCGGCGGCGCCAGCAGGCCCCGGAGCTCGTCGGCCAGCTCGGGATAGCGCTGCACGATGGTGTCGACCGCCACGGTCGGGTCGAGCAGCGCGGGCGGCAGGCCGAGGTCGTCGACGATCGCCACGCTCGCCGACTCCAGGGTGGGCTGCTCGTCGGCCTGGAACACCCGGGCCAGCAACCGCCAGTACAGCACCTGCCGCCGGTTCTCCGCGGCATTGACCTCCACGGCAGTGACCTCTGCGGCATTGACCTCCATGGCGTCGCTCATTTCCGCAGCAGCCTTCCGGCGCGCTCGCGCAGCACCGCGACCGTGTCACCGGCGGCCGCGGCGGCCTTGGCCGCCTTGGGGTCGGTGGGTCCCTGCGCCCAGTCGGCCGTGTGCACCGCCACGGTCTTGCGCTTGACCGTCGCCTGGACGGCGAGCGGCTGCAGCGTCCACCGCCCGTCCCACCGGACGAGGCCCAGGCACGCGGTGGATCGGGCGACCAGCTCGCGGGTGAGCGGCCCGCTGGTGGGCAGGCGGTCGACCGCGACGGCGAGCGGCTGGCCGCCGACGTCGAGCGTCACCGCGCCGGTGCTGCCGTCCACAGTGGCGGTGTAGCCCTCCACGAGCACCGGTTCGGCGAGCCGCACCGGATGCCGGTCGAGTGGCGGCACCGCGGGCGCCAGCGCGCCGGGGAGCAGCACGCGCGCCGTGGCGAACGGATCGGCGGGCTCCCCCGGCTCGGCCCGCTCGTCGTGCCACACCAGGTCGCCGGAGGGCAGCAGTGGCAGGTCGGTCAGCTCCAGGGCGCGCCGTTCGGCGAGGGCGGCCAGCAGCACCGGGCAGCTCTGCGCGAGCTGCCACACGGCGGGGCCGACGATGGTGTCCACTTTCGCCGCGGCGAGGCTGGTGCGTACCAGGCGGGCCGGCGCGCCGCCGGCCGGCTCGAGCACCCCGTGCACCTGGAACTGCACCGCCGTGCCGTGCTCGTGCACGTCGACGCCGAGCACCAGCAGCCGCCCGGACACCGCGCCAGCGGCCACCGCGCCGGCGGCACCAGCAGACGCCGCGCCGGCGGCACCAGCAGACGCCGCGCCGGCGGCCTGGCCGCCGGGCTGGGAGAGCATCAGGGCGCGCGCCCACAGATCGGCCCAGCGGCGGGCCGGTATCCGCTCCGCGGTCGACACGGGCGAGCACGCCTCCAGCTCGGTCGCCAGGCCGTCGAGCAGGACGGCCAGCCGCCGCAGGCGGGGCTCGTCGAGCACGGCCTGGAGGATCTGCGCGGAGGCGGACACGACGTCGTGGTCGACGCCGCGCCAGCCGGTGACCGCCAACTCGCGCAGCCAGGACCGGGCGCCCGCGAGGAGGTTGGGTGGCGCTTGCACCGCCGTGGTCGGTCCCTCCCACGGCGCCCGGTGGCGGCCGAGCGCGGCGTCGAAGCGGGCGAGCAGCGCGTCGTGGACGGCGCCCAGCAGCGCCGTGCGCGCGCCGGCCAGCGCGGCGAGGTGCTCGTCGGCGATCGAGCCGGCGACGACCTTGTCCACCGCCTCGGCCACCCGGTGGCCCAGCGGCGTGCCGGCGAGCGCGCCGGCCAGCGCCGCCAGCGTGGTGGCCGTGCCATCGCTGACGCGACCGAAGCCGTGCACGAACGCGTCGTCGAAGCCGTCGACCACGCCAAGGGCCTCCGCGACACCGGGCCAATCGTCGGTGCCGGGTTGATCATCGGCGCCCGGTTGGTCGCCAGTAGAGGGCCGGTGGTCGCCGAGCAACTGGGTCAACTGACTGGGCAGCATCAGGCGACCGCCCCCGCCGACGGGAACCAGTGCATCTCCACCAGCGGCTCCGCCGTCTGCGGCACCTCCAGATAGGCGAGGTGGCGCAGGAACCGGCTGAACACGGTGGCCGCCGGCGTCGTCGCGCGCTGGCCGTGGAGGTTGCCGATCAGATCCGCCGCGTGGTCGCCCGCCACGCGCAGGTAGCGCGCCACCCGATCGGCACCGTACTGCCGGACCGCCTCGGTGACGAGCGCGTCGAGGTGCTTGCACATGGCGTAGCCCAGACCGCCGCAGGGCCGGTTGTTGTTGGTGCTGCAGCTATAGGCGTGGGTGCCGGACTCGATGGCCGAGACATAGACCCGCTCGATGTCCGACCCGCTCGACACGACGCCCTGCAGCCGCCCGTCCGCCAGCTCGACGAACGGGACCTTGGCCAGCTTGCGTGGCTGGACCGGCGACACCACCGGTACCACGCTGCGCCGCTCCCAGGCGGCGCGGTCCGACTCCACGATCTTCGACCTCCAGCACGACGGCGGCGTGGACGCCAGCCTCCGGCGAGCGTCCACACGAACGGGTGATCCGTGACGCCGGTAGTTCTACCGCACCCCACCGACAATCGCGCCGACGCCCCGCGCGCCGAGCGGCGCGCACCAGGTGGCAGCTCGCCGAAAGGTATCTGAAAGCGTTAGCGGCCAAGCTGTCTACGACAGAGTCGGTGACGCACGCACGGGGTGGGTGAAGCGCCATGTCGGCACAGCCCAATGTGGAATTGGATCTTTGGGCACCCTACGTCCGGCACCATGCCGTCGACGGAGCGGGACGTACCCGTTCGTACCTCACGCGATCCGTCTCCCTGGACGCGTACCTGCGCACCTGTCGGGCGCTGGAGGCGTACACGCGGCGCGCCGGCGGCAGCCGATGGTCGCTGCGCGGTCTGGTCGACGACCCGGTCGCGCCGCGGCGCGTGGCCGACCTGCTCGCCTTCGACACGGCGATCGAGGTCAGTCACGCCCCGGCCGTCGTCGGCGGGCGGCGCCGCACCTGCCTGTGGGTGGCCCGGAACTTCCCGGACCGCCTGCCCGCGCCCGACCTCCGTGCCGAGGTCTTCCAGGAGATCGAGGAGGTGCGGGCCTACCAGCGCGAGCTGGATCCGGTCTTCCACGAGCGCGCCCGCGCGATGCTGCGCCGGGCGGCGGATCACGGCCTGCGCCTGGTGTGCAACGACCCGTTCGGGGACTGGGGTTTCGGCGCCGTCGACGTCGAGATGTTCGTCCGGCTGGTGCGGCACTTCTTCTATGTGGACGCGGACACCGCGCACGCGATGGCGCACGGCCACGGGTACGCGCCCGGTGGGAACTACGTCTTCGGCATGAACGGCCCCGACGGGCGGCTGATGTGCGTGTTCGTGATGGCCCTGTGGCCGTGGGGGCTGGAGCCCACCTACACCATCATCGACCGGAAACAGCTCGCGCCCATCGTCGACCTGAGCGTGGCCTCCGTGCTGATGCTCCTGGCCAACGCGCTGGTCGTCGATCGTCACGGAGCTGACACCCTGGTCATCGGCGAGGCCAACTCGCTCAACGCCCGGGCCTGCGTCCACGCCGGTTTCGCACCGCTCCCGCCGGTCTTCGCCGACGGCGACCACCCGGTGCACACCAACGTGGTGTGGGCGGACAACCCGCTCGGCGACTTCAGCGCGCCGTACGGCTCCGCCACCCGCGTCCCCGACTACCGCGAGGTGCGGTACACGAACTACGCGATCGGCGTCCTCGCTCCGGACAAGGTCGCGCCTTACCGCGACGCCGCACTCGATTTCCTCGCCGCTCCCCCTCCATGATCAAGGCGTGGCGCCCCAGGGTTTAAAGCAATTAGGGGGGGCCTGATTA
>JBBEWH010000243.1:0-24138 GCA_037414955.1 Actinomycetes bacterium KLBMP 9797
CCCACCTAAAACTCGGCCTCCCACATTTGTTATTATCTTATGGTGCCACGCCTTGATCATGGAGAAGCGGGTGCGTACGGCCCCGGTATCTCGCCGGACCCGCGCGCGACCAGGCGGGTCGCGACGAGGTGGGTGGTCGGCTCCCAGTCCTCGCCGTCGAGGCGCCGGAAGATGAGGGACGCGGCGAGCCGGCCCATCGATGCCGGGTCCTGAGCGACGACGGTCACCGGTGGCTGGAGGAGATCGGCCAGCGGGAAGTCGTCGAAGCCGACCAGGGCCACCCGGTGGTGCAGGTCGAGGGCGCGCAGCGCCCGGACGGCGCCGATCGTGACGAGGTTCTGCGCGGTGAAGAGCGCGGTGGGCGGCGTCGGGCCGCGCAGCAGGCCGAGGGCGGCCTGCTGCGCGCGGGCTTCGGTATGCAGGTCGTGGACGACGTGGTCGGGCGACGGACGGATGCCGTGGTCGCTGAGAGCTTCCCGGTACCCCTGGAACCGCTGGCGCCCCGTCGCGATGGAGCGCAGATCACCGAGGTACGCGATGTCGCGGTGGCCGGCGGCGACCAGATGGTGCACGGCCTCGGCCGCGCCGGCGTGGTTGTCGACGAGGACCGCGTCGACGTTGACGCCGACCGGCGGGCGGTCGACGAAGACGATGGGGGTGCCGGCGTAGACCTCATTCGCCAGGTAGCGCTGGTCGTCACTGGCCGGCACGATCACGAGCGCGTCGGCCTGCCGGGTCGTAAAGGCGTTGATCAAGGCCCGCTCGCGCGCCGGGTCCTCGTCCACACTGCCCGTGAAGATCATGACGCCCCGGTCCCGGGCGATGTCTTCCAGGGCCCGGTGCAGGGCGGACGAGAACGGGTTCGAGACGTCTTCGAGAAGCGCCGCGATCGCCGCGGTCCGCCCGCCGGCGCGCCGCAGGCTGCTCGCGGTGAAGTTCGGCCGGTACCCCAGCTTGGCGACCGCGCGCTGGACGGCGGTGACCTTCTCGGCGGACACCCCGGTCTCGCCGTTGACCACCCGGGACACGGTCTTCGGGCTCACCCCGGCGAGGAGCGCGACGTCGCGCAGCGTGGCGCGCCCCTTTGGCGCGGCCGCCTCGGACGGGACGGGGGCGCGCCGCGCGGGCGCTCCGTGCGTCATGTCCACCCTCCTTCACCGGCCGGTCCTGAGCGTAAGGGAGCGCGGCGCGGCACCAGCGCCGCGGCCTCCCCCGTCCCCGGGCGTGGTCGCATCATGGCCATTCTCGACAACGTTGTCAAGCACGGCACGTTTGTTGCGGAGATGTAACTTCGCAGCTTGTAACGGGGTATTGACACACGGCTGGGTATGAGCGGTAACTTCTCTGACATCGTTGTCGAACGTCCTTGGAACGCGCGCAGGGGTTGGCGACGAGAAGAGCCCCGTCAATGAAGGAGCGAATATGAACAGGCGTACAGGCCGGCGGGCCGCCTCGGTGCTCGCCGCCATAGCCGCCCTGAGCGTGGTGGCCACCGGCTGCGGTGGCGACGACAGCGCGGGTGGCGACGACGGTGTGGCGGTCTCCCTGATCACCAAGAACTCGACCAACCCCTTCTTCGTCTCCATGCAGGACGGCGCGCGGAAGGCCGCCGGCGCCGAGGGCGTCAAGCTGACGGTCGCCGCCGGCAAGGAGGACGGCGACGAGGCCGGCCAGGTGCAGGCGATCGAGGACGCGATCGCCCGCGGCGACGCCGGCATCCTGATCACCCCGAACGGCCCCGGCGTCAACCCGGCGATCAAGAAGGCCCGGGATGCCGGCCTCTACGTCATCGCGCTGGACACGCCGCCCGACCCGGCGGACACCGTCGACATCACGTTCGCGACCGACAACTTCAAGGCCGGCGAGCTGATCGGCAAGTGGACCGCGGCGCAGCTCGCCGGCAAGCCGGCGACGATCGCCCTGCTCGACCTCTTCAACGACAAGATCGTCTCCGTCGACTACAACCGTGACCAGGGGTTCCTGACCGGCATGGGCATCGACACCGCCGACGCCAAGAAGAACGGCGACGAGGCGAAGACCGGCAACTACTCCGGCGGCACCTACCAGATCGTCTGCAACGAGCCCACCACCGGCGCGGAGGACGGCGGGCGTACCGCCATGGAGCGCTGCTTGGCCAAGAACCCGAACGTCAACGTGGTCTACACGATCAACGAGCCGGCGGCGGTCGGCGCCCAGAAGGCCATGCAGGCGGCCGGCACCAAGGACGTCCTCGTCGTGTCCGTCGACGGTGGTTGCGACGGCGTCCAGCAGGTCAAGAACGGCGTGATCAACGCGACCTCGCAGCAGTACCCGCTGAAGATGGCCGAGCTGGGCGTCCAGGCGATCAAGCAGATCGCGACCGGCGGGTCGAAGCCGGCCGTGACGAGCGGGCTGGACTTCTTCGACACCGGCGTGGCGCTGGTGACCGACAAGCCGGCGACCGGCGTCGACAGCATCGACACCACCGAAGGCGCGAAGCTCTGCTGGGGCGCCGCCTAGTGGCTACCACAACCCAATCAGCCAGTACGGCGCACTTCGCGACGCGCCGACGATCGCCCCTGGAGCAGGTCCAGCATCTGCTGCACGCCCATCCGGCGATCAGCCCGTTCCTGGTCCTGGTGATCTCGTTCGTCGCGTTCACCCTGATCAATCCGCGATTCGCGTCGCCCAACTCGCTGTCGCTCGTCGTGCAGCAGGTCGCGGTGATCGGGGCGCTGGCGGTCGGGCAGACGCTGATCATCCTGACCGCCGGGATCGACCTGTCGGTCGGCGCGATCACGATCCTGTCCATGATGATCGCGGCGAAACTGGCCGAGGCCGGTGGCCTGCCCGGCGTGCTCGCCGTCGGTCTGGCCATCGCGCTCGGCGTCGCCGCCGGCATGGCGAACGGCGGGCTCGTCACCTGGCTCAAGTTGCCGCCGTTCATCGTCACGCTCGGCACGCTCAGCGTCTTCACGGCGATCGGACTGCTCTACTCGCGGGGGCAGAGCGTGCAGTCCGGTGACCTGCCGGACCTGCTGAACTGGACCGGCGAGACGTTCGCCGTCGGCCAGTTCCGGATCACCACGGGTGTCGTGCTGGTCGTGGGGCTCTACGTCGTGGTCGGGTTCGCGCTGGCCAACACCGCGTGGGGCCGGCACGTGTACGCCGTCGGCGACGACAAGGAGGCCGCGCGGCTGGCCGGCATCCGGGTCGACCGGGTGCTGCTCAGCGTCTACACGGTGGCGGGTGCGATCTACGGCCTGACGGCCTGGATCCTCATCGGCCGCGCCGGCGCCGCCAGCCCGAACGCGATCACCGACGCCAACCTGGAGAGCATCACGGCCGTCGTGATCGGTGGCACCAGCCTCTTCGGCGGTCGCGGCGCGCTGCTCGGCACCCTGCTCGGCGCGTTGATCGTCGGCTTCTTCCGCAGCGGCCTGTCGCTCGCCGGCGTCGACGACCAGTACCGGGTGCTCGCGGTCGGCGCGCTGGTCATCCTGGCGGTCGCCGTCGACCAGTGGATCAGGAAGGTGAAAGCATGACCGACCCCATCCTGTCCGCCCGGGGCATGGTCAAGACCTTCGGCCACGTCGTCGGCCTGGACGGCGTCGACCTCGACCTGTACCGGGGCGAGGTGCTCGCCATCATCGGCGACAACGGCGCCGGCAAGTCGACCCTCATCAAGTGCCTGACCGGTGCGCTCGTGCCGGACGCGGGCGAGTTGCTCATCGACGGGCAGCCGGTGCAGTTCAAGCGACCGCAGGACGCCCGGGACGCCGGCATCGAGACCGTGTACCAGACGCTCGCGGTGGCGCCGGCGCTCGACATCGCGAGCAACCTCTACCTCGGGCGGGAACGGCGCCGTCCTGGGATCCTCGGTTCGGTGCTGCGCATGCTCGACAAGAAGGGCATGCGCCGCGACGCCGGTGCGGCAATGGCCGACCTGGGCATCGGCACGCTGCAGAACATGTCGCAGGCCGTCGAGACGCTCTCCGGCGGCCAGCGCCAAGCGGTCTCGGTCGCCCGGGCGGCGGCGTTCGGCAGCAAAATCATCGTGCTGGACGAGCCGACCGCGGCGCTCGGCGTCAAGGAGTCCAACCAGGTGCTCAAGATGATCGAGGAGGTCCGCTCGCGCGGCCTGCCGGTCATCCTGATCAGCCACAACATGCCGCACGTGTTCGAGGTCGCCGACCGCATCCACATCCAGCGGCTGGGCCGCTGCGCCGGCGTGGTCACCCCGACCTCGCACACGATGTCGGAAGCCGTGGCGATCATGACCGGCGCGACCACGCTCGTCGAGACGCCGGGCCGCTCGTGATCACCGTCGTCGGTGAGGTGCTCGTCGACCTCATCGAGCACAGCCCGGGACAGCCGGTCGCCTACCCGGGCGGGAGTCCCGCCAACGTCGCCGTCGCCCTGGCGAGGCTCGGTCGGCCGGTCAACCTCCTGACCCAGCTCGGCGACGACCCGTACGGGCGCCTGCTGCTCGCCCACCTCCGGGACAACGGCGTCGAGCTGGCACCCGGCTCGCGGCTGGACAGCGCACCCACCAGCACCGCACGCACCAAGCTCGACGCCGACGGCCACGCCAGCTACGCGTTCGACATCAGCTGGCGGCGCCTCACCGCCGGCGCCGACCAGGGCACCGCCGCCGGGCAACCCGGCACCGCCGCCGGGCGACACGGCACCGCCGCCGCCGGGCAACCCGGCACCGCCGCCGGGCGACACGGCACCGCCGCCGGCGGGCAACCCGGCACCGCCGCCGGCGGGCAACCCGGCACCGCCGCCGGCGGGCAACCGGGGACCGCCGGCTGGCAACCCGGCACCGCTGGCGGGCGACACGGCGCCGCTGGCGGGAGCGACAGCGCCGCTGGCGGGCAGCCGGACAGCGCCGCCGCCACCTGTGTACACACCGGGTCTCTCGCCGCCATGCTGGCGCCCGGCGCCGACGACGTCGCCGCGGTCGTCCGCGCCGCGCGCGAGACCAGCATGGTCAGCTTCGACCCGAACTGCCGACCATCCGTGATCGGCGACCCGGCCATCGCCCGGGAGCGGGTCGCCGCGCTGGTAGCCGTCAGCGACATCGTCAAGGTCAGCCTCGACGACCTCGCCTGGCTGTACCCGGGTCGCTCCTACCGCGACGTCGGCCGCGACTGGCTCGACCAAGGCGCCGGACTGGTCGTGGTCACGCTCGGCGGCGACGGCGCCTGGGCGCTGGCCGGCCACCCCGAGGCCGGCCACCCCGAGGCCGGTCGCTGCGAGGTGGCGGTCGACGCGTACCCCGTCGAGGTCGTGGATACCGTCGGCGCGGGCGACGCGTTCACCGCTGGTCTCCTCAGCGCCCTCGACGGCGCCGACCTGCTCGGCGCCGCCCGCCGCCCTGCGCTGGCGGCGATCGACGCGGCCACGCTCACGGATGTGCTGCTGTTCGCGTCGCGAGTCGCCGCGGCAACCTGCGCCCGCCACGGCGCAGATCCCCCCACCCCCGCCGACCTCCCCACCCCCCACCCACCCGGTCCCTCGCCGACCGGCCCCTCGCCACCCGACCCCTCGCCGATCAAGGGCTTAGGCACACGGTTCGATCTCTGATCCGGGTGCCCGAGCCCTTGATCGGCGCGTAAGTCCTTGATCAACGCCAGCGGGGAGTAGTGCGAACGCTCAGCGGTGACGTAGATACCTCATGGCGGTCCCATAAGGTGTCTACGTCACCGCTGACCCCACGGACACGCCCGCCCTCCCAGCCCCGCCGCGTCCGCCGATCGTGGACTTCTCGCGTCGATCTTGCACGTGTGCGCCTCAGGTGATTCGTCACCACAGCGAGTCCAAGATCGACACAGCTCAGCAGGTGCCTTCGCGGTGTCTCGCCGTCGCGAGTTGCTGCTGCCCGCCGGAAGCTGGCCAGCGGCGACTGAACGGCGCCGAACCAGCGTGCTCGGGGATCTGCGAGCGTCCCGGGGCCCGCCGGAACGCAACCCCACACGTCGCCCCGGCGCGCCCGCACGCAACCGCCCGCCCGAACGCCCCGGCCCGCCCCAACGCCCGAACGCGCGAACGCCGGCCCGCCCGAACGCCCCAACGCCCGAACACGCAAGCCCCCCCGGCCCGCCCGAACGCCCCAACGCGCAAGCGCCCCGGCCCGCCCGAACGCCCCAACGCCCGAACACGCAAGCCCTCGGCCCGCCCGAACACCCCAACGCGCAAGCGCCCCGGCCCGCCCGAACGCCCCAACGCCCCGGCCCGCCGAACGCCCGAACGAACGCCCGCACGCCCGCACGCCTGCACGCCCGCGCGAGCGCGACAGCGGACGCCCCTCCCCGCCCACGATCCCCGCCGGGCATGGCCGCTACCCCTTGGCAGACCCCAGGCCCGAACCGTCACGCAGCGAACAGCCGCGATGTCGGGCACATCGCTGCCTCCCGCGGGGCGTACGGCACCGGCGCGCCGCACCGGAAGCCCGTGCTCTGCCCCGTATCCCACGGGTAAGCCCCCATGATCAAGGCGTCCTTCAACTAGTTATAACGACTTGAAGGACGCCTTGATCATGGGGAAGGGGGTCACTTGTAGAGGACGGCCTGGATCTCGGGCGAGTCGATGTTGGTCTTGTCGTACCAGAAGAATCCGGTGTCGATGGTCTTCGGCATGGACTGACCGTTGATGGCGTCGACCGCCGCCTTGACGGTGGCTGCGCCCATACCGACCGGGTTCTGCGTGATGGCGCCGGCCATCGCGCCGCTCTTGATGGCGTCGATCTGGGCCTGTCCGGAGTCGAAGCCGATCACCACGACGCCGGTCTTGCCGCTCTCCTCGATGCCCTTGATCACGCCGATGGCCGAGCCCTCGTTGGCGCCGTAGATGCCCTTGACGTCGGGGTTGGCGCGCAGGATGGACTTGGTGATGTCGGCCGACTTGGCCTGGTCGCCGCCGCCGTACTGCACGGGCAGCACCTGGATGCCGGGTGCGTTGGCCTTCATCCAGTCGGTGAAGCCGTCCCGCCGGTGCTGGCCGGTGATGCTGGTCTGGTCGTGCACGACGAGGGCGACCTTGCCGCTGCCGCCGACCAGCTCGGACATTTTCTTGGCGGCCTCACCGGCGGCGGCCTTGTTGTCGGTCGCGGCCGTGGTGACCGGGACATCGCTGTCGACGCCGGAGTCGAAGGCGATCACCGGGATGTTGGACGACTTGGCCTGCTGCATCAGCGGGGCGGCGGCCTTGCTGTCCAGCGCGGCGAAGCCGATGGCGTCCGGGTTCTTGGCGAGCGCGTTGGTGAGCATCGTGGTCTGGGCCTCGATGTCGGCCTCGGTCGCGGGCCCCTCGAACGTGATGCGCACGCCCTGCTTCGACGCCTCGTCCTCGGCGCCCTTCTTGACGGCCTGCCAGAACTGGTGCTGGAAGCCCTTGGAGACGATGGCGATGTACTTCTGGTCGCCGCCGCTGCCGGCATCCCCACCGTCGTCGCCACATCCGGACGCGACGAGGGCGGCGGCCACCGCGACGGCAACGAGTACGCGATTTCTCATGGTTGAAGCTCCTCAAAAATATCGGGTCAGGCTTCCTTCTTGCGCACCATGTCGGCGTAGACGGCCACGAGGATGACCAGGCCGAGGATGACGTTCTGCCACTCCTGCGGGATGGACATGATCTGCAGGCCGTTGTTGAGGACCGAGATGATGAGCGCACCGATCACGGTGCCGATGATCGAGCCCTTGCCACCGGCCAGCGACGTACCGCCGATGACGACCGCGGCGATGGCCTGAAGCTCGTAGCCCATGCCGGTGGCGGGCTGGGCGGAGCCCAGGCGCGCCGAGATCATCACGCCGGCGAGGCCGGTGAAGAGCCCGGCCAGGGTGTAGATGACGAGCTTCCACCGCCGGACGTTGATGCCCGACAGGGCGGTGGCGGGCTCGTTGCTGCCGATCGCGTAGGTGTACCGGCCGAGCAGCGTCCTGCTCAACAGGAAGGCCGCGATGATCGCGGCCACGAGCAGTACCAGGACGGCGTTCGGGATGTTCAGCGCGGGGATGAGCTCCCCGGTGGAGATCTTGATGTAGGCGGGGTGGTCGGTGAAGTAGATCGGCGCGCTCTTGGAGATCACCAGGGCGAGCCCCTGCGCGACGAGCATCATCGCGAGCGTCGCGATGAACGGCGGCAGCTTGAGCACGGCGACGTTGAAGCCGTTCACGAGGCCGATGAGGCCGCCGAAGAGGATCGCGGCGGGGACGCCGAGCAGGACCGGCAGTCCCGCGTTGACGATGAACACGCCGGACATGACCGCGCACAGCGCCATGCCGGTGCCGATCGACAGGTCGATCCCGCCGGTGATGATGACGAACGTGGTGCCCAGCGCCAGCGTGCCGATCACGACGGTGCTGAAGAGGATGTTGACCACATTGGAGTACGTCGGGAACGCCGAGTTCGCCACCGCGAAGAACGTGAAGATCACGATGAGGCTGGCGAACGCCAGCAGCTGCTGGAGGCGATTCTTGGCAGCGGCGATCCAGGCCGACCTCTCGCCGGCGCCGGCGGCGGCGCCGTCAACGGCGGCGTGGGCAACGCGGGTACGCGGAGAAGCCATCGTCATACCGCCTTCGCATCGGTGTCGCCCAGCAGGCCCAGTTCGGCGGCGTCCTGTGGGTTTTCGTTGGGGCGCAGCGTCGCCAGGTGCATGACGCTCTCCTGGGTGGCGTCCTGTGTGGACAGGATGCCGCTGATCCGGCCTTCGGTCATCACGACCACCCGGTGCGACATGCGCAGCACCTCGGGCAGCTCCGAGCTGATCATGATGATCGCCTTGCCCTGCCCCGCCAGGTCGTTGAGCAGCGTGTAGATCTCTTCCTTGGCGCCGACGTCGATGCCGCGCGTGGGTTCGTCGAAGATGAGGATGTCGCAGTCCTTGACCAGCCACTTGCCGATGACGACCTTCTGCTGGTTGCCGCCGGACAGGAACTTCGTCGTCTGCCGTATCGACGGGGTCTTGATGGTGAGGCGGCGCGCCACATCCGTCGCGGCGCGGCGCGCCGCGCCGTTGTCCAGCAGGCCCCAGCGGCTGAACTTCTCGCGGACCGAGGGCAGCGCGATGTTGTCGCTGACGTCGTGCTCCAGCAGCAGCCCGAGGTGTTTCCGGTCCTCGGACAGGTAGCCGATGCCGTGCTGGGCCGCCTCCGCCGGATTGTGGATCCGGACCTGCCGGCCGTGCACCCGCACGGTGCCACCGCTGGTCTTGTCCGCGCCGACGAGCGCCCGGGCGACCTCGGTACGCCCGGCGCCCATGAGCCCGGCGAACCCGAGGATCTCGCCCTTGCCGAGCGTGAAGCTGACGTCCCGCAGCAGGCTCTTGGTGCTCAGGCCCTGGACGTCGAGCACGACCTCCCGCCCCTCCCGGACGCCGACCGGGCGCGCGTCGCTGACCAGGGTGCGGCCGACCATGAGGGTGATGACCTCCCGCATGGTGGTGCTGGCCGTGTCCACGGTGCCGACGTACCGGCCGTCCCGCATCACGGTGATCCGGTCGCTGATCGCCTTCAGCTCGTCCATCCGGTGCGAGACGTAGATGACGCCGGTGTCCTCCCGGACGAACCGGCGGATCAGGTCGTGCAGCGTGCGCACCTCGGCGTCGTTCAGCGCCGCGGTGGGCTCGTCCATGATGAGCACCCGCGCGTCGTACGACAGCGCCTTGGCGATCTCGACCATCTGCTGGTTGGCGACGGTCAGGTCGCCGACGGTGGCGCGGATGTCCAGCGGCAGCCCGAGCCGGTCCACCAGGTCCGCGGCGCGGCGGTGGAGGGCCCGGTCCGACAGCACCCAGCCGCGGCGCGGTTCGCGGCCGATGTAGATGTTCTGCGCGACGGACAGGTGCGGCATCAGATTGAACTCCTGGTGGATGATGCTGATGCCGGACTCCAGGGCGTGCTTGGGGTTCTGCGGCGTGAACGGCTCGCCGCCGAAGCGAAACGCGCCCGCGTCCGGCACGTAGATGCCCGACAGCAGCTTCATCAGCGTCGACTTGCCGGCACCGTTCTCACCCACCAGGGCGAGCACCTCACCGTTGCGCAGGTTCAGGTGCATGTCGCTCAGCGCCTGCACACCGGGGAACGCCTTTTCTACCCCCTCGACCTCAAGCAGGTAGTCGTTCATCGGATGTCTCTTCCCGACTCATCGTTATCCACCGAGACGATATGGCTCATCAGGCGGCTCCTCGCGGGTAAATGCCCCGATATTGCGGAACGGTATTCATCCGATGTCTTTCGTGTCAAGACCTCGTTACCTGCCTGTAGCAGAGGGGCCCTTAGAGGACGCTGTGTAACTAGTAACTAGAGGACGCTGCGTAACCAGCCTTCGACGCCGGCCACGTGCACCGTGGCCCAGGAACGGGCCAGTTCCGGCTGGCGGGCGGCGATCGCGTCGAGGATCGCGATGTGCTGCTCCCGGGTCTTGGCGACCGCGCCCTCCTGGGTGAGGCCGCGCCAGATCCGGGCCCGGGTGGTGGGGCCGGAAAGGTTGTCGATGAGCGAGCACAGCACGCCATTCCCCGAGCCGGCCGCGATCCGGCGGTGGAACTCCAGGTCGTTGGCGACCAGCACGTCGATGCTCGCGTCCTCGCCGGGCACCGCGAGCAGGGCCCGCAAGCCGTCGATCTCCTCGTCGGTCATCCGCTGCGCCGCGAGCGCCGTGGCGGCGGGTTCCAGGATCCGCCGTACCTCCAGGAACTCCAGCACGGTGTCGTCATGGTGGAAGTCGACGACGAAGCTGAGCGCGTCCAGCAGGAGGCCGGGCGCGAGGCTGGTGACGTAGGTGCCGTCGCCCTGGCGCACGTCGAGCACCCGGATCAGGGACAGCGCCTTGACGGCCTCGCGCAGGGAGTTGCGGGACAGGCCGAGCCGTTCCGCCAGGTCCGGTTCGCGCGGCAGCCGGTCGCCGGGCCGCAGCTCACCCGCCACGATCATGCCCTTGATCTTCTCGATCGCCTCGTCGGTGACCGCCATTACGAACCCTCTCCGGGTACCGGTGCGTCCGGGCGGAGCAGGCCCTCCGCGACCAGGTCGGCCCACAGCTCCTTGGGCGGCGGGTCGGCCGCGGCGAGGGCGGCGTTGCGGCGTACCTGATCGGGGTGCTGGGCGCCGAGCACGACGGACGCGACGGCCGGGTGCGCGGCGGCGAACGCGATCGCGGCCGCGGGCAGGGACGTGCCGTGCCGGGCGCAGGTGGCGGCGAGCGCCCGGGCCCGGTCGAGCACCGCCGGCGGCGCGGCGCCGTACTCGTACGGCAGGCCCGCGTGCGGCCGGTCCTCGGCCAGCAGGCCGCTGTTGAACACCCCGGCCAGCACCGCGCGCACGCCGCGGCGCTGGCACGCCGGCAGCAGCGCGTCGAGGGCGGGCTGTTCCAGCAGCGTGTACCGGCCGGCGATCATCACGGCGTCGACGTCGGTGTCCCGCGCGAAGCGGTGCAGCACCTCCGCGTCCTTCGAGCCCACCCCGACCCAGCGGATCACCCCCTGGTCGCGCAGGTCGTGCAGCGCCGGGTAGGCGTGCGCCAACGCCACCTCCGCGTGCTCCTCCGGGTCGTGGATCAGCACCAGGTCGACCCGGTCCAGGCCCAGCCGGGCCAGGCTGTCGTCCAGCTGGCGACGTACCCCATCGGTGCTGAAATCCCACACCCGGCGGTGGTCGGCGGGCACCGCGAAGCCCTCGCTGTCGCGGCGGCCGGCGCCGCCGGGGTCGGGCACCAGCCGCCGCCCCACCTTCGTGCTCACCACGAAATCGACCCGGGGGTACGCGGACAGCGTCGCGCCCAGCCGGCGCTCGGACAGGCCGAGACCGTAGTGCGGGGCGGTGTCGAAGTAGCGGATGCCGGCGTCCCAGGCGGCGGCCACCGTGGCGGCCGCCGTGGCGTCGTCGATCTCGCGGTAGAGGTTGCCGAGCTGGGCGCAGCCGAGACCCAGCCGGCCCAGCCCCATGCCCCCGTGGGCCCCAGCCGTCATGGCAGCTCCCACACCAGACGCAGGCCGGAGTCGGCGCCCGAGTAGTCGTCCTCGACCTCGAGCAGCTCGGCCATCCGGGCCTGCCACGGCACGTTGGCCGGGTGGTCGCGCAGCGCGGCCCGCATCTTCTTGTAGTCGTCGACGTCGACGAGGTGGAACAGGTCCCGGCCGTCCCGCCAGATCCGCCACGCGTGTACCCCGGCCGCCCGCAGCGCGGTGTCCAGCTCGGCCGGGATCGTCGCGTGGACCCGTTCGTACTCGCTCTCCTTGCCCGGCTTGAGTCGGGTGTGCAGCGCCACTCTTTCCATGCGGTCCTCCGATGTCTGCGGCCTTGGGGGTGAGGCCTGCCGCGCGGTGGCGGCGGGTCAGGGCTGCCGCGTGGCGGCGGTGGTGCGGCCGCCGCGCGTGCGGCGGTGGTGGGTTGGCGCGTGGCGGCGGTGGCCGCCGCGCGGGCTCCGGTGGTGCGGGCTGGCTCCGTGGTTGGGGCCGTTAGGGCTGGCGGAGTCGCAGGCCCTGCATGCCGCCGTCGACGGCGAGGGCCGTGCCGGTGGTCGAGCCGGCGAGCGGGCTGGCCAGGTACGCGATCGCGGCCGCCACCTCCTCGGCGCGGACCATCCGCCCGGTGGGCTGGCGCGCCTGGAGCGCGTCGAGCTCCGCCGTCGGGTCGACGGCGGTGTCGAGCAGGCGGCGCACCCACGGCGTGTCGACGGTGCCGGGGTTGACGCAGTTGACCCGGATGCCCTCGCGCACGTGGTCGGCGGCCATGGCGAGGGTCAGCGATTGCACGGCGCCCTTGCTGGCGCTGTAGAGCGCCCGCGCGGGCAGGCCGGCGGTGGCCGCGATCGAGCAGGTGTTGACGATCGCGGCGTGGCGGGAGGCGCGCAGATGCGGCAGCGCGGCGCGGGTGACCCGCACGATGCCCACCACATTGGTGTCGAGCACCCGCAGCCACTCGTCGTCGGGATTGGTCTCCACCGTGCCCTGCGCGCCGATGCCGGCGTTGTTGACCAGCACGTCCAGCCCGCCGAGCGCCCCCACCGCCGCGGCGACCGCCGCGCGCACCGACGCGTCGTCGCGCACGTCGGCGCTGAATCCCAGCAAGGGCTCGGGCAGCCCGTCGGGCTTGAGGTCGAGGCAGGCCACCCGCGCGCCCCGCGCGGCGAACAACCGAGCCGTCGCCAGCCCGATGCCGGACGCGCCGCCGGTGACGATCGCCGTCATTCCTTCCATATTGGACCGTCCTTCCGTGTTGGACCATCCTTCCATATTGGACCGTCCGGATAGGAGTAGGCGGCCAGGCTCTCCGGCCGCATGGTGGCGCTGAAGCCGGGCGCGGTCGGCGTGACGTACCGGCCGCCGCGGATCACGACCGGGTCGACGAAGTGCTCGTGCAGGTGGTCCACGTACTCGATGACCCGGTTCTCCGTGCTGCCCGACACCGCCACATAGTCGAACATGGACAGATGCTGGACCAGCTCGCACAGGCCGACCCCGCCGGCGTGCGGGCAGACCGGCACGCCGAACTTGGCCGCCAGCAACAGGATCGCCACGTTTTCGTTGACGCCGCCGACCCGGGCCGCGTCGATCTGCACGTACGACACGGCATTGAGCTGGAGCAGCTGCTTGAAGAGCACCCGGTTCTGCGCCTGCTCGCCGGTGGCCACCCCGATCGGCGCGATCTCACGGGCGATGGTGGCGTGGGCCAGCACGTCGTCGGGGCTGGTTGGCTCCTCCACCCACCACGGCTCGAACTCCGCCAGCGCGCGCACCCACTCGATCGCCGGCCCCACGTCCCACCGCTGGTTGGCGTCGATCGCGATCCGCACCTCCGGCCCGCACGCCTCCCGGGCGATCCGCATCCGCCGCACATCGTCCGCGAGGTCGGCGCCGACCTTCAGCTTGACCTGCGTGAAGCCCTCCTCGACGGCCTCCCGGCAGAGCCGGCGCAGCTTGTCGTCGTCGTAGCCGAGCCAGCCTGGCGACGTCGTGTACGCCGGATAGCCACCGGCCAGCAGCGCCTCCTCCCGCTCGGCGCGCCCGGGCGCCGCGCGGCGCAGGATGTCGAGCGCCTCGTCGGGGGTGAGCGCGTCGGTCAGGTACCGGAAGTCGACGAGCGCGACCAGTTCCTCGGGCGACATGCGGGCGAGCAGCCGCCACAGCGGCAGACCGGCCCGTTTCGCCTTGAGGTCCCAGAGCGCGTTGACCACGGCGGCGATCGCCATGTGCAGCACGCCCTTCTCCGGACCGAGCCAGCGCAGCTGCGAGTCGTGCACCAGCTCCCGCCACACCCCGCCCAGGTCGGCCAGCGTCGCCTCCAGCGGCCGGTCGACGAGGTAGGGCGCCAGCGCGTCGATCGCAGCCCGCTGCACGTCGTTACCCCGCCCGATGGTGAACGCGAAGCCGTGCCCCTCATACCCGTCCGGCGCGTCGGTGCGCACCACCGCGTACGCCGCCGAGTAGTCGGGATCCGGGTTCATCGCATCCGACCCGTCCAGCTCCCGCGAGGTCGGAAACCGGATGTCGTAGGTGTCCAACCCGACGATCCGCATACATCCGATGTTTACCAGCCACCCTCACCCCACACAACCCCACCAGCTCCCCAGAATCGCCGCCACCCCCGCCAACCCCCCAAAACACCTCACACCACCACCCTCCCCCCGCCCCACCTTGCGGCCCCTCGCCTCACGCCCTCGCACCAGGCCGCTCCCACCACCGCCCCTCCCCCCACGCCCCTCGCTCGCCACCCCGCCGCCCCTCCGCCCCGCCGCCCCTCACCGCTCGCCCGCCACCCCCCTCCGCCCCGCCGCCCCTCACCGCTCGCCCCGCCACCCCTGGCACCGCCGCCCTCGCACCAGCCCCCTCGTTCCGCCGCCCTCGCACCACGCCCCCTGCCGCCCTCGCACCACGACCCTCGCCCCGCCGCCCTCGCACCACGACCCTCGCCCTGCCACCACGGCCCTCGCTCTGCCGCCCCCGCACCACGCCCCTGGCGCCGCCGCCCCTCGGGCACCGCCACCCACACTCCGCCTCGCCGCGCCCTGCGGCCCCTCGCACCGCCACCCACGCCCCGCCGGCCCTCGCACCACGACGCTCGCCCGCCCTACCGCCCCCTCGCACCGCCGCCCCTCGCACCGCCGCGCGTCGCGCCGCGCCCTCTCACACCGCCACCCTCGCGCCGCCCCCCTTCCCTGATCAGGGCGCCCCTCACCGCTTGAGCCCTCACACCCAAGCGGCCGCTCCGCCCCGCCCCGTCCCGCCCCGCCGATCAAGGCCTTATCGTGGCCAACTCCCGCCGATCGAGGCCTTAACGTCACTCATCCCGTCGATCGAGGGCTTGTCGTCCCGAGTTGATCTATAAACCGCGACGATAAGGCCTCGATCGGCGCACGATCGCGACGACAAACCCTCGATCGACAGGGCCAGAACGAGCGACCCGCGCAGCACCGCAAGGGCACGACCTGCCGTCGCGACGGGGCGCCCACCCGGCTACGCCGCACGAGGAATCACGAGGAATGAGGCACGGGACACGGGGCTTCCCCCATCCCACCTCTATCGGCGCGAAACAGGCAGAACGCTTGCATTCGTTGGCAAGATTGGCGAACGGGTGAGCGGCGTTACCGACGTTCCGAACGGATCTAGTCGAGTTAGGGTCGCTATTTCACCCTAGCTCGACTAGATCTACTTCTGCGCACCGAAGATCCGGAGACGATACGACCGGATCATCGCGGGAGAGCCAATGATCGCGCGAATGGAAGGTGTTCACAGGCATGACTGGTCGTTAACGAACAACAGCGGAAAGCGGGCACGCGACGCCTACCCCATCGGCGAGACCGCACAGGCAAAGGCGCGGAAACATCTAACGCATGACGCGCGGTCAGTCCGCCCGCACCTTCACGATTCTCGACCGAGGTCCCACGTTGTACATGCCGAAGCCCCACGCCGCCGTATAGGTGGTAGGCCCGAGTTGTCCGGGTGCCGGCCCCACACGCATGCCTCGAAATTGGTGTATAGAGGCTACATGCCGCCGGGGTCGCGGGCGAAGGACACGGTGACGTAGTTGCCCGCCTGTCCCATCCCGCGCACGTCACCGGCTACATGCGCCGGCGCCGATACCAGTAACAGCCATATAGACTGATAGCGATCTATATACAGGCGGCCCAGAGCATTGGATCGAGGAACGGGTGCGGGTCGCATTTATCTTCTGGCCTGCCATTATCAGGACGGTCGCGATGGTGCCCGACCCAGGGCGCACTGGACCGGAAGTGCCATCACCGAGCGCGACCCCACCCAGCAGTCCAGACCGGTGCCGGTCGCTTTCCATGAACCGAATGCGGGATGCGGGGAGGGTGCGGATCAGCGGGCACAGAGCATGACGCTGAGGTTACTCTGGTCCGGGTCGTCGTCGCACATCACGTGGCTGATGTTGCTCTCCGGGGTGCAGGACATGCTCATGTTGCTTTCCAGCGCCAGCCAGGAGCGCCCGGTCCGCATGCCTTGCAGATCCAGCAGCACCATGTCAGCCTCCATCGATTGGAACCGATAAACCGCTCCATTCTCGCAGCGTAGTCACATGATCACAATGAGTGTCGGTGCGGTAACGGGGCCACCGTCACCGGGCGCTTGGATGTCGTACCCGATGGTTAGGCTCTTGTGGCAGGTCAGAACGGTGATACGGGGAGGTCGGCGTGGCCAGCGACGTTGTTGATCTTGAGGGTGTGGCCGAGCCGGTCGTGGACGCGGCGCGCGCGGAGCCCTTCGCGGCCACGGCGGACTACGAGGCGGCGATCGCCGCGGTGAAGGCGGCCGCCACCACCTATTACAGCGGGTCGCAGCTGCTCATGGACGACGCGACCTACGACGCGTTGCTGGCCCGGGTCGCGGCGACCGAGGCCGCCCACCCGGAGTGGAAGGCCGACGACTCGCCGACCGAGGTGGTCGCGGCCGGCGCCGGCGTGGTCGGCGACGTGGAGCACAGCTCGCCGATGCTCAGTCTCGACAACGTCTTCGACGAAGAGACGCTGCGGCGCTGGGGCGCCCGGCTGGAGCGACTGCTGGACCGCCCGGCCGGTGGCTACACGGTCGAGCCGAAGATCGACGGTCTCGCGATCGCCGCGCGATACGTCGACGGTGAGCTGACGCTGGTCGCCACGCGCGGCGACGGGCGCGCCGGGGAGGACGTGACCGGGCAGGCGCGGCGGGCGGTGGGCCTGCCGGCCCGGCTGACCGAGCCGGTCACGGTGGAGATCCGCGGCGAGGTGTTCATGACCGACGCGGACTTCGCCGAGGCCAACGTGCTGCGCACCGGCCACGGTGAGCCGGCGTTCGCGCACCCGCGCAGCGCCGCGGCCGGCACCCTCCGCGCCGTGGACCGGGCCTACGAGGCGCCGCTGTCCTTCTTGGCGTACGCGGTGCACGGTCTCGATGGTGCCGAGGGTGAGCCGGTGCCGCACTCCGTCGCGATGGCGCGCATCGGCGCGCTCGGCGTGGCCACCACGGCGACCTCCGCGGCTGGGATGCCGCTGTGCGCGACGCTGGAGGACGTCCTCGCCGCGGTCGCGTCCCTGCAGGCCCGGCGCGGCGAGCTGGGATTCGGTGTGGACGGCGCGGTCATCAAGGCCGACTCACCCGCCGACCGGGAGCGGGCCGGCTTCTCCAGCCGGGCACCCCGGTGGGGCATCGCATACAAGTTCCCGGCCGACACCCGCACCACCCGGCTGCGCGCCATCGAGGTCCAGGTGGGCCGCACCGGCGTGATCACCCCGGTCGCCGTGCTGGAGCCCGTCGTGGTCGGCGGCGTCACCGTCACGTCCGCGACCCTGCACAACTTCGACGACCTCGTGCGCCGCAACGTGCGCGCCGGCGACACGGTGTTCGTACGCCGGGCCGGTGACGTCATCCCCGAGATCACCGGCGCCAAGCTCGACGACCGCCCGGCCGACGCGGCGCCGTTCGAGCCGCCCGTGTCCTGCCCGCGCTGCGGCGGCGACATCGACCGCTCCCAGAAGCGGTGGCGGTGCACGCGGGGCCGGGCCTGCGGTGCCCACGAGTCGCTGACGTACTACACCGCCCGCGACTCGATGGACATCGAGGGCCTCGGCGACAAGATCATCAACATGCTGGTCGCCGCCGGCCTCGTCACCGACCCCGCCGACCTCTACGACCTCGACGTGCCCGTCCTCGTCGGGCTCGACCGGATGGGCGACGTCTCCGCCGGCAAGCTGGTCGCCAACATCCAGGCGTCCAAGGAGCGGCCGCTGTCCCGGGTGCTGACCGGCCTCGGGGTCCGCATGACCGGCCGGTCCATCTCCCGCCGCCTGGCCCGGCACTTCGGCACCATGCAGGCCCTGCTCGACGCCACCGTCGACGACCTTCAGCAGGTCGACGGCATCGGCCCGGAGCGCGCGGTGACCATCGCCGCCGAGCTAGCCGAGATCGCCCCGGTGATCGCCAAGCTCGCCGCGCGCGGCGTCAACCTGACCGAGCCCGGCAGCCCCGCCCTGACGGCTGGGCCCGGCCCCGCCCCGGGGAGTGCGCCGGAAAGCGCGCCGCTTCCGCTCCAGAAGCCCGACGGCACGCCCATGACGGTGGTCGTCACCGGCGCCGTGCCGGGCCTGACCCGCAACGAGGGCAACGAGGCCGTCGAAACGCTGGGCGGCAAATCCTCCGGCTCGGTGTCCAAGCGCACCGACCTGGTCGTCGTCGGCGACGGTGCGGGCAGCAAGGCCGACAAGGCCGAACAGCTCGGCGTCCGCATCCTGCCCGCCGACCAGTTCGCCGCGCTCCTCCAGGCCCACACCACCGGCGACACCCACACCGTCCGCACCATCCTGGACCAGGCCGCCACCTGACGACGCCGGCAGCGCCGGGAGCATCTTGGACCAGGCCACCACCCGACGGAGCCGGCGACACCGGCACCGTCCTGGATCAAGCCGCAGCGCGGAGGCGGTCGAGGCGTGCCAGCCCCGCGAGCGCCACGTCGGTCGGCACCCCGACGTCGATCAGGCAGGCCGCCTCGTCCACGTCCGCGGCGCGGACCCGCGCCACGACCCGCAGCGCCTCCGCCACCGACCCGAAGAGCCCGTCGCTGGTGAGAGAGCGGTCGTAGGCGCGGCGCACCACGATCGGCGGCTCGGCGGCCGCGCGGTCGAACGACGGCCACCCGGTGCGCAACGCACCGCCCCGGAGGTTGAGGTCGACAGCGCGCGGTGAGTCGCTGTCGCCAGTAGGCCGCCGCGCCCGCCGTGATCCCCAGCTGTCTACTCAGGACACCCAGGTACCGGACCGGGGAGCGGTGCCGGCGGCACCGCGCCGAGGCCGTGCAGCAGCACGTGTGCCGACCAGCCGTCGCCGATCAGATGGCACATGCTGACCGCGAGCGCGTGGTAATCGTCCGCCAGCCGGGCGAGAAGCACCCCCACGACGGCGACGCGCACCGCTCAAACGGCCGGTTGTGTGCCCGCCGCGACCAGCCCGACGGCCGTACGCAGCCGCGCCGGCTCGGCCAGATCTGGCACATCCACCATGGATGGGCCAGATCTGGCATATCCACTATGGACAGTGGCGACTCGACCCGGTCCAGGACGCGGAACGCCGGCCGGTCCCCGTAGCCCAGGCCGATCAGCGGATGCTCGGGGTTGCGCTCCGCACCGACCAGCGCACCATCCATAGTGGTGCGCCGCGTGGCGGTGCGGCCGGCGCTGAGCGGCCGCGCCCAGCCACTGGTGCACCACGATCATCCGCAGCTCGGCGACCGCCGCACCATGCGCGGCCCGCCTCAAGGCCCGCCCTCAAGGCCCGTCGATCAAGGGCTGGGGCACGTGGTTTGATCTCTGATTCGCGTGCCTGAGCCCTTGATCGACGTACATTCCCTTGATCGCTGGCGCCGGGTGGCACGCGCCGCCGCCGCCGTGACCCGTTGCCTTGATCGTTGTCCCAAAACCTCAACAAAACGCCGGGTTATTTGAGGTTTTGGGACAACGATCAAGCCCACCGCCAGATTCGCGGACGCCTCGGACGCGTGCCCGGATGTCGCGCCGAAGGCGCAGCGGCACCCGCAGCAGCCCCGCGCCCGGCGGACGCGGGGTGGCGCAACGCGGCAACGCGCAGCGCGGCGCCGCAAGGCCCGGCAACACAAGGCGCGGCGCCGCAAGGCCCCGATCAAGGAAATCCCCGCCGATCAAGGGCTCAGGCACGCGAATCAGAGATCAAACCACGTGCCTCAGCCCTTGATCGACGGGCAGGGGATCGGCGGGCAGGGGATCGGCGGGCAGGGATCGGCGGGCAGGGGATCGGGGGGCGGGGGATCGGGGGGCGGGGGTTATGGGTGGGCAGCGGTGGACAGGGTGCGGCAGGCGGCCCGGTCGTAAGGCAGGCCGGCCTCGCGGAAGACCACGTGGGCGTTGCCGTGGCTGGGATCCCACAGGTCTACATTGTCCACCAGCGCGCCGAGGTACCGGCGTTGAGCCGGGGACAGCGGACCCGAGGCGCGGCCCGCGAAGAGGGCAAGCAGTAGCGGCCCCCAGTCGTCGCTCACCGAGTACCGGCTGGCGATCGGCGCGATGGCCAGCCCCGCCGGCAGCAGCCGGTCCGGATCGTCGACCCGGGCGACCGCGGCGGCGACCAGCGCGAACCGGATCCGGGTACGCAGTTGTGGCGGGCGGTGCGTGAACCAGTTGTCGGTGGCGGCTGGATCCGCGAGGGCGGCGAGGATCTCGTCGGTCGCGGTCGGGTCGTCCGCCAGTGCCGGCGCCAGCGCCGCGCAGGCCCGCACGCCCGGGTGCGGGTCGTCGAGGTACGCGCGCGGCTCGAGTCCCAGTTCGCCGATGGCCAGCGCCAGCGCGGCGCGCTCGTCCGGCCCCGCCCCGGCCGCGAGCGCGTCCAGGCGCTGCCCGAACGTGTCCAGGCGCTGCCCGAGCGCGTCCCGGCGCTGCCCGAGCGTGTCCAGGCGCTGCCCGAGCGTCTCCGCCTCGCTCGGGCTGGCCAGCACCGCGCAGCAGGCGCTGACCGCGTGGGCGGCCGCCGAGCGTACCGTCGATTCCGGGTCGGACAGCGACGAGGTGGCCACGGCGAGCATGGCGGGGACGACGTCGCGGCACCCCAGGATGGCGCGGGCGTACAGGGCGTTGGCCAGCGCCTCGTCCGCCCAGACCTCGTCTTCGTCGCCGGCGGCGAGCAGCGCGCTCAGGGCAGCGTCCACGTCGACGTCCGCCGGAGCGGCGAGGTGGTCCAGGTCGCGGTACGCCTGGCCGGCCTCGGCGACCGCGGCGAGAAAGTCGAGCAGGTTCGCGCGCAGGTCGGCGTTGGCGGCGCCGGACAGGCGCGGATCACCGATCAACGCGGCGACCGCGACGGCGACGGGCGGCGTCGCGGTCCACGGCGTGCCCTGATGGATCACGGCCGACCACAGGTGCTCCAGCGCCGCGCTCCTCGCGGCCGCGTCGCCACCGGCCAACGCGGCGACGTGCGCGGGGGTGTCGGTGGCCCGCCCGTAGGCGTGCAGCAGCGTCGCGAACTGTCCGGCGTCGACATCGGTCACGCCGGCACCCTACGCCGCACCCGCCCGTCATGATCAGGGCGTCCCTCACGTAGCTATAACGACGTGAGGGACGCCCTGATCATGGAGCTGAGGACTATCATCGCTTTCTCAGCGCTCATCTGGGAGGTCGACATGGCGTGCATGGTCATCGGCGAGATAGCTGCCACCGCCGCGATGCGCGCGTCGACCGTGCGTTGATCTCCTGCCACTAGCTTCGCGTGGCCGATCGCCGGGCCTGCCCGGCGAGACGTTCGGCTCCTCGCGCCGTCGCGGTTCCGCTGGCCGCGGATCGTCTCCGCGCCGCCAGCCGCTGGCGCCCGTCGTCGGGCGCCCTGCTCACCGCTTATCGCGCTGACATGAGGAGCTTTTCCGTGGATTCCACATCGTCCTTCGAGCCGCTGCCCGCGGCCGAAGGCGGCCCCAGCCGCGTCATCCGCGTGGGGGATACCGTGCGCCGTCCGGTCCGGCCCTGGTCCGGCACCATCCATGCCCTGCTGCGTCACCTGGAGCGGGGCGGGTTCACCGGCTGCCCGCGGGTGGTCGGCGACGGCATCGACGCCGACGGCAACGAGGTGCTGACCTGGATCGAGGGCGGCTTCGTCCACCCGCACGCCTGGTCGCAGGAGGGGGTATGGCAGGCCGGCAGGCTGCTGCGCGACCTGCACAACGCCACTGCCGGTTTCGAGCCGCCACCCGATGCGGTGTGGCAGCCGTGGTGGATGCACCACACCGGCCCGGGCTCGCTGATCGGGCACTGCGACGCCGGGCCGTGGCACGTCGTCATCGTCGATGGACGTCCGGCGGCGTTCATCGACTGGGAGCTGGCCGGGCCGGTCGACCCGCTCGACGAGGTGGCCGTCGCCGGCTGGTGGCACGCCCAACTGCACGGCGACGACGTGGCCGAACGCAACGACCTGCCGGATAGCGCCGCGCGGGCGCGGCACCTGCGGCTGTTCCTGGACGGCTACGAACTACCGGTAGCCGATCGGGACGGGCTGGTCACCCGGATGATCGAGTTGGCCATCCGGGACTGTGCCGCCGAAGCGACCCGCGCCCGGATCACGGCGGACTCGCGCGACCCGGCGCCATTGTGGGCGTTGGCCTGGCGGGCGCGCGCCGCCGAGTGGATGCTCCGTCACCGAAACCTGCTCGAACGCGCTATCGGGGCGTAGCGCGGGTTTCGTCAGCCGTGGGTCGCGGCGCACGCGGCGCGGCCCACGGTCAGCGGGCTATTCCTCGTCGACGAGGGTGGGGACGCCGTCCGAGCAGCGTACCTGGATCTTCTCGGCCGTCGGGCCCTTGAAGTTGACTTTCACCTGCGCACCAGGTCCCGGCACGAGCCCTTTGGCGGTGTAGCCCGCCGCGGCCGTCCAGTCCACGAGCTTCGCCGTCGTGCCGGTGCACCGCACGAGCACCGAGCCGCCCGGTGAGCTGAACGTGCGCTCCTGCGTACCCAGCGGCGTGGGGCTCGGCACAGCCGACGAGCTCGGCGCCGAGGATGTTGGCCCGCCGGCGCCTGGGGCGCCGCTGGGCGTCGCTGGGCTGCTGGAAGGCGTCGTGGTTGGGGTACGGGGGACGCCGGTGCGCGTCGCGGTGGCCGCCGGTGTGCCCGGGCCGCGTGACGGGGTGGCGGTGGCGGAGACATGGGCGTCCGCGTTGGTGCCGGTGCCGGGGGTGCTCCCGTCGATGAGCAACGCCATCGCCGTCGCGACGACCACCGCGCCCGCGCCTCCCAGGGCGAACACGGTGGCCCGCCGCCGGGTCGCCGAGACGGCGTTCGGCGTCGCGCCAGCGGCGACGGGAGCGGCGATGAGTCCGTACAACGCCTCGGCGACCTCGTGTGCGGAGGGCCGGTCGGCCGGGTTCTTGGCCAGGCACCGCCGATACACGTCCGCCACCTGCGACGGCACGCCCGCGATCCGCGGCAACGGCGACGGTTCGATGTAGACGTGCGCCGCCAGCATCTGCGTCGTCGTCTCCGCATCCCACGGCAGCCGGCCCACCAACGCCGCATGCAACAACAAACCCAACGCGTACACATCCGAGGCGGCCAACACATCACCACCGACCAGCCGCTCCGGCGCCAGATACGCCGGCGTACCGAACATCGACCCCTCGTCGTCCAAGTCATCGAGCGGCCCGGCCGCCGCCGCGATACCGAAATCGACGACCTTCGCCCCACCCGCCGTGAGCATCACATTGGCCGGCTTCACATCCCGATGCACCAGACCCGCGTCGTGCGCCGCCGCCAACCCGCTGGCCACCTCCGCGGCCACCCGCAACGCCTCCACCGGCGGCAACGGCCCACCCGACAACCGCCTGCTCAGCGTCGGCCCGTCCAGCAGCTCCATCACCACGAACGGCACCGGCTGCCCATCCGCACCCGGCGACTCACCGTAGTCATACACGCTGGCCACGCACGGGTGAGCCAGTTTCGCCGTCGCCCGCGCCTCCGCCTGGATCCGCAACCGCGCCGCCGCGTCGTTACGCACCTTCCCGGACAAAACCTTCACCGCGACCGGACGGCGCAACACCTCGTCGGTGGCCCGCCACACGACGGCCATGCCACCCTCACCGATCCGCTCATGCAACCGGTACCGGCCACCGAGCACCCGCTCACCCTCCACGACGGCACAGTCTGCCGTAT
>JBBEWH010000244.1:0-19892 GCA_037414955.1 Actinomycetes bacterium KLBMP 9797
ACCTCATAGCTTGCCGGCAACCGAGCCCGGCCGGCAAGCCGACCCAGCACGCCCACACAACCCCAAGAGTCCCGGCTTCGCCGGGACGCTGCCGCACACGTGGCTGAGCCGAGTTTCGTCTCAGGGCATAGGCACGCGGATCGGAGATCAAACCGCGTGCCCGAGCCCTTGATCGACGAAGCTCGGTCCTACCGCCGCGCGGCGCTCACCGCTCGCGCGAACCCTCAGCGGTACCACACGCACGTTATCCGACCCCCATAACGTGTCTGTGGTACCGCTGAGCACGACGCCTCTTGATCGTTGTCCCAAAACCTCAACGACAGGGCCGCATTATTGAGGTTTTGGGACAACGATCAAGCCGACCCGCAGCGGGTCCGCGCCGCGGCCGAGCTTCGCCGACCTCCGGACGACCCGAAGGGCCACGGCTCCTTGATCGACGAGGAGAGGGGCGCGGGAGAGGGGCGCGGGAGAGGGGCGCGGGAGAGGGGCGCGGGGAGGGGAGGGGTTAGGAGTCGGGGGTGAGGATGAAGAAGATTACGGTCGCGACCGTGAGGGCACCGAGGACGATGCCGGCGATCGCGCGGCCTCGCTCGGGGCCACGGAGGCCGATCACGCCGACGACGATGGCGGCGAGCGCCAACACGGCGCCGATCCCGCAGAGAAACAGCGATGGGACGGCGATCACGCCGAGCGCCAGCGAGTAGCTGCCGAGGCGCGATCGCGATGTGGAGACACCCGACATGTAGCCATCCTACATGACCCAACGCGCGCCCCCATGATCAGGGCGAGGGTACTGGCGGATCGCGGGGGGTAAGGGTTACCGTGAAGGTGCTCGGGCCGAGAGGCGCTGCGACGGACGGATGTCCGCCACGCTCGGCCTGTGGTTATTGTTCCAAGGGCGCCTCCTGAAGAGGAGGTGTTCCTCTTGAGTGCAATGTTCCTCACCGACGTCGACTACGCCGTGGCCGATCTGTCGCTGGCCGAGGCCGGCCGGCACCAGATCCGGCTGGCCGAGCACGAGATGCCGGGCCTGATGGCGCTCCGCCGGGAATACGCGGCGAGCCAGCCGCTCGCGGGTGCCCGGATCGCCGGCTCGCTGCACATGACCGTGCAGACCGCCGTGCTCATCGAAACCCTGGTCGCGCTCGGCGCGCAGGTGCGCTGGGCCTCCTGCAACATCTTCTCCACACAGGACGATGCCGCCGCGGCCGTGGTGGTCGGCGTGGACGGCACGCCGGAGAAGCCGCAGGGCACGCCGGTGTTCGCGTGGAAGGGCGAGACGCTCGAGGAGTACTGGTGGTGCACCAACCAGCTCCTGGAGTTCCCCGGCGGGGACGGGCCGAACATGCTCGTCGACGACGGTGGCGACCTCACCATGCTGGTACACAAGGGGGCCGAGTTCGAGGCGGCCGGTGCCGTGCCGGCGCCGGCGGTGGACGACCCCGACGACTGGCAGGCGTTCCTGCGGCTGCTCGCGGCGAGCCTCACCGCCGAGCCCAAGCGGTTCACCCGGATCGCGGCCGGCATCCGCGGCGTCACCGAGGAGACCACGAACGGCGTCAGCCGGCTCTACCAGCTCGCCCGCGCCGGGGCGCTGCTCTTCCCGGCCATCAACGTCAACGACTCGGTGACCAAGTCCAAGTTCGACAACAAGTACGGCATCCGCCACTCCCTTGTGGATGGGCTGAACCGGGCCACCGACGTGATGCTCGCCGGGAAGCTGGCGCTCGTGTGCGGGTACGGCGACGTCGGTAAGGGTGCGGTCGAGTCGCTGCGCGGCCAGGGTGCGCGGGTGGCGGTGACCGAAGTGGACCCGATCTGCGCGCTGCAGGCGGCGATGGCGGGTCTCGACGTGGTGACGCTCGACGACGTGGTCGAGCGGGTCGACGTGTTCATCACCACGACCGGCAACCGCGACATCATCATGGCCGAGCACCTGGGCCGGATGAAGCACAACGCGATCGTCGCCAACGTCGGGCACTTCGACAACGAGATCGACATGGCGGGTCTGGCGCGGGTGCCGGGCATCGAGAAGATCGAGATCAAGCCGCAGGTGCACGAGTGGCGGTTCCCGGATGGACACTCCGTCATCGTGCTGTCCGAAGGGCGGCTGATGAATCTGGGCAACGCCACCGGTCACCCCAGCTTCGTGATGTCCAACTCGTTCGCGAACCAGACGCTGGCCCAGATCGAGCTGTTCACCAAGCCGGGGGAGTACGACCGGCAGGTGTACATGCTGCCCAAGCACCTCGACGAGAAGGTGGCCCGGATGCACCTCGACGCGCTCGGCGTCCGCCTGACCACGCTCAGCGAGCCGCAGGCGCGGTACCTCGGAGTCTCGGTCGACGGCCCGTTCAAGCCGGACCACTACCGCTACTGACCCCATGATCAGGGCGTCCCTCAAGGTGTTCTAGCGACGTGAGGGACGCCTTGATCATGACTAGGACGGTGGCGATCCGGGTAACAGCCCGGGATGCGTATCGGGGTACTGGACGTCGGATCGAACACCACCCACCTACTGGTCGCGGACGCGGTCGGCGGGCTGCCGTTACCGGTACACGCGAAAAAGACCAAGCTCCGCCTGGCCGAGCGGGTCGACCGCACCGGCGCGCTCAGCGCCGAGGCGGTCGACCGGCTGGCCACCGCGGTCGCCGGCGCCGTCGGCCACGCGCGGTCCTGGGCGGTCCAGGAGCTGTTCGGGTACGCCACGGCGGTGATCCGCGACGCACCGAACCGGGACGAGGCCCTCGCGGCCGTCCACGAGCGGGCCGGCGTCCGATTGGGCCTGCTGGAGGGGCGCGAGGAGGCCGAGCTGACGTTCCTGGCCGCCCGCCGCTGGATGGGGTGGCGCGCCGGGCCGATGCTGCTGCTGGACATCGGTGGTGGCTCGCTGGAGATCGCGTACGGGAACGAGGTGACGCCGGACTTCGCGGTGTCCCTGCCGCTCGGCGCGGGACGGCTGACGCGCGAGCGGCTCACCGGCGACCCACCGCGCCCGAACCAGGTGCGGAGCCTGCGCGCCCACGTGCGCGAGCAGCTGGAGGAGGTCGCGGTGCGGCTGCGCTGGGAGCGCGCGCACACCGTCGTGGCGACGTCCCGCACGTTCCACCAGCTCGCCCGGCTGTGCGGCGCCCCGCCGCGGCGCAAGGGGCCGTTCGTGTCGCGGGTGCTCCGGCGCGCCGACCTGAAGGAGCAGGTGGACCTGCTGGCGCGGCTGTCCGAGGCGGAGCGGGCGCGGCTGCCGGGCATCTCGGTGGCGCGGGCGCGGCAGTCGCTCGCCGGCGCGATCGTGGCGCACACCGCGATGAGCATGTTCGGCCTGCGTGAGGTGACGGTGTGCCCGTGGGCGCTGCGGGAGGGGATCCTGCTGCGCCGGGTGGAGACGCCGGACGGGTGGGGCGAGCGGGCGCTGCGGTTCGGCGTGCGGGCGCCGCGGCCGGCCGTGCCGCCGGACGACTACGCCGACGTCGTCCAGCTCCCCGTCAGCAGCGCTAGCTAGTTCAGTCGTTACAACTCAATAACGCCGATGAAATGTCGCACTGGGACGGTCAACTTCTGGATCTTGGAAGGAGACCGCGGTGACGATACCAAGCACGCGCCGGCAGTTCCTACAAGCCGTCGGGGTGTCCGGCGGGGCGGGCGTTCTCTACAGCACGATGGGTGCGCTCGGCCTGGCGCCGGCCGCGCAGGCGGCCCCGCCGTTCCGGGCACCCAACCGCTCCGACTTCACGCTGACCGGCCGCAGCGCGAAGTCCGTACTCGTCCTCGGCGGGGGCATCGCCGGGCTGGCGACCGCGTACGAACTCGGCAAGGCCGGCTACCGGGTGCGCATCCTCGAGGCGCGCCAGCGGCCCGGCGGTCGTAACTGGACGGTGCGTGGCGGCACGGTCGAAACCGACCTCGACGGAAACACGCAGAAGGCGCGGTTCGCCGACGGGCAGTACATGAACGCCGGACCGGCCCGCATCGCGCAGCACATGGTCACCCTCGACTACTGCCGCGAGTTGCGGGTGCCCATCGAGATATTCGGTAACCAGAACGCCGACGCCTACTACTACAACGAGGGCGTCGGGCCGCTGTCCGGCGCGCCGATCCGGCACCGCACCGCCAAGGCGGACGTCTACGGGTACGTGTCCGAGCTGCTCGCCAAGGCCACCGACCAGGGCGCGCTGGACGGCTATCTGACCCCCGCCGACAAGGAGCGGCTGCTGGAGTTTCTCGGCGGGTTCGGCGCGATCGGCGGCCGGGCGGAAGGCTTCCGGTATTCCGGCACGAACCGGCGCGGGTACGAGGTCGACCCGGGCGCCGGCTTCGAGGCGGGTACGCCCAAGGCGCCGCCATACCCACTGTCCGATGTGCTCGCGAGCGGCATCGGGCGGTACTTCTCCTTCGAGTTCGGTTGGGACCAGGCGATGCTCATGTTCCAGCCGGTCGGGGGCATGGACCGCATCGCTTACGCGCTCGAGGAGGCCGTCGGCCGCCGGCACATCACCTACGGCGCGGCGGTGTCGTCCCTGTCCAACACCGGATCGGGCGTCTCCGCTGTCTACACCGGCCCCGATGGCCGGCAGCGGACCGCCACCGCCGACTTCTGCGTGTGCACCATCCCGCCACAGGTGCTGGCGAAGATCCCGTCCAACCTCAGCCCGCCGGTCAAGGACGCGCTCGCCTACGCGGTGCCGGTGAGCACCGGGAAGATCGGCCTCCAGTATGGCCGGCGATGGTGGGAGGAGGACGAGAACATCTACTCCGGCATCACCAACACCAACCTGGACCTCGCCACGATCTGGTACCCGTCGTACGGTTACCACGGCGCCAAGGGTGTGGTCGTCGGCTACTACAACTTCGGCGCCGCCCAGGACGCCTACACGGCACTGTCGCCCGCGGAGCGCGAGGCCCGCGCCGTCGCGCAGGGCGTGAAGATCCACGGCGAGAAGTACCGCACCGAACTGGAGACGTCGTTCTCGGTGGCGTGGCGGCGCACCCGGTACAGCGAGGGTGGCTGGGTGTCCTGGCCGTCCCGCACCAGTGGCCACTATGGACGGCTGCTGGAACCGGACGGCCGCGTCTACTTCGCCGGTGACCACCTGAGCTACTACATCGCCTGGCAGGCCGGCGCGTTCGAGTCCGCCCGCAAGGTCGTCACCGACCTGCACGCCCGCGTCATGTCGAGTTAGGAGAGTCATGCCCTTCCGTCTGACCCGGCGGCGCGTCGCGCAGGCGCTCGCCGTCGCCCTGCCCGCCGCCGCCGTCTCCGCCACCGCCGCCGCGCCCGCGTCCGCCGGCTCCGGTCGGCACAACCCGCTCGCCGTGGTGCCGAACCTGCCCGCCGGGCAGACCAACCCGCTCATCGCGAACGGGGTCAGCGTCGGCGGCCTGGTCGCGCTGTACCGCAGCAGCGGCACCGGACCGGCCGCCCGCAACACCGGCGCCCCGGCCGGCAGCCCGGAGCAGTACATCGACACCGCGCAGTTCCCGGGTGCCGCGCTGCCCGCCGGCGTCACCATCACCGAGGCGCAGGCGATGAACGCGCTGGCCCGGATCGGCGACAACCTCGCCTCGGTCGGCCTGGCGTACCGGGATGTGATCTCGATGCGGGTGTTCCTGGACAACCCGCCGGGCGCGGCGGGCGCCGACTACGCCGGCTGGAACCGCGCGTACCGGCAGTTCTTCGCGAACATCGACCTGTCCACCGGCGCGGTGGTGCCGGTGCCGCTGGGCACCGCGCCGCCGGCGCCCCCACTGGTCGCGAACCGCGCCAGACCCTCCCGCACCACCATCGAAGTCGCGAGCCTCCCCGTGGCGGGTTGGCTGGTGGAGGTGGAGGTGGAGGCCACCCTCCGCTAGCTCATGCAAGGAAGGGACCCTTCTTATCGCATTTCGCATAGGAAGGGTCCCTTCCTAACATCTCGTCCGCGCATGCCCAGGACACGAGCCTGTAACAAACCCTTGACCTCGTGATCCGCGAAGTTCTAGCCTCCTCTTCACCCCGTGAGACATCGGACGTCCCATGTGTGGATCCGAAGGAGGCCTCGTGAGCGCCCCGACATACCGGACATACAGCCGCCGTGACCTTTTGCGTTACGGCGCGACCATGAGTGCGGCGGCCGCGGTCGTCGCCAGTGTGGGCGCCTGCTCCGGCGGACCGGCCTCGACCGGTTCGGTGGGAGCGGGTGGCGACAAAGACCTGGTCACGGCCGTGATCGGGTACGGCAACGACCAGAGCTGGGACCCCACGCAGACCGCCTCGGCGTTCTCGATGGCGGCGATCCAGCACCTGTACGAGGCGCTCGTGGAGACCGACCCGGTCACCCGGGAGCCGTACCCGGCGCTGGCCACCGCGCTGCCGGCCGACACCTCCGCGACGACCTGGAAGTTCACGCTGCGTAGTGGTGCCAAGTGGCACGACGGCCAGCCGGTGACCGTCGACGACGTCCTCTTCACCTTCCAGCGGGTGCTGGACGCGCAGGTGAAGCCGCTGGTCGGTAACTTCTTCCGGGCCTGGCTCAAGGAGGTGCGCAAGGTCGACGACACCAGCGTCGAGCTGGTGTTCAACTTCCCGTTCCCGGACGCGCTCCGGCGGCTGGCGATCGTCAAGATCCTGCCGAAGCACGTCTTCGGCGTGGCGGGCGGCTGGGACCAGGCCAAGGGCGGCAAGGCGGTCGGCTCCGGCCCGTACAAGATGACCGCGCACAACCCGAAGTCGAACACCTCGTTCGAGGCGTTCGCCGACTACAACGGCCCGCGCCCGGCCCAGTTCAAGAAGATGAACTGGCTGTCCATCGTGGACGCCTCAGCGCGCAGCGCGAAGGTGTCCGGCGCCCACGCCGAGGCGCAGATCTCCGACAACATCCCGTACGCGAACATCGACCAGCTCAAGAGCTCCGGCCTGACGGTCGAGGGCGCCAAGGGCATGAACCACATGTTCCTGATGTTCAACACCGGCAACAAGCCGTTCGACGACGTGCGGGTGCGGCAGGCGCTGCTCTACGCGATCGACACCCAGAAGATGATCGACGTGGCGCTCAAGGGGCACGGCACCCCGGCCAGCAGCTTCCTCAACGAGCAGAACCCGTCGTACCAGCGGGCCAGCACGGTCTACAGCTACAACCCGACCAAGGCGAAGGAGTTGCTGGCCGCCGCCGGCGTCACGAACCTGGCCGTCACGCTGATGGCGGTCAACGTCAGCTGGATCGCCGACTGCCTGCCGACCATCGCGAACTCCTGGGAGGCCGTGGGCATCAAGACCACGCTCCAGCCGCAGGACACCAGCGCGCTGTTCACCAAGATGGACCAGTCGCAGGACTACCAGGTGGTGGCCGCCGCGTCGAACCCGAACCAGTTCGGCATCGACGCCGACCTGATCCTCCGGTACAACTACACGCCCGGCGGCTCGTGGATGAAGTACACGAAGTGGGACGCCAGCCCCGCCGCGACGTCGCTGTTCGCGCTGATGGACCAGGCGACCAAGGAGCCCGACCAGGCCAAGAAGCTGGCGCTCACGCACCAGTACCTCAACCTCATCGCGGAGCAGGCGGTGCTCTACCCGGTCGTCCACACCGAACTGATGACGGCCTGGGACCCGAAGAAGCTGACCGGCGTACGCCCGCAGGGCTATCCGGGCATCAACCTGCTGCAGGCGAAGCGGGTCTGAGCCATGACCCTGGTCGCGCGGATGCTGGTCCGCCGCATCCTCATCCTCGTGCCGCTGCTGCTCGGCGTGATCCTGTTCGTCTTCATCGTGATGCGCTTCTCCGACAACAAGCCGGAGTACGCGTACTTCCAGGGGACCAACCCGACCGCCGAGCAGATCCAGCAGTTCCGGGAGGAGAACGGCCTCACCGACCCGCTACCGGTGCGGTACGTGCGGTTCGTCGGCGACCTGTTCCAGGGCGACATGGGCACCAGCGTGCTGACCCGGGCGCCGGTGCTGGACTCGGTGCTCACCGCGCTGCCGTTGACCATGCAGCTCACGTTCATGGGCCTCGGCATCGCGGTGTTCGCCTCGCTCGCCCTCGGCATCACCGCCGCCATCTTCCGGGATCGGTGGCCGGATCAGCTGATCCGGGTGGTGTCGCTGGGCGGGGTGGCGGCGCCGGGCTTCTGGCTGGCGTTGCTGATGATCCAGTGGTTGGCCGTGGACCGCGGCTGGTTCCCCACCGGTGGGTACATCAACCCGGCCGACTCGTTCAGCGGCTGGTTGCGGTCGATGACGCTGCCCGCACTGGCGCTCTCGCTGCCGGTCGCGGCGCAGCTCACCCGGATCGTCCGGACGTCCATGGTGGAGGAGCTGGACAAGGACTACGTGCGCACCGCGATCGGCAGCGGCCTGCCGCCGATCGTCGTGGTCGGCCGCAACGTGCTGCGCAACGCGCTCATCACCCCGCTCACCGTGCTGGGGCTGAGAGTCGGGTACCTGCTCGGCGGCGCGGTCGTCATCGAGACCATCTTCGCGCTGCCCGGAATGGGGAAGCTGATGATCGACGGAGTCACCAACGGCGACCCGGCGGTGGTGCAGGGCGTGGTGATCACCATCGCCACCGGGTTCGTCGTGGTCAACCTGGTGGTCGACGTGCTCTACATGCTGGTGAACCCGCGGCTGCGGAGCGCGTCGTGACCCGCCGGCTCGCGCGCGCCCGGGTCCACTTGCGACGGCTGCCACCGCTGTCCTGGGTGGCGCTCGGCGTGCTGCTGCTCATCATCCTGGTGGCGGTGCTCGCGCCGTGGCTCGCGCCGCACTCGCCGTACGTGCAGGAGGCCACCGCCGGCGGCCCGTCCGGCAGCCACTGGATGGGCCTGGACAGCGCCAACCGCGACATCCTCAGCCGGCTCATGAACGGCGCGCGGTGGTCGCTCATCATCGGCCTCGGCGCCACCGGATTCGCGCTCGTGGCCGGCTCGATCCTGGGCGCGTTCGCGGCCGCCGCCCGCCGGTCCTGGGTGGACGAGCTGGTGATGCGCTGCCTCGACGTCGTCATGGCGTTCCCCGGTATCGCGCTCGCCGCCGTGCTGGTCGCGGTGTTCGGCGGCGGCATCCAGGTGCTGGTGCTCGCGATCGGCTTCCTCAACACGCCACCGGTCGCCCGGGTGGTGCGCGCCAACGTGCTCGCCCAGTACGGCGAGGACTACGTGGCCGCCGAGCGCATCATCGGCGCCCGCACCTGGTACATCCTGGCCAAGCACGTGGCCATCAACTGCGCCGCGCCAGTGCTGGTGTTCGTCACCGTCATGGTGGCCGAGGCCATCGTGTTCGAGGCGTCGCTGTCGTTCATCGGCGCCGGCGTGCGTCCGCCCAACCCCTCGTGGGGCAGCGTCATCGCCGACGGCAAGAACATGGTGCTGCTCGGCGGCTGGTGGGCCACCGTCTTCCCGGGCCTGCTGATGCTGATCACGGTGCTGTCGCTCAACCTGCTCGCCGAAGGCATCTCGGACGCCTGGGCGGCGCCGGCGGCGCGCCGGCCGGACCCGCGCACGAAGGCGGAGGACAAGCTCGAGACGGCCCGGCCGGGCTCCGGCGAGCTGGTCGAGCTGCCCGGCCTGGCCGAGGCCGCGCGCCGGCTGGCCGAGCGGGCCCGCCCGCTACCCACGGGCGATCCGGTGCTGCGGGTCCGCGACCTCGCCATCGGTTTCGAGGGCCGGCACGACGGCGTGGACATCGTGGCCGGCATCTCGTTCGAGGTACGCCCGGGCGAGGTGCTCGGCATCGTCGGCGAGTCGGGGTGCGGCAAGTCGCTGACCGCGCTGACCGTGATGGGACTGCACCCGCGCGGCGCCCGGATCCGCGGTTCCATTGAATTCGACGGCAAGGATCTGCTGCGGCTGTCGAAGGGGGAGCGGCGCAGGCTGCTGGGCCACGAGATGGCGATGATCTACCAGGACGCGCTGTCCTCGTTGAACCCGGCGATGACGATCCGGGCTCAGCTCAAACAGGTGGTGCGGCGCGGTGGCCGGCGCAGCCCGGCGGAGCTGCTGGAGATGGTCGGCCTCGATCCGAAGAGGACGCTGTCGTCGTACCCGCACGAGCTGTCCGGCGGGCAACGCCAGCGGGTGCTCATCGCGATGGCGCTGTCCCGCAGTCCGCGCCTGATCGTCGCGGACGAGCCCACGACGGCGCTGGACGTGACCGTGCAGGCCCAGGTCATCGAACTGCTGCTGCGGCTGCGCGCCGAGCTGGGGTTCGCGCTGATCCTGGTGTCGCACGACCTGGCGCTGGTGTCCGATGTGACCGATCGGGTCGCGGTCATGTACGGCGGGCAGATCGTGGAGACCGGCGTCACCGCCACGCTGGTCGGCGCGCCGGCCCACCACTACACGCGCGGCCTGCTCGGCTCGGTGCTGTCGCTGGAGGCCGGCGCCGAACGGCTCACCCAGATCCGCGGCGTGGTGCCGTCGCCGGCCGACTTCCCGCAGGGTTGCCGGTTCGCCGACCGCTGTCCGATGGCGACGGACATCTGCCGCGTCGAGGCGCCGCCGCTTGTGGGTGACGATCCCGCGCACGCGGTGGCCTGCCACCACCCGGCGACCATGTTGGTCGGTGCGGCATGAGCGCCGCACCGGCGCGGCCCGCGGGAGGTGCGGCATGAGCGCGTTGATCGAGCTGAAGGACGTGCACGTCGTGCACAAGGCCCGCACCGGTGGCGTGTTCCGGCGGGACCGGGTGTACGCGCTCACCGGCGCCGACCTCACCGTCGCGGCGGGGGAGACGGTCGGCATCGTCGGCGAGTCCGGCTGCGGCAAGACCACGCTGGCGAAGGTCCTGGTCGGACTCCAGCGCCCCACCGCGGGATCCGTGCACTGGCACGGCCAGGATGTCGCCGCGCTGCCGGAACGCCGCCGGCAGCGACTGATCGGCGCGCACGTCGGCATGGTCTTCCAAGATCCGTCCACGGCGCTCAACCGGCGATTGCCGATCCGGCAGGTGCTGCGCGACCCGCTGGACGTGCACGGGCGCGGCACCGGCGCGGAGCGCGAGGCCCGGGTGCGGGAGCTGCTCGACCAGGTGGGTCTGCCGGCCAGCGTCGCGGACCTGCTGCCCAGCCAGGTCTCCGGTGGGCAGCGGCAGCGGGTGGCGATCGCGCGGGCTCTGGCGCTCGGCCCCGACCTGCTCATCGCCGACGAGCCCACCAGCGCCCTCGACGTGTCGGTGCGGGCGCAGATCCTCAACCTGCTGCTCGACCTGAAGGAGCGGCTCGGGCTGGCGCTGGTGTTCGTCTCGCACGACATCCAGACGGTACGCCGGATGAGCGACCGCGTCGTCACCATGTACTTAGGACGGATCGTCGAGGAGGCGCCGGCCCGCGACGTGCCCGCGCGCGCCCGGCACCCGTACACCCGGGCGCTGTTCTCGGCCACGCCCGGCCTGCTGTACCCGATCGAGCCGATCCCGCTCGCCGGTCCGGTGCCGTCCGCGACCCGGCCGCCCAGCGGCTGCCCGTTCCGCACCCGGTGCTGGCGGGCCGACGACGTTTGTGCGGCCACCATGCCGCCACCTGGCGAAGTCCGTTGCCATCACCCGGTGCGCGATGGGGCCACCGACCGCGAGCTCGTCCTTGAGGCACAGGAGCGTTCATGATCACCGCAACCCCGCTCACCGGCGTCATCCCCCCGGTGTGCACCCCTCTCACGCCGGAGCACGAGGTCGACACGGCGTCGCTGACCCGGCTCGTCGACCACCTGCTCACCGGCGGCGTGGACGCGCTATTCGTGCTGGGTTCGACGTCCGAGGTGGCGTACCTGCCCGACCGGCACCGCCGGGTGGTGCTGGACACTGTGGTCGGTCACGTCGCGGGACAGGTGCCGGTGCTCGCCGGCGCCATCGACATGACCACACCGCGGGTGCTCGATCACGTGCGGGTCGCCGTGGACGCGGGCGCCGCCGGGATCGTGGCGACCGCGCCGTACTACACCCGCACCCATCCAGCGGAGATCGCCGGGCATTTCCGCGCTCTCGCGGCGCGGGCCGGGGTGCCCGTGTACGCCTACGACCAGCCGGGCTCGGTGCACACCAAGCTGAGCGCCGAGCTGGTGCTGGGGCTGGCCGCCGAGGGCGTGCTGGCCGGTGTCAAGGACTCCAGCGGCGACGAGGGCGGCTTCCGCACCGTCATCCTGGGCCGCCGGGAACGCCGCATCGAGGGCTTCAGCGTGCTCACCGGCGCGGAGCTCACTGTGGACTGCGCACTGTGGATGGGCGCGGACGGGGTGGTGCCCGGGCTCGGCAACGTCGACCCGGAGGGGTACGTGCGGCTGTGGCGGGCCGCCCGCGCGGGCGACTGGGTCACGGCCCGCACCGAGCAGGAACGGCTCGTGCGCCTCTTCGAGTTCGTGACCGTGGGCGGCAGCCGGATGGGCGGCAGCTCGTCGGCGCTCGGCGCGTTCAAGGCCGCTCTGTACCTCCGCGGCATCATCGCGAACCCCACCACCGCCCCGCCCCAGATCCCTCTCGACGACGACGAGCTGGCCCGGGTAGGCAAATACCTGGCCGCCGCGGACTTGATCTGAATGCAAGGAAGGGCCCCTTCCTATCGCTTTCTGCATAGGAAGGGTCCCTTCCTCACACCCCCACCCCCGGGAAGGGAGCACCCATGCGCTTCGTCGCGGCCTTCGCCGCTCTCCTCGTCAGTCTCACACCGGGCGCGGCATCCGCCTCGCCCGTGGAAGAGGCCTTTGTCGACGAGCAGGTGATCTACCAGCAGCGCGCCTTCGGATACGCCTGCTTCCGCATCCCGGCCGTCGTCCGGGCCACCAACGGCATGGTGCTCGCGTTCGCCGAGGGCCGGGTCAAGGACTGCGGTGACGACGAGGACATCGACCTCGTGCTGCGCCGTTCCAGCGACGGCGGCCGCACCTGGGGACCGCTCCAGGTGGTGTCCGAGGGCAACGGCGACACGCACGGCAACCCGGTGCCCATCGTGGACCGGCGCACCGGCCGGGTCGTGCTGGTCAGCACGCACAACGGCCCGGCGCCCTGCCCCAACGGGTGCGACCGCGACCCGTACGTGCAGGTGAGCGACGACCACGGCGCCACCTGGTCGGCCCCGCGCGAGATGGTCGAGGGCAAGCGGCCGGAGTGGAACTTCTGGTACGCCACCGGGCCGATGCACGGCATCCAGCTGACCCGCGGCGCGCACGCCGGGCGCCTGATCGTGGGCGCCAGCCACGAGTCGTACGACGGGGTGGGCGCGCACGTCTACGGGACCCACCTGCTCTACAGCGACGACAGCGGTGCGACCTGGCACATCGGCGCCGAGACTTCCCGCGACGACGGGCGGGTCATCGCCCAGGAGGTCACCGTCGCCGAGCTGCGCGACGGGCGGGTCTACGCACTGGCCCGGGAGCGCGGCACCGACCCGGGCAACCGGGCGTACGCGGTCAGCAGCGACGGTGGCGAGACGTTCGACAAGCGTTTCCGCACCCTGCCCGAGCTCGCCATGCCGGACGTGCAAGGTGCGCTGCTGCGCTTCGACTCCGGGCGCGTGCTCTTCTCCGCCCCCGCCCACCCGGCGGCGCGTGAGGTGATGGCGATCCGCTCGTCGTACGACGAGGCGCGCTCGTGGGAGACCTGGCGGCAGGGCAAGGTGTTCTACTGGGGACCGACGGCGTACTCCGATATGGTGCGGCTGGACGGCGACGAGGCGGCCCTGATGTACGAGGCCGGGGTGTCCACGCCGTACGAGACGATCCGGTACGCGCGCTTCAACGAGGCATACCTGGACACGCCGAACGGCACCCCGCCGGGCATCCCGGCACCGCCGGAGCCGGGACCGACCACACCGGACCGTTCGCCGGCCCGCAACGACGCGTACGTGCGCGGCGGCGCGGCCTCCGGCGAGGGGCGGTTCGGCAGCGGCCTCGTGTTCGACGGCGTCGACGACCGGATCGAGGTGCCGTTCGACCGTTCCATCGACGCCGGCGCCGACGACTTCACCCTCACCGCCTGGATCCGCTACACCGAGACCAGCAAGCAGGGCGCCATCCTGTGGGCGTACCGGATGGGGTCGGGCACCACGCCGCAGGTGTGGCTGCGGGCCGAGCCGGCGAGCAACCGGATCCGGGCGAACCTGGTGGCGGACCGGTTCACCACCACGATCGCGTCCACGGCGGCGTACAACGACGGGCAGTGGCACCAGGTGGTGCTGCGTCGCGGTGGCGGGCAACTGACGCTGCTGGTGGACGGCGCCGTCGCCGCGTCCGCCGTCGCGCGGCCGGGATCGGTGACGGCCGGCAAGGAGTTCGGCGTCCACGGCATCCACATCGGACAGCGGGTGGACGGCGTGGACCGGTTCCGGGGCTCGATCGACGAGGTCCGGGTGTACCGGCGCGCGCTGTCCGATGGCGAGCTGCGACTCCTGCGCGAGTGGAACGCCCCGCTGGGCGGCCGCCTGGGCCTCCATCTGCCGCTCTAACCTCCCATGATCAAGGCGTCCTTCAAGTCGCGATAACGACTTGAAGGACGCCTTGATCATGAAGTGGGGCGGACGAGGCCGGTCTCGTATGCCGCGATGACGAGTTGGGCGCGGTCGCGGGCCGCCAGCTTGGTCAGCAGCCGCCCGATGTGCGTCTTCACCGTGCCGGGGCTCAGATGCAGATGCTCGGCGATCTCCGCATTGGACAGTCCACGTGCGATCAGCACGAGCACCTCGCGCTCCCGGTCGGTCACCCCGTCGAGGGCGCCGGCCGGCGGGCGTACCGGCTGGGCCTGGCGGGCGAACTCGGCGATGAGCCGGCGGGTCACGCTGGGCGCGAGCAACGCCTCGCCCTCGGCGACGACCCGGATCGCGGTCAGCAGGTCCGCGGGCGGCGTGTCCTTGAGCAGGAAGCCGCTGGCGCCCGCGCGCAGCGCGGCGTAGACGTAGGCGTCCAGGTCGAACATGGTCAGCATGAGCACCCGCACGCCGGCGGTCTCGGGCGTGCCGCAGATCCGCCGGGTGGCTTCGATGCCGTCCGTCTCCGGCATCCGCACGTCCATGAGCACGACGTCCGGCCGCTCCTGGCGCGCCAGCGCGACGCACTCCGTGCCGGTCGCGGCCTCACCCACGACGGTGAGGCCGGGCGCGGTGTCCACGAGTACCCGGAAACTGCCGCGCAGCAGCGCCTGGTCGTCGGCGACGAGTACCCGGATCACGCGGACGCCTCCGGTGGCAGGGGAATCCGGGCGGTCACCGCGAAGCCGCCCGGCCGGCACGGGCCGGCGGCGAACGTGCCGCCGTACATCAGTACCCGCTCGCGCATGCCGACCAGACCGTGCCCGGCCCCGCGGGCCGGCAGGGTGCGGACGCCGGGCCCGTCGTCGACGACCTCCACATGGACCTCCTCCCGGGTGGCGGTGACGGTCACCCGGCACCCCGCCGGAGCCGCGTGCTTGACCACATTGGTCAGTGCTTCCTGGACGATCCGGTACACCGACAGCTCCACACCCGCCGGCAGCGCACCAGAGCGGACGTCGAGGTCGACGCGGACCCCGGCCATGGCCGCGCGCTCGGCCAGTCCGGGCAGGCCCGGGAGCCCGGGCGCCGGATCGAGATCCGGTCCGTCCGAATCGGACCGCAGGACACCCAGCATGCGCCGCATCTCGCCGAGCGCGTCCCGGCTCGCGGTCTCGATGACGCGTAGCGCGTCGTGCGCCTCGGCCGGTCGCTGCCCCAGCACGTGGTTGGCCACCCCGGCCTTGACCGCGATCACGCCGATGCTGTGCGCCACCACGTCGTGCAGCTCGCGCGCGATGCGCAGGCGCTCTTCGGCCACCGCCCGGTCCGCGAGCTGAGCGGCGGCTCGGGCACGGTAGGCCCGGCGGTCCCGCACGGCGCGGCCGAGGGTCCAGGCCGCGCCCAGCACCAGCAGGCCGACCACGATCTGTCCGGGTCCCCCGTCCCAGGTGCCGGGCGCGCCGACGAGCGTCATCGCGAGCAGCCCGACGCCGCTGATCACGCCGATCGTCGAGGTGGCCGACGGCCACCGCCGCGGCCGGGTCACGGCGACCGTGTACGCCGCGAACGCCGCCGGGACGTACCAGGCGCGTCCCATGCCGAGGGCGAGCGACACCACCGCGACCGCGAGGACGGCGGTGAGGACCGGTACCGGCCACAGCCGGCGCGCGGCGACCGGCAGGCCGCCGGCGGTGACCAGCAGGGCCTGGACCCACGCCGGCGCGGAGACCGAGACCCCCACGGCGTCCGTGCCGAAACCGCCGAGGAACAAACCGACGTACGCCGCGGCCGCCAGGCAGTCGAGCGCGACCAACTCGCTGCGGCGCAGCGGCCGGCTCAGCAGCCCAGGGCGCTGCGACTCGGCGTCGTCCATGGTCAGACCGTATCCGTACCGGGGCGGCCGCCGCCTCGGACCACGGTCGGTCCGTCCCCGGGCAGATGTGCGCGGGCCGCCGGTCCGGCAGCCTGGCGGCATGATCGAAGTGCGACATCTCACCAAGCGGTACGGCGTCAGCGCCGCCGTCGACGACCTGTCGTTCCGCGTCGAGCCCGGCTACGTCACCGGCTTTCTCGGCCCCAACGGGGCCGGCAAGACCACGACCATGCGCGTGCTGCTCGGCCTCGCCGCCCCCACGGCGGGCGAGGCGGTGGTCAACGGCCGGCGGTACGCCACGCTGCGCCGCCCGATGCACGAGGTGGGCGCGCTGCTGGACGCGATGGCCGTGCACGGTGGCCGCAGCGCCGTCAACCACCTGCGCTGCCTGGCGCGCAGCAACGGCATCGGCCGCGCGCGGGTCGTCGAGGTGCTGGAGCAGGTGGGGCTGGCCGGGGTGGCCCGCAAGCGGGTGGGCGACTTCTCGCTCGGCATGAAGCAGCGCCTGGGCATCGCGGGCGCGCTGCTCGGCGACCCGCCGGTGCTGGTGTTCGACGAACCGGTCAACGGCCTCGACCCGGACGGGGTGCGGTGGATCCGCGAGCTGATGCGCTCCCTGGCCGCGCAGGGGCGCACCGTTTTGCTCTCCAGCCACCTGATGAGCGAGATGGAGCTGACCGCCGACCGGCTCATCGTGATCGGGCGCGGGCGGCTGATCGCCGACACGTCCGTGCGCGAGCTCGCCGACCGGTTCCGGCGGGGCGTCCGGGTCCGCTCGCCGCGGCCGGCCGAGCTGGTCGCCGTACTCGAGAAAGCCGGCGGCGCGGTGCGGCCCGGTCCGGACGGCGCCCTGGACGTCACGGCGCTCGAGGTGGGTGAGATCGGCGACCTGGCGGCGCGGCACGGCATCCCGCTGCACGGCGCCGCGCCGCTGACCGCGTCGCTGGAGGACGCCTACCTGGAGCTGACCGCGACGAGCGTGGAGTACGGCGCCCGATGACCGACATCCTGTCCGCCGAATGGCTCAAGCTCACTTCCCTCAAATCCACTGTGTACGCCGTGGGCGTCGCCGCGTTGGGCGTGCTGTTGGGCGCGCTGTTCGTCTGGTACGCCGCCTCGGTGTGGGACGGGCGCCCGCCGGAGCGCCAGGCGACGTTCCGGGCCGCCGCGCCCGAGCAAGGGTTCCTGCCGCTCGTCCAGATGTGCATGGCCGTCGTCGCGGTGCTGGCCGTCACGACCGAGACGGTGGCCGGTTACCTCGCCGTGCCCCGCCGCCGGGCGCTGCTGGCGGGCAAGGCCGCGGTCGTCGGCGCGGTCGCGTTCGGCGTCGGGCTGGCGATCACCGGCGTCACGTACGCGGTCGCCCGGCTGCTCGCGGGCGACCGCACGATGGGCTTCAACGAGCGCTCGTTCGCCGACGACGCGCCCGGCCTGCTGATTGACGGGCTGTCCGTCGCGGTCATCGCGCTGCTCGCCGGCGCGCTCGGCGCCATCGTCCGGTCCACGGCGGGCGCGATCACCACCCTGGTGGTGCTGCTCTTCGTCGCGCCGACCGTGGCGAACTTCCTGCCGGACCGGGTGGACGCGGTGATGCTGCCCAACCTCGTCGACCGGCTCGCCGACCCCGGCCCGGCCGAGCTCGTACCCCCGTGGCTGGCCCTGGTGCTGCTCCTCGCCTACGCCGCGCTGCCCCTCACCGGCGCGTTCGTTCTGGCCGACCGCCGCGACCCAAAACCATGATCAAGGCGTCCCTCAAGTAGTTCTAACTACTTGAGGGACGCCTTGATCATGGGAAGGTCAGCGTCGCAACGCCTCCCGCACCAGCGCGGACGCTATCCGCGGCAACTCCTTGCGCGGCCCCATCCGGGCGATCGCCTCAGCCGACGACGGAAGACTGAGCTTTTTCGCGCCCGCCGCGACCTTACGATCCACATACGGTGCGACGTCCGGCCTCACCCCCTGCACTTCGCGTAGAAAGATGTCCGCGCCGGTCGGCCCGATGCCAGGGAACTCGGTCAGCAGGCGGCGCAGTGCCCGGGTGTCGCCATCGCCCTCGCGGTGCAGGCGGCGGAGGTCGCCGCGCCACCGCTCCTTGCACAGCTGCGCGCCGTCGCCCAGCATCGTGGCGGTGCGCTCGTCGTACCGGCGGTAATGGCCGCGACCCAGCGCGTCCACCCGATCCTGCCAGCTCGCCGTGAGCATGGCGTCCGGCGTGCGGTAGCCGGCGGCGAACAACTCGCGCGCCGCGGCCACCGCCACCGCCGCGGAGATCCGGGCCGACAAGAGCGTCGCGAGTACCAGCAGCTGGTAGAGGGCAGCTGGCCGGTCGGCGAGCTTGATCCCCGCTTCCTCCGCGAACGTCGGTTCCGGCTTGATCCGGTACGCCATGCGCGTCAGACGCTCTCGGTCTGTAGCCGCTTGGCGAGCTCGATGTCGCCGTCCCGCTCCGCGTCCTGGCGGTACGTCGCCATGCGCCACACGCTCTCCAGCGAGAGGTGGAGCACCGAGACTAGGTTGTAGTTCTTATCCTTGACCGGGCTCTCGGGCATGGTATGCCTCCATGGTTCGTCTACGGTCGGCGTACCCGGGATGGCTGGGGCCCACACGTGTGCTCGCGGAGGAGGTCGTGGTGGCGGATCGGTACGGCGAGGTCGAAGAGCGCAACTGGGCAGAGGCGCGGGAGCGGCTCGGCGACGACGTCAACACCGCGACCGCGGCGCGGATGTACGACTACTACCTGGGCGGTGTGCACAACTTCGCGGCCGACCGGCAGGCCGCCGCGAAGGTCATCGACTCCATGCCGCTCGTGCCCGACATCGCCCGCGCCAACCGCGACTTCCTCGGCCGGGCCGTGCGCTACCTCGTCGGCCAGGGCGTCCGGCAGTTCCTCGACATCGGGTCGGGCATGCCGACGCAGGGCAACGTCCACCAGGCCGCCCAGGAGGTCGCGCCGGACGCGAGCGTGGTCTACGTCGACATCGACCCGGTCGCGGTCATGCACAGCCGGGGCCTGCTCGAGGGCAACGCGCGGGCCGCCGCCGTGCTCGGCGACCTGCGCCGGCCGGGCGAGTTGCTGGAGATCCTCGACAGCCCGGAGGTGCGCGCCGTCGTCGACCTGGACAAGCCGGTCGCGCTCCTGCTGGTGGCACTGCTCCATTTCGTACCGGACGACGACGAGGCGTACGGCTCGGTCGCCCAGCTCCGCGAGCGGCTGGTCCCGGGCAGCTGGATGGTCGTGTCGCACGGCGCGGCCGAAGGTTTCATCGCCGCGCAGGCGAAGGCCGTGCAGGGCGTGTACCAGCAGCGCACCGCCACGCCGGGCGGGTTGCGCACGGCGGAGGAGGTGCTGCGCTTCTTCGGCGACGACTTCGAGGTGGTCGAGCCCGGACTGGTGTGGACGCCGCAGTGGCGACCAGACCCGGATCGCCAGGGCGGCCCGTTCGCCGACCAGCCCGAACGCTCCGGCATGCACGCCGCCGTCGCCCACTACCCCGCCGCATGATCAAGGCGTCCCACACGTCGTGAGAACCACGTGAGGGGCGCCCCCCTAATTGCAGCCCCCCCCCCCCCGCGGCCCCCGAAGCACCCACGAAGGC
>JBBEWH010000245.1:0-7831 GCA_037414955.1 Actinomycetes bacterium KLBMP 9797
ACCGCGGCAGTGGTACGCGTGGCGACAACCTGGTGTTAGTCGCGCGTTGGCCCACGCCCCGATCATGGAAGCCGCCCCCTCGCGGCGGCCCCCTTCGCACCGACGAAGGCCTCTCCCGCGCCGATCAAGGCCTCAGGCACACGGTTTGATCTCCAATGCGTGTGCATTTGCCCTTGATCAGCGTGAATGTCCTTGATCGATGTTGGGATGAGCGGTGGCGGCGCGGGATCCTGCCACCGCTCATGGGCGATCCGGATCTTGTCTTTTCGTCATCTGCGATACGGCTTGGTGCAAGTTGCAGGATGGGTCTTCACAGATGGGACTTCGGGGGGCATCATTGCATCTTGTTGGTTGGTTGTCCCACGGAGATCCGTGGAGGTGGTGTTCGATCCGACGGTGATGGCCGCACAGATCAGAGGCCACCGCCCCCGTGGTAGGTAATGGCCGAGACGATCGTGGCACCGATCGTCGATGCGGCCGCTGCGGCGAAAGCGGCCATCACCGTGGCGATGACGGCTGCCCGCTGGCGCTTGGTCGTCATGGGGGTACTCCTGACATGGGTTGCCTCCGGTTACACCCTGGCCAGGCTTAGTCACAAACGGTGAGGGCAGAACTTATCTATAAGGTTAACGGCAGTTGAACGCTCGGCTAACGGTATGCGAGCGATCACTGTCAATAGTTTCATGCCATCGTCCGGAGCATTTGTGGAGGTCATTGCGCAGGTCGGGGGCTTGCAAATTGCAGGTCAGACTTGCAAATTGGCTCATCGGGTGGAGGTTTCTCAAGCGTCTTCAGCGGCGCCGCACGTGTATGAGAGGTGAACACCAGGTGTCCGTGGCAGCGGGCGGAAGGTCAGGTTCGCGATGATCGAGACGCGTCTAGCGCCTTCTCTCATCGGTCGCCGGCGTCAGGTCGACCGGATCCGGCACTGGGTGACCGGGCTGGAAGGTGGGCGGGGCAGGGCGGCCCTGGTCGAGGGTGAGCCGGGCATCGGCAAGTCGTTTCTCGTGCGCGCCATGGCCGAGGAAGCTCGGTTGGCCGGATGTCGGGTGCTGTGGGCCACATGCGATGAGCTGAGCCAGGCCTTCCCACTGCTTCCGCTTCTCAACGTGGTCAGGTCCGCGCCAGTTGGCGCGGGCCGGTCAGACCTCGCCGCACTCCTAGCCGAGGGTACCGCGCCCGTCAACCGCGTCGACCCAGTCCACCGTGTTGACCTGGTAGCCGCTGCTACCGAGCAGTTGCTGGCGACCGTTGACGAGTATTGCGCCACGACTCCGGTCATGCTGATCGTGGACGACCTCCAGTGGGCTGACCCAGCGACGGTTCAAACTCTTGGCCGCCTTGCGCATTCAGTGCCACAACTTCCGCTCCTGGTCGTTGGCGTGATGCGGCCGGTGCCGCGACGTGACGACCTTCTGGCGCTCCGGCGAGCGATCGAGCCCGATGGTCTCCTTCGACTGCACAGTCTCAACGATGACGAGGTCGCGGAGTTTGTCGCGTGGGCTACCGGTGGATCACCCGGACCGCAGCTCTTGGACCTCGCCGCCGGAGCGGGGGGCAACCCGCTTTACGTGTCCGAACTGGTGGACGCGTTGGATCGCGGCCGTGCTCTGGTCCGCACCGAGGGCTGCGTGGAAGCGACCGGCCGGCGGAGTCGACTATCCCTCTCGGCCGCGATCGCCGACCGGTTGGAGTTCCTTTCGGCGTCTGTACGCGGAGTCCTACGCGCTGCAGCCCTGCTGGGTACCGAGTTCTCGGTATCAGACCTCGCATTGGTATCTCAGAAGAGCGTTGCCCGCCTGCTCCCGATCCTCGACGAGGCGATCCTCGCCGGCGTTCTCCGTGATGACGGCACCGAACTGGCGTTCCGACACCCGATGATTCGTGCGGCGCTTTACGAGGAGATGCCAGCGGCGATCCGTGCCGCGTGGCATCGGGATGCTGCCCATGAATTAGCCGAGGGCGGTGCCCCGCCCGAGCGGGTGGCGCGGCAGCTCATGCCGGCGTTGGACTCGTTGGATGGCATCGTCGCGGACGACTGGCTCGTGAGGTGGTTGACGGAGGCGACCCAGCAGCTCGTTGGCCGTGCCCCGAATGCGGCTATTCCTTTGCTGCGCACCGTGGTCCACGGGATGCCAGCTGGCATCCCGCCACACGACTACCTTGTATGCCGCCTCGCCGACGCCCTCTGTCGGGTTGGTGCGGTTGCTGAGGCTACCCAGGTTGCCAGCATGGCGCTTGCCCACATTAGGCGACCAGATCTGTTGGTTGATCTACACTGGACGCTCTCACAGTGTCGCGTCATCGACGGCAGGACGGATGAGTATCTGCGCGATCTTCAGCATACGCTTGCCAATGCGGAGGTCGAGCCGCGGTATCGGAACCGCTTGCTAGTGCTAGCCGCGCGCACACACTGCATCCTCGGGCAAGTGGATGCAGCCGGGCGGGTAGCCGAAGAGGCATTGTCGCAAGCCAGAGCTCTCGGCGACACATGGGCCAAGGGCTGGGCACTGGGCGTAATGGCGCTCGTACGTGGCATGCGAGGCGAGATAGAGGAGACGTTGCCGCTGCTTGATGAAGCCTCGGCTGTAGCGGAGGGTGATCCAGCTCTGGCCGAGCTGTCCCTTCTCAGTGGAGTGAACAAGGCTGTCACGCTGGGAAACCTCGACCGGTATGAGGCAGCCATCCAGACGGCCGTGGAAGTACGGCGGTTGGCGGAGGCAGTTGGCAATGTCGTGCGACTTGGTCAGGCACAGGCTGTAATAAACGAGCTTCTATTCGCTATGGGGCGCTGGGACGACGCCTTGGCGGAGATCGATGCGGGTCCTGTCGCATCAAAGGGTCCGGTCGCTGGCTGCAACGACCATGCCGTTGCCGCCACGATTCGGCTGCATCGCAATGACGTCGACGCCGCGCGCGAACTCGCCGAGGCAGAATCCTACGCGGACGGTCTCGCCGCCCGAGTCAACGGTCCTCTCACATTGGCGCGCAGCCTCGAGCGAGAGTGTGCCGACAAGCCTTCCGACGCGCTTGCCGTCTTGATGGAGGCACTGTCCGAGACCGAAGAGGTCGAGGTGACCGCAGACCTGCTCGCTGACGCGGTACGACTGGCAGTAGCGGTGGACGACAAGAAAGTCGCCAATGCTGTCACCGAACGGGCGGAGGTGGTCGCTCGAACTTCCGATGTGCCGCACCGGCGGGCGGTGGCGCCGCACTGCCGAGGGCTGCTCGACCGCGACCCGGACCTCCTGTTGCGAGCAGCTGAGCTTTACGAGACCGCGGGTCGGCCGTTGCCGAGGGCGCAGGCGTTGGAGGCGGCCGGGATCGCGTTCGCTGAGCGGGGTGACATCACCGCGGCGCGCGCACACTTCACGACGGCTTTCTCCCTCTACAGTGAACTCGGCGCGGAGTGGGATCTGGCCCGCACGCAGGCGACCTTCCGCGCGTACGGGATCCGGCGCGGTCCACATGCGAGGCATCGGCGTGCGGACCACGGGTGGGACAGCCTCACGCCGACGGAGGTGAGGGTGGCGCGGCTCGTGGCGGACGGCATGTCGAATCCGCAGATCGCGGCGCACCTGTTCCTGTCCCGGCGGACCGTCCAGACGCACGTCTCGCACATCTTGGCGAAGCTGAATCTGCACTCTCGCACCGAGATCGCGCGCGAGGCCAGCCGGCGCGCATAGACGGCCCCCATGATCAAGGCGTCCCGCCAGTCGCGATGACGTCTGGTGGGGCGCCTTGATACCCCCGCCCCCCAGGACCCGGGCGCCCCACCCGCCGCTAGAACGACTTGAGGGACGCCTTGATCACGGGAGGGTGGGTTTAGCTCGCGCGTTGTTGGGGGAGGCGGACTACCCGCGGTGCCCGGCGGGTGCGCGGCGCGCGCGGTACCCGGATCGGTGGGCATTCTGGCAGGTCTTCCGGCCTGCCCGGCGGGCCACCCATTGTGGACAGATGAAGGGCGAGATGCGCCCGTAGCCCTGCTTCCCACAGGTCTTGCTCGATGTGGGGTGGGGCGATCCATCGGTGCGAGTGGTCACTGTAGTGGAAGCCTTCGTCGCCATGTCGCATCAAGCTCACCGATACAGATTCGCGAGTCACGCGCGTCGAGAGATCCGCCACCTCGCCGAGATACGTACGTCAGTCACCTCCATGATCAAGGCGTCCTTCAAGTCGCTATGACGACGTGAAGGACGCCTTGATCATGAGGGTGGGGGGCATGAGGATGGGAGGGGGGAGCAGGCGGGTTCGACGCGGTCGGCGAGGCGGCGCAGCACCAGGGCGGTCGCCCGTCGTACCGGTGCCGCCCGCGCGGGCCGGCGGGGCGGTTCCGGTACGACGGGCGCGTGGGGGCGCGCGGACAGCACGTGGTCGTTGACGGCGTTCATGGCGAGGATGCCAGCGGGTCCCATCGTGACCTCCGGGTTCTGCATCGATCCAGTAAGCTTCTAAATCGATACAGTACGCCTCCGCGAGGAAGATGCAAGAGGGCGCTACGGGAGATTCAGAGTGACAGCCGTCGCAGTGTCTCGCGGACGTTCGGCTCGGTGGTCAGCTCGCCCGCCTCGGGCACCGACATCCAGCGCAGTGGCGCGTCCGGGCGCTCCGGGCGAGCCGCTTCCGGGTGTGCGGTGGCGAGCGCGTATCGCAGGTCGGCGTGTTCGTGCGCCGGCTCGTGCGCGCCTGCGGGCACCGCCACGATGGCCACGTGGAGCAGGGTGGCGTCGGGCCAGGGCGCGAGGTCGTCGAGGCCGGTCTCCTCGCGACCTTCTCGCAGCGCGATGGCCAGCGGGTCGGTTTCGCCCGGGTCGGCGTGCCCGCCGACCTGGAGCCACGCCTGCTGGCGTGCGTGCCACCGCAGCAGCACGCGGCCCGTGGGTGGGTGCACGATGACCGCCGACGCGGTGACGTGCAGGGGAGTCGCCCGGCTCCAGGGATCGCCGCCGCCGGCCAGCACGTCGCGCAGCCGCACCACGTCAGCCGCCTCGTCGGGCGTGCGCGGCCGATACCCGGCCAGCGCCGCGCCGAGGGGACCTGCGCCGAGGGGACCTGCGCCGAGAGGCGTCGGGCTGTGCGAGGTCACCGCGCCGCGGGTTGGGCCGGCAGCGACATCGGCTCTCCGGTGTTCGGGTCGTAGCAGAGATACTGGCCGTTGGCGTGGACCCAGCCCCAGATGTCGTCTCGGGTCAGTGCGAGGCCGCAGTGCTGGCACGGGGTCTCGGGCTCCCCGTTGGCCGGTTCGCTCACACCTGGTACTGAATGCGTCACGGATTTCCCTTTCCGGCCAGTGCCGACATTCCACCCTAGGCGGTGGAGGTGCGGTGTGGTCAACGGCCACGTGTCCCGATCATGACAGGGAGGCCCCGAGTGCGCTATCTTTAACGGCTGAGTGCCAACAAAAAAAATGGCAGCCTAAAGCTGCCGTTGCACCACGCCAGTGTAGACCCACAAGGGGGCGCTTTGTCAAGCAACTCGGCGTCAAGGAACTCCGCCGAAATTTTTCGCGAGCAGGAGTACGTCACTACCCTCTACGAGCGCCTCGACGGCATGCGCGCGCAGGCGTCGCAGCGGCTGGCCGAGTTGCTGCGGCAGACCGGCGGCACGCCGCAGGCACGATCCGAGCGGGAAAGCGGGGTCACCCTCTACACCGAGCAGCTGACGCAGCTCAGCGCCGTCGAAAACGGCCTGTGCTTCGGCCGCATCGACCTCGACGTACCTCCGGGAGACGGCGGAGACGGCGGAGACGAGAGCCGCTACATCGGCCGCATCGGCCTGTTCGACGACTCCGGGGACTACCGGCCGCTGCTGATCGACTGGCGGGCACCCGCGGCCCGGCCGTTCTACCTGGCGACCGCCGCATCTCCGGATGGCGTGCGCCGGCGGCGCCACATCCGCACCCGGCTGCGCACGGTGGTCGACCTCGACGACGAGGTGTTGGACCTCGACGCCGCGCACGACGAAGGGCACGTGGGACTGACCGGCGAGGCCGCCCTGCTCTCCGCGGTGACCGCCACCCGCACCGGCCGGATGCGGGACATCGTCGAGACCATCCAGGCCGAACAGGACCGGGTGATCCGGGCGCCGCTCGACGGCGTGCTCGTCGTGCAGGGCGGCCCCGGCACCGGCAAGACCGCCGTGGCGCTGCACCGCGCGGCGTACCTGCTCTACACCCACCGCCGTGAGCTGTCCACCCGGGCCGTGTTGATCCTGGGTCCGAACGAGACGTTCCTGCGGTACATCTCGCAGGTGCTGCCGTCGCTGGCCGAGACCGGCGTGGTGCTGCGTACTCTCGCCGATCTGTACCCCGGCGTGCGCGCGCGGCGCGCGGAGGCCGTGGAGGTCGCGGAGATCAAGGGACGGGCGGTCATGGCCGACGTGCTCGCGGAGGCCGTGCACGACCGCCAGCGCGCGCCCGACGAGGCGCTGCCGGTCACGGTCGAGGACGAGACGTACTGGCTCGCGCCGGAGACCATCCGCCGGGCCCGCGAGCGGGCGCGGCGCTCCGGCAAGCCGCACAACCTCGCCCGGCCGCTGTTCGACACCGAGATCGTGCACGCGCTCGCCGACCAGGTGGCCGAGAAGATCGGCTTCGACCCGTACGCGCACGAGGCGCTCGGCGGCGACGACGCTCCCGGCGACGAGCAGTACATGGACGAGGCCGACCTCGCGGAGGTGCGCCGCGAGCTGCGCAAGAACCCCGAGCTGCTGGGCACGCTGGACTGGCTCTGGCCGATCCTCACGCCGGAGCAACTCGTCGCCGGCCTGTTCGCCAAGCAGGAGCGTCTGGAGAGGACGGCGCCGCAGCTCAGCGCCGCGGAACGGGAACTGCTGCGGCGCGACCCGCGGGGCGGCTTCAGCCCGGCCGACGTGCCACTGCTCGACGAGGCCGCCGAACTGCTCGGCGAGGACGAGGCCAGCGCCGCCGCGGCGGCCGAGCGGCTGCGCCAGCTTCAGGTGGCGTACGCCGCCGGGGCGCTGGAGATCGTGTTGGGTTCCGGATCGCTCGACTTCGAGGACGAGTCCGAAACCGAGATCCTCGCCGCCAGCGACGTGATCGACGCGGAGCGGCTCGCCGAGCGGTACGCGGCCAACGAGCGCCTGACCGCCGCGCAGCGGGCCGCCGCCGACCGCAAGTGGGCGTTCGGCCACGTCGTCGTCGACGAGGCGCAGGAGCTCTCCCCGATGGCGTGGCGGCTGCTCATGCGGCGCTGCCCGAGCCGGTCCATGACCGTTGTGGGCGACGTGGCGCAGACCGGCGACCTGTCCGGTACGTCGTCGTGGGCGACCGTGTTCGCGCCGTACGTCGGCCAGCGGTGGCGGCAGGCCGAGCTCTCCGTCAACTACCGCACGCCCGCGGAGATCATGGCGGTCGCGGCGGAGGTGCTCGCCGAGATCGATCCCGGATTGAAGCCGCCGCGTTCGGTGCGCGAGTCCGGCGTACCCCCGTGGTTGTGGTCCGGTCCGCGGAGCGACCTGGGCAAGCTCGCGAGCCGGGAGGTCGCCGCGATCGGCGACGGCCGGCTGGCCGTCATCGCGCCCAGCACGCTGGTGGACGCGGTGGCGCGGGAGATCCCCGAGGCGGCGGTGGGTGAGCAGCCGGATCTGGAGAGTCAGGTGGTCGTGCTGACCGTGCGCCAGGCCAAGGGCCTGGAGTTCGACGCGGTGATCGTGGTCGAGCCGGACCGCATCGTCGCTGAGTCGGCGCGCGGTCACAGCGACCTCTACGTCGCGCTGACCCGCGCCACCCAACGCCTGGGCACGGTGACCCTGGCCTCGGGGTAACGGCGGGCCGGCAACGCTCCAAAACACAGTGTTTGCGCCCCCGGAA
>JBBEWH010000246.1:0-12830 GCA_037414955.1 Actinomycetes bacterium KLBMP 9797
GGGTCCCCGGGCCCTCGGCCCCAGGGCGCCCTACATGTCGTGAGACCCACTTGAGGGACGCCCTGATCACGAAGGTACGCTCCAGGCGTGGCTCAGTGGGATGTCGCTGTCGTCGGTGGCGGGCCGGCTGGGCTGTCCGCCGCGTACGCCGCGGCCCGGGCGGGCGCGCGCACCATCGTGCTCGAAAAGGCCGCGCACCCCCGCTACAAGACGTGCGGCGGCGGGCTGATCGGCACCTCGCTCGCGGCGGTGCGCGACCGCATCACGGTGCCGGCCGAGGACCACGTCGACCGGGCCACGTTCACCCGCGACGGCCGCCGGGAATTCACCCGGCGACACGGCGGGAAGCCGCTGCTCGCGATGGTGCGGCGGGAGACGTTCGACGACGCGCTGCGGCGCGCCGCGCACGACGCCGGCGCCGAGATTCGCGAGCGGGTCACGGTCCGCGGCCTGGAGGAGGGCGCAGGCGGCGTCGCGGTCCGACTATCCGACGGTACGGCGGTCGCCGCGCGCGCCGTGGTCGGCGCGGACGGTTCCTCGGGGGTGACGGCGCGGCATGTCGGCGTCCGGTTCGCCCAGGTGGATCTCGGCCTGGAGGTGGAACTGCCGGCCGCCGGCGCGCTCGCCGAGCGGTGGCGGGGCCGGCTGCTCATCGACTGGGGGCCGCTTCCCGGCTCGTACGCGTGGGTGTTCCCGAAGGCCGACCGGCTCACCGTGGGCGTGATCGCGTCGCGCGGCCAGGGCCCGGAGACGAAGCGCTACCTGCACCGGTTCGTCGAGCGGCTCGGGCTCGCCGGCATCGAGCCGCTGCACGATTCCGGCCACCTGACCCGGTGCCGCGCCGACGACTCCCCGCTGCGGCGCGGGCGGGTGGTGGTCGCGGGCGACGCGGCCGGCCTGCTCGAACCGTGGACCCGCGAGGGCATCAGCTTCGCGCTGCGGTCCGGGGCGCTCGCCGGTGCCGCCGCCGCCCGCGACGACCTGGCCGGCTACGTCTCCACTGTGGAGGCGACGTTGGGGCCCGCGATGCGCGCCGGGCGGCGGCTGCTGGCCGCGTACACCCGGCGGCCTGGCGCGTTCCACGCGTTGCTGGCCACGCCGCCGGGCTGGCGGATGTTCGCGCGGTTCTGCCGCGGCGAGTTCGCGTTCGAGGGCGCCGTGCACCACCTCCCCGTCCGCGCCGCTTTGGCCGCCCTTTCCCGCTGAGCGAGCTCCGCCCGCGCTCCGCGCGCGTCGGGATCGGCGTCCGCGGCCCCACACCGCGTCGGGTCGGCGTCCGCGTCTGCGGTCGCGCCCGCGCCCCAAGAGGGCAGCCCTCTCACCCGCTGGACGGGTATAGAGCTCCCCTATGGGGAATTCACGCCCCACCGGGCTGTCCTCTTGGGCGAGGGCCCCACCGGGCTGCCCTCTTGGGCGAGGGCCCCAGAGGGCTGCCCTCTTGGAGGCGGAAGTGGTGCGGGGCGCCTCGCTGGCGTGGTGGAGGTAGCGTTCAGGCAACCTCTGGTGGGCCCTGTCGCGTCATGGAAGGAAGGGGGAGATTAGGTGTCGCCCGACGAGCTGGAGCGCCGGTTTACGCTGCTGACCGCGGTCGCGCGCTACGACGAACTGCGTGCCCGCGACGCGTTCGCGTCCCCGGACGACCCGGATGAGCAGCCGTTGAGCCGCCACGAGGCCCTGGAGCTGCTCGCCCTCAGCGAGGTGATCGCGCGGAAGGCCGGCTACGGTCGCCAGTTCGCCGTGCGCACCGCACGGGCGGCGGGCGCCTCGTGGTCGGAGATCGGCGCGGCGCTCGGCACCGGCAAGGAGGCCGCCTCGGAGGCGCACACCCGCTGGCTCAAGGAGCAGGAGAGCTGAGGGCGCGCAGCCGGTGGCTCAAGGACGCGCAGTGGCTCAAGGAGCGGGAGAGCTGAGGGCGCGCACCACGGCGGACGGGCTCGGGCGGCCCAGCTGGCCGGCCATCCAGGCGCTGGTCGCCACCAGCTTTCCCAGGTCGACGCCGGTCTCGATGCCCAGCCCCTGGAGCTGCCACACCAGGTCTTCGGTGGCCAGGTTGCCGGTGGCGCTCTTCGCGTACGGGCAGCCGCCCAGCCCGCCCGCCGACGAGTCCACGGTGGTGACGCCGGCCTGGAGCGCCGCGAGCGTGTTGGCCAGCGCCTGACCGTACGTGTCGTGGAAGTGCACGGCGAGCCGGTCCACGCCGACGCCGGCCGTGGCCAGGGCGCGCAGCAGGGCGGTCACGTGGCCCGGCGTGCCGACCCCGATCGTGTCGCCGAGGGAGAGCTGGTCGCAGCCCAGGTCGAGAAGCTGGCGGGCCACGCCGACCACCTGCGGGATCGGCACCTCGCCCTCCCACGGGTCGCCGAAGCACATCGACAGGTAGCCCCGGACGCCCAGGCCCTCGGCGCGGGCCCGGCGCACCACCGGCTCGAACATCCGCAGCGCGCCGTCCACCGTGGTGTTGAGGTTGCGCTTGGCGAACGTCTCGGTGGCGCTGCCGAAGATCGCGATCTCGCGCACCTCGCGGGCCAGTGCGCGGTCGAGGCCACGCTCGTTGGGCACCAGCACCGGGTACCGGACGCCCGGCACCGGCGCCAACCGGGCGAGCAGTTCGTCGGCGTCCGCCAGCTGGGGTACCCATTTCGGATGCACGAAGCTGGTGGCCTCGACGACCCGCAGGCCGGCGCCGGCGAGACGGTCGAGGAACTCCAGCTTGACGTCGAGCGGCAGCACCGCGGACTCGTTCTGCAGGCCGTCGCGCGGGCCGACCTCCCAGATCGTCACCGCGGGCGGCAAGCCGGGCAGGGGCACCCGCTGTGGACTCAGCACGATCTCCACCTCGCCTAGACGTTCAGGTCCACGACGATGGGTGCGTGGTCCGACGGCGCCTTGCCCTTGCGGGCCTCCCGGTCGACGTACGCGGACTCGACCGGCAGGCCCGTGCTCGCGTACACCAGGTCGATCCGCATGCCCATGTTCTGGTGGAACATGCCGGCCCGGTAGTCCCAGTAGGTGAAGGGGTGCGGGCCCTTCATCGGTCGCGGCACCACGTCGGTGAACCCGACCTCGAGCAGGCGCGCGAGCGCGTCGCGCTCGGGCGCGGTCACGTGGGTCGCGCCGACGAACGCCGCCGCGTCCCACACGTCGGCGTCCGTCGGCGCCACGTTGAAATCGCCACAGACCAGCGTCGGGCGGCCGGCGGCCAGCTCCGCCGCCAGGGCGTCGCGCAGCGCCGCCAGCCAGTTCAGCTTGTACGCGTAGTGCGGCGAGTCAGGGGTGCGCCCGTTCGGCACGTAGACGGACCAGACCCGCAGCCCGCCGCAGGTGGCCGACACGGCACGGGTCTCCGGGTCGGGGAAGCCGGGCTCCTTGTCGAACCCGCGCACTACACCGTCGAGCCCGACCCGGGACAGCAGCGCCACGCCGTTCCACCGGCCGTCGCCGTGCGCCGCCACCTCGTATCCCAGCTCGCCGACCTCGGCGGCGGGGAACGCGTCGGCGGCGCATTTGGTCTCTTGTAGACAGAGGACGTCGGGCTTCTTCTCGTCGAGCCAGGGCAGCAGTCGCGGCAACCGGCTCTTGACCGAGTTGACGTTCCAGGTGGCCAGCCGCATGCCCCCACCTTAACGAGCCCTCTCCATGATCAAGGCGAGCTGGCTGTCCAAGACTTTGCTGTTCCGCGCGGCGCCGGCACCTACGCTCAGGCGATGCGAACTCGGCGGCTCATCAGCTCACTCGCGTGCGGCGTGCTGCTGGCCGCCGCGGGTGCCGCGCCGGCCGACGCCGGCGGCGGCTTCCGGCCGGGTGCGCCCGGCCTCGGCGACCCGTACTTCCCGACCTACGGCAACGGCGGGTACGACGTGCGGCACTACGACCTGGACATCCGGTACCAGCCGGCGACCGACCTGCTCACCGGGCGCGCCACCATCCGGGCCCGGGCCACGCAGAACCTGTCCAGCTTCAACCTCGACTTCGTCGGGCTCACCATCGACGGGTTGCGGGTCGACGGCCGGCCGGCGGCGTACTTCCGGGCCGGCCAGGAGCTGACCATCCAGCGCACGCTGCGCAAGGGGACGTCTTTCACGGTGGAGGTGCGCTACCACGGTGTGCCCGTGCTGTTCCCGATCCAGTTTCCGCGCAACACCTGGCCCGGTGGGTTCATCCCCACGGACGACGGCGCGATCATCGCGGGCTTCCCCGAGGTCGCCGCGAGCTGGTACCCGGTCAACGACCACCCGCTCGACAAGGCCAGCTACTCGTTCGCGGTGACGGTGCCGGAGGGCCTGGCGGCGATCGCCAACGGCGTGCCGCGCGGGCGGTCCACCGTGGCGGGCTGGACGACGTGGCGCTGGGCGCAGCACACGCCGATGATCAGCTATCTGGCGACGGCCGCGATCGGCGAGTTCGATGTCGAGACCACCTGGCGGGACGGCCGGCCGACCGTGATCGCCATCGATCCCGACGTGCCGCCCGGCTTCGCGCGCGACGCCGTGCGGCGCACCGACGAGGTCACCGATTTCCTGGTCAGCCAGTTCGGCCCGTACCCCTTCGAGGCGAACGGTGCGATCGTCGACGACACCCGCGACCTGGTGTTCGCCCTGGAGCTCCAGACCCGGCCGATCTACTCGCTGGACTTCTTCGCCGAGGTGGCGAACACCTACGTCGTCGCGCACGAGATCGCGCACCAGTGGTTCGGTGACAGCATCGGGATGCGGCACTACGACGACATCTGGCTCAACGAGGGGTTCGCGACGTATGCGGAGTGGCTCTGGGGCGAGCACCTCGGCGACTTCACCCCGCAGCAGGCCTTCGACTATTACTACGTCGAGTTCGCCGACGTCCCGACGATCTGGTCGCCACCGCCTGGTGACCCCGGTCCGGCCGATCTCGACCTGCTCGGCGACTCGGTGTATATCCGCGGCGCGATGACGCTGCAGGCACTTCGGATGACCGTGGGTGACGACGCGTTCTGGCGGATCATCCGCGGCTGGTACGCGGCGAAGCGGAACGGCAACGGGGAGACCGCGGAGTTCGTGGCGCTCGCCGAGCGGGTGTCCGGCCAGCGGCTCGACGCCCTCTTCGACGCCTGGCTGTTCACCGACACCCGCCCCGCGTACCCCGGTGTCGCCGCGCCCGTCCGCCCGCTCCAGGACCTGGGAGGCGTCCTGCCGCGCCCCCGTCCATGATCGAGGCGTCCTTGTCGTCGTTAGGACGACGACAAGGACGCCTTGATCATGGAGATCCGCGTCGCCGCGGGGCGCCCTGATCATGAGATCGGCGGGTGTCCGTGAGCCGGCGCGTGACTGGTTGTGCCATCGTTTGTCAGGTGGCCACCGTGAATCGGGCGCAGGACGCCCCCGCGGCCCGTCCCGGTCGGGTCCGGGTCGGGCTGCGGGCACTGCGCGGCTGGCGGCCCACGATGCGCCGGATCCGGTCCCTGCTCCGCAATGCGATCACCTCGTTCCTGGTGCTGGCCGGCACCTTCTGGCTGATGCCCGGCGTCACCGCGAGCGGCCTCGTCGGGCTGCTCGGCCTGGTCGTGCTGGTCGCCGGCGTCGGCGCGCTGCTGCGCCCGCTGCTGCTCGCGCTCGCCACCGTGCTCGGCGGCTTCGGCGCCCTGGTGCTGGGCGCCAGCGTGCAGGGCATCGTGCTCTACGTCGCGCTGGCCCTCGCCCCGGACACGCACGCCGCCAACCTGCCGGTGGTGTTCGGCGCGTCCTGGGTCGCGGTCGCGCTCGCCGCGCTGGTCAACTGGTTCGCCGACGCCGGCACCGACGACGCGTTCGTCAGTGAGACGGTCCGGCTGATGAGCCGGGTCCGCCGCCGTCACGGGCCCGATGCCGCGGACCGCTGCCCCGACGGGCTGCTGATCATCCAGCTCGACGGGGTGCCCGCGCCGCTGCTGCGCTGGGCGGTGCGCGCCGGCAACCTGCCGAACGTGGGGCGCTGGCTGCGCACCCGCAGCCACCGGCTCACCGCCTGGCACACCGGCCTGCCCGCGACCACGCCCGCCGCGCAGGCCGGCATCCTCTACGGCGACGTGCGGCGGGTGCCGGCGTTCCGCTGGTACGAGAAGGACACCCGCCGCCTCATGGTCACCAGCCGCCCCAAGGACGCCGCCGAGGTGGAGAAGCGGCTGGCGGCCGGCCGTGGCCTGCTGCGCGACGGCGGTGTCAGCATCAGCAACGCGTTCTCCGGCGAGGCCGAGACCTGCCTGCTCACGGTCAGCCACGCCGCGCTGCCCGGTCGCTCGGCGCGCGGCTACGCGGCGTTCATGACCAGCCCGTACGGCTTCACCCGCGCGGTCGTCCTCGGCATCGGTGAGCTGATCCGCGAGCTGCACCAGGCCCGGGTGCAGCGGCGCCGCGACGTACGCCCGCGGGTCGGCCGCGGCGGCGCGTTCCTGGCCCTGCGCCCGGCGACCACCCTGCTGCGCGACCTCAACGTGTCGCTGATCGCCGAGCAGATGGCCCGGGGCACGCCGGTGATCTTCTGCGACTTCGTGGACTACGACGAGGTCGCCCACCACGCCGGCCCGGCCCGGCCCGAGTCGCTGCAGGCCCTGGAGGCCCTCGACCAGGTGCTCGGCATGCTGGAGCGGCTCGGCGCCGAGGCGGCCCGCCGGTACCACCTCGTGGTGCTCTCCGACCATGGGCAGAGCCAGGGCGCCACGTTCCGGCAGCGGTACGGCGAGACGCTCGAAGACGTGGTCGCCAAGCTGGCCAACGGCAACGGGCACCGCCAGGTGGTCGGCGCCACCGGCACCGCCGAGGCGTGGGGCCGGGTGAACGCGCTGCTCACCGAGGCGGTGGCCCGGGAGGGCGCCACCGCCGCGGCCACCCGGGCGGCGATCCGCAAGCACACCCACGACGGCGAGGTGACGCTCGGCCCCGCGAACGAGGAGGCCCGCGACATCGAGGAGCGCGATCCCGCCACCGTGGTGATCGCGTCCGGCAACCTGGGCATGGTCTACCTGACCCGATACCCGGGCCGGCTGACCCGGGTGGAGATCGACGCGGTGTACCCGAGTCTGCTGGCCGGCTTGGCCGCGCACCCCGGCATCGGCGTCGTGGTGGTGGACGACGGCGAGGCCGGGCCGGTCGCGCTCGGCGGGCGCGGCCGCCACTGGCTGCGCGACGGCACCGTCGAGGGCGAGGACCCGCTGGCGCCGTACGGCCCGCTGGCCCGCGCCGACCTGCTGCGCCACCAGGAGGTGGACCACGTCGGCGACCTGGTGCTGATCAGCATGGTCGAGCCGGGCACCGACGAGGTGGCCGCGTTCGAGGAACTGGTCGGCAGCCACGGTGGCCTCGGCGGCTGGCAGACCGAGGCGGTGCTGCTCTACCCGGCCGGTTGGCACCCGCGCAGCGACCCGATCGTGGGCCCGGACGCCGTGCACGCGACGCTGCTGGGCTGGCTCGACCAGCTGGGCCTGCGTGATCCCTCGCCGGACCCGTCGCCCGACCCCCATGATCAAGGCGTCCCTCACGTCGTGAGAACTACTTCAGGGACGCCCTGATCATGGAGAGTCAGGCGGCGCGGCGCCGGCTGACCATCGCCATCGTCTGGGAGATCAGCAGCACCAGCAGGACCGCGGCGAGCACGCTCTGCCACGGCTCCGGGAAGATCGCGTATCCGAAGATGCCGATCGCCGCGTAGACCGTCGACCAGAGCAGGCACGCCGGACCGTTGGCGCCGGCGAACTTTCGCCAGCTCATGCCCATGATCGCCGCTGCCAGCAGGATCGGCACCCGCCCGCCGGGCACCAGCCGGGACACCAGCAGCACCGAGATCTGCCGCTCCGCCAGCCGCTTCGAGGTGCGCTCCAGCCGCTCGGGGTCGCGCAGCCAGTGCAGCCGCCGCGCCAACTGCTCGCCGCCCCACCGGCACATCGCGTACATGGCCAGGTCGCCGACGTACGCCCCGCCGGCCCCCGCCAGCACCACGAGCACGACGTGCATCGGGTTCTGGTGCGCGGCGTAGGCGGCCGCCCCGCTCACCGCCGCACCGGTGGGCACGATCGGCACCACCGCACCGAACGTGACGACCACTACCAGCCAGATCAGCGTGCTCAGCGTCGCCGTCATCGGGCGGCCACCGTCAGCGCGTCACCGGGCGCCAACACGCTGACCTTGGTGCCCGGCGCCATCACGGACGCCAACCGCTCGAAGTCACGTCCCGGATTGTGGAACCGGTCCGGGCGTACCCGGGCCATCCCCACCGGCCAGAACGTGCCGAAATGGATCGGCACCGCCTCGCGCGGCGCGGCGCGGCGCATCGCCTCCGCCGCTCCGTACGGGTCCAGATGGCCGGCGCCCAGCGTCGGCCCCCAGCCGCCCACCGGCACCAGCGCCATGTCCAGCGGCCCCAGGTCGGCCATCCCGTCGAACAGCCCGGTGTCGCCGGCGAACCAGGTGTTCGCCGCGCCGTGCACCGTGTAGCCGACCGCGGCCGCCCGATACCGCGACCACGGGCCGCGGCCGCCGTGGTGGTTCGCGGGCACCGCGCGGACGCGTACCCGACCGACCGCGACGTCGGCGCCGGGCGCCAGCTCGACGCAGCGTCCGGCGAACGCCGGCCCGAGCCGGCGCCGCACGAACTCGCCGGCGCCGTCCGGCACGATCAGCGTGGCCTCCGGTCCGATCCGGCGCAGCGACGCTACGTCGAGGTGATCGGCGTGCAGGTGCGACACGAGTACCGCGTCCGGTGTGCCCGGCAGGCGTGGCGTGGGACCGCGCATCCGGCGCAGGTGGGCGATGCGGTCACCGAGCACCGGATCGGTGACCAGCCGCACGCCCGAGTCCTCGACCCAGACCGTGCTGTGCCCCCACCAGGTGACCTGGACCTTGACCGTCACTGCGCCACCGTACGCCATCCCCAAGATCAGGGCGTCCCTCAAGTCGCTAGGACTACATGAGGGACGCCTTGATCATGGAACGTTGGGTTCACTCACCAACCAAGTGGGACACCAAGCGGTGGCCGGTGACCTCGTAGACGCCCTCGCGCAGCTCGTGCATCGTGATCATGCCGTCGATGGTTTCCGCGTCGGTGTCGCCCCGCACGATCCAGTAGTGCTGGACGCCTAGTGACGCGTAGACCTTGAACTTATCGACGGCGTCATTCTCCTCGCTCCGGTCCGAGACAGCCTCGACCACGGCATGGATGACCGCTGCGTCGTGCGTCGTCTCCCGCGGCTTCGGTCGATGCTCCTGGACGAACACCACACCGTCGGCGACGTAGTTGTTCCGCCCGCTGCCGCCCCTCGCGAACCCGCTGTCCGCCACGTACTGCTCGCCGGCCACCTCGTGGCCGAGCTGGCGCCAGTAGTCGAGGATGAGGTTGATGATCTGCCAGTGCCAGAAGGTGACCGGCATGTGGACCAGCTCCAGCCTTCCGTCATGCAGCTCCCAGGCCCACCGGCGGGCCGGAATCGGGAGATTCTCGAACGTCGTGCGGGTGATCACGCCGTCGCTGGGCAGGTCGAGTGTCACGGTCATTATGATCACCCCTTTCACCCTCGCTGTGCGCTTCAACAGCTTACGCCGCGTGCCCGTGCGCCCGTGGCCCCGCGCTCGCGGATAATCCCGGCATGGCAGTCAGGGCGGAACGCCTGCATGCCCGTCCCCGGGCGAAGGAGCAGCTCGATCGGGTGCTTGCCGGCGACTGGCCGGAGTTCATCTTCCACGACCGCGTCGCTGACCGGTATCTGGGCCGGATCCGTGCGCTCTTCGCCGATCTGGAGTTGGTACTGGTCTCGGGCGGTGACGAGTTGGTGGCGGCCGGGTGGGCGGTGCCGCTGCGCTGGAGTGGCGAGGTCGCGGAGCTGCCCGACGGGTATCACGACTGCCTGGCCCGGGCGGTGCGCGAGCACGACGCCGGTGACCGCCCCGACACGCTGGCGATCCTCGCCGCCCAGGTGCGGCCCGACCAGCGCGGTCGCGGCCTGGCGGGGGAGTTGTTGCGCGCCTTCCATCCGGTCGCCGAGGAGTTGGGATGCGAGCGGATCATCTGCCCGGTACGTCCGACGAGGAAGGACCGGTACCCGTTGACGCCGATCGAGCGGTATCTGACCTGGACCCGCCCGGACGGCGCGCCGTTCGATCCCTGGCTCCGCACCCACGTGCGGCTCGGTGCCCGCTTGCTCGCGCCAGCGCCGAGGTCCCAGGTGCTCACCGGCACGGTCGCGGACTGGGAGACCTGGACGGGGATGGCGTTTCCCGACTCGGGCGAGTACATCATCCCCGGCGGCCTCAGCGCGCTCGCCATCGACCGGCCCGCCGACCACGGCGTCTACATCGAACCCAACGTCTGGCTCCAACACCGCTAACACCTTCATGATCAGGGCGTCCCTCAAGTAGTTCTAGCGACTACAGGGACGCCCTGATCATGAGAGCCAGAGGGCTGGGGGAGCGGTCAGTGGGGCCAGTTGGGCCCAGAGATCGTCGGGGATGGGCCAGTTGGCCATCGTGGCGGTGGCGGCGACCCGCTCCGGACGGGAGATGCCGACGATCGTCGAGGTGATCCGCGGGTCGCGCAACGAGAACTGGAGCGCCGCGGCCGCGATCGGGACCCCGTGCGCCGCGCACGCCTCCTCCATCGCCCGGATGCGGCGCAGCACCTCGTCGCTGGCCTCGCGGTAGGCGTACTTCGAGACGACGGCCGTGCCCTTGGCGAGCACACCGCCGCCGAACGGCGCCCCGTTGACCACACCGACGCCCAGCGACACCGCCTCGTCGATGAGGTCGCCGGCCGAGCGGTCGACGAGCGTCCAGCGGTTGTGCGTGATGAGCGCCTCGAAGACGCCGGTACGCAGGTACTGGGCCATCAGGTCGACCGGACCGCCGGCCACGCCGAGATGCTCGATCACGCCCTGGTCGCGCAGGTCGATGAGCGCCTCGACCGGGCCGCCGGGCGCCACGCCCTCGGCGAAGCTGATGTGCTCGGGGTCGTGCAGGTAGACCAGCGGCAGCGTGTCGAGCCCGAGCCGTTCGAGGCTGCCCTCGGCGGAGCGGCGCACCTGGTCGCCGGAGAAGTCACCGGTGGAGAAGTCGCGGTCGACCTTCGTGGCCAGCACGAACCCGTCCGGCACGCCACCGACCCGGCGCAGCGCCTCGCCGATGCGCCGTTCGCTCTCGCCGTCGCTGTAGCCGGCGGCGGTGTCGAGGAAGTTGAACGGCCCGGTGAGCGCGGCGAGCGCGGTCGCGGTGCCCTGCTCGCCGCTGACGTCGTACCCGAAGACCTCCGGCATGCTGCCCAGCGGGCTGCCGCCGACACAGACCGGCGTGACGGCGAGCCCGGTGCGGCCGAGCGCCCGCCGCGGGAACTGATCATCCATGGAACGAGGCTATGTGATCACTGACCTGATCACGGCGGTGGTACGGAAGAGCAATGCTCGAAACCTGTGGATGAGGGTCGGGAGGCGTACCCTCCCGACGAGTCCAGTCCAGGGAATCGAGTAAGGCCCGCGCGCCAACGCGGGTCGGGAAGGTACGCCCGTGCTCACGGTAGTCAACCCCGATGACGCCACGCCAGCGACCGCGCCGGACGCGCCCACGGTGGGCGGCTCGTTGATCGACGAGATCGTGCGTGACGGCGCGCGGCGGATGCTGGCCGCCGCTCTGGAGGCGGAGGTCGCCGCGTACATCGCCGCGCACGCCGACCAGCGTGATGAGGACGGCCGGCGTCTGGTGGTACGCAACGGCCGCGCCCAGCCGCGGCAGGTGTTGACCTCGGCCGGGGCGGTGCAGGTGGTCGCGCCGCGGGTCAACGACAAGCGCGTCGACGAGGCGACCGGCGAGCGGCAGCGGTTCGCCTCGGTGATCCTGCCGGCGTGGTGCCGCAAGTCGCCGAAGGTCACCGAGGTGTTGCCGCTGCTGTACCTGCATGGTCTGTCTTCACAGGACTTCGTGCCGGCGCTGGAGAGCTTCTTGGGCAGCGGTTCGGGCCTGTCCGCGGCGACGATCACCCGGCTGACCGTGCAGTGGCAGGACGATGCCCGCGCGTTCGGTGACCGGGATCTGTCCGGTGTGGACTATGTGTACGTATGGGCCGACGGCGTGCACCTGAACGTGCGCCTGGACGAGCAGAAACTGTGCCTGCTGGTCATCGTCGGCGTGCGCGTCGACGGCACCAAGGAACTCATCGCCTTGGCCGAGGGCTATCGGGAGTCGACCGGGTCGTGGGCGGACCTGCTGCGTGACTGCGCCCGACGCGGCATGCGCGCCCCGGTCCTCGCGGTCGGGGACGGAGCGTTGGGGTTCTGGGCGGCGTTGCGGGAGGTGTTCGCGACCACCCGTGAGCAGCGCTGCTGGTTCCACAAGATCGGCAATGTGCTGTCGGCGCTGCCCAAGTCGGCACACCCGGCAGCGAAACGGGCCTTGGCCGAGATCTGGAACGCCGAGGACCGCGACCACGCCCGCCGCGCCGTCGCGGCGTTCAAGCTGGCCTACGGCGCCAAGTTCGGCAAGGCCGTCGCGAAGATCACCGACGATCTCGACGAGCTGCTGGCCTTCTACGACTTCCCCGCCGAGCACTGGATCCATCTGCGCACCACGAACCCGATCGAGTCGACATTCGCCACCGTCCGGCACCGCACCAAGGTCACCAAGGGCCCCGGCTCGAAGGCTGCCGGCCTGGCCATGGCGTTCAAGCTCATCGAAGCCGCACAACACCGTTGGCGGGCGGTCAACGCACCTCACCTCGTCGCCCTCGTCCGCGCCGGCGCCCGATTCGAACGCGGCAAGCTTGTCGAACGCCCCGTACCTACCCCGGCCTCCGAGGCCGTCACCGCCGCCTGATCAAGATCTCTCATCCACAAGTCTTGACAATTGCTC